>NZ_LT965953.1:1200000-1800000 GCF_900240995.1 Bacillus sp. Marseille-P3661
CGAATGGGAAGACAATTGGAATATCATATACTTGCACTAAATCAGGAAAAAGAACAGTTATCAAGTATTTTAAGCAGTATGGCTGATGGTGTGCTCACAATGAATAGGAATGGTGATATTCTTATTTCAAATCCTCCCGCTAAACGGATGCTTGAAGCGTTCTATTATGAACTAAATATGAAAATAGTAGAAAGTCAAACCTTGCCACATGAAATGAAGGGGATTTTAGAAAAAGTTATCTTAACCGAAAGAGAACAGGTTGTTGAAATTAGCGCCCAAGGGCGCAGTTGGGTGATTTTAATGACCCCATTATATGATCAACAAGCTGTAAGAGGGGCAGTAGCCGTGCTTCGTGATATGACAGAGGAAAGAAGACTTGATAAACTACGTGAAGATTTTATCGCCAATGTCTCTCATGAACTGCGAACACCGATTTCTATGTTGCAAGGATATAGTGAGGCGATTGTGGATGATATCGCAAGCAGTGAAGAAGAGAAACGAGAAATAGCACAGATCATATTAGATGAGTCCTTAAGAATGGGACGTTTAGTAAACGAACTTCTTGATTTAGCAAGAATGGAATCAGGGCATATTGAGCTTCAAATAGAAAATGTTTCAGTCCTTGAATATTTTGAAAGAATTATTCGCAAGTTTCAAGGTGTGGCTAAAGATGAAGGTGTTGATCTTATACTTGAGATCTCCAATAAAGAGGATATGGTTTCTATGGATGTAGACCGGATTGAACAGGTTTTGACGAATTTAATTGATAATGCAATTCGTCATTCTAATAAGAATGGATCCGTCTCTATAATTGTAGAATCATTAAATGATGGTGTGCAAATAACTGTCCAAGATACTGGTTCTGGTATTCCTGAAGAGGATTTACCTTTTGTATTTGAACGTTTTTATAAGGCAGATAAAGCTAGAACTAGAGGGCGGGCTGGTACTGGCCTAGGCTTAGCGATAGTAAAAAATATTATTGAAGCCCATCATGGACATATTGCTGTTCATAGCAAGTATAGTGAAGGTACAAGTTTTACATTCTTCATTCCTAGATCTTAAAACTATGAAAAGTAGCGAGAATTTTTTTGGAAACAACTTATTTATTTAGCTCATCTACAGGATGAGCTTTTTCTATTGTACTTTAGTTTATAATAGTTTTTTAGTTTTCACTTTTGTTATTACGTATTGTATAGTAAAATCTTTTATGCTGGGAATTATATGCAATTTTGGTTTTGTAACTTTTTTTTATTTAAAAACGACTAAAAATAGAACGGGAGGGGTAAAACCGTTATGCAAGATCTTTTTCGAAGGTTTTATGATCAGTATCATCATGACCTTTTTCAGTTTCTTTTTTATATGGTAAAAAGTAGAGAACAAGCAGAGGATCTCGTTCAAGAAGTATATATAAAGGTTCTTCAATCATACGATCGGTTCGAGGGAAGAAGTAGTGAAAAAACATGGTTATTTTCAATCGCAAGACATGTTGCTATAGATTGGTTTCGAAAACAAAAACGAACGGCACATGGACATGCAATTGATGAAGACACAGTTCAGCACATTCTAAAGGATCACTCACCATTACCAGAAGATGTCGCTATTCAAAATGAGCAAATTCATATCATGTATAAGTGTATAGAAAAATGTAGCGTTGACCAAAAATTAGTCCTAATCCTTCGTTATATACAATCCTTCTCGATAGCTGAAACGGCAGAAGTTTTAGGATGGACGGAAAGTAAGGTAAAGACGACACAGCATCGCGGTCTAAAAGTATTGAAATCGCTGATGGAGGAAATATATGCAAAGGAGGGTATTTTCCATGGGTAAATCTACATTTGATGAAAAACAGCTCGAAGAACTACTCAAAAATATGCCTAGGATCACTGATCGCCAAGATCCTGATGAATTATTTGCACGTATATCCTCACGCTTACAAGAAGAAGAATTGGCAGACGAAGTTAAATCTAAAAAAACCTTAACTAAAAGAAAGCCATGGATTCTTCCGGTGATAGCATCAATTGCTGCTATAATATTAATTGCGCTCGTTTCACCGTCTTTTCTTTACAATCAAGAAAGTTCGATGGAAAAGACAGGTATAGAACGTAATAATGATACCGCTTCTCAAAGTACAGTAGAACCTGATTTACCGCAAGAACAGTTTGGAATAATGTCAGCCGAAGAAAACATGGGTATGCTAAGAATGGCACCGCCTGAATCACGAGTTATAAATGTTGCTAATGATAATGAAGAGGTAATAACAATTGCATTACCAGACAAAAACGCGCAATTTGTAGTTCCGATTAGTTTTCAAATTCCTAAAGATGATACATCTAGACTGAGTAAGGTTGAAAACATTTATGAATATCTTCACGAAGACGAATGGGGGCTGTCTTCTTATATTCTTACTAATACTTCACTTGCAGAAGAAGAGGTATCGGGGGGAATTAAAAAAGTTATTCTTGATGTACCTGCAGATCATCCATATGGCAATGGCTCCGCTATGGAAAACATATTCTTAGCTACGATAAAGGAAACCTTTAGTCAACTTGACTATGATTTGGTGGAGTTACGGACAGCAGGTCAACCGGGCATTATGCTTGGTAACTATGGGGAAATAAAGGAATTACAGATCGATAATGAAGAAGAAAAGGATGCTTACTTTATTTATCAGCCATTTGAATCTAATTATATATATCTTGTTCCGCTAAAACAAACAGTAGATAATTTTAAGCAAGCGATTGAAACAATGAAAGTTCCAGTTGAAATCGATTCACAATTAAGACCAGCGATTTCAGATGATATCAATTTCGAGAATGTCGAAACGGATGATTCAACAAATACTGCAACAGTAGAATTTTCATCTGGTAGTCAGTTAAAAAATGATGTAAATGACATTTTGATGATTGAAGCAATATTAATGACAGCAAAAGAGTACGGATATACGAATGTAGAATTTAAAAATTCACCAGCAGATAGTATCGGACCGTATTTATTAACCGAGCCAATTCAAGTACCACTAGCTGTGAATCCGATGCCATACGTAAGATAAGTATGTAATCAATATAGTAAAAAAGCCTCTTATTAGTGTAATTACTATTAAAAGAGGCTTTTTTTCGTTATTTAATATCTGAGAAAAAAAGCGTATTATTTTTGTTTTTTTTAAGAAATATACGTTTAAGCAATCCTGTCATGATCTATTAGGTAAAGGGTTTCTAAATACCTGTATAAGCCTTATACGGAGCTTTTAAGGTGCTGACCATAGAAAGTGTTCTCGACTATACTAAATAATCACAAAAGGCTTATTCAACCGAATTACAAAGGATATATGATTTCTAAAGCCCCTTAAAAACGTACTATCTTGATAACTTTAATAAATGGACAGTGTTTGGCATTTTACTTTATTGTATAAAAAAAACCTCTCAAGCATTTTGAGAGGTTTATGTAATAGTATTATTCGAATTTATTTGCGTCACCATCAAATGGCTCATCAGCAACTTTGATTGAATCTGTTGGACAGCCTTCAAAAGCATCCATCATATCATCTTCTAATACGTCTGGAATTTCAACAATTCCTTTGTTGTCATCAAGTGTTACAAACGCAATACCTTCATCGTCGTAATCATAAATATCAGGTGCTGCTGCTCCACATGCACCACATGCGATACAAGTTTCTTTGTCAACAATAGTATATTTTGCCATGAAAATTACCTCCCGGAAATTTATAACCTTTTGGTTATATTTTAAAGAACTCATAAACATTGTAAATCGCTTTGTCTAACTTTTCAATAGAAAAATACAAAGTTAAACCCTTTTAATAGGTGTTACAATTATTTCATACCCTTAAATTTTAAAAATAAACATCAGGTTGTCAATTATTTTGATAAAATAAAATCAGACTGAAAGAAAGGAAACGAAAACATGAAACGTTTTCGGCAATATATTATACTTAAATGTATTTCACAAATACAGGGAGAAAGGTCAATCTTTGGGATTTACCACCTACTTCAAGGAAAGAGATCGTCTCAAACTATTCAAGACGCAAAGCTATTCAACATAAGTTATCTTTTTCAATCTATGCAATATTTATCAAAAGAAGATATTACCAGTGTAGCTGAACAACTTGTTGCTATGGGATTGATTATAGCTATTAATAAAGATACATATGTTTTGACAGAAACCGGTTACCAATATCTTGAAGAAAACCATGAACTTTTTTCGATACCTGACTATTTAAACGGTTGGAAATATAGCAGGGCATCTTTTCAGTTTTGGAAACGATATTCATTAACAATACAATCTCTCTCTTGCCTATTACATGAAAAGAAGTCATTTATACCGATTATTAATGATGAAGAAATTCAAGAGTGGGTGAAACGCTATTTAAAAAAGAGAGAGGACCGGATACAGCAATCAGTCATTCTTTACAATGAAACAGAGACCATTTTAAAAAGTCTCCCATCGATGGTTTCTACTATTTTTGTATTGCATTTAACAGGGGCACATAGAGTAGGATATACTTTTGATCAAATCAGCTCTCAGTATAGCATTGATGAGGATTATGCATGGATTCTATTTCAATCAGCAATTCATTATATCTTAGGTCGAATAGAAGAAACTCCTACTATGTTTCCTGAACTATACAAATTTACTGAGCAGGAAAAATCTTATACTGTGTTAACTCATTCATCACAAAAGACTTATCAACTATTGCTACAGGGTAAATCTTTATCGGACATTATGACAATTAGGCAATTGAAACTAAGCACCATTGAAGACCATTTGGTTGAGATTGCCTCTGAAATTGGAAATTTTAGTATTGACCAGTATGTCGATCCTAATTTGCAAGAAGAAATTATTAATAAAATACAGGAATTAAATACAAAGAGACTGAAACCAATAAAGGACGCGTTAAACCATCGGGCTAGTTATTTTCAAATTCGTTTAACTTTAGCAAGGGGGAATTTTTAATGAATCTACAACAAGTTCTACTTCAAAAATTCGGTTATTCCTCTTTTAGAGAAGGACAAGAAGAAATTATTCAGGATATCCTAGCTGGACACAATGTAGTAGCACTGTTACCAACCGGTGCTGGGAAATCAATTTGTTATCAGCTCCCGGGTATGGTAGTGGAAGGTTCGGTTATAATTGTTTCTCCTTTATTATCGTTAATGGAGGATCAAGTGCAGCAGCTTAAATCACTTGGTGAAAAGAGAGTTGTAGGTTTGAACAGTTTTTTGTCCTTTCAAAGAAGAGGCCAGGTGTTAAAAACTCTTGGTAAGTATCGTTACATCTATGTCTCACCGG
Source organism: Bacillus sp. Marseille-P3661 (assembly GCF_900240995.1). Classification (NCBI taxonomy): domain Bacteria; kingdom Bacillati; phylum Bacillota; class Bacilli; order Caryophanales; family Bacillaceae; genus Bacillus; species Bacillus sp. Marseille-P3661. Next base: position 1,205,305 of record NZ_LT965953.1, read on the forward strand.
AAATACTGCAATCACATGAGGTTATTTTAGCACTTCAAGCAATTAAGGTAAGTTTGTTTGTAATAGATGAAGCACATTGTATATCCCAGTGGGGACATGAATTTAGAACAGATTATTTAAAACTATATGAAGTTAAAAATAGGCTAGGGAATCCACCGTGCCTAGCATTAACAGCTACAGCGACGAGGGCGGTTTTGGATGACATTATTGCACAATTAAGGCTTGAGGAAGTTCAAGAACATATTTTTTCAATTGACCGTCCTAATATAGCTCTACATGTTGAACAAGTAGAAACTTTCGATCAGAAAATAAGCCAAACGATACATTATGTTAAAACCTTACAAGGGCCGGGTATTATTTATTTTTCAAGCCGTTTATGGGCGGAAAAAATGAGCCATTTGTTACAGGAACAAGGTATCCAACGGGTGGCATATTATCATGGGGGCTTAGAGAATGAGAATAGACTATTAATTCAACAGCAATTTATCGAAGGTCAACTAGATGTTATTTGTTGTACGAATGCGTTTGGAATGGGTATAAACAAAGCGAATGTTCGCTATGTAGTGCACTTCCATTATCCTTCACATCTGGAGTCCTATATTCAGGAAATAGGGAGAGCGGGTAGAGATGGGAACGCCAGTATAGCACTGCTGTTATATTGTACCGAAGATCATGAAATGGCTAGGAATCTCATTGATATAGATTTACCCAAGGAAAATGAAATAAATATTGTTTTCGATTTCTTAAAACAACTGGCTGACCAGCAAAAAACATATAATTGTAAATCTTTCGAACAAGACTTAATGCAATTGTTTGGAATTTCAGAAATAAAAAGTAGGTATATAAAATATCAGTTGGAAGAGAGAAAAGTAATTATTAACGACCAGATAAATAAAAACTGTAACTTCCAACACATTAAAAACAAATTAATTCATAATATCATGGACAGAATTCGCTCAAAGGAACAGGACTTACTAGCTTTCAGACACTGGATCGTAACCGAGAACTGTCGTAGAGCCTCTCTATTGGAATATTTTAATCAAAAGCTTAAAACAAAACAAACTCAATGCTGTGATAATTGCGGAATTCAAATTGAACTATACGGAATATCTCCGCATAAAGGTATGCAGCAAAAAAAGATTGAATTTAGCACTTGGGAAAAAGAGCTTAAATTAATCTTTAGAAAAAGTGAGGAAAGGTATCATGGTTAGGAAACAATCAGATCTTATTAAGAATATGAAAGATACCGAAGTACTTGTACACCTTTATTTAACCCAAGCAATAATTCTTGTTTTAGCAGGCATAATGGGATATTTTCTATTTGAAGATTTACATGCATTTCAACAAATATGGAAATGGGATATAAAAGAAATTCTCCTATATGGTGGAGGAAGTGCTATTATAGTAATTATAATAGACTATACATTAATGAAATTTGTTCCTAAAAATATGTATGATGATGGCGGTATTAATGAGAAAGTATTTCAACAGCGACCGGTTTGGAGTATATTTATTATTTCTTTAGTTGTAGCTTTCACTGAAGAAATTTTTTTCCGTGGTGTTATCCAAACTCATTTTGGATACATAACAGCAAGTATTATTTTTGCAATTTTACACATTCGTTATTTATATAAATGGTTGTTGTTTACTATTGTAGTGGGGCTCAGTTTTTTTATTGGGTGGATTTATATAGTAACAAATAATCTTTGGGTTACTATTTTTGCACACTTTTTGATTGATTTTGTATTTGCATTAATAATTAGAATTCAATATTTACGAGATGTTTCCATATCGAGGTGATCCCAATGTTATCAAAAAAAGGTTCAAGTGACCAAGCGGGTAAGTTAAGAAAGCAAATGAAGAAAGAACAAATAATAAAACAAGAAATAACGGAAGAAAAGACAAGTTCTCCTAAACTCCCACCACGCCGCGAGATTCATCGGAAAAAAAATGATAAAAAAACGAAGTTTAAAATTAGATTTCCAATCGTTCGCCTGCTCGCTTTTATTTTTTTATTAATAGTTGTATTGGTTCCAGGTTATCATTATTGGAAAGGTACAGTTCAGCCAACAAATCAAGTTAGTCAAGTTAAAAACGAAACTATTGACATCATTGAATTTAAGAACGAAGGTGAAAATCAACCACATAGAGTAGTGGATGAATTTATTTTAGAAAAGCCTAATGTGGAGGGTAATGCTGAGCCTAACACGATCGAAGATAATCCAATAAAACAAGAAACGCAAGTCGACACATCTTCTGTGAAAACTTTAGAAGGACCAGAAAGCAATGAAAATCAAAATATAGCTAATGTGGAACAGGTTATAAAAGATAAAAAGCCAAGTGAACCTCAGTATATCATTCATGTTGTACAACCTGATGAAACATTGTATCGAATTTCAATGAAATACTTTAAGAGCAGATCTGGTGAGCAAATCATAAAAAAAGTTAATAAGTTAAATTCAGATGGTACGGTATATTCAGGCCAACGTCTGAAAATTCCAACTAACTCAAAATAATGTAGAGCTTAAGGTTCAGCACCTTAAGCTCTTTTTGGTATAGACAGATTTTGTGTTCTATTGTTATGGACAAGTGAATATATATAGGTGTGATAATAGGACTGACTGTATAAGAAGGTGGCTATATGAAAGGTTATTATTTAGATTCTGTTGGGATGGTTATTATCGATGAATTAAAAGACCTTAGAAGAAAACTTGACAAACGTGAAAAGGACGTGTTGATATACAACTGGATTTATTTTTGTATTGCAGTTGGATTTCTTGGTTACTTAACCATCTATACTTTTATTCCTTATTGGAATCAATATAATTTGATGGTATCTAACTTAATTAATAACAGCTACCATTATTTTTTTATTGTTATTATTGTTACTATATATCAGCGTTTAAAATTTGTGAAAAAAGAAACAGACAAAGCTGAAAAAGAATATAATAACCTTCGGTGTGAAGTGATTCGAAGATTAGAAGAACTTTGGCCTAAAGAATATGGTTGGGAGCAACGACATCTTTTTATTAAAGAAATTAAAGAAAAATTCGATATTAATTTATATTATGAAAATTAAAGCAGCATAGCAAGCAGCTCGGACTGCTACTATGCTGTTAAAATGAACTTTAAAAGAATTTCTTTTTATCGCGTTCTTCCTTAAGTATTTCAACAGCTTCTCTAAATCGTTGTGAATGGATGACTTCCCGTTCGCGTAAGAAACGGAGTGAATCATTAATATCAGGGTCATCAGACATATTAATTAACCATTGATAAGTGGCGCGCGCTTTTTCTTCCGCAGCAATATCCTCATAAAGATCGGTTATCGGATCTCCCTTAGCTTGAATATACGTAGCAGTAAAAGGAACTCCAGCTGCATTATGATAGAATAAGGCGCTGTCATGATCCGCATAATGTGCTCCTAGTCCAGCTGCTTTCATTTGTTCTGGTGTCGCATCTTTTGTTAGTTTATAAACCATTGTTGCAATCATTTCAAGATGTGCAAATTCCTCAGTACCAATATCTGTTAATAATCCAATGACCTTATCTGGTATCGTGTAGCGTTGGTTCAAATAGCGTAACGCTGCCGCAAGTTCTCCATCTGCTCCACCGTACTGTTCAATTAAGTATTTTGCAAGCGTAGGATTACAAGTACTGACCTTAACGGGATATTGAAGTTTTTTCTCATAAATCCACATCTGTTGGCGCCTCCTTCATACTTTTTTACTAACGGATATAGAGCTAAGTTAAACCTGCCAAGGCCATGGTGAATCATTCCACGTCCATGGACAGTTTGTATAACTGTGTCCAAATTGGAGAAGTGGTCCAAATTGCATTTCAAATTGCTTAGCAATTTGTTTTCGTTGATGTGCGCATTGGTTGAATTGTTCAATTGCTTGAAGATCTTGGGGGTGCGTATCTAGATAAAGCGTTAATTCTACTAGGACAAAATCCACAGCTTGTAGTTCTTCTAACAAAGTATAGTATTGTTGTGGAAGTTGTTTATGCATCTTTGTTACCCTCCCTCATTTTTTGTTCATACGGATTAAAATAAGGATCGTAGAACGCAGGCCATAACGTTCCGGCAAAAAGTGCTTCTCTTGGTGAAAATTGCTGTAAACCAGGAGGTTGAAAGCCTATATATAGTTGAGGTGGTGTAGCATACTGTTTTACAGTTATAGGTCGACAAGGGTCAAAAGGACCAACATAAGGATACCAATTTTTCCGTAGAGTAAACATTTAAGTTCCTCCCTTTATTGATCTGCTTAACATGTCTTGTCTCATATAAGGATAATGCGATTGACATGTAAGGTCATTTAATTTTATGGATAGCCGGAGTTGTCTTATGACATTTTTTTATAGATGAATTTGTTTTATAAAAGTTAGCTAGACAAACATCTTTTGCCCACGAAATTCATACACCGATATAAGGAGGGGTGTAGATGTTGATTCTAAAATGGTTAATAAGCTTTGGTTGTGGATTAGCTAGTATAACAACCTTACAATCTCTAGATTATCAAAGTCTAGCTTACTTTTTTTCAAGTATAATTATTAATCCGATAGCATTTTTTATCGGAACATTTTGCTTTTTCATTTCAATTATTGGTTTTTCTTCTTTTATTAGAGGAATCATTAAACAAACATATGATTGGATTACAAAGAAAGAGAAACCAACATATAAACTAATTGTGAATTATAGTAGTCTCCTCTGTATTGCTTTCATGTATAGTAAATCCTTTTGGATTACAACAGAAATATTATTAATTTCATTATTATATGGTATGATTTCAGTTGAATTAAATCGTGTCGATAAATATTTGAAAAGTGGTGGGGATGGAGATTAATAAATATCTCACCAACTAAACAGAAAGGCAGAAGATTGGAGTTAATTCAATGACACTTGAAGACGAAAAATATAATATGAAGGCTGTTTCTAAATTGGTTGGAATTCAGCCAGGTACTTTAAGAGCGTGGGAACGGAGATATAATATCATAGCACCAAAAAGAAATGAAGCAGGACATCGGGTATATACCGACCAACACATTAAAATATTAAAATGGCTTACAAAAAAAATTGAGGAAGGATTTACGGTCGGTCAAGCGGTTACTATACTTGAAAATAACACAATTGAACAAATAAACAGTCAATTAATAAACCCTATAAATAAAGACCATCCGCTTAGTGCTTTACAGAGAGATTTATTAAATATGATGTTAGACTTTAATGAATTCGAAGCCAATCGGCTTTTAAATCAGGCTTTTTGTTTATATACGGTTGAAACCGTTTTGATTGATATTATATTTAAAACATTAAGAGATATTTGGGATCAACAAGCCAAAAGGGAAATCACAACAGCACATGGTAATTTTGTTTCGACAATATTAAGATCACGAATAGGTACTATAGGTCATGCATATACAAACGAAAAAGATGCACCTAAAATAATAACCGTATGTGGGCCTGGAGAAGAGGATGAAAATGGATTATTAATCCTTTCTGTTTTTTTAAAAAAGAAAGGTTATAATGTAATCAATTTAGGAGCCCATATTACTAGTGGTGATTTACATTTAGTTTTGGAGGAAGTTAATCCTAATTTTTTGTTTATCATCTGTATGAAGAATCACAACATTAAAGAAAGTTTAAGTTTTACTTCAACAATTCAAAAAGATAGAGTGGATGCGCCACTTAACGTAGCAGTTGTAAGTCATCTTTTTAATAACCATGATGAACAAACATATTATAATTACAGTTGTGAAAAAATTGGTTATTCTATAGATGAATGGGAAAATTGGTCTCAGAAATTCAATCGAGCGTTTAAACAATAGATGTATACTTACCTTTATATTTTTATTACTTATTACGAAAATACAGAAAAATTTGTAAGCCATAGTTAAGACAAAATGCTTGTCTATACCCTCTCATCCGTGTAATATAAAATGAAACTAATTGTAAGTATTCAAGAACCATCTTACAAGAAATCTCATATATTAATAATGAGATAATGGGAGTGGTCGGTAAGGGAGGGTAGTGGCTCATGAGGCTAGAACGATTAAATTACAATAAAATAAAGATCTTTCTCACTTTTGACGACTTAACTGAACGTGGCTTAACTAAGGAAGATTTATGGCATGATAGTCAAAAGGTTCATCAACTTTTTCGAGATATGATGAACGAAGCAAATGATGAACTTGGTTTTGAAGCGGATGGACCGATTGCAATTGAGGTTTACTCTCTACAAGCACAAGGGATGGTTATAATTGTTACAAAAGACTCGATTGCAGATGACAGTGATGATGAAGGTTTCTCGGATGAATATATTGAAATGCAAGTAACTGTCGATGAAAGTGATGATATATTTTATGAATTTGACAGTTTTGAAGATGTTATTTCATTGAGTACAAGATTATTTCCATTAGGAATTCACTCAGGACGTTTATTCTCCTATCAAGATCGATTTTATTTAGAGTTTCAAGAATTTGAGTTGAATGGGCATCAAATAGAAAATATTATTTCTATACTATCTGAATTCGGAACACCTGCAACTATAACAATCCATCGAGTCATTGAATATGGAAAAATGCTAATGAGTGAAAGTTCCATTGAGCAAATACATCATTTCTTTATAACGAAGAAAAAAATATAACTATATTCTAGAGGTAAATGTAGAGGGACTGTAGTTTCTCGTATTTACCTCTTTTTACATTCTGCTATGTTGATTGGAGCGGAAGGTATGAGACTCTAGCGGGATATACCGTGAGACCCCGCAGGTGCTGAGTGCCGAGGAGACTCACCGCCCGCGTCGCTGTAGACTGCGAGCATCCTGTAGCGAAAATCAACAACCAATAGTAGCACAGCCTATTTTAAATAGTTGTTACCATAAATTACATAAGAAAATGATTTATTTCATTGAATTCAAAACTCCTTTTGTACTATTCTAATAAAGGTAGGATTGAGAATGCTTGGATTTACTTAATCTTTGGCACAGAAGTTTTCGAATGCTATGATAAGTTACATACATATTGCTATAGATAGGCACTTCTCTAAAACGTAAGAATACGATAATAGTAAATTTATCATGCCCAAGGAGAGGAAAAACGTATATGAAAATTGCAGTATTATATGGGGGAACTTCGGCAGAGCGCGAAGTATCGTTGTCATCTGGAAAAGGGATTATTAATGCTCTGAAAAAAAAGGGTCATGAAGTTATAGGTATAGATTTCAACCCGAGTAGGATAAGTGAGCTTTTAACATTAGATGTTGATATCGTGTTCATAGGCTTACATGGTCGTTTTGGAGAAGACGGTCGCATTCAAGGACTATTAGATATGCTTAACATTCCATATGTTGGCTCAGGCGTATTAGGTTCAGCGCTCGCTATGGATAAAGCGAAATCAAAAAGAATTGTTGAAAAAGAAGGAATTAGAGTTGCAAGAGATCAAACACTATCTAAAAGAACATTTATACAAGAAGAATTCACTTTCGAATTGACATTCCCAGTTGTCGTTAAGCCGATGAGAGAAGGATCTACAATTGGATTAACAGTTGCCCACAATAGAGAAGAGCTAACAAAAGGTATTGAAGATGCATTTAAATTTGACGAAGATATATTAATTGAAGAATTTATTAGTGGAAAAGAGGTTACAGTAGCTGTAAAAGGTACAGTTGGTCAAGAAAAGGCATTACCAGTTATTGAAATTGTACCGAAGAATAAATATTATGATTATGAGTCTAAATACGCACCAGGAATGAGTGATCACATTATCCCTGCTCGAGTTAGTAGCGAAGTTACAGAGTACTTGCAAAATAATGCTGTTTTAGCTCATCAATCATTAGGTTGTAAAACGTATTCGAGAACAGACTTTATAGTTCCTTATGATGGCAGCACTCCAGTATTTTTAGAGGTTAATACGTTACCAGGGATGACGCCAACAAGTTTATTTCCAGATGCAGCTCGTGAAATTGGATTATCTTATGAAGATATGATCGAAGAATTAATTAATTTAACAATAAACGAATAATAAATCAGCATTTATACTAAAACTAGCTTTTGATGTGTTTTGGTTTTCCAAAAAAGGGAAATTTTATTAAAGTAAACGGATAAGATATAGTAAGATAAATTGGATGATAAGGCTAGGAGGAATAGTCATGGTAGCCGATAAAGCAACGAATGAAAATGAGGATAAATTAGATGTTCTAAAGTCAACCCAAATCGTAATAAAAAATGCTCTTGACAAACTTGGGTACCCAGAAGAAGTGTTTGAACTACTAAGAGAACCTTTACGGATGATGACAGTCCGAATACCTGTACGCATGGATGATGGATCCACAAAACTTTTTACTGGTTATCGGGCCCAGCATAACGACGCTGTGGGACCAACCAAAGGTGGGGTTCGTTTTCACCCGGCTGTAACTGAAAAAGAGGTAAAAGCACTTTCAATTTGGATGAGTTTGAAGTGTGGCATCGTCGATTTGCCATATGGTGGAGGAAAAGGTGGAATAATCTGTGATCCTCGAAATATGTCTTTTAGAGAGTTAGAAGCACTTAGCCGTGGCTATGTTCGGGCAATAAGCCAAATTGTTGGACCAACAAAAGATATTCCTGCACCCGATGTTTTTACTAATTCCCAAATAATGGCATGGATGATGGATGAATATAGCCGTATTGATGAGTTTAATAGTCCCGGATTTATTACGGGAAAACCGCTTGTTCTTGGTGGATCACATGGCCGCGAATCAGCAACAGCTAAAGGTGTAACAATTTGCATTCATGAAGCTTTAAAGAAAAAAGAAATAGATATCAAAGGGGCTAAGGTTGTAGTTCAAGGATTCGGTAATGCTGGAAGTTTTCTTTCCAAATTTATGCATGATGCTGGTGCAAAAGTAATCGGAATTTCTGATGCATATGGTGCATTATATGACCCGAATGGATTAGATATTGATTATTTATTAGATCGTCGTGATAGCTTTGGGACGGTGACAAATTTATTTAAAAATACAATAACAAACAAAGAATTGTTAGAGTTAGACTGTGACATATTAGTTCCGGCTGCAATCGAAAATCAAATAACTGAAGAAAACGCTAGAAATGTTAAGGCAAAAATAGTTGTAGAAGCCGCTAATGGTCCAACTACCTTGGAAGGTACGAAAATAATTACAGAGCGTGGTATATTACTAGTTCCAGATGTATTAGCGAGTGCTGGTGGCGTAACAGTTTCTTATTTTGAATGGGTGCAAAATAACCAAGGTTATTATTGGACCGAAGAAGAAGTTGAAGAAAAGTTACAAAAAGTAATGGTTAAGGCATTTAATAATGTATATAATACTGCTCAAACACGTAAGGTAGATATGCGCTTAGCTGCGTATATGGTAGGTGTCCGTAAAATGGCTGAAGCCTCGCGTTTTCGTGGCTGGATTTAAAAACATGTCCTCGTTAAAAGAACGAGGACTTTTTGTGCAATGGGATGCTCTATGAGTGTTGATTATTCAACACTCTTCTTTTCTTTATTGTGAGAAACGTCATTTTGAGTTGCAACTGAAAGCTGATAAAGTAATTGAATCCCAGATGGTGATGGGCTACCCAAAAGGAAACTGACCTATCTTTAGAATTTTCTATTTTCCATTAACTATCAAATAACCGTTATACTAAAGATATATAAATTAACAAGGAGGATAATAAATGGAGAAACGAGATGTAATTATTGTCGGCGGTGGTCCCTGCGGTTTATCAGCTGCAATTGCTCTTCAGGACAAGGGCTTTCAACCTCTTATTATAGAGAAAGGGAATGTTGTTAATGCTGTTTATAACTATCCTACACACCAAACTTTTTTTAGTTCTAGTGAAAAGTTAGAAATTGGAAATGTACCATTTATAATTGAACAGCGTAAGCCCTCTCGGAATCAAGCTTTAGCTTATTATCGGGAGGTCGTCAGACGAAAAAACTTGTCCCTAAATACATATGAAAAAGTAATTAAAATTAAAAAAATGAATGTAACACAATTCCTAGTCACAACAACTAAACAAACATATGAATGTGAACATATTGTAATTGCAACCGGTTATTATGATAATCCTAATTATATAGGCGTACCGGGAGAAAACTTGCCAAAGGTATTCCATTATTTTAAAGAAGCACATCCTTACTTCGATTGTAATGTTGTTATTGTTGGGGGGAAAAACTCCGCAGTAGATGCAGCACTTGAGTTACATAAAGCTGGGGCAAGTAGTATCACAGTCTTGTATAGGGGTGAAAATTACTCTGAAAAGATTAAGCCTTGGATCTTGCCTGAATTTGAGTCACTTGTACGTCATAGTAAAATTACGATGGAGTTCAAGGCAACTATTAAAGAAATAAAAGAAAATGAGGTCATCTATATAGACGATCATCATATTGAAAAAATTATACCAAATGATTTTGTTTTTGCTATGACCGGTTATAAGCCGGATCATGACTTCTTACAAACGATGGGAATTGGAGTCGATGAAATAACAGGCCGCCCATTATATGATCCACAGACAATGGAAACAAATGTTAAGAATGTATTCATTGCTGGAGTAATCGCTGCTGGAAACAATGCAAATGAAATTTTTATAGAAAATGGAAGATTTCATGGGGAGCTAATTGCAAATACAATTGCACAGAAAAATTAGATAAGTAAGCATTCTATATATATTTTAATTGTACATTAAAAAGAATGGTGATGACATGAAGAAAATTGCAATAATTACTACAGGTGGAACTATAGCAAGCAGGAAAAATGAAAAAGGGATGTATGTGTCTGGCGAGCTAACAGGTGAAGAAATTGTTTCTCTTTGCGGTTTGCCAGAAAACATCGAAGTTGAAATACATTCACTATTTCAATTAGCAAGTATGCATGTCACTTTTGAACATCTACTAATTCTTAGAAATAAAATAAATGACATATTTAATAATAAAGGTATCGACGGGGTCGTAGTGACTCATGGTACGGATACATTGGAAGAAACTGCTTATTTTTTAGATTTAACGCTATCAGATAATAGACCAGTGGTTATTACCGGCTCACAACGTTCTATTGACCAACTTGGAAGTGATGTATATATAAACATACGACATGCTATTTATGCAGCCTGTGATGAAAAATTAAAAGGATTTGGAACGGTTGTAGTTTTTAATGAAAGAATACTTTCTGCAAAGTACGTTAAGAAAGTACATGCTTCGAATTTACAGGGATTCAACTCATTTGGATTTGGATACCTAGGTATTATAGACGGGGAGAGAGTGTATATATATCAAAAACCGTTGGAACGTGATTTTTACAATGTAGTCAAACCTCTTCCAACAGTAGAAATCATCAAAGCTTATCTAAATGCAGATGGTAAATTCATTGATTGTTGTATTGGAACAGATGTAAAAGGGATTGTATTAGAAGGTGTTGGAAGAGGCCAGGTTGCACCGAAAATGATGGATTCAGTTAAAAATGCAATCCAAAAAGGTATAAAAATTGTTGTAACAACAAGTGCCGAGGAAGGTGAGGTTCATACTGTATATGATTATAAAGGTAGTACCTATGATCTAAAAGAGAACGGCGTAATACTTGGCAGAGATTATGATAGCAAAAAGGCTAGAATGAAACTTGCTGTGTTACTAGCATGTGAAATTGAAGATATAGAACAAGAGTTTTTATATTAGGTTTTATATCATATAAAACAGAAATAGCTATATAGAGCTGGGGAATTATTTCTAGGCTCTTTTTTATTCCTCTTTATTTCAATAGCGCCTAGTAAATTAGATGTATTTTCAATAGGTTCTTCACCTCATTACGATATAACTTCTTTCGCTTTTTTTTATAACATGTTACGATAATAATTGAAGAAAAATGTGCTTTTAGAAAGGATTAAATTTTAACTATGATAGCGATCTTATCAAGTGGTCTTGCACCTGGTGTCGCGCTTCTATGTTATTTTTACTTGCGTGATAAATATGAAACCGAGCCTATTAGTGTGGTATTTCGTACATTTATGTTCGGTGCATTATTAGTATTTCCGATTATGTTTATTCAATATGCTTTTACGGCAGAGGGATTATTAGTCCCAAATTGGAGTAATGCTTATATATTATCAGGGCTATTGGAAGAATTTGTTAAATGGTTTATATTATACAACACAGTTTACCAACATACTGTCTTTAATGAGCGTTATGATGGCATTGTTTATGGTGTCGCCATTTCTTTAGGATTTGCTACAATTGAAAATATTTTATATTTATTTGCAAATGGAATTGAATTTGCGTTAGGACGTGCCTTATTACCTGTATCGAGCCATGCTCTATTTGGTGTAGTTATGGGTTTTTATTTAGGTAAAGGAAAATTTACAACAACAAATCATAAAAAACTGTGGATAGTTCTTTCGTTGATTTTGCCAATTATTTTTCATGGAACATATGATTTTATATTGTTGTCAATTGAACGAAACTGGGTTTATTTAATTGTTCCTTTTATGATTTTCTTATGGATTAATGCCTTAAAGAAAGTCAAAGAAGCCAATAGATTAGATCAACCGAATATCATTTCGATAACTAAACACAATCATAATAAAATATCATCATAAAAAGTCACTGTTAAAAACAGTGACTCAGGCTGTCGAGAAACCCTCGACAGTCTATTTTTTTCACATTAACTTTAACAATTCACCGCGTTAATTTGGTATAATATAAGTAATATAGATAGGATGGTGATTAGTATGTTTAACACTAGAAAAAATACTCAAAACGAAGTTGAATTTGTATCTATTGAAGACCTTGTCCCTGAAGATCATCTATTAAGAAAAATCGATAAGTACATAGACTTTTCATTTATTCCAGAAAGAGTTCGACCGTACTATTGCGAAGATAATGGACGTCCTTCGTTGGATCCACTTATTTTATTTAAGATGATGTTTATTGGTTATATTTACGGTATCCGTTCAGAAAGACAACTTGAACGTGAAATACAAATGAACATTGCTTACCGCTGGTTTCTTGGTCTTAAATTAACTGATCCAGTGCCACACCACTCCACTATAAGTTGGAACCGTCGAATGCGTTTTAAAGATACTGACATTTTTCAAGAGATCTTTGATGAAAGTGTTATGCAAGCCATTAATCACAAAATGGTTGGTGGGAGAGTCTTGTTTACTGATTCAACTCATTTAAAGGCAAATGCAAATAAGCATAAATTCATAAAAGAAGAAGTTGAAGTGGAGACACGTGAATATGTAGAGGAATTAAATAAAGCCATTGAGGAAGATCGAGTAAAACATGGAAAAAAGCCTCTAAAGGAAAAAGAGGAGGTGAATGAAACGAAAGAAATCCGGAAGAGTACAACTGATCCGGATTGTGGATTTATGTCACGTGATAATAAGCAAGAAATGTTCTGTTATCTAGACCACCGTACAACCGATATTAAATACAATATTATAACAGATGCCTTTGTAACTCCCGGTAATGTCCATGATTCAGTTCCTTATCTCAAGCGATTAGATCGTCAAATCTCACGATTTGATTTTAACGTAGAAGCGGTGGCACTAGATTCTGGATACTTAACAAATCCAATATGTAAGGGATTATTTGATCGTGAGATCTTTGGTGTAATTGCCCACAGAAGATATCAACCGACAAGAGGACTTTTTCAAAAGTGGAAATTTACATATGATGCGGATACAGATGTATATGTCTGTCCCAATGGTGAACAATTAAATTATCGTACCACAACAAGGGAAGGATATCGTGAATATAAATCCGACTCTAAAAAATGTACAAATTGCCCTCTCCTACAACAATGTACACGGTCAAAAAATAAGCAAAAAGTGGTCACACGACATGTTTGGGAAGAACATAAAGAGAAGGTGAGACTTAACCGATTATCTTCAGGAGGAAAAATTCTTTATAAATATAGAAAAGAAACCGTAGAGCGAAGCTTTGCAGATTCAAAAGAACTGCATGGGCTTCGCTACTGCCGGTTACGAGGAATTAAAAATGCAAGTGAGCAAGTGCTACTTACAGCAGCTTGCCAGAATATGAAAAAGATTGCCAACCATCTAGCGAAACTTGGCTAGGTGGTTGGGAGTGATATTTTCTTATTCTATCTCATATTTATATTAAGTTAATTTTCATTAAACAAAAAAGAGTGTAGAGAAAAAATACCCCTTTCTCTACACTCTGAGTCACTGTTAAAAACAGTGACTTTTATGTTTTACATGGAAATTGAGAATTATTTATGAATAAAATAACATTTTCTACAGAAAATACTTTTAGTTACCATTCCTAGAAGGAGGTTAAAACAAAATGCACTTAAATTACGTGGTTCGCTATTTTGTAGTAATGGCCTTATTAATAACAGTAGCTGCCTCAAATTTCGAAACAAACGAAGTCAATGCATTTTCTCCCCAAGTTATTCAAAGAGGAGCGGTTGGTGAGGATGTCATTGAATTACAGGCCCGGCTACAGTACATAGGTTTCTATAAAGGTAAAATAGATGGTGTTTTTGGATGGGGAACTTATTGGGCCCTTCGAAATTTCCAAAGTGAATTTGGACTACCCATTGATGGATTAGCAGGAGAAACAACGAAAGCTAAACTAGTAAAAGCGACTAAATATGATAAAGCACATGTTCAAAAACAAGTAAATCAAGGACGTGATTTCACGTATTATGGTGGAGTTTCAAAAGAAAGTCAGGTAAAACAAACCAATAACAATCAAAAAAATAATCAGACACAAGGAACAGGTAAAGGTGCAGGTACAGCAAATACAGGTGGCGAAAAACCATCTCAACCAACAGCTGTGAATATGCCAAATGGATTTTCACAAAATGATATACAACTCATGGCAAATGCTGTATATGGGGAAGCGAGAGGAGAGCCATACGTTGGACAGGTTGCTGTAGCTTCCGTCATTTTAAACCGTGTCAATAGCCCAACATTCCCTAATACTGTTGCAGGGGTTATTTTTGAACCTTTAGCTTTTACAGCGGTAGCAGATGGTCAAATATGGCTAACTCCAAACGAAACGGCTAAGAAAGCAGTAATGGATGCTATCAACGGATGGGATCCAACAGGTGAGGCCTTGTATTATTTTAATCCAGCTACTGCCACATCTAGTTGGATATGGGGTAGGCCCCAAATTAAAAAAATTGGAAAGCATATTTTCTGTAAATAGAAAGGAGGGTTATACTTGCTTAGAACAATTTTGATCATTTTTTTTGCAGTTATCGTTATTGGAACGGGATATTGGGGATATCAAGAGCACCAGGAAAAAAATGCTATCTTGATACATGCAGAAAATAACTATCAACGAGCATTTCATGAATTAACCTATCAAATTGATTTACTTCAAGATAAGATTGGCTCAACTTTGGCAATGAATTCTAGAAGTCAGATTTCACCTGCATTAGCTGAAGTCTGGAGAATAACGTCAGAGGCCCATTCAGATGTAGGTCAGCTGCCGCTTACATTATTGCCATTTAATAAAACGGAGGAGTTCTTATCAAACATCGGTGATTTCTCTTATGAAACAGCGATACGTGATCTTGAAAAAGAACCATTAACGGATGAAGAATATAAAACCTTACAGCAGTTGTACTCGAATGCATCTGAGATTCAACAAGAATTAAGAAAGGTGCAGCATCAAGTGCTTGAAAACAATCTTAGATGGATGGATGTAGAAATGGCACTTGCATCATCAGAACAAACTGCTGATAACACAATCATTGATGGTCTTAAAACAGTTGAGAAAAATGTTGAGGAGTACTCAGAGTCAAGTTTTGGACCAGAATTCACTCAGATGTCAACAAATGGAAAAAAGGGTAACTTTAAGTACTTAGAAGGAAAAGAGATAACTGAGCAAGAGGCGATAAGTGTAGCTAGAAAATTTCTAGATATTGATGAGAAGGTTAATGTAGATGTAACAGAGAGCGGAGAAGGCTCGGATTATGGCTTTTATAGTCTAGCTATCGATACGCCTAAACAGGAATCTGAAATCTACATGGATGTAACCAAAAAGGGCGGCTATCCAATTTGGGTATTGAACCATCGTGAAATAAAAGAGCAAAAAATTAGTCTGAATGATGCAACAGAAAAAGCTAAAACCTATTTGAAGGATCATAACTTTGAAGGGTTAGAGCTTATCGAAAGTGCCCAGTATGACTCTGTTGGTGTGTTTACATTTGTATCTAAGCAAAATGACATCCGTATATATCCGGAAGCAATAAGGATGAAGGTTTCTTTAGATGAAGGGAATGTCATTGGTTTTTCAGCTTTAGATTACTTAATGGCACATCATGAACGCACGATTGCTAAACCGGCAATCACAATCGAAGAGGCTAAGAAAAAAGTAAATCCACAAGTAAAAGTTATGGAAGATAGATTAGCAATAATTAATGGCAAGCATGAAGAGGAAGTACTTTGTTATGAAATTGTTGGAACCATAAATGATAATACGTATCGTATTTATATTAATGCTGAAGACGGATCAGAAGAAAAGATCGAAAAATTAAATAATGCAGAACCGTTATATGAAGAAATTTAATTAAGCACAATCCAAAACCCAATTAAACAAAAAAAGGAAAAGTTACATATGCTTTTCCTTTTTTTTGTTAATCTAGAATTAGCGCTCAGATCCTCGGGGTCAAAGACGTACAGACAGTTATGTGCTAGTATCAACGTTGGGACAGGATATGGCTGTTTTAGCCGATGCTTGCCTGTCTGGGAAGAGCCAGGATCCCTTTGCCCACAAGACAATATCGGCAGCACATAGGGAAATGTGGATGCTTGCGCCTTTTGTTTGTTCCGTGAGATAATAATAGATGAGAAGTAGTGGAGACGGGAGGGCCAACATGCTGAATATTGGGGATACGATTTTTATAGAGTTAAAATATTCAGATGCAAAAGAACGATATAAATGTAAAGTTGTTGAGAAAAAGGGAAATTATATATATATTGATTATCCGATTAATGAAACAACGGGTAAGACAGCTTTTTTCCTAGATGGTACTGAATTAAGGATTTCCTTCTACGGTAAGGATAGTGCTGTTTATACTTTTGATACAGAGATACTAGGAAGAGTGAAGGCAAATATTCCGATGATTATCATCAGCTACCCAGGACAGGATAAACTTGTCCGGATCCAAAGGCGGGAATATGTTCGAATTGATGCAACTACAGATATAGCCATTCATCCTGTAAATGGAGAATTCAAACCCTTCGTAACGGTTACGGTTGATATAAGCGCTGGAGGAGCGGCGATTATTCTTCCTCCTAATCATAATATAAAACCACAGTTTGATGTAATGTGCTATTTAGTGTTGCCGCTTTCAAGCGGTGAATATTATTACATAAAGACTAGTGCCAAAGTAATTCGTATCATTAATGGTACTGATGGGAGTAGGGATAAAGCACCGATTCAATTTGTAAATCTTAAGGAATCCGTTAAACAACAAATTATTCGCTTTTGTTTTGATCGACAATTAAGTGAGCGAAAAAAAGGAATTTAACTATGTGCATAATCTATTGATAACTTGGAATACTAATCAAAAAAAATTGGTTGGTGTTTCCCTTGAAAACATTAGAAAGATATATTTATAAATTTGTTATTTTACACTTTATGTTGTTACTGATCGGCCAATGGTTATTATCCTATGAATCATTAACTCCTTATTTAAGTAAACTAACTTATTATGAAGGCGTAATGAAAGATCAATTTTCAGAAATTGTTGAAACAATGAACCGATAGTGATAAATAAATGATATCATGGTATTACAAAGAAAAAGCAGGAATTCCTGCTTTTTCTTCTGTGTAAAAAACCGATGAAATTTAAGAGGTGATTTGAATTGAAGAAAATATCTGTTGCAATTGATGGTCCCGCTGCAGCTGGAAAGAGTACAGTTGCGAAAAAAGTAGCAGAAAAAATGTCATACATATATATAGATACTGGTGCAATGTATAGGGCAATCACGTATAAAGCCCTTACCGAAAACATAGATATAAATGATGAAACAACCCTGGTAAACATGGTTTTACATACACATATTGAGTTGAAGTCTGTTGATGAAGGTCAACGCGTTTATATCGATGGAATTGATGTGACTGAGAACATTCGTTCAAACGAAGTGACAAACAAAGTATCGATTATTGCTAGATATCAAGGTATCCGTGAGCATATGGTTAAAAAACAACAGGAAATGGCTGTAGGTGGCGGAATAGTTATGGATGGTAGAGACATTGGAACGCATGTACTACCTAGTGCGGAATTAAAAATATTTATGGTTGCTTCGGTAGAGGAACGAGCAAAAAGAAGATATGAAGAAAACATTCAAAAAGGATTTCAGGCAAATTTGGAGAAATTAAAAGAGGAAATCGCTTTACGTGATAAGCTGGATTCAGAAAGAACAGTAGCTCCTTTAAGGAAGGCCGAGGATGCAATAGAAATTAATACTACCAAAATGTCAATTGAGGAAGTAGTTGAGAAAATTATTCAGTTAATTCAAGAAAGGGTTTAAAAGATGAATCTTTATCCACTGGGGAAATTATTATGTAGTATTTATTATAAGTCGATGTACAAGGTCGTTGTAATTGGTGAAGAAAATGTCCCGAAAGAGGGAGGGGTTTTGCTATGTAGTAATCATATCTCAAATAATGATCCGCCATTCGTTGGAGTTACTTGTCCACGTGATATTAGTTTTATGGCAAAGGAAGAATTATTTCAGAAGCCTATTATTAAATCGATTATGTATGGAATTAAGGCATTTCCTGTAAAGAGGGGGATGAGTGATAGAGGCGCATTAAAAATGGGACTATCTTTATTAAAAGAAGGTAGAGTCTTAGGTCTATTTCCCGAAGGTACCAGAAGTAAAACAGGTGAAATTGGCGAAGGACTAGCGGGAGCAGGTTTCTTTGCGCTTCGCTCCGATGCTCTAATTGTTCCATGTGTAATTATTGGACCTTATAAAAAATTTAATCCTATAAAAATTATTTATGGTAAACCGATAGATTTTACAAAATACCGTGAGAGTAAAGTTTCTGCTCAAGAAGCTACAGATATAATTATGAACAGCATACGTGAATTGAAGGAAAAAAACTAGTAAACTAAAAGCAATTTACTTGACAAAATCAAGGGTTTGTTAGAAGTTAGAATGAAGAGTAATTATTTATGTTCTAAAAAAAATTAAGAAAAGCAGACAGGTGTTTGTGGATTGAGGAGGTTTTTTAGATGACGGAAGAAATGAATCAAGAATTAGAGGTAAAAACTTATGCTAAGGGTGATGTTGTAACCGGTACGGTTACAAAGGTGGAAGACAAGCATGTATTAGTTGATATTGGCTATAAGGTTGAAGGAATTGTACCTATTAGTGAATTATCTAGCTTGCATATTGAAAAAGCAGGAGATGCTGTATCAGAAAATCAAGAACTTACACTTAAAGTAATTAAAGTAGAAGAAGAGGAAATAATTCTTTCAAAAAGAGCAGTCGATGCGGAGAAAGCATGGGATGAGCTTGAAAGAAAATTTGAATCTGGTGAAATTTTCGATGCAGAGATTAAAGATGTAGTTAAGGGTGGACTTGTAGTTGATTTAGGTGTTCGTGGGTTTATACCGGCTTCGCTTGTAGAACGTCAATTTGTTGAAGATTTTTCAGATTATAAAGGTCGGACATTACGCTTGAAAGTTGTTGAATTAGATCGTGAAAAAAATCGTGTTATTCTTTCTCATCGAGCAGTTTTAGATGATGAAATTGCTTCGAAAAAGCAGCAAACATTTGAATCATTAAAAGTTGGGCAAGTAATCGATGGGACTGTTCAACGACTTACTGATTTTGGAGCTTTCGTTGATATTGGTGGTATTGATGGGTTAGTACATATTTCGCAATTAGCTCATAACCATATTAATAAGCCTTCTGATGTTGTTGAAGAAGGGCAAAAAGTAACCGTTAAGGTTTTAGGTATAGATACTGAGAATGAACGGATTTCATTATCCATTAAAGAAACATTACCAGGGCCATGGGATACAATTGAAGTGAAACAAGGTGATGTAATCGAAGGTACTGTTAGACGTCTTGTTAATTTTGGAGCATTCGTTGAAATAGCTGCTGGAGTTGAGGGATTAGTTCATATTTCTCAAATATCTAACCGACATATTGGCACACCACAGGAAGTATTAAAAGAGGGCGAGAAAGTTAAGGTAAAGGTATTAGATGTAAATAAAGCTGATCAACGAATTTCTTTAAGTATTCGTGAACTAATCGAAGAAGAACATGCTGAAGAAGATTACAAAGAATATCAAGCTACAAGTGAACCATCCGGTTTTTCTTTGGGCGATATGATTGGTGATCAACTTAAAAAATTAAGATAAAGAAGTGATATAAATGGGCAGAGCTGAACGTAAATTACAACATATTCAGCATGCATTAAACATAGAAATGTCTGCAACAAATAGGTTAGAGGACATTCAATTTGTACATCAAGGCCTACCGAATTTATCAACTGATGATATCTTATTAGAGACAAAAATAGGCGAACTTAACTTAAGTTCGCCTATTTTAATCAATGCGATGACAGGTGGGGGCGGAGAAAAAACGGCTGATATAAATCGAAGACTTGCACGGATTGCAAACCAGTGTAATATTCCGATTGCAGTTGGTTCGCAAATGGCTGCAATAAAAGATATAAATGAAACAAGTACATTTCGGGTTGTACGTGAAGAAAACCCTAACGGCATCGTTTTTGCTAATCTAGGTAGTGAGGCAACAGTTGACCAAGCAAAGCAAGCTATCAATATGCTTGCGGCCGATGCAATTCAAATCCATTTAAATGTAATCCAAGAGCTAACAATGCCAGAAGGTGATCGTGATTTTAGTGAGGTATTATTTAACCTGGAACAAATGGTAAAAGAAATAGAGGTTCCCGTCATCGTTAAAGAGGTAGGCTTTGGAATTAGTCAAGAAACGGCGATTCAACTTACCAATATAGGTGTTCAGATTATTGATGTAGGTGGATATGGCGGAACTAACTTTGCAAAAATTGAAAATAAGCGTCGATCAGATGTCTTGGACTTTTTTAATGATTGGGGTATTCCTACGGCAATTTCAGTAGCAGAGGTTAGTTACCGATCACCTAGTATATCGATTATTTCATCTGGTGGTATTTATAGTGTGCTTGATGTAGCTAAATCAATTGCGCTTGGAGCTTCTGCTGTAGCATTTGCAGGATATTTCCTGAAAATATTGATGGATCAAGGTGAAGAATCTTTAATAGCAACAATCCAAAGCCTTAAAGAGGATTTGACAATTCTAATGACTGCTTTAGGGACACCCAATATAGAAACGTTACAAAAAGCTCCTCTGATCATCAGCGGACCTACTCACCATTGGTTAAATGAACGAGGCATAGATACAAAACTCTATAGTTGTAGGAAATTATAAAAATAAGGATCTCTTAATAAGAGATCCTCAGAGTGTAGAGAAAGGGGTATTTTTTCTCTACACTCTTTTTTGTTTAATGAAAATTAACTTAATATAAATATGAGATAGAATAAGAAAATATCACTCCCAACCACCTAGCCAAGTTTCGCTAGATGGTTGGCAATCTTTTTCATATTCTGGCAAGCTGCTGTAAGTAGCACTTGCTCACTTGCATTTTTAATTCCTCGTAACCGGCAGTAGCGAAGCCCATGCAGTTCTTTTGAATCTGCAAAGCTTCGCTCTACGGTTTCTTTTCTATATTTATAAAGAATTTTTCCTCCTGAAGATAATCGGTTAAGTCTCACCTTCTCTTTATGTTCTTCCCAAACATGTCGTGTGACCACTTTTTGCTTATTTTTTGACCGTGTACATTGTTGTAGGAGAGGGCAATTTGTACATTTTTTAGAGTCGGATTTATATTCACGATATCCTTCCCTTGTTGTGGTACGATAATTTAATTGTTCACCATTGGGACAGACATATACATCTGTATCCGCATCATATGTAAATTTCCACTTTTGAAAAAGTCCTCTTGTCGGTTGATATCTTCTGTGGGCAATTACACCAAAGATCTCACGATCAAATAATCCCTTACATATTGGATTTGTTAAGTATCCAGAATCTAGTGCCACCGCTTCTACGTTAAAATCAAATCGTGAGATTTGACGATCTAATCGCTTGAGATAAGGAACTGAATCATGGACATTACCGGGAGTTACAAAGGCATCTGTTATAATATTGTATTTAATATCGGTTGTACGGTGGTCTAGATAACAGAACATTTCTTGCTTATTATCACGTGACATAAATCCACAATCCGGATCAGTTGTACTCTTCCGGATTTCTTTCGTTTCATTCACCTCCTCTTTTTCCTTTAGAGGCTTTTTTCCATGTTTTACTCGATCTTCCTCAATGGCTTTATTTAATTCCTCTACATATTCACGTGTCTCCACTTCAACTTCTTCTTTTATGAATTTATGCTTATTTGCATTTGCCTTTACATGAGTTGAATCAGTAAACAAGACTCTCCCACCAACCATTTTGTGATTAATGGCTTGCATAACACTTTCATCAAAGATCTCTTGAAAAATGTCAGTATCTTTAAAACGCATTCGACGGTTCCAACTTATAGTGGAGTGGTGTGGCACTGGATCAGTTAATTTAAGACCAAGAAACCAGCGGTAAGCAATGTTCATTTGTATTTCACGTTCAAGTTGTCTTTCTGAACGGATACCGTAAATATAACCAATAAACATCATCTTAAATAAAATAAGTGGATCCAACGAAGGACGTCCATTATCTTCGCAATAGTACGGTCGAACTCTTTCTGGAATAAATGAAAAGTCTATGTACTTATCGATTTTTCTTAATAGATGATCTTCAGGGACAAGGTCTTCAATAGATACAAATTCAACTTCGTTTTGAGTATTTTTTCTAGTGTTAAACATACTAATCACCATCCTATCTATATTACTTATATTATACCAAATTAACGCGGTGAATTGTTAAAGTTAATGTGAAAAAAATAGACTGTCGAGGGTTTCTCGACAGCCTGAGGATCTCTTAATAAGAGATCCTTATTTTTATTGATTTCTTTCCCTAGCTCCCTCAGGACTCTCGAGAGCTGTTGCACCCTTTTCAGAGAGTTTTTGATCGCGATCTGACTCAACTCGCCCTGATTGTCTAAGCTTTTTTTCTTGACGATCTCTTCCCATAATTCATCCCTCCAGTCGTTTTCATTTCTTAGAGTTTCACTTTAGTATTTTCTTTTTTATTAACATTATACGGGGCAAGAATGAAACCGTAAAAATTAAGACATAATGGATATTGGTGGTGATATCGATGGAAGGGATTGTTTTTTATTGGTTTTCTTGGATTGCCTGGGTCTTTTCAACTTTCTTTATGAAAAAAGGGAAAAAAAGACTAATATTAAGTGCTGCAATTTTGCTTTTTATTATTGGCAGTAATCATATAGTGCGGATATCAAGTATTTCTATAAATTTAACCTTCTTATTATTAATTCTTTTTACATTGAGTGTAGTATCAATAAACGTAAGAGGTTGGACTTTAATTTATTTCTTAATTAGCTCTTTAATTATAACAATGGGTTATGTAGGCTTTCACTTGTTTGAATTATTTGATCCTGTATGGTTATTATTTGATCGAAATCTCATGCTTTCTGTTGCAATGGTTTATTTGACTTTAATGCTACTAAAAGACAGTTCGCATCGTATGATGGTTATGATTATTGGGGTTTGTAATGGCGAACTTCTTTACACCTATATTCTAAGTAGATTTTCATTTCCACACGAAATTGGTTCATTTCAATTTTTAGATGTTATGGCAATTATGACATTATTAGTTATGTTTTGGAGCATACTAGAAAAAGTTACCATGATATGGGAAACACATTTCCAGGCAAGGACGAAAGGAAAGGCAGGTTGACAGTGTGAATGAATATACATATCCAATTTTAATGGGGGTTGTAGTTGGTACATTAACAAGACTATATATGTTAAGAACAGATTACCGTCAATATCCAACGTATTTGCATGGGAAAATAATTCATCTTGCGTTAGGTTTTATTGCGGCTGGATTAGGTACAGTTGCTGTACCTTCAATTATGGAGGAAGATTTTACGGCCATCACCTTTTTGACCCTAGCGGCTTCGCAATTTAGGGATGTTCGCAATATGGAGCGCAATACGTTAACCGAACTTGATTCATATGAGTTGGTTCCCCGAGGCAGCACATATATCGAGGGTATTGCTGTAGCGTTTGAAGGACGAAATTATTTGGTGATATTCACCTCTTTTGTAACAACACTTGCATATCTTACAATTGATTGGTGGGCTGGCATAATCGCAGGTTTTATATGTTTATTATTATCAAAAAAGTGGATGTCTGGCGGCAGATTAAAGGATATTGTAGATATTGAGCATCATGAACTTCACTTTGAAGGGGCAGGTTTATATATTGATAATATTTATATTATGAATATTGGCTTACCTGCGCGTCAAGAAGAGATTTTAAAATATGGAATGGGTTTTATTTTAAAACCAAAAAATTTTAATATTAGGTCGACTATTGCGAATTTAGGGCAACGGCAGGCCATTTTACATGATGTTTCCGTGGCTTTGGGGGTATTTAGGGATTCTGGAACACCGGCGTTAGTTCCTCTAGCCAAAAGAGATCTGGATGATGGTCGTGTTGGCGTATTTGTATTACCCCAAGAAAAAGATTTAGAAAAAGCTATAGCTGTTATAGGTCAGGTTCCGGTTCTTGAAAATGCTATTAGAATGCCTACTGAGTCAAAAGCAAATGAAAAGGGGCGTAAGTTAGAATGAATATTGAAAAGTACATATTAGCTATCGTCACGACCAATCCAAACAAAGCAGCCGGAGCAACAGCTATCTTTCAATGCGACTCTACAGAAGAGATGGAATTTTATGCAGCAAATTTAGAAGCAATTCTAGATGGAATTGCCCACCGGCTAACAGATGACTTATATGTCATCGTAAAACATTAACATGAAAATGTTGTTTGTATTGTTGTTATTTGGTAAGATAATTTAGTTACTAAAAGATCTAGTCCCTTCTTAAATTGAGAAGGGTTTTTTCATACTGTGATGATATACTTTTGTAAGAAATTCTTGGTAAATAAATAGTTTTTAATTATGGAGCAACTACAATTACTTAACAAATGGGTTGCAAAATGTGGAAAGGAAGATTAAAATGGCAAAACCAGTCGTAGCAATAGTCGGTCGCCCGAATGTAGGAAAGTCAACAATTTTTAATCGGGTCGTCGGAGAACGTATTTCAATAGTGGAAGATGTACCAGGTGTAACAAGAGATCGCATATACAGTTCAGCTGAATGGTTGAATAAAACCTTCAATCTAATTGATACAGGCGGTATAGAAATTGGTGATGAGCCGTTGCTTGTACAAATGAGACAGCAGGCAGAAATAGCGATCGATGAGGCAGATGTAATTATTTTTATGGTTAATGGCCGAGAGGGAGTAACCGCAGCTGATGAAGAAGTGGCGAAGTTATTATTCCGCTCTAAAAAACCAATTGTGCTAGCCGTTAATAAAATTGATAACCAAGAAATGAAAGAACAAATCTATGAATTTTATTCTCTTGGTTTTGGAGATCCTTTTCCAATTTCAGGATCACATGGCCTTGGGTTAGGCGATTTATTAGACGCAGTGATCGAAAAGTTTCCTACAAAAGATGAAGAAGAATATGATGAGTCCACCATTCAATTTTGTTTAATTGGTCGACCTAATGTAGGCAAATCTTCTTTAGTTAATGCAATATTAGGTGAGGAAAGAGTCATTGTAAGTGATATTGAGGGTACAACAAGAGATGCTATAGATACGAAACTAACACGTGAAGGACAGGATTATGTAATTGTTGATACAGCAGGAATGAGAAAAAGAGGAAAGGTTTATGAAAACCTTGAAAAATATAGTGTACTCCGGGCGTTAAAAGCGATTGAACGCTCAGATGTAGTACTAGTAGTCTTAGACGGTGAACGAGGTATAATAGAACAGGATAAAAAAATTGCAGGCTATGCACATGATGCAGGACGAGCAGTGGTGATTGTAGTTAATAAATGGGATGCAGTTGAAAAAGATGAAAAAACTATGAAAGAGTTCGAACAAACAATTAGAGATCACTTTCAATTTTTAGATTATGCACCTATAGTATTCCTATCAGCCAAAACAAAAAAACGTATACATACATTGTTACCGATGATTAATACGGCTTCTGACAGTCACAATATGCGAGTACAAACGAATATATTAAACGATGTTATAATGGATGCCGTAGCCATGAATCCAACACCAACTGATAGAGGAACTCGATTGAAAATTTATTATGCTACACAAGTTGCTGTTAAACCGCCAACATTTGTGATATTTGTAAATGATCCTGAACTGCTGCACTTCTCATATGCGCGGTTCTTAGAAAACAGGATACGTGAAGCATTCGAATTTATTGGCTCACCTATAAAGATCATAGCTAGAGCACGAAAATAGTAACGAAATGTTATCAATTTTGAATCTAGTAACATCTAGGGGTAATCTTGAGAAAAAAGCTTATGAATGGAGTGTGTTTTTTTGGTAAAGTGTGCTGTCATTGGAGCAGGAAGCTGGGGAACTGCACTGGCAATGGTTCTCGCTGATAATGGCCATGAAGTTAGGTTATGGGGACATCGAGAAGAGCAAATTTATGAAATTAATAAGAATCATACAAATAGTAAATATTTACCCGATATTAGATTATCAGAAAGTATTGTCGGATATTCATCATTAGAAGCAGTTTTAGATCAAGTTGAAGTCATAATTTTAGCTGTTCCGACTAAGGCTGTAAGAGATGTTTTAAAGAAAATGGTCTCTTTTATTAATGAAAAGTTATTGATTTGTCACGTTAGTAAAGGGCTAGAGCCTGATTCATTGAAAAGGATTTCTGAGCTCGTAAAAGAAGAAGTGCCCGCACATCTACGGGAAGAAGTTGTTGTGCTGTCTGGACCTTCACATGCTGAAGAAGTAAGTAAAAGACAACCAACAACTGTTACGGTTTCCTCAGTTGATTTAAAAGCAGCGGAAAAAATTCAGGATTTATTTAGTAATCATAACTTTAGAGTCTATACAAACCCAGATATTATTGGTGTGGAAATTGGCGGTGCTTTAAAAAATATTATTGCACTTGGAGCAGGGATATCCGATGGTCTAGGCTATGGAGACAATGCCAAAGCTGCTTTAATAACTAGAGGATTAGCTGAAATTTCACGGCTTGGTGTTAAGATGGGGGCCAATCCATTAACTTTCGCCGGTTTGGCTGGAATTGGTGATCTTATCGTTACGTGTACAAGTGTACATAGCCGAAATTGGCGTGCTGGTAATTTATTGGGTAAAGGCCATCAACTAGACGAGGTCTTAGAGAATATGGGAATGGTAGTAGAAGGTGTCCGGACAACAAAAGCTGCTTATCAATTATCAAAAAAAGAAAATGTAGAAATGCCAATTACAAAGGCGATTTTTGATATATTATTCAATAATTCTGACCCTAGAAAAGCAGTTGAAGGATTAATGGGTCGCGTACCAACGCACGAAATGGAAGATTTACCGATCAAGTAAAAATGTATTGAAACAAGGGTTATAGAATCAGGATAGAGCAGGGGTCTTACAAAGGCTCCTTTTTTATTTCAACAAAAAATCAAATCAAAATATTTTATGGCAGAAAGCGTGTTTAGTTTATAAATTCTTATTTGATATTGTTACAATGACATTCACCCATTTTTCCTCCTTGCATATAGTAACATTAGAAATAACAAGGAGGATTTATTGTGAGAGAATTCATACCTAAGAGTTTATTCGACAAAATTGAAACAAAAACAAATATTAAATCTGAGGATATTATTAATGTTGCTGATTCAATAAAAGATGCTAATTTACAGGATGAGGAAACAGTACGCCTTCTTGTAAAACAACTTTCATCACTTGCAAATGTTCCTGTTTCACAGGATAAAGAGGATTCGATAGTAGATGCGATTATTAATCAAAAACGACCTTTAGATTTTAGGGAAATTGACGGAAATATGTAGTAAAAATTAATGGAACCATAGGCGCTTTAATGAGTCGGCCAGTCAATTTTTCGCATAGTATAAAGTGTAACAAATTTGTTGAACTGTGGTTGAAAGGGATATTTAGTCGCTAAAGGCTGAAGCATTGCCCCATGCTTTGGTCTTTTTTATTCTCTAGGAATTAACTTTATTGGATTTGGACTGCTACCGGTGTTATAGGCCTTCATTATGAGTTTCTTTTATTTCGTGTCTTTAGGGGACAAGTTATGATATAATAAGCCCGATTTGAAAAGGAGTTGGTAATATGTCACCAGGGTTATTAAAGATGTGGATCTCGTTTATTGGAATAGGAAGTATGTTCCTTTCCGTAATTATTATCTATTTAAGTCGTTATAAACTAAAAGGTTTTTTTAAAGCAATAACAGCAATTATTGCATACATACTGATGATTGTAGCCGGATTGATTATTTTCTGGGTGGTAATGAGTGGTCCTGTTCCTGAATGATGCTTATGTTGAAGATGGAGGGTTTCTAAATTGAGAAAGATAAATTTATTGGCAGGTTTGGTTATGTTGTTAATTACCCTGTCTGGTTGCTTATATCCACAGGATAGACTAAGCCAAAACCAAGTGCCATATAAAGATCAGATTCAAATGGTGCAAAATGCAGTAAATCAGTTTCAAGAGAATGAAGGTGGAATCTTACCGATAAAAACGAAAGACAGTGATACACCCATATACCAAAAATATTTAATCGATTTTAATAAGCTAAGTCCGCGCTATATTTCAGAGCCGCCTGGAAGTGCATTTGAAAGTGGTGGTATATTTCAATATGTACTCGTGGACGTAGAATCGGATCCAAAGGTAAAGTTAATAGATCTAACCAGTGTTGAAGTAATACGGGAACTAAAATTACGTATTAATTTTTATCGTGAGAAGCATAGTTATCCGCCATATAAAGAAAAAATAGCAGAGAATTATTTTACTGTTGATTATGAAGAATTAGGTTATGGGGATAGTCCCCCTTATGTAAAAAGCCCATATTCGCAAAAAAACCTTCCTTTATTTATTGATACACAAGGGGAGATTTATATAGATTATGCTGCTGATTTGTATGCAGAATTACAAAAAAATAAAACTAATTATCAACCGGGTGATGATATAAGGGGAATCCTTGTTAGTGAATATGACTTTGTACCTGCATACTCTGTACCGTATACGATTAAAGATAATGAGCCTATTTTTCTACAGTAATAACATTAGGCATAAGTGAAGATTACAGCATAACAAAAACTAAATTTCGAATTTTTCTAAACAGAATAAATATTTTTTGTCATGAACCCTGCTCTAAAGTAATACTTTTTTATAGAGCAGGGTTTATTCTGTGATCTAGGGAGTTTGAAAAAATACCATAAAATATATATTTTTTGGTCATATTTAATTGGGACAACATCATACACTTATACTGTCTAACGTTAGTATGTTACCCAGAACCAAAGAGCGGGAGGGGTTCAAATGGAAAAAGTAGATATTTTTAAAGATATTGCAGAACGCACTGGCGGCGATATCTATCTAGGTGTGGTAGGTGCTGTTAGAACAGGTAAATCTACCTTTATCAAGAAATTTATGGAGTTAGTCGTTTTACCAAGTATCGCAAATGAAGCGGATAAAGCCCGTGCTCAAGACGAACTACCACAGAGTGCAGCAGGTCGAACGATCATGACAACAGAACCTAAATTCGTCCCAAATCAGGCGGTTGCCGTGAATGTTAACGAGGGGCTGGAAGTCAATATAAGATTAGTAGATTGTGTGGGTTATACAGTTCCTGGAGCTAAAGGCTATGAAGATGAGAACGGGCCTAGAATGATTAATACACCATGGTATGAAGAGCCTATTCCTTTTCATGAAGCTGCTGAAATTGGAACGAGAAAGGTCATCCAGGAACATTCCACATTAGGAGTGGTCATTACTACAGATGGTTCAATAGGAGAAATTCCACGTGCAGATTATCTCGAAGCCGAAGAACGTGTAATCCAAGAGTTAAAGGATGTTGGCAAACCCTTTATTATGATTGTGAACACTGTTCATCCACATCATCCTGATACAGAACGCTTAAGACATGAGTTAAATGAAAAGTATGATATTCCTGTATTAGCAATGAGTGTAGAAAGTATGCGTGAGCAAGATGTAATTAATGTACTTCGGGAAACATTATATGAATTCCCTGTACTCGAAGTGAATGTGAATCTGCCTAGCTGGGTAATGGTTTTAAGAGAGGAACATTGGTTACGTCAAAGTTACCAAGAAGCTGTAAAAGACACTGTAAAGGATATTAAACGTTTGAGAGATGTAGATAGGGTAGTGGGTCATTTTGGTGAGTATGATTTTATTGAGCAGGCAAGTCTTGCCGGTATTGAAATGGGGCAAGGAATTGCAGAAATTGATTTATATGCACCAGATGATTTATATGATCAAATCTTGAAGGAAGTTGTTGGTGTTGAGATAAGAGGGAAAGATCACTTATTACAGTTAATGCAAGAATTTGCTCATGCAAAGTCAGAATATGATCAAGTTTCAGATGCATTAAAAATGGTAAAACAAACCGGCTATGGTATTGCTGCACCGGCCCTGCAAGATATGAGTCTGGATGAGCCGGAAATTATCCGTCAAGGCTCAAGATTTGGGGTTCGATTAAAAGCTGTGGCTCCGTCTATTCATATGGTTAAGGTAGACGTTGAGTCAGAATTTGCACCTATCATCGGGACTGAAAAACAAAGTGAAGAACTTGTTCGCTACTTAATGCAAGATTTCGAAGATGATCCACTATCTATTTGGAATTCTGACATTTTTGGCCGTTCGTTAAGTTCGATCGTTCGAGAAGGAATCCAAGCAAAGTTATCATTAATGCCTGAGAATGCGCGCTATAAATTAAAAGAAACTTTAGAAAGAATCATTAATGAAGGATCCGGTGGATTAATTGCCATCATCTTATAAAGAATTTATTAAATGTTTTATTCGAAGGCTCCTCTTTTATAAAGGGGGTCTTTTTTGTTGTTTATAATTAATTATGGATTAGTTAATGTTATATAACTCATGATATGAATCAGTCTCGGAAAGTGAGTGGCTTACGCAGTTTACTACTTTTGTATATGCAGTCCCTGGTATTCCCATGTTTTGCACACAGATGGGAAATTGTAATTTTTTAGCTAATTTTATTAAAAAAATGAGTAAAATATCTTAAAATTACAGAAAATATTAGTCTTTATAGCTTTTCTGTCTTGCGAACTGCTACTGATTGTGATAATCTTTTCTCAACATCTAAGCTACTTTTACCAAAAGTAGCATAATTATCCGAAAAACTATTGAAAGATATTGAATTATCTTCAATTGTCGGTTAATATTAGGTCTGTTAATAAATAGCTGTAAAAGGTATATAAACAGATAAAACTGTAAACACATGTAGTAACAGCTATTTTATACTATCTGAAACTAAAAATGTGATGATAGTTTTTGAAATGGTAATTGAGATCACAGGTAATGAAACTTCTAAGAAATCATTACCTAGACTTGGATTGGGAGGAGGTGAATGGCATGAATAAAACAGATTTAATTAATGCAGTTGCTGAAAGCACTGAATTATCGAAAAAGGATGCTACAAAAGCTGTTGATGCTGTTTTCGATGCTATTATGGATTCGCTTCAGCAAGGTGACAAAGTTCAATTGATTGGTTTTGGTAACTTTGAAGTACGTGAGCGTGCAGCTCGTAAAGGACGCAATCCGCAAACTGGTGACGAAATTGAGATTCCAGCAAGTAAGGTACCAGCATTTAAACCTGGTAAAGCCCTTAAAGACGCTGTTAAGTAATCCAATACATATGGGCTACAAGGGTCGCACATTCGTGTGACCCTTGTTTTGCGTTTAGGGTCAACTGTATAGTTTGAAACTACTATGTTAATTGCCATTATATTCTTCATATGCTAGAATTTTTAGTATTATCAAGTTGATTAAAGCTTAAAGAAATATTTTTTCTATATGGGTCAACTTAAATATATAATCTTTGTACATTGAGCATTGTTTTAATATAAATGTAAAAAATATTAGGAGGACTAATAAATCGTGGATGTTAATCATGAACAAATAGAATATGCCGTTCGTTTAATTTTAGAAGCGGTCGGTGAGGATCCGAATCGAGAAGGTTTACTAGATACGCCAAAACGTGTAGCTAAAATGTATGCTGAGGTGTTTTCTGGAATTGGTAAGGATCCCAAAGAGTATTTTGACACTATTTTTAGTGAACAACATGAAGAACTTGTATTAGTAAAGGACATTCCTTTTTATTCAATGTGTGAACACCATTTGGTTCCCTTCTTTGGAAAGGCACATGTTGGATACATTCCAAAAGGTGGAAAAGTGGTAGGTTTAAGTAAATTAGCTAGAGCTGTAGAAACTGTAGCAATGCGCCCTCAACTACAAGAAAGAATTACTACCACAGTTGCTGATGCTATTGTTGAGAAACTCAGTCCATACGGTGTGATGGTTGTTGTTGAAGCTGAACATATGTGTATGACAATGAGAGGTGTTAAAAAGCCAGGTTCAAAAACAGTTACTTCAGCTGTAAGAGGTATTTTTGAAAAAGACTCAGCTGCTCGGGCAGAGGTTTTATCTTTAATTAAAGAATAGTTATCATAAAGTTTTTATATTCTGTAGTTTCATTTCATTTTACATTGACAATTTGCGTTGTCGAATGAGATATTATTATGAGTAACGGAGTCGATTTGAGGGAGGATATGTAATGAAGAATCAACCTTCTACAAGTAATGAATTTATCGTGATTAAGGCAAAAGAGGATGGTGTAAATGTGATCGGGCTTACAAGAGGTGTTGATACACGCTTTCATCATTCTGAAAAACTGGATAAAGGCGAAATTATGATTGCCCAATTTACGGAACATACCTCCGCAATAAAAATAAGAGGTAAAGCGATTGTTCAAACGGCACATGGTGAGATGAGTACAGACGAATAAGCAAGAATAGGAAATAGAAAATTGAGTTTCGTTATGATTGTTTGTAAGTGTGTATGGAGATAGTAATATTAAAAATAAAAAAGTTAATACACATATCAATAGGCTAATGAAGAATGATGGACTAAAGTAAGAAAATCATAAGCTTTTGCCATTTTTATCGATGAAGCTTGGTTTTCTAGGAAAGACAAGGGTGATGAGCGTGAACGACATCTATGAGGATATCTGGCATATAAAAATGGACATAGATCAACGAATCAAGCATCCTTATTTAATGAAGTTTATTAATGTCCCGATTATAGATGAACAAAAATTGTTTTTATTGTATATTATACTTAAACAATCTAATATGTCACGATCGCAAATAAGGGATTATATTCTTCCAACAATGCTCATCCAAATTGCGTTAGATACACATGAATTTGTTAATAACGATGGGTTGGACGAAGATAATCCAAATACGAAAAGTCAGCAGTTAACGGTTCTTGCTGGCGACTATTTTAGTGGTTTATATTATTATTTATTAGCTACAATCGATGATATCCCGATGATAAAATTACTCTCCAATGCAGTTAAAGTAATCAACGAGGAGAAGATATCTGTTTATCAGAAGGACGCAAACGAATTGGCGGAGTTAATGGATAGCGTTGCCACAGTAAATTCACTGCTAATACAAAAAGTAGCAGAATTTACAAAAAGACCTGATCTGAAAGAAGTTACTAAGGAATTATTATTAATATTTAAACTTGATGAAGAGAAACAGAAATACAAAGAAAACAAATACTCAGTTGTCATAGATGGTATAAGTTCAATAATAGCAAAACAAAAAAAACCTTTCCAAACCGATTCAACTCAAATATTAACGGTTATTAATTCTCAAGTAAGGAATTCGTTTGAAAATATTGAGCGAATCCTTATTAAAGATCCTAAGTTAAAAGAACTCCTTGAGGATAAACTAACGGAGTGTTGCGAAACAATGGGATTAGTTAAAAGGAAAGCTGTGAAAGAAGGGTGAAAATGGGTTTTTCAAAGGAAGAACGCGTTCATAGTGTGTTTGAAAAAATATATGAAAAATATGATGTAATGAATTCTGTAATTAGTTTTAAACGTCATATTGCATGGCGGAAAGACACCATGAGAAGAATGAACGTTCAACCGGGTTCAGCTGCCCTTGATGTATGTTGTGGAACTGCTGATTGGACAATTGCTTTAGCAAATGCAGTCGGTCCAACAGGGAAAGTGACAGGATTAGACTTTAGTCAAAATATGTTGAAAATCGGCGAACAAAAGGTACAGAATTTACACCTTGACAATATTACATTAGTTCATGGTAATGCTATGGAATTACCATTTAATGATAATACTTTTGACTATGTTACGATCGGATTTGGTTTACGGAATGTTCCAGATTACCTGCAGGTGCTGAGGGAAATGTATAGGGTTGTTAAACCGGGCGGAAAAGTTGTTTGCTTAGAAACATCCCAACCAACAATGTTCGGATTTAGACAACTTTATTACCTTTACTTTCAATTTATAATGCCGATGTTAGGGAAACTTTTTGCAAAAAGTTTCGAGGAATATTCTTGGTTACAGGAATCTGCAAAAGACTTTCCGGGCCAAAAAGAACTAGCGCAAATGTTTAAACAAGCAGGACTTATTAACATTAAAGTGAAACCATACACCGGCGGTGTTGCAGCGATGCATTTGGGATTTAAACCGGATGATAAATAACCTCTTGATTAAGGTGAAATAAATGAAATTAAAAAAGCTTTACACATTTTTAAATACAGACCTTGATATTATTGAAAAAGCATTGGAAGAGACAATTCAGTCTGAACATCCAGTATTGAAGGAAGCATCGATGCATTTATTACAGGCTGGTGGAAAAAGAATCCGACCAGTCTTTGTGTTGTTATCCGCGAAGTTTGGAAATTATGATATAGATATTGTTAAAAATGCGGCAGTTGCCCTTGAATTAATCCATACAGCCTCACTGGTACATGATGATGTTATTGATAACGCGGAGCTGCGTAGAGGTAAACGGACTATTAAAGCAGAATGGGACAATCGTATTGCTATGTATACAGGCGATTATATCTTTGCACGGTCATTGGAATTAATGACAAGAGTTGAAAAGATTAAAGCGCATCAAGTTCTTTCTAAAACAATGGTTGAATTATGTATTGGTGAAATTGAACAAATCAAGGATAAATATAATTGGGATCAAAATATTCGTACATATTTTAGGAGAATCAAACGAAAAACAGCTCTTTTAATTGCCACTAGCTGTCAACTAGGTGCAATCGCTGCAGATGCACCTGCATATATTCAAAGGATACTGTATCAATACGGTTATTATGTTGGGATGTCTTTTCAAATAACGGACGACATTCTTGACTTTACAGGTACTGAAAAAGAATTGGGGAAACCTGCAGGCAGCGATTTAATGCAAGGTAATATTACCTTACCAGTTTTATATGCGTTACGTAATCCGAATCTCCGCGAGGAAATTATTAATACATTTGATTTAGAAAATGAGAAAAGTATTAACCATGTCATTGCATTAGTGAAGACATCTGGAGGAATCCAGTATTCACAGGAAGTAAGTGATCATTACTTACAGAAAGCATATGATATCATTAAGGAATTGCCTAATTGTATAGAGAAAACAGCTTTGCATAATATTGCTAAATATATTGGTAAGCGTAAATCGTAGAAAAATTGCCATTAAATACATTTTTTGATAAAATGTGAAATGGCTTTCAAATAATATTCTTAATGAAAGTTGTAAAGTATTGCTTTAACGTTACCATTTTGTTATATGATAACTATTGTCATATAGATAGATTTTATTAACGTTAAGCGACAAAATATTAATTATACATATGAAGTGGAGAGATAATCATGGAAAAATCATTTATTATGGTAAAACCTGACGGTGTACAACGTAATCTAGTAGGGGAAATTGTTGCTCGTTTTGAAAAGAAAGGATTTCAACTAGTTGGTGCAAAATTAATGACAGTACCTAAAGAATTAGCTGAAGAGCATTATGGAGAACATAAAGAACGTCCTTTCTTTGGAGAATTGGTTGATTTTATTACTTCAAGTCCAGTATTTGCTATGGTTTGGGAAGGCGAAAATGTAATTGCAACAGCTCGTCAAATGATGGGTAAAACCAACCCTGCTGATGCGTTACCAGGTACTATTCGAGGTGACTTTGGATTAACAGTAGGTAAAAACGTTATCCATGGATCTGATTCACCGGAAAGTGCTGAGCGTGAGATTAACCTATGGTTCAAGAAAGAAGAGCTAAGTGAATACAAGAAGCCAGTTGATGAGTGGGTTTACTAAAATAACCACTTAGCTGATCTTTTTGTCAAAAGTATCACTTATATTATATCGGAAGAAACAACCAGTATAGTTCTAACACTGGTTGTTTTTTTCTATAATGTGCATCGTTTAAATTATACAAGGTTTAATATTGGGATACGTACTGGATCTCGCTTTTTTTGAAATCTATTTCAACAATAATAATAGAACTATGATGAACAGTCTGATATTATTAATGAAAGAAAGGGAGTTGAAGAAAGAGGAGTCCAAGCATGATAAACGACTATCAAGATTTCATATCAAACGTCTATAAAAAGACAGGAATCGATTTAGCTTGTTATAAAGAAGCCCAAATGAAACGGCGCCTTACGTCTTTATATGAAAAAAAAGGATATAGAACCTTTCGGGAATTTTTTAGTGCAATGTCAACCGAAAGTGAGCTATTCGATGAATTCTTAGACCGGATGACAATCAATGTTTCTGAGTTTTATCGTAATGGTAAAAGATGGGAAGTTCTGGAAAACAAGATAATACCAAAGTTACTAGAAAAGAATAAACGCCTAAAAGTGTGGAGTGCAGCATGTTCAACTGGTGAGGAACCATATACAATTGCTATGATTTTATCTAAATTTCTCCCGCTGTCACAAATTCAAGTACTTGCGACAGATATTGATGTGACAGTGATGAACCGAGCTAAAATTGGTATTTATTCGGAAAGGTCATTAATTGAGGTCCCATCGGATATTAAAGTTAAGTATTTTACAAAAGATGGGCAGTTTTATCAGGTCAAGGACGAAATAAAAAATACTGTCACATTTAAAAAACAAAATCTACTGGCTGATAAGTTTGAAGGTAACTTCAATTTGATAGTATGTCGTAATGTGCTTATTTATTTTACGGAAGAGGCAAAGGAGACTCTCTATAAGAAATTTAGCGATGCTCTATCAAAGGATGGAATATTTTTCGTTGGGAGTACAGAACAAATTTTTAGTCCTTCTATTTATGGGTTAGAAACCGAAGACACCTTTTTTTATCGTAAAAAATAATAATGTTTTTTTATCTACATGATGCTACAGCTTAATTATATAATGAGAAGTCAAAATATACTGACGACAAATGTCTTATATTATGGTATATTATTTAATACATAAAAGCTTTAAAGGAGTGAAGAAAGCATGAGGTACATAACAGCAGGAGAATCACATGGACCACAGCTAACAACAATATTAGAAGGAATTCCAGCTCAAATGCCATTAGTAGCAGAAGATATAAACTTTGAATTAGCTCGTCGACAAAAGGGACATGGTCGGGGACGACGGATGCAAATTGAGAAAGATACAGTTCAGATATTAAGCGGTGTTAGACACGGTAAAACATTAGGTTCACCGATAACATTAGTTGTTGAAAATAATGACTGGACACATTGGACAAAGATTATGGGCAGTGAACCTATATCTGAAAATGAAGAGGAAGAGGTAAAACGTAAATTAACACGCCCTCGCCCAGGACATGCTGATTTAGTAGGCGCAATAAAGTATGGCCATCGCGATATGAGAAATGTATTAGAGCGCTCATCCGCAAGGGAAACAACTGTACGTGTTGCTGCTGGGGCTGTTGCGAAAAAATTATTAGCGGAGTTAGGGATAACAGTTGCAGGTCATGTCCTTGAAATAGGGGGCGTAAAGGCAGAAAACATTGAATATAAGAATTTACAAGAATTAAAAGAACGTACCGAAAATTCTCCTGTTCGATGCTTGGATGAAGTGGCTGAAAAGAAAATGATGGCTGCGATTGATCAAGCGAAAGAAGAGGGAGACTCTATTGGTGGGATTGTAGAAGTTATTATTGAAGGATTACCTGCAGGTATCGGAAGCTACGTTCATTATGACCATAAATTAGATGCTAAAATAGCTGCGGCAATGGTTAGTATTAACGCCTTCAAAGGTGTAGAATTCGGAATTGGTTTTGAAGCGGCCAGCCGTCCAGGCAGTCAAGTTCACGATGAAATTATCTGGAATAAAGATAGTGGCTATACACGAAAAACAAATAATTTAGGTGGTTTTGAAGGCGGCATGACAACAGGAATGCCTATTGTAGTTCGCGGTGTAATGAAACCAATACCAACATTATACAAACCATTACAAAGTGTAGATATCGATTCGAAAGAACCGTTTGAAGCGAGTATTGAACGATCAGATAGCTGTGCTGTACCTGCAGCAAGCGTTGTTGCGGAAGCAGTAGTGGCTTGGGAAGTAGCGAAGGCGGTAGTTGATCAGTTTGGCAAAGATCGTATTGATCTAATTCGCGAGAATATTCAACAGTGGAATGAAAGAGCGAGGACGTATTAAAATGGAAACATTAACAATTTCCACTGGTTCTAAAACGTATCCTTTGTATATTGGCAGCAAAATTCGATATGAAATTCAATCAATAATCGATAATCTAAATCGATCGATTTCGTCAGTACTTATCATAACGGATGCGAATGTAGCTCCATTATTCTTAGATGATATTACAGAGTCTTTAACTGTCGGATCTAATATGGTGTACTCCTATACCGTACCTGGTGGTGAAGAGGCAAAATCGTTTCAGCATTACTACGATATCTTAACATATGCACTTGAAAAAGATTTAGATCGTAAATCGTTAATCATAGCCTTAGGTGGCGGAGTGGTTGGCGATTTAGCTGGATTTGTTGCAGCTACCTTTATGCGCGGCATTCCTTTTATTCAGATGCCAACCACTTTGCTTGCTCATGATAGTAGTGTAGGTGGGAAGGTAGCTGTAAATCATCCACTGGGAAAAAATATGATTGGTGCATTTTATCAACCTGAAGCGGTGATTTATGATATTGATACCCTAGGGACATTACCGGAAACAGAATGGCGTTCAGGTTTTGCTGAGGTCATTAAACATGCTCTTATTGGTGATCGGGATTTTTATGGATGGCTTAGAACGGAAATAGATTCTTTAGCTGACCTTCGTGATCAAAAACTACAATATGCACTTGCAAAAGGAATATCTGTAAAAGCAAGAGTTGTTGGAGAAGATGAAAAAGAAAATGGCATTAGAGCTCATTTGAATTTCGGCCATACACTTGGACATGCGATCGAGGCAAGTATGGGCTATGGAAAGGTTAGCCATGGTGATGCTGTAGCGATGGGGATGTTATTTGCAATCAGAGTTAGTGAACAATATTATCAAACTGATTTATATTTAAACGAATATCGAAAGTGGTTCAGTCAATTAAACTTTCCGCATATACCATCAAAATTAGATGCGAACAAGCTTCTTCAACTTATGAAGAAAGATAAAAAGACTGAATCAGGAACGATTCGAATGGTTTTAATGAAAGAGATTGGAAAAGTTGAGACAATTAAGTTAACAGATGAATTTATTTTTGAAATTCTCAAAGATGAATTAGAGGAGGTATGGACAAAGTGATTCGCGGGGTAAGAGGAGCTATAACTGTAACAAAAAATGATGCAGATGAAATGGTTGATAATACAAAGAGATTGTTAGACCAGATGATAGATAAAAATCAAATTAAACCTGAGGACGTTGCCCAAGTGCTAATTTCTGTTACGGATGACTTAGATGCGGTATTTCCTGCGAGGGCAATGCGCCTATTAGAGGGCTGGACATATGTTCCTGTTATGTGTATGAAAGAAATTACTGTTCAAGGTGCATTACAGAAATGTATTCGAGTAATGATGACGATCAATACGGATATTGCCCAAGAAAAGATTGAGCATATTTATCTAGAAGGGGCTACGGTATTAAGACCTGATTTAATATCCAATAAGTAATCTTTAATTTTTTAATATTGACAAAAAAATCAGAAATGTTTAAGATAACAAGTAAGTAATTCGTAATTCATTTTTTGAATTTGAAGAGTAGAGTAGAGATTAGTTGACGTGGTAAATATACCATTAGTCGTAGGGTAGAATGAGCGAGAAGAGTAGAGATGAGTAAAGAGTTAATTATATATGAAACCTACCCTAAGGAGACGTCATGTCCATTTTATTAAAAGTGGCATCTTCTTAGGGTTTTATATTTTTCTTCATTTTCTCCTCATTCTCCATTATTAAATGAATGGAGAGGTGACTTCACATGAAACAATCCGCATTATTAGCCTTTTTGGAGGATGCAAAAAAGTATTTAACAATACCCGTCGTCAAACGCTTTTTTGTTGATACCATTACACCAATACAAATTTATCAAAACGTTCAAGATGATGCTTGCTTTTTGTTAGAAAGTAAGGATGAGGGATCACCATGGTCTCGTTATTCGTTCATTGGACTTAATCCATTTTTATATGTAGAAGAAGATGGGAAAACCTTTTTCATCAAAAACAAGGAAAAAGATATTGTAGAAACTACTTCAAGTTTCCGTGATGCTTTTAGTCATTGTATGAATTTATTGAAGGTTAAAACACCTGATCTTTCTCTCCCGTTTTGGGGAGGTGCCGTTGGCGTAATGGGCTATGATTCTGTGTCTACCTTTGAAAAAGTACCTGAGCATTCAAATAATGACCTAAATCTTAAAAGGTATTCTTTTATGTTTTGTGAAACAATGATTGCATTTGATCACGATCAAAAGGAATTATCTATTATTGAGTTAGTTCGATTAGCAGGTGAGGAATCAGAAACAGAGCTGAAGTCAAAGTACAATGAAAGTTATGCAAAAATTGATTCCGTATTTGAACGTATTTTCAATTCACAACTAAATAATGAGATGCTCCAAGCACTAGATTCAGACAATTCAGCTGATTTCACAGGTGTACGTTCTAATTATGCAAAAGATGACTTCATGAAGGATGTGCTAAAGATCCAAGAATATATAAAAGCTGGTGATATTTTCCAAGCAGTCCTTTCGCAGCGATTTGAAATCCCGATAAATGTTAAAGGCTTTGATTTATATCGAGTTCTTAGAATGGTAAATCCGTCGCCATATTTATTTTATTTAAAACTGGATGATTATGAGCTTGTTGGCAGTTCTCCAGAACGTTTAGTTCAAATTGAAAATGGTCATCTTGAAATACATCCGATAGCTGGTACAAGAAGAAGAGGTCGATCACAAGCAGAGGATGATGCGTTAGCCAAAGAGCTATTAGCAGATGAAAAGGAACGCGCCGAACATTATATGCTTGTTGATTTAGCTAGAAATGATATTGGACGTGTTGCTAAATATGGATCAGTTGAAACACCAGTATTAATGGAACTTGGTCGTTTTTCACATGTTATGCATATTATTTCAAAAGTAACTGGAAAGCTGAGAGAAGAGGTCAATCCAATTGATGCGCTTCTATCATCTTTTCCAGCGGGCACGGTATCAGGGGCACCTAAAATTCGGGCGATGCAAATTTTACAAGAGTTAGAGCCAAATGCGCGAAATATCTATGCCGGAACGGTCGCATATCTTGGGTTTGATGGCAATATAGATTCATGTATCGCAATTAGAACTATTTTGATCAAGGATAGTAAAGCGTATGTTCAGGCGGGTGCCGGAATTGTAGCTGATTCTATCCCTGAATTGGAATATAAAGAAACAATAAATAAAGCTAGTGCACTAATCAAAACAATTAAACAAGCTGAGAAAATGTTTGCTAAAGGAGTGAAGGAGCATGTTTAAAGAAATTTTAAATAAATGTGTATGTGGTGAAACCTTAACAGAGCAAGAAGCTAAAAATATGATGGATGAAATTATGATTGGCAATGCAACACAAAGTCAGATTGCTAGTCTTATATCAATTTTAAGATTCCGCGGAGAAACAGCAGACGAACTTGTTGGTTTTGCAAATGCAATGCGTGACCATATGATGCAGGTAAATTTTGATGATGATTCTGTAATTGATACATGTGGTACTGGTGGGGATGGTGCCTCTACTTTTAATATTTCAACTACATCCGCTATAGTCTTATCGTCACTAGGTGTGAAAGTTGCGAAACATGGTAACCGTGCTGTTTCGTCTAAAAGTGGCAGTGCTGATGTACTTGAATATTTAGGCATAGATATTCAAGCTACACCAGAACAAGCAAAACAGTCTATGCAGGAAAATGGAATGAGCTTTCTATTTGCTCCGATATATCACGCAGCAATGCGGCATGCGGCAGCCCCAAGAAAAGAAATTGGATTCCGAACAATTTTTAATATATTGGGACCTATTTCTAATCCTGCAAATTGTAAGTTTCAATTAATTGGTGTTTATGATACAAAATTCGCAAAAATAATGGCCGAGGCTCTTCATCGTTTGGGTACAAAGAAGGCTCTTTTAGTAACGGGACGTGACGGTTTAGATGAATGTTCAATAACGGCAGAAACAGATATCGTAGAACTTAAGGATGGTAAAATTTCAACACAAGTAATTGCTCCTGAAGATTTTGGGTTAGCAAGAGGGAAACTTGAAGATATTCGAGTTTCATCTGTTAGAGAAAGTGCAGAGCTTTGTGAGAAAATCTTTACAAACAAGGCTAATCAAAGTGCAATAGATATCGTTTTATTAAATGCGGCTGCAGGATTATATGCTGTTAATAAGGTTGAATCAATCAGCAAGGGGATTGAATTAGCAAAAGAAGCAATTGAGTCTGGTACTGCACTAAATCAATTAAATAAATTACGAAATAATAGTGTTACTAGTAAGGAGAAACATAACTATGCTTAATAAAATTTTGCAAACTAAACAAGAAGAGATTAGAGCTATTACACTACCGGATCAAGTAGATGTAAGGGGGATTTCTTTCTATAACGCTTTACGTAATAAAACAAGGGAAGTAGCGTTAATTGCAGAAGTAAAGAAGGCTTCACCATCAAAAGGAATCATTAGAGCGGATTTTGATCCAGTTGAAATTGCATTAGGTTATGAAGATGGAGGCGCAAACGCGATTTCGGTTTTAACTGACAGGCAATACTTTCACGGAGATATCGCGTATTTAACAGCAATCAAAAATGCGGTTAATATACCAGTTATGAGAAAAGAATTTATTATCGATTTTATTCAAGTAGAGCAAAGTAAACGAATTGGAGCTGATGCGATATTACTAATTGCTGAAGCATTAGAACCCCGCAAGCTATTTGAATTATATAAGCAAGCAACTGAATTGGGTTTAGATTGTTTAGTTGAAGTGCATTCAGAACAAGCGCTAGCGGGTATATTAAATGTGTTTACCCCAAAGATTATTGGCGTTAATAACCGGAACTTAAATACCTTTGAAACGACACTAGGACAAACAGAACTTATCGCTGCCATGATTCCAAAGGGAAGTATATTTGTAAGCGAAAGCGGTATTTTTACTTTTGAGGATATTAACAGGGTTGCAAATGCGGGAGCGGATGCAGTATTAGTCGGTGAATCATTAATGAGAGCCGATACACCAGCTAAAGGAATTGAATGCTTGTTTGGAGGATAAGAAATAGAATGATAGATTTAAAGCTTTGTGGAAATCACTCTTTGCAGGATTTACAACGCTCTACTCAAAGTGGTGCTAATTATATTGGGATTATTTTTGCTGATAGTAAACGTCAGGTGAACCCAATCGAGTGTAAACAGTGGTTAGAGAAAACTAAAAAATTAAAACATCAAAAGCTTGTTGGAGTGTTTGTGAATCCAACCTTGGAAGAGATTTTAACGGTTCTTGAACATGTCCCTCTCGATATTGTTCAATTTCATGGAACAGAAACAGCAGAAGAGATTGTTGAGTTTAAATTATTAACAAATAAAACTGCTTGGAAGGTCATCCATCACGATCAAGACGGACTTGACCAAATGCGAAAGTTTAAAGGTGTTGCAGATGGTTATGTAGTCGATTCAAAGGTCAAAGGTGCATGGGGTGGTACGGGAAAGACTTTCGATTGGAAAGCGACCCCTAGTTATCGAAAGGAAGCAGAAGTTCAAGGTGTTCCTTGTTTAATTGCTGGTGGTATTACTCCTAATAATGTAGATCAACTACTGGCTTTTGAACCTTTAGGGATTGATATTTCCAGTGGTACAGAAACAAACGGTGAAAAAGATTTACAAAAAATTGAGCTACTAGTAGAGAGGTTGAACTCAAAATGACGATAACAACTTATCCAGACCAAACAGGGCGCTTTGGTGAATTTGGAGGGAAATTTGTACCAGAAACACTAATGGGTCCTCTTGATGAACTAGAATCAGCATTAAACGAAGCAATGAAAGACCAACAGTTTTTAGTTGAGTATAGCAATTACTTAAAGGAATACTCCGGGCGCCCTACAGCACTTACATTTGCTGATAATCTTACAAAAAAATTAGGTGGAGCAAAAATCTATTTGAAACGTGAAGATTTAAATCATACGGGTGCACATAAATTAAATAACGCAATTGGCCAGGCATTGCTTGCGAAAAGAATGGGGAAGACCAAAATTATTGCTGAAACAGGCGCTGGTCAGCATGGCGTAGCTTCTGCTACCGTAGCAGCAAAGTTTGGCCTAGAATGTAAAGTGTTCATGGGAGAAGAAGATATTAAGCGTCAAGCCTTAAATGTTTTTAGGATGAAACTTTTAGGAGCTGAGGTTATACCGGTGACGAGCGGTAATGGTA
Organism: Bacillus sp. Marseille-P3661; assembly: GCF_900240995.1. Lineage (NCBI taxonomy): Bacteria > Bacillati > Bacillota > Bacilli > Caryophanales > Bacillaceae > Bacillus > Bacillus sp. Marseille-P3661. The sequence goes on from NZ_LT965953.1 coordinate 1,250,268, forward strand.
CGTTGAAAGATGCGACAAATGAGGCAATTCGCTATTGGGTACAGCATTGTGAAGACCATTTTTATGTGATTGGCTCTGTAGTTGGCCCCCACCCATATCCCAAGATGGTTCGAGATTTCCAGAGAATTATTGGTGATGAATCCAAGAAACAATTTTTGAAGGCTGAATATTCATTGCCGACAACAATTATAGCTTGTGTGGGAGGAGGAAGTAATGCGATCGGAATGTTTTACCCGTTTTTAAATGATGAAGTTAATTTAGTAGGGGTTGAGGCTGCTGGTAAAGGTGTGGAGACGGACTTGCATGCTGCTACAATAGCTAAAGGAACAAAAGGTGTCATTCATGGCTCCTTAACCTACTTACTTCAGGACGAATCAGGTCAAATTCAAGAGCCATACTCCATTTCAGCTGGTCTTGATTATCCAGGAATAGGTCCGGAGCATGCTTACCTTGCTAGCTTAGAAAGGGTGCGTTATGAAAGTGTTACCGACGATGAGGCACTTTCTGCGTTGTCCTTGTTATCGAAAGAAGAGGGAATTATTCCAGCAATTGAGACTGCACATGCATTAGCAAAAGCATTTCAGCTGGCGCCACAAATGAAAAAGGATGAAACAATCCTAGTCTGTTTGTCTGGTAGAGGCGACAAGGATGTTCATTCATTAATGCAATACTTTGAAGGAGAGGAATAAAATGCGCACGAATTTTCAACAGCGGCTGCAGCAGGCCGATCTTTTGTTTATTCCATTCATAATGGCAGGAGATCCAAGCGAACAAGCAACGATTGAACTAGCATTAGCCTTACAAGAAGAAGGTGCTCATATCTTAGAACTAGGGATCCCATATTCCGATCCATTAGCTGATGGGCCGGTGATTCAAAGGTCAGCCGCAAGAGCGTTAAAGACACAAATAACATTAAGGAAGGCAATGAATATCGTTCCTAAAATGAGAGAAAAAGGATTAAAAATTCCGGTTGTAGTATTTACCTATTACAATCCTGTGTTACAATTAGGGGAAGAATCCTTTTTTGCTTTAGCGCGAGAAAATGACATTGATGGATTGTTAATTCCAGATCTTCCTTTTGAAGAAAGTGAACAGCTTAGAAATCGTTGCCTACAAGAAGGAATTGAATACATCTCATTAGTTGCACCTAATTCAAATGATCGTATTCGAAAGATTGCTACAAGTGCTCGTGGGTTCCTTTATTGTGTTTCTTCTCTTGGAGTGACGGGGGTCCGCTCAACACTTAGTTCAAACGTAACGCCATTTTTAGAGAAGGTAAAGGAATATAGCAACGTGCCAGTTGCAGTTGGTTTTGGTATTTCTAATTCTGAACAAATTGAAATATTAAAGGACCATTGTGATGGAATTATAGTTGGCAGTGCTATTATTACAAAAATTGAACAATTAAATGAGCAATTAACCTCTGAAACTGAGATAGTAAGGGCTCAAGCAATCCTTGAATTTAGACAGTTTATTCGATCGCTTTTCTCGACTTCAACAGCTAGAGTATAATGAAATGAACATGAACATAGGAATGGTGGGACTTTTATGAACATTAAGGTAAAAGAACAGCTATTAGGTTTAACACCGTATCAACCAGGTAAACCAATTGAAGACGTTAAAAGAGAGCTTGGCTTAAATAAAATCACAAAGCTTGCCTCTAACGAAAACCCATTCGGTAGCTCTCAAAAGGCAATAGAAGCGGCTAAAAACGAATTGAATAACGTAGCTATTTATCCAGATGGCTATTCCAAGACCTTGCGTGAAAAAGTAGCAAGCCACATAGGTGTAGCTGAGAATCAAATTATTTTCGGCAGTGGTTCAGATGAAGTCATTCAGATTATTTGTCGTTCTTTGTTATCTCCAAATACGAATACTGTAATGGCTAATCCATCTTTTTCTCAGTACAAGCATAATGCAGTGATTGAGGGAGCCGAAATACGTGAAATCGAAAATATAAATGGTGAACATGATCTCGATGGAATGTTAAATGCAATTGATACTCAAACAAAGGTAGTATGGGTTTGTACTCCTAATAATCCTACTGGCACATATATTGGCGAAGAGAAACTTGTTAACTTTATTAAACAAGTGCCTAATGATGTACTAGTTGTAGTGGACGAAGCTTATTATGAGTATGTGGTTGCGGAAGATTATCCAAATACGGTTGCATTGCTTGATCAATATCCTAACTTGGTAATCTTAAGAACTTTCTCAAAAGCTTATGGACTGGCTTCCTTACGAGTCGGGTTTGGAATAGGTCACCCTGATTTTATTCAAGCAATTGAGCCAGCAAGAGGCCCTTTTAATACATCAAGAGCAGGTCAAGCAGCAGCAGCAGCAGCACTGGATGATGCTGATTTTATTGAAACATGTGTTAAAGCTAATCGTAAAGGTCTTGAGCAGTTCTATGCATTTTGTGAAGAAAAAGGTTTATCATATTTTCCATCACAAGCAAACTTTATATTAATTGACTTCAAGCGCTCAGGTCAGGAAGTATTCGACTATTTATTGAGTAAAGGATTTATCGTTCGTTCTGGAACGGCACTTGGTTATCCAACCTCAGTTCGGATTACTGTTGGAAGCTACGAACAAAATCAAGAAATTATCGAGGTCCTTACTGAAATGCTCGAACAATCTCGTTAGGAGGAGCACGGCTTGAAAAAAAAAGTTTTTGTAGTTGGACTTGGTCTTATCGGTGGTTCGATTGCATTAGCAATTAAAAGAACCCAGGATGTTGAGGTGCTAGGCTACGATGTGAACGAGGAACGTCTTCGCCTAGCTAAAACATTGCAGGTTATAGATGAGTACACTACAGATTTAAAAGCTGGTGCTGAAAATGCCGATTTAATCCTTATTTCAGCACCAGTTCAACAAACAGAGTTAATAGTGGAAGAACTGGCAAATACTAAGTTAAAACCATCAGTTATTATTACAGACGTTGGAAGTACTAAAAAACAAATAGTTGAAAAAGCTAGGATATTGCTTGATAACAATATTACTTTTATCGGTGGTCATCCAATGGCTGGCTCTCATAAAAGCGGTGTTAGTGCAGCTCGACCGCATCTTTTTGAAAATGCTTTTTATATACTAACTCCAACCGATCAAGTACCATCCGAAAAGCTTGAGGAATTGCAAGCATGGTTAGAAGGTACAAAAGCTAATTTTATTGTATTATCACCATCGGAACATGATGAAATTGTTGGAGCAATAAGTCATTTTCCGCATATAATTGCAGCTAGCTTAGTACACCAAGTTGCTATATTTGATGAGAAGAATTCAACTGTTTCAAGAATGGCTGCTGGCGGATTTAGAGATATTACTAGAATTGCTTCAAGTAGTCCTGTTATGTGGCGTGATATTTTGTTGCATAATAAAGATTCACTATTGCAGCTTTTTGATAATTGGCAGATAGAAATGGATAATATAAAAAAAATGATCGCTACTCTAAATAGCGAGGAAATTTATAATTACTTTCAGCAAGCCAAACAATTCCGAGATGGCCTGCCAGTGAAAGAAAAAGGAGCCATACCTTCATTTTATGACCTATATGTAGATGTTCCTGACTATCCTGGTATAATCTCAGAAGTCACAGGGATTCTTGCTAAGGAAGAGATCAGTATAACAAATATAAGGATTATAGAAGCACGTGAGGATATCATGGGAGTTTTACGATTAAGCTTTCGAAATGATGAAGATCGAAAAAGTGCACAATCCTGCTTGGAACGATATAATTATGAAACATACCTAGCAACTTAATTATTGTAATGGGGGTGCCTACTTGTCTTCGAAACGTTTATTATTTAATATTTCTAAACTCACAGGGACTATTACAGTTCCGGGTGATAAATCCATTTCACATCGAGCTGTAATGTTAGGGTCGATTGCTAAAGGTAAAACAACAATTAAAGGATTTCTTCCTGGTGAAGATTGCTTAAGTACAATTAGTTGTTTTCAAAAAATGGGTGTCAAGATCACTCAACAAGAAGATTACGTAGAAGTAGAATCTAACGGAATAAACGGGTTAGTAGAACCTAAAGAATTACTAGACGTTGGGAATTCTGGAACTACAACAAGATTATTGCTTGGAATTTTAGCAACATGTCCTTTTCATTCTATACTTATTGGCGATGAATCGATAGGTAAGCGACCAATGAGCCGGGTAACAAAACCATTAGCAACAATGGGCGCCAAAATCGATGGACGTGAAAATGGACAATATACACCAATTTCCATTCGTGGCGGTCAGACAAAAGGGATTGATTACATATCACCGGTTGCTAGTGCACAGGTGAAATCTTCCATATTATTAGCGGGGCTTGGGTCTGAAGGAATAACATCTGTTACCGAACCTGCTTTATCGAGGGATCATACAGAAAGAATGCTTGAAGCGTTTGGTGTTAAAGTAAAACGCGAAGGGTTGAAGGTTTCAATTGAAGGTGGCCAAGCACTGACCGCAACACATATTGAAGTTCCTGGTGATATTTCATCTGCAGCGTTTTTTCTTGTAGCAGGCGCAATTGTTCCAAACAGTTCTATTTATCTTAAAAATGTTGGGATGAATTCTAGTCGTAGAGGGATAATTGATGTGTTAACAGATATGGGTGCTAACTTGACCGTACAAAATGAAAGAATAGTAAATGGTGAACCAATAGCTGATTTAGCTATTACAACATCAAACTTAAAAGGTATTGAAATTGGTGGCGAAATTATACCTACCCTTATTGACGAAATTCCGATTATTGCATTATTAGCTACTCAAGCAGAGGGGATAACAACCATTAAAGATGCTGCTGAGTTGAAGGTAAAAGAAACTAATCGGATCGATACAGTGGTATCGCAACTTGAAAAAATGGGGGCAAGCATAAAGCCAACTGAAGACGGAATGATTATTGAAGGTAAAACAGCGTTACACGGTGCAACAGTGGATAGTTTTGGTGATCATCGGATCGGTATGATGTTGGCAATTGCAGCGTTGTTATCATCTTCTGAATCCAATCTATTGAATGCTGAGGCCATTTCGGTTTCTTACCCTAATTTCTTTGAACACTTAAATGAGCTTGTCCAAATATAAAGTGTAGTTCTAATATGTCCTTCTCTATCATAACTTGTATGAAAGAAAGCATGTACAAGCTGATAGGGGGACATTTTATTTTGCGCTATATTATTGAACATGCCAATGTAGTATTAGATAAAGGAATAATCGTAAGGTCTTTTCTGGTTGAGGATAAGAAGATTGGCTATTATAGTACAAGCTTAAAACAGTATAAAGGAATGCGAATGGATGCATCTTCATATTTTATGACATCGGGTCAAATAATAAATGACCTTGACTTATTAACGATAGCAAATTCTTTTGAGTATCGAAATCGAATTAAAAAGCTGATACAAAAGGGATGCACAACAATTCTTACTTCTTTTTATATGGCTTACGAAGAAGGCTTTAAGCAAAAGCTTGATTATGCTAATCACTGTATGATTAATAGTACTCTTGATTATGAAATTGGGTTACAGCTACCCGTAGAAAAATTGACACCCACTATGATTCGACTATGTAAAAAACATAAAATTCCATTTATTTTAGTTGATATTAGCGATCACACAAATCTTTATTATGTCCCGTGGGGTTGGATAAGAGAGGCGATGTACTTATACAATGTGCCCATCTATCCACTCTGGAAAACTGAAAATAAGAAAATATATAAAGAGCAAAAACAATTATGGGAAGAAATTTGTACAATTAATAAAATTCCAACGCATTTGAATTTTCCTACAGACTTATCTCCAATACCAAAAACCATTTTAAAACAGATTGGTCTTTATCCAAAAAAAGGGGAACTGCTAATTGGAAATGACCTTGATTACAATTTATATTCTTTCCCGTCTATAGACTCGAAAGTTGAAGAAAAAGATAAACTTGATTATGATAAACAAGAACCAATCATTACCGTCCATAAAGGGAGAATCATGAAAGTTATGGATACAGTGAATTATTTTCCAGGTTATGGGGAAAAATTAAAAGTTAATATACCAGGTCTTTTTGCAACGATCCAATAGAAAACAACCATCATTAATGATGGTTATTATTTTACTTACAAACGTTTAAACTTATTAAAAATCAAAGAAAATTACACCTATGCTTTTTGGGACATTTAACGTGTACCATCTTTAATTAAATTATTTATAAGGGAGTTTGGGCAATGTTTGAAAAACTAGAAAAAGCGATAAAACTAGTTGAAAATGGGGATATATCAGAAGGCATTAATTATTTACATAGCTTAAAGCAAATTGCAAACCATGAGGAAAAAATAATGATCGCTGATTTGTACTTAAAGTGGGGATTTTTGGATGAAGCCAAAGAAATCGTTATAGAGCTATTGGAACTATACCCTGACGAAGGTCAGTTATATATTTATGCGGCTGAAATTGAAATCGAGCAAGAAAATGAAGTAGAAGCACTTGATTATTTAGATGAAATAAAAGAAAGTGATCCTGCGTATCTTCAGTCGTTAGTGATAATGGCGGATTTATTCCAAATGCAAGGATTGGATGAAGCGGCAGAACAAAAATTATTGAAGGCAAAAGTGCTTGCCCCTGACGAAATATTAATAGATTTAGGTCTGGGTCAATTTTATGCAGATATTGGTGAGTATAAGAAGGCTATTCCTTTTTTGAATAAGGTGATTGAACGAAAGGAAGAAGTGGATTCAAATGCTCATTTACTTTTAGCTGATGCCTATGTTCATATTGGTAAATTCGAGGATGCATTTGTTCATTATGAGGAAGGTTTAAAGGATAACATCGAATTAAATGCATTATTTAATTTGGCCTTCACTGCATTTCAACTTGAACGCTATGAATATGCTATTGGTAAGTGGAATGAATTAAAAGAACTCGACCCAGAATATATACCGATTTATTTATATTTAGCAAAAGCATATGAACACGAGGGTGTGGTTGAGGAAAGTTATAATATTATTAAGCAAGGCCTACAAATTGATCCAGATAACAAGGAACTTCTTGTTTATGGTGGAAAGATGGCAATGAAATTAAAAAAACACGATGAAGTCGAGCGATACTTGTCTAAAGCAATTGAAATTGATCCAGGATATATTGATGCGCTATCGCTGTTGTCGAGTTTTTATTTATACAATGAGCAATATGAAGAGATAATTTTATTGTTAGAAAAAGCAATTGCTGATGGTGAATATGATCCACAATTTGAGTGGGATCTTGCAAATGCAAAAAAACAATTAGACCTGTATAAAGAAGCATTAAACCACTATGAAAACGCATATACTTCTTTTAAAGACAGCAAAGAGTTTCTAGAGGAATATGGTTATTTCTTGCTAGAAGAAGGAGATCGTGAAAAGGCAAAAGCAATGTTTAGAAAAATCCTCGAAATAGACCCTGCAAATATTGAAATCGAAGAGGAGTTAATGAGGTTGGAACAGTGGTAGGTTTTGTAGGAATTTGTATTTTTGTTTATGCAGGAGATTGTTGCCATGGAAAGAATTTAAAAAGTAGGAGAGTAGAGACCACAGAGGAGGGATAATTATGGCTACCCCTGTATCTGTCAACGAAAAAAAAGAATTTGTCCGCTGGTTTTTAAATCATTATCAGTTGAAAAGACGGGAATGCGTATGGATATTAAATTATTTAATGAGTCATGACCAATTAATGAGGAATGTTCATTTTGTAGAACAAGCACAATATTGTCCCAGAGGATTAATTATGTCTACACATTGTGTAGATGATGTTCCGTTTAGATTCTATAAAGAGAATGTTATGACAACAGACGCAGAAAAATCATTTCATGATATCCGTCTAAACCGAGACCAAGATATTTATATTCAATTAAACTTCCGATCCTCTTTTTCATGTGCTCAATATGTGGCGGTTCTAGAAGATAATAAGTTTATGCCAAAACATCTTCAAATAAATGAAAAAGACCAGCTGTTGGCAGAGAAATTCCTTGAACAATCTATTATTACCTTTCAAAAAGAGAAATTATTGAAGCTTATTGATGCCGCGCTCGATGAACAAAATCATCAAGAGTTTATGAACCTTACAAAAAAACTGAACGAAATACTGCAAGACCCAAAACCTTCCTCTAATTAGAGGAAGGTTTTTTTTTGATCTAAAACATGCTTTAATATAGTGAGAATACAACAGCAATAAATTAGTATTTAGCAAAGTCTAGAAGGAGCGATATTTATGAAATGGACAACTACAGATATGGACATGTTTTTACAAGCCAAAGAGTATGTGGATACAGTCGTGGTACCATTAGTACCGATTACATTAATAGGAGAAGTAAAATCCACCGTTGAAATGGGAGATTATATTTCTATGATTTCGATAGAATTAGAACGACAGTTTAAAGGCAGACTAGTAATGCTGCCAGCTTTTACATATTTAAAAGAAGAACAAGAATCAGGTCTTGTCGAGCGCCTAAACATTTGGCATCAAGTTCTGAAAGAAGGTGGGGCTAAACATATTATCTATATTACCGCTGATTCAGATTGGAAACTTCAAGAGAAGCAGTTAGATTCTTCGTTATTATGGTTACCTAATATCTCACTAGAAAACATCGATCGAAAAACGATTGAAAAGATGATTAGTGCACAAATGAAGCAGGTCTTATCAATTATTATGAATATGTGGGAAAAAGAAGAACAAGATGTTTAATTCGTTGTTTTTCGCTGTTTTTCGCACAGGATTTTATTGACCTGATGACAAGTTTGCGCTATCATGAGTATGTCCTAGTTATATGTGTGTTTATAAGAATTGTCCGGGTGGACTATCCTTTAATAGAGGGGGGAAGAAAATGAGTAAGGATAATCGAGTTTCTAGACGTCAATTTCTGAGCTATACTCTTACAGGAGTAGGTGGATTTATGGCAGCGGGGATGTTGGCTCCAATGGTTCGTTTTGCAATTGACCCGGTATTAAAGCCTGCCTCTGAAGGTGAATTTGTGGCAGTTGCTGAAGAGTCTAAAATTACAACTGATCCACAACGTTTTGACTTTACTGTACGTCAAGTTGATGCATGGTATGAATCAGATATTACGATGTCTGCATGGGTTTACAAGGATGATGCTGGTAAAATTGTCGCAATGTCACCTGTATGTAAGCATTTAGGCTGTACAGTAACATGGAATGATCCTAAGCATACTGACATGTTCTATTGCCCATGTCATGATGGATTGTATGAAAAAGATGGTACAAACGTACCTGGTACACCACCAACAGCTGGCTTAGATATTTATGATCAAAAAGTTGAAGGTGGAACTTTATATCTTGGTAAAGCTAGACCACGAGCGTAGGAGGGGCGTAATCAATGCTTAATAAAATTTATGATTGGGTAGATGAGCGTTTAGACATTACGCCTTTATGGCGTGATATTGCTGACCATGAAGTACCTGAGCATGTTAACCCAGCTCACCACTTCTCTGCTTTTGTATACTGTTTTGGCGGACTTACGTTCTTCGTAACTGTCATTCAAGTATTATCAGGAATGTTTCTAACAATGTATTATGTTCCAGATATTAAAAATGCTTGGGAATCAGTTTATTATTTGCAAAACGAAGTGGCATTTGGTGTTATTGTGCGCGGAATGCATCACTGGGGAGCAAGTCTTGTTATTGTAATGATGTTTTTACATACATTGCGTGTATTTTTCCAAGGGGCTTATAAAAAGCCACGTGAATTAAACTGGGTTGTAGGTGTGTTAATCTTCTTCGTAATGTTAGGGTTAGGATTTACAGGCTACCTATTACCTTGGGATATGAAGGCGTTATTTGCAACAAAGGTAGGTTTACAAATTGCAGAAGCGACACCGGTGATCGGTACAGCAATCAAGACATTGCTTGCTGGACATCCTGAGATTGTTGGTGCTCAAACATTAACACGTTTCTTTGCGATTCATGTATTCTTCTTACCTGCAGCATTATTTGGGCTAATGGGAGCCCACTTTATGATGATTAGAAAACAAGGTATTTCAGGACCATTGTAGAATAATACTTTAACTAAAGGGAGGGAAGACGATGCATCGCGGAAAAGGTATGAAATTCGTTGGGGACTCTCGTGTACCAGCTGAGAGAAAACCGAATATTCCGAAAGACTATTCCGAATATCCAGGAAAAACGGAGGCGTTTTGGCCCAATTTCCTATTAAAAGAATGGATGGTGGGGGCTGTATTCTTAATGGGATATCTCTCATTAACTATTGCCCATCCATCACCGCTTGAACGCGTAGCTGATCCAACCGATACAAGTTATTTACCATTACCAGACTGGTATTTCTTGTTCTTGTATCAGTTATTAAAATATGAATTTGCTTCAGGTCCATATACAGTTATTGGTGCATTAATTATTCCGGGCTTAGCATTTGGTTCGTTATTGTTAGCGCCATGGTTAGATCGTGGTCCAGGGCGTCGACCATCTCAGCGTCCGGTTGCGGTTGGTTTAATGCTTGTAGCAATAGCAGCTACAACTTATTTAACGTGGGAATCTGCTGTTCATGTTGATTGGGAAGCGAAAGCAGAATCAGCGAAGATCGTTGAAACTGTAGAGTTTGATAAAGCAGATCCTGGGTATGCAGCAATGGAAACAAGCGGCTGTTTATCATGTCATGGTACTGAATTAACGGGTGGACCAGCTGCTCCATCATTAGTAGGTACTGGTTTAACTCCTGATGAAATTGCAAACATTGCTGTTAATGGACAAGGTACTATGCCACCAGGAATGTTCAAAGGATCAGATGAAGAACTTCAACAGCTTGCAGAATTTATTTCAGCACTTGGAACTAAATAATCATTCATAAAAAACTGACTTTCAAAAGAAGGTCAGTTTTTTTCTGTCTCCAAGACGGTCTTAAGCTTGCCAGCTGAAGTTGAGCTTGTTATCTTATAAGTATTGGTTTAACTTATTTAGATATTGCTATTACTACATATTAAAGTTCGGAGTGGAAATTATGAAATTTATTATCCAGCTGTTAGGTCAGCGATGGGTGTTATGGTGGTTGTTAATTATAAATATTTTTGGGACTATATATGGTTATATATGGTATGGGTGGCAGCTAGCTGAAACACCAGCACATTTTTTAATATTTGTCCCAGATAGTCCAACGGCTAGTTTATTTTTTGTTTTTGTATTAATTGCCTTTTTAATGCGACAAAATTGGCCATTAATTGAAGCTTTAGCGATTGTAACTTTATTTAAATATGGAATATGGGCTGTCGTTATGAATTTACTTGTATTACAGGCTTCAGGAGGCTTGCCATTGCAAGGCTATATGTTAATCGTTTCACATTTAGCAATGGCAATCGAAGGGTTATTATTTGCACCATATTATCGTATAAAAATATGGCATTTAATTATAGCTGCTGTTTGGACTCTACATAATGATGTGATTGATTATGTCTTTTTTATGCTGCCGCGCTATCAAATGTTAAATGAATTCACGCCACAAATTGGTTATTTTACCTTCTGGCTCAGCATATTATCTATCACTTTTGCCTATTGGTTATGTGTTAGAAAGAATCACTATAAAACGACCCTTATTTAATGTTCTACTCTTGTCCTTTCGCACATAAGATTTACTAAGCTTAAGGAGGGACAAGTATGAGGAAAATCGTATTTATTTTGTTATTTCTAATGTTTTTTTCGTTACCTCATTCTATAAATGCGCAAAACGATGAGGCGTGGTCTTACTTAGATGATATTGTTGATCAAGCCCTTCTATTAACAAAACAGGAAAAATACGAAGAAGCTAAAAAAATGCTTACACATTTTTCTGAGCAATTTATGAAAACATATCCAAAAGATGAAAACATTACGATGAATGATTTAAGGGTAATTACTATCACAACTGATGAAGCACTAAAAGCTTTAACAGCTGTTAACCAAGAACGTCAAGATAGTGTGAAAAAAGTAACACAGTTACGTTTAGCCATTGATGCCCTTCATTCTGAACATCAGCCTCTTTGGAAAGAGATGGAAAACACAATACTAAAAAGTTTTAATGCTCTGAAGTCAGCAGCTCTTAATAACGAAAATGAAAATTTTAAGCAGCAATTTAATGAGTTTTCAGAGCATTTATCTATAATTTATCCAAGTTTAGTTATTGATCTAGACCCTGACCAAATTGCTAAGCTGGATTCCCATATTCGCTTTTTAGAGAAGTATGATAGTGTTAGTGGGAAAAATAAAAAAGAACACCTTGAGCTAATGGAAAAAGACTTGTTAATTATTTTTGGCAGTATGGAAGAAAATGAAGTGGATCCCTCATTTATTTGGGTGATGGTTACGACAGGTAGCATTATTTTCTCTACATTACTTTATGTAGGTTGGAGAAAATATAAGAGTGAGCAAATAAGTACAATTAAATTCCGCGGGCGTCATTAATTATTATAGTTATTTTCAATATAATATATCTTGAGAGTTCTGAATTGACGTACTAATATACTTTCAACTAAAATCAAATTAACTATAATAAATGGAGTGATGTAAAGCATGGGAGGATTTTTAGTTTATTTTGCGCTAATTATTATAATACCGCTATGGGCTCAATTTAGGGTGAAGAGTGCTTATCGTAAATATTCTCAAATACCTGCATCGTCTGGTATGACGGGTGCGCAAGTAGCTCGGAAAATATTAGATGATAATGGTTTGTATAGTGTTAAAGTAGAGGAGACTCCTGGAACGTTATCAGATCATTACGACCCTAGATCCAAAACAGTGCGCTTATCAACAAACAATTTTTATGGCAACTCAATAGCTGGTGCTGCTGTCGCAGCTCATGAAGTCGGCCATGCTATCCAAGATCAACAAGACTATGTTCCGTTACGTTTTAGACATGCTTTAGTACCAGTAGCAAATCTTGGCTCAAATCTTTCTTGGATTTTAATAATGATTGGTATTTTTGCTGGGTTGAGTGGGTTGCTACTTTTAGGTATTATTTTTATGGCTGCGGCAGTGTTGTTTCAATTGGTTACGTTGCCAGTTGAATTTAATGCGTCAAGCCGTGCTATGAATGAAATTGTATCCGCCGGAATTATCCGTAACGATGAAGAGCGCGAGACTCGTAAGGTTTTGAATGCAGCAGCTCTTACCTACGTAGCAGCAGCTCTTGTTGCTGTCCTAGAATTAGTTCGTCTCCTTCTAATGTATACTGGTATGGTAGGAAATGACGACTAGTTTCTCATTGTACAAAAACGATTAATTAGCAGACTTTTCTAAACATAGAATGAACACATGGTGATTTTCTCTTTGATTATCACCATGTGTTTTTTTAGGATTTGGAACTATTGGGTTATTTTACTTTTCTATTTTTCAATTGGTTTTTTGTTTTCATCTAAGGTAAACCCTTCACCAAGAACATCATGAACATCTGTTACGGCTACAAAAGCGTTAGGATCGATCGAAATAATTATATCCTTTAATCTAACTATTTCATTTCGACCTACAATGCAATATAAAACATTCCTTTCGATACCTGTAAAGCGGCCAACTCCCTTAAGGACTGTAACTCCACGGTCCATTGTATCCATTATTTCAGTAGCTATCTTATCATTTTGATCTGAAATTATTGTAGCTCCTTTTGCTGCATAAGCGCCCTCTTGCATAAAATCAATAACTTTTGCTCCAACAAATACTGCTACCAATGTATACATAGCTTCACGGTATGATAAATAAACGAGCGAGGTAAGAATTACTACTGCATCAAATAAAAACATTGTTTTACCCATGCTCCAACCGACATATTTATAAACTAATCTTGCGATAATATCGACTCCACCAGTTGTTCCGCCATAACGGAAAATAATGCCAAGACCTACTCCAAGAAACACCCCGGCAAATAAAGCAGCTAAAGCCAGATCATCATGCAATGGCATTGATAAAGGACTATAACGCTGAAATATCCATAAATAAATCGATACACTGAATGTTCCTATAACTGTGTATATAAAGGCATTTCGTCCAAGTAATTTCCAGCCAATAAAAAATATTGGTATATTTAAGACGAGGTTAGTAATAGAAGGATCTATATTAAATAGAAAATAAAATAATAATGTAATGCCAGTAAATCCACCTTCAGCAAGACTATTCTCCATATTAAAATGTACAATCCCAAAAGAAAAAATGGCTGAACCGAGTAAAATAAACAAAATATTTATTAACTTAATGTCCACCTTCATAAAACTGAACCCTCCTGTTACTATTGGTGATCAACATTATTGATATTGTTAGTATGGAAAAATTACAAATAAATACACAAGATATATTTAAATTGGTGAATTAACTAAATATTTGTCAAAATGACTAATTTTAGCTAACATGAGATAATAGAAACTAAGTCTCATGGAGTGGATAATTTGGAACAAAAAACAATGAAAGATATGCAAGACGAAGTAGATCAATACATAAGTCAATTTAAAGAAGGGTACTTTAGTCCGCTAGCGATGTTAGCACGAATGACTGAGGAGCTTGGAGAACTAGCAAGAGAGATTAACCATTATTATGGGGAAAAGCCAAAAAAAGTAGATGAAGAAGAAAAAACAATTGAGCAGGAAATGGGAGATATACTTTTTGTTCTTATATGTTTTGCAAATTCACTAAATATCAGTCTAGATGAATCATTTGATTTAGTAATGAAAAAGTTCAATACAAGAGATAAAAACCGTTGGACAAGAAAAGAGTAGGAGGAATTAATGATGGAAAAGAACATACGAATTATTGTTGCAGGACCTAGGGGGAAAATGGGGCAGGAAGCTTTAAAACTAATCCAAGCTACCGAACACTTCGAACTAGTTGCGGCTATTGATAGAAAATTCGGAGGACAACTCATTTCAAGTATTGAAGGACTTCCAGCAATTGATGCGCCAATCTATGATGATGTTGAAAAATGTTTCCAAGAAATAAAAGCGGATGTTTTAGTTGATTTAACAACACCTGAAATTGGCCGTAAACATACAGAAGCCGCATTGCGTTATGGAATTCGTCCAGTAGTTGGAACTACAGGCTTTAACGAAACAGAATTAAAGGATTTAGCAAAAACAGCAGAAGAGAAAAAAATTGGTGTGATTATTGCGCCAAACTTTGCAATAGGTGCGATTCTAATGATGAAATTTGCCCAAATGGCTGCAAAATATTTTCCTGATGTGGAAATAATTGAACAACATCATGATCAAAAGCTTGATGCACCGTCTGGAACTGCTATTAAAACAGCAGAGTTAATAAAGATGGAACGGGCTCAGAAAGCACAAGGCCATCCAAATGAAAAGGAAACATTGCAAGGTGCAAGGGGAGCAGACCTAGATGGAATGCGAATTCATAGTGTACGACTTCCTGGCCTAGTTGCTCACCAAGAAGTGCTTTTCGGCGGTAATGGACAACTACTAACAATTCGTCATGATTCTCTCCATCGTTCTTCATTTATGTCCGGTGTTAAACTTGCTGTTGAAACGATTATGAAAATTGATGTTTTAGTTTACGGTTTAGAAAACATAATGGAATAGGGGAGAATACGGATGAACATCGCATTAATTGCCCATGACAATAAAAAAGAATCGTTAATTCAGTTCGTTTCTGCTTATAAACCTATATTGGAAGAGCATTCATTATTTGCAACCGGCACTACAGGTTTAAAAATTATTGAAGCGACAGGATTGAATGTCTATCGCTTTCAATCCGGACCATTAGGTGGAGATCAGGAAATAGGATCATTGATTGCAAAAAATGAAATGGACATGGTCATCTTTTTTAGGGATCCATTAACAGCTCAGCCGCATGAACCAGATGTTAGTGCGTTGCTGCGTCTTTGTGACGTTTATAATATACCGCTTGCGTCTAATATGGGGACAGCGGAAATATTAATTCACGGCTTAGAACGCGGTGATTTTAATTGGAGGACAATACAGGACAAGTAGGGGAATAAAAATGGATATAAATGGTGTTGACATATTGGCATTTGGTGCACATGCTGATGATGTTGAAATCGGAATGGCAGGAACTATTTTTAAATATAGTAAAAAAGAGTATAAAATAGCAATCTGTGATTTAACAGAAGCCGAACTTTCATCAAATGGAAATGTTATTTTAAGAAAACAAGAGGCGCAACAGGCTGCAACAATTTTAAATGTACATAAGCGAGTTAATCTTGGCTTGCCTGATAGGGGGTTATTGGTTGCCGAAAAATATATTAATAGGATTGTTACGCTTATTAGACAATTAAAACCAAGGGTTATTTTTTCACCTTATCATAAAGACCGCCATCCAGATCATGGCCAATGCGGACATTTGGTGAGAGAAGCAATTTTTTCAGCTGGAATTAGGAAGTATGAAGATGATTTAGGACTTTCCGCACATCGCGTGAGTAATCACTATTCTTATATGATCAATGGTTTTCACCATCCAGATTTTGTAATAGATATTACTGCTGAAATGGATACAAAGATAACGGCACTTAAAGCTTATCACAGCCAGTTTGAAGTTCTAACGGGCAGTGTAGATACCCCCTTAACACATGGCTACATTGAGACTGTTGAGGCACGAGATCGTCTCTTTGGAAAAGAAGTGGGTGTCACCTTTGCAGAAGGCTTTATTTCGGAAAAACCGTTGCTGTTAAGTTGTGATTTCTTTGAAAGAGGTTCAGTATGAAGATGAAAATTGGCATTACATGTTATCCAACTGTCGGGGGTTCGGGTGTAATAGCAACCGAGTTAGGAAAATTGTTAGCAGAACGAGGACACGAGGTCCATTTTATTGCGTCAAGCGTGCCATTTCGTTTGAATAAATGGTACTCGAATTTATATTTCCATGAAGTAGATGTAAATCAGTATTCGGTGTTCAAATATCCACCCTATGACTTATCATTAGCAAGCAAAATGGCTGAGGTTGCAAAGCGAGAAGAGTTAGATTTACTTCATGTTCACTATGCAATCCCACATGCAATCTGTGCTTTTCTTGCCAAACAAATGGTAGGAGAACACCTTAAAATTGTAACCACCTTACATGGCACGGATATTACCGTATTAGGTCATGATCCGTCATTAAGTGAACTTATCCGTTTTGGAATTGAAAAATCAGATACAGTAACAGCTGTTTCAAATCATCTTAAAGAAGAGACACAGACATTACTAGAAACAACCAAGCCAATTGAAACTGTTTATAATTTTGTCGATGAACGCGTGTATTATAAGCGTGAGGCACATCCATTAAAAAGACAATATGGAATTTGTGATGATGAAAAGGTGATCATACACGTATCTAACTTTCGTCAAGTTAAGCGGGTACCCGATGTTATTCTAGCTTTTGAACGCATTCAAAAAGAAGTAAATGCAAAATTATTGTTGATTGGCGATGGTCCTGAATTTACAGTTGTTTGTAAAATGGTAAAAGAAAAGGGACTCGCTCATCGTGTGAGATTTTTAGGAAAACAAGAAAATATTGAAGAAATATTTTCATTTAGCGATTTAAAACTTTTACTTTCTGAAAAAGAAAGTTTTGGCCTTGTAATATTAGAAGCGATGGCGTGTGGGGTGCCAAGCGTCGCTACAAATGTTGGCGGCATACCAGAGGTTATTGAAGATGGAATCACTGGCTATATCTGTGAACTCGGTGATATTGAGGATATTGCTAACAAATCAATTAAATTGCTAACCGATGATAAGTTACATAAACAAATGAGTGATATGGGGATCATCCGTACGGAATCATCATTTAATTCAAAAGAAATTGTGAAACAATATGAGCAGATATATTATCGGACCATATCAGAAAAGTGAGGCGTCTTGTATGGAGGAGTCTTTTAAGAAGGCACTACCAATCATAGAGACTTTAAACGCAGCGGGTTATGAGGCTTTTTTTGTAGGTGGGTCTGTGCGGGATGTTCTTCTAAACCGACCGATTAGAGATATTGATATTGCAACATCAGCGTTGCCACAACATGTACAAGCACTGTTCAGTAAAACAATACCCGTTGGAATTGAACATGGGACAGTGGTTGTACTATGGGATAATGATCAATATGAGGTTACTACCTATCGCATTGATGGAAAATATGAGGATTATCGACGTCCTAGTGAAGTGGAATTTGTGGGCTCCCTTGAAAAAGATTTAGGTCGCCGTGACTTCACAATAAATGCTATTGCGATGGACAAACTGGGTAAAATCGTCGATCCATATAATGGGGAAAGGGATATCCAAAATAGATATATCCAAACTGTTGGGAATCCGAATGAGCGCTTTTCTGAGGATCCTTTAAGGATGATGAGAGCCGTAAGATTTATAAGTCAATTAGATTTTGATTTATGTAAGGAAACGGAACAATCTATCCTTAAGAATGCGGAGTTATTAAAAAACATATCCGTTGAAAGAGTGTTAGCAGAATTCGAAAAACTGCTCGAGGGTGTGGGTGTTCATCAAGCCTTAGCATATATTGTGAAGTTAAATCTATATTTATTTCTACCAATGTTTGCCCAGAAAAAAAAGGAATTACTGTACTTTATAAAATACTTACCTACTAACCTAAAACTTGACGAGAAATGGTCACTGCTTATTTTGACATTAAATATTGTAGATATCGAGCAGTTTTTCAAGGAGTGGAAATGCTCAAAGCAACGTATAAAAATAACAAAAGCACACATACAAGCGTATCAGGATTTTAAACAAAAAGGACTGTTACCATATACAATATATTTTCATGGACAGGATATTATCCAATCAGCAATTAAGCTAGATGCAGTTTTAACTGGATGTGATCATACTGAGCTCCTATTAAAATCGGAAAACATTTATCGAGCCTTACCTATCCAATCAAGAAAACAGCTTGCAGTAACTGGTAGAGATCTTTTGAAATGGTTCAGTAAACAAGGAGGGCCATGGCTGTCTAAATTAATTGACACCATCGAAAAAGCAGTGGTGAATAAAGAAGTAAAAAATAGTAAAGCTGAAATAAAGGAGTGGCTCGATTCATGCAATCTACTATAAGGAAGCAGTTACTAAAAATTTTTTCGGATCATGAAGGGGAGTTTGTGTCAGGGCAGATGCTAAGTGATTCATTAGGATGCTCAAGAACTGCTGTTTGGAAACATATTGAGGAATTGCGTAAAGATGGATATGAATTAGAAGCTGTACAACGAAAAGGCTATCGGATTGTAAGAAAGCCTGATAAAGTGAGTGGAAATGAAATACATCTTGGCTTAACGACAGAGTTTATTGGCCGACATGTTCATTATGAAGAGTCGGTCATGTCAACTCAGAAAATTGCTCATAAGCTTGCAACTGAAGGTGTTCCGGATGGTACAATTATTGTTGCTGAAGAACAAATAAACGGTAGAGGTCGACTTGACCGTACGTGGTTTTCACCAAAATATACTGGTATATGGGTTAGTATTATTTTAAAACCAAATATACCGCCACAACAAGCCCCACAGTTAACATTGTTAGCTGCTGTAAGTGTCGTAAGAGGGATTCATGCAGCAACCGGAATTCAATGCGATATTAAATGGCCCAATGATATATTAATAAATGGGAAAAAGGCTGTAGGAATTTTAACCGAGTTACAAGCAGAAACCGACCGAATAAATGCAGTAATTATTGGAATGGGTATTAATGTAAATCAGCAAATTGAACATTTTCCAGAATCATTACAATCATTTGCAACATCACTTTCGTTAGAAAAAGGTAAAAAATTAAATCGCTCGGAAATTTTACAATCGATACTTAGAGAACTAGAAAACTTGTATATCGATTATTTAGAAAATGGTTTTCATGTTGTAAAGCTTCTATGGGAAAGTCATGCTATAAGTATTGGTAAACAAATTACGGCCAGAACATTATCTAAGACATTGCATGGAAAAGCATTAGGGATAACAGATGATGGAGTGCTGTTGCTCGAGGATAACAACGGGATGATTCATCATATTTACTCTGCAGATATTGAAATAAATTGAAGAGTTTCTCTTTACATAAAAAAAGTTTTGTTATACTATCATTGTTAAGATGGGCAGTATCCGTAAGGAACTACACCAATGAATTATATTTTGTCTAACATACTTAATTTAATACTGCCTTGATCCATTTCGGACTAGGACAGGGGATGAATAAACCGAAAAATTTTTACAATCCTTCTTTCCGTACGGAAAGAATTTTTTTGTTATTAAGCAGAAAAATGTAGAAATTACTACTACGATTTTAATTAAATTCGGTTATCATTCCCTCTTAAAATGAGGAGGGAAAAGATGAAAACTAAAAATGATTTTTTACAAATGAAAGCTAACAATGAACCGATTGTGATGGTCACGGCATATGATTACCCATCAGCATGTCTGGTTGAACAAGCAGGAGTGGACATGATACTTGTAGGCGACTCACTTGGTATGGTTGTTCTCGGTTATGAATCCACGGTCCCTGTAACAGTTGATGATATGCTACATCATACAAAGGCTGTTTGTCGTGGGGCTAAGGATACATTCATTGTAACTGACATGCCTTTTATGAGCTACCATTTATCAGTAGAAGATACAATGAAAAATGCTAAGAGACTAATTCAAGATGGTGGAGCCCATGCTTTGAAAGTTGAAGGAGCAGGTGAAGTTATCAATACGATTGAGCGTTTAACCAGTGCAGGGGTGCCTGTTGTTGGACACCTTGGCTTAACACCACAGTCTGTTGGTGTTCTTGGTGGATATAAAGTTCAAGGAAAAGATGCTAAAACAGCTCAAAAACTAATGGATGATGCTAAAGCAGCAGAGAAAGCAGGTGCAATCGCTATTGTTTTAGAATGTGTGCCTAAACAAATTGCCGAGTTAATTTCAAAGGAACTAACTATTCCAACTATCGGTATAGGTGCCGGGGTGCAAACGGATGGCCAAGTTTTAGTCTATCATGATATTATTCAAAATGGCTTTGGACATGTTCCAAAGTTTGTTAAACAATAT
Organism: Bacillus sp. Marseille-P3661; assembly: GCF_900240995.1. Taxonomy (NCBI): domain Bacteria; kingdom Bacillati; phylum Bacillota; class Bacilli; order Caryophanales; family Bacillaceae; genus Bacillus; species Bacillus sp. Marseille-P3661. The sequence goes on from NZ_LT965953.1 coordinate 1,271,214, forward strand.
ACAAATATTAATCAGGAAATAAAGCTTGCAATATCACAGTATACGGCTGATGTGAAAAGTCGCCAATTCCCAGAAGATAAGCATTCTTTCACTATGAATGAAGAGCTGCTAGTGTCTCTGTACGGAGGAAAGTAATATGAAAATTATTAGATCCATTAAAGAGATGCAACAATTATCAAAAGAATATCGTACAAGTGGAAAAAGTATAGGCTACGTTCCAACCATGGGATACCTACATGAAGGTCATTTGAAATTAGTACGTGAGGCAAGGGCTGCAAATGATATTGTGGCTATGAGTATTTTTGTGAATCCTTTACAATTTGGACCTAATGAGGATTTTGACAGATATCCTCGTGATTTTGAGAGGGATGAACGCTTGGCAAATAATGCAGGAGTAGACGTAATATTTTATCCTGATGTAGAGGAAATGTATCCCAAAAGTATGTCTATCGGTGTTAATGTAACTGATCGTGTAGATGTTCTCTGTGGGAAGTCTAGAGAAGGACATTTTAATGGTGTAGCAACAGTTTTAATGAAATTATTTAATATTATATCTCCGGATAAGGCTTATTTTGGAATGAAAGATGCCCAACAGGTTGCTGTTGTTGATAACATAATCCAGGAATTTAATTTTCCAATTGATCTAATTCCAGTTGAAACGGTTCGTGAAGTAGATGGATTAGCGAAAAGCTCCCGAAATGTTTATTTAAGTGATCAAGAACGGCTAGAGGCATCACAGCTTTATGCAAGTTTACGAGATGCCTATCAACAAATAAAACAAGGTGAAACTAGTTCTGAAAGAATAGTGAATAGTATAAAAGAACATATTAAGCAAACGACAAGTGGGGAAGTTGATTATGTTGAAATTTATTCATATCCAGATCTTACGCCAATGACTAAACTTAAAGGCAAAATTATCATTGCATTAGCTGTAAAGTTTACTAAAGCTCGTCTTATAGATAATTTGACGTTTACCATATAGGGGGAGAAAACATTGTTTAGAACGTTAATGAATGCCAAAATACATCGTGCTAGAGTAACAGAAGCGAACTTGAATTATGTGGGTAGTGTAACGATTGACGAGGATATTTTAGATACAGTCGGTATCGTAGCAAATGAAAAGGTTGCCATAGTTAACAATAATAATGGTGCTAGGTTAGAAACGTATGTTATACCTGGTCCTCGTGGCAGTGGGGTTATCTGTTTAAATGGTGCGGCAGCACGTTTGGTTCAAAAGGATGATATCGTTATTATTATCTCTTATACGATGATTCCAGAAGATCGAATTAAAGATCATCGACCTAAAATTGCCATCATGAATGAACAAGATAATTCAATTAAACAATTAATTGCTGCTGAGCCTGCATCAACTGTTCTATAACCTTAAATGTCTTCAGCTGCTTCCGCTACTTTTAGGTATGAAATTAATAAATGGATGTACTGCAACGTAACCATTTACTAATTTTTGGCGGAAGCATTTTTTTTGTCTTCAAATCTATAGTATACTTGAAATAATAGAATAATTAACTTTTTTATGAGGTTTTCTTAAAGTCTTATCCATATATTGTATGGTAATGCTAGAGGTGTAAGAATGAATAATCGATTTATTGTAGTTGATCTTGAAACAACTGGAAATAAGGTTGGAAAGGATAAGATTATCCAGATAGGCGCTATCCTCATCGAAAACGGTGAGATTATCGAGCGTCTCTCTAGCTTTGTTAATCCTAATCAAAAGTTGTCTCCATTTATTAAACAATTAACAGGTATTAACGATCAAATTCTAGAAAAAGCACCGCCATTCTCACTTGTTGCACCATTGCTATTAGAAATGATGCAAGGCTCCTATTTTGTCGCTCATAATGTTCCGTTTGATATTACATTTTTAGAAGAAGAGTTACTGGCAAATGGATTCAAACCAAGACGATCCTTAAAGATAGATACAGTTGAGCTTTCTCGTATTCTTTTGCCAACTTCAAGTAGTTATAAATTAAATCATTTAGCTAGGGAATATAAGATTGAACATGATCAGCCTCATCGTGCGGATAGTGATGCTGAAGTAACAGCAGAGTTATTATTACTTTTATTAAATAAACTACAAAAATTACCTGTTAGTACATTGCATAAATTAGAATCCTCGATGGGTAAGCTTCAGAGTGATTTTAAACCCTTACTAGAAGATATTCTTGAAAAGAAACTAGGAGTAATTGAAGAAGAGGAAAACTCTATTGAGGTATATCGAGATATAGCGTTGAAAAGAAATATCCCGACAACTATAAGCGGGGATTCATTTGAGTCATTCTTACATCTGCAACCTCTTGATTCTTTACAGTTTTTAAAGAATACTTTACCTCAATTTGAAAATCGCACAGGACAAATTGAAATGATAAATTCGGTAGAAAAAGCCTTTCATAATCACTACCATGGTTTAATTGAGGCAGGTACGGGTACAGGAAAAACCTTAGGTTATTTAATACCTGCCTTGTTTTCTGCAAAAAAAACAAGGCGTCCGGTGGTTATTAGTACATATACAACGCAATTGCAGGAGCAGATACTGTCTCAGGAAGTACATTATTTGAAGAAAGCTTTACCATTTACATTTCGAGCAACAATCATAAAAGGGCGCTATCACTATCTATGCCTAAGAAAATTTGAACAGTATTTTGGAGACGAGACATCTGATAATTATGACACCTCCTTGACCAAGTCACAAATTTTAGTTTGGCTAACCGAAACAACAGAGGGCGATGTAGACGAATTAAATTTATCCTCTGGTGGAAGTATATTTTGGAAAAAGGTTAGCAGTGATGCTAATACGTGTTTTAATCATAAATGTCCATGGTATACAAGATGTTTTTATCAACGAAAAAAGCAAGAAACAGAGAAGTCTGATATTATCATTTCTAACCATGCACTCCTTTTTTCTGATATTAAGAATGATTTTTCTGTATTACCACCACACTCAGAAGTTATTATTGATGAGGCACATCATATCGAAGATTCAATTAGTGAACAGTTTGGAACCCAACTTGACTACTTTAATATCGTCACAATCCTAAATCGGCTGGGTGGATCGGATGGTACAGAACTAGCTAGCAAGGCTAAAACAATTATAGATCAAATTGGCCTTAACGAATATGACCACCTTAAAGAATGTGATGAATTATTTAGTGAAGTCAAAATTACAGTGGATGATCTATTTCGCAATATTCGTGCATATCTGTTAACAAAAAACGATATTCAAAAAAATGAAATTGGCAGAATGAGTTATCGATATGACACGATGAAAGAAACCGGAGCTTTGTGGAAGGATATTAAAAATAACGCGTTTGTGGCTATAAATAAACTTGAAGACTTGGCAAGCGCAGTAGCAGGATTAGTTGATTGTTTAGGAAAAGTTAAGGATCAGATGACATATAACGAAAAAGGGATTTTTTCGGATTTTCAATCACTCATTCTAGCACTCAACAATATCGGAGACCAATTATGTAACTTATTGTTTGAAAGTAATACAAACAAAGTGACATGGATTGAAACTGAGCCAAAAGGTGCGTTGAATGCAACTTTTTTATATAGCCAGCCTATAGATTGCAGTAGTATTCTTGCTGATAAATTTTTTGCAAGCAAGCAAAGTGTGATTTTAACTTCTGCTACTTTGGCTATTAAAAATTCATTTGAGTACATTCAATTAACTTTGGGCTTAGATGAATTTGAGGTTTTAACAAAGATTATACCATCACCATTTTCATATAAAGACCAAGTAAAACTTATGATTCCAAATGATATTCCACAAATAAAAGATATAAATCAAGAGGAATTTATCGAAGAAATATCTAGAAGGATAATCCAAATTGCAAAAGTTACCAAAGGAAGAATGCTGATTCTTTTTACATCCTATGACATGTTAGAAAAAACTTATAATTATGTCAAAGCAGAAAATGATAAGGAGATGTATGCACTAATTGCTCAAGGAATTTCAAGTGGTAGCCGTGCAAAATTAACAAAAAACTTTAAGCAATATGATAATGCGATTCTCTTTGGAACAAGTAGCTTTTGGGAAGGAATTGATATTCCTGGCGAAGATTTAAGCTGTATCGTGATCGCGAGGTTACCATTCTCACCTCCAACACATCCTATAATGGCTGCAAAATCTGATTGGCTAAAACAAGAAGGTAAAAACTCATTTATGCAGTTATACCTTCCTCAAGCAATTATTAGATTTAAACAAGGCTTTGGTCGTCTTGTTCGTTCCCAAAATGACCGTGGCGTGGTGGTTGTGCTTGACCAAAGGATACTGGCAAAAAGTTATGGGAAAAAATTTATTACAGCTTTACCGCCTGTTGAAACAATGGTCGAATCTACCGATAGTTTAATTAATGAAATATCGGATTGGTTATAATGATGAAAAAGGGACCTAAATTTTATAAAATTTAGGTCCAAAATAGTGTGGGATAGAGAAATTTAATTTAATCCTTGCATAAACAATTGATATAATAAAAAGTGTAATTATACTTCCATGTGTCCGTAGTAGTACTTAATGTATTACTTATTATTATAATTAACAAATACTGAACACTATATGTGTTACAATATTTGTGATATGGGAGGGGAATAATGGAAAGTAAAATTGAAGTTCTTGCGAAGGTTCGAATAGAAAACTCACAGGAATTATATAAAATAGTTGACATATTAAATCGAACGCTAAAGGAACGAGACTTAATGTTTGGACTAGCGCTTGATGTAGAAGATCAAGAAAAAGCTGTTTTTACGATTTATCGTACGTAGGGGAGCAATATGAAAAAATGGGTATTGATTGTTTCAGTTCTTTTGATAGTGGCTATATGGCAGGCTACTACCATATATTTAAATACTACAAAATACCAAGAGAATGCTGAACAAAAAGCGATTGAATTTGCCAAAAAAAATTCAAATATTGATGTTATAACTGATGTGGAATATTATCATGGCAGCTTAGCATTTCATGTTGTGTATGGTCAAACAGAAACAAATAAAGATATAATAATTTGGGTTCCTGAAAATAAAGATGGAAATATATTAATAAAAAATGCATCAGAGGGATGGACTAAAGAAAAAGTACGGCAGCATGTTGAAAACCAACAAACTCCAAAAAAAATCATTGATATACGTCTAGGTGCAGAAGCAATGAAAGACAATCGTACTGAAGAAATTAAGATTACTCCTATTTGGGAAGTAACATATATTGATCAACAAAATAGATATACATATTATTTTTTAAAATTTATTGACGGGAGCTTTGTTAAACGTTACAGTTTGAAACAAAAGTAACTAAAAAAAGGAGAATGTAAAATGAAATTAGCAAGTCGAGTTTCAGCGTTAACACCATCAACAACTTTGGAAATTACTGCAAAGGCAAAAGCATTAAAGGCTGAAGGCCATGATGTTATTGGTCTTGGAGCAGGTGAGCCAGATTTTAATACGCCACAGCATATTATCGATGCTGCAACCAAAGCCATGAACGAGGGGCATACAAAATACACGCCTGCAGGTGGTCTCGTTGAGTTAAAAGAAGCAATTATAGAAAAATTTAGTAATGATCAAGGTATTACATATGCTCAAAATGAAATTATTGTTGGCGTTGGTGCCAAGCATGTATTGTATACGCTATTCCAAGTAATTATAGATAAAGATGATGAAGTAATAATACCTACGCCTTATTGGGTAAGTTATCCTGAGCAAGTTAAACTGGCTGAGGGTGTACCCGTTTATATTGAAGGAAAAGAAGAAAATCATTTTAAAATTACACCAGAGCAATTAAAAAGTGCTATTACTGAGAAAACGAAGGCAGTAATACTTAATTCTCCAAGTAATCCTACTGGCATGGTTTACACAGCAGAGGAACTTAAAGCGCTAGGTGATGTATGTATCGAGAATAATATCCTAATTGTTTCAGATGAAATATATGAAAAATTAGTTTATGGCAATAATGAACATGTATCGATTGCACAATTATCACCTGAATTAAAGGAACAAACTATTATCATTAATGGTGTATCAAAGTCACATTCAATGACAGGTTGGAGAATTGGTTATGCAGCTGGTAATAATGAAATCATTAAGGCTATGACAAACTTAGCCAGTCACAGTACTTCTAATCCAACATCAATGGCTCAATATGGTGCAATTGCAGCCTATAAAGGAACTCAAGAGCCTGTTGAAGAAATGAGAAAAGCATTTGAAGATCGCTTAAATAAGATCTATGAACAACTTATCCAAATCCCTGGTATTTCGTGTGTAAAGCCACAAGGAGCATTTTATTTATTCCCTAATGCTCAGCAAGCTGCTGAAATGACAGGTTACACTGATGTAGATGCATGGGTGAAGGCAATCTTAGAAGAAGAAAAGGTAGCATTAGTACCTGGTTCAGGATTTGGAGCACCTGAAAATGTGCGTCTCTCTTATGCAACCTCGTTAGAATTGCTTGAAAAAGCAGTAGATCGTATCAATCGTTTTATGAGTAACAAAACAAAGTAAACTAATAAAATCTAGAAAGTGGGACTAACGAGTTTGAAAGTAGTCCCACTTATTGTAAGCAAATTTTTGCAGGGATAAGTATAATTTCAATCGTAGTAGGAGGAAACAACGAGTGAAAACAACTATTTCTCAGGTTAGTAAGTATGTGGATCAACAAGTGACTATTGGGGCATGGCTGGCCAATAAACGATCTAGTGGCAAAATTGCATTTTTACAATTAAGAGATGGTACTGGCTTTATACAGGGTGTTGTTGTAAAAAATGAGGTGGAAGAAGATGTTTTTGCAAAAGCAAAATCAATCACACAAGAATCTTCGCTTTGGATTACTGGTGTTGTCCGTGAGGACGAACGCTCGCCCTTTGGATACGAACTAACAGTCAACAAAATAGATGTTATCCAAGAGTCGGTCGATTATCCAATTACACCTAAGGAACACGGTGTTGAATTTCTTATGGATAACCGTCATTTATGGTTACGCTCAAAACGTCAACATGCTATTATGAAAGTAAGAAATGAAATCATCCGTTCAACATATGAATTTTTTAATGATAATGGTTTTGTCAAAGTAGATCCGCCTATTTTAACAGGTACATCTGCAGAAGGCGGTAGCGAACTGTTTCATACTAAATATTTCGACGAGGATGCCTACCTATCCCAAAGTGGTCAACTATATATGGAGGCTGCGGCTATGGCTTTAGGAAAGGTATTTTCATTTGGTCCTACCTTCCGGGCTGAAAAATCAAAGACGAAGAGACATTTGATTGAATTTTGGATGATTGAACCAGAAATGGCGTTTGTTGATCATGAACAAAGTCTGGAGATTCAAGAAAACTATGTAAGTTTTATTGTCAACTCTGTTCTTAAGAATTGTAGCTTAGAGTTAAATACATTAGGTAGAGATATTGAAAAGTTAGAAAAAATTAAAGCCCCTTTTCCTCGGATTACATATGACGATGCAATTGATTTACTAAAGAAAAAAGGCTTTACTGATATTGAATGGGGTGAAGATTTTGGAGCTCCCCACGAAACTGCTATTGCACAGGATTATGATAAACCGATATTTATTACCCATTACCCTGCAGATATTAAAGCCTTTTATATGAAACCTGATCCAAATCGACCAGAAGTCGTATTATGCGCAGATTTAATTGCTCCTGAAGGATATGGTGAAATTATTGGTGGGTCACAACGAATTGATGATCTAGAACTAATGAAACAAAGATATGAACAACATAACTTAACAGACGACTCATACGAGTGGTATCTAGATCTACGTAAATATGGCTCTGTACCACATTCTGGCTTTGGGTTAGGATTAGAAAGAACAGTCGCCTGGATTTCAGGGGCCGAACATGTTCGAGAAACGATTCCTTTCCCACGCTTATTAAATCGATTATATCCATAAAATCTCGCAATAGCGGGATTTTATTTTTTTCAAAAACATTTTCAGCGCCTTAATAAGTCTCTCGGGGATTAAGGTGCTAACGCTTTTCTAATGATCAGAAATTTATATTTATTTCTTATTTCAACAATTAACAAGATGATCATGTTATAATGATCGAGAGGTGTTACATGAATGAAACAAGAAAGAGTGTTAAACATTTTATCAGAAGGTAGTATTGCCATACCAAGGTTACTAATTCGACATTATAAAGACTTAGGTCTCAATGAAGAAGAATTTATGCTTTTACTTCATATATATTCTGCGATCGACTCTGGGAATACCTTCCCGACTCCACATGAACTATCCGAGCTTATGACATGTTCTGAAATTAGATGTACAGAAATCTTACAATACTTAATACAACGTGACTTCATAATGATTGAGGAAAAAGCAGGGCTAGATTTAATTTCTGAAAGTTATTCAATCAGACCATTATGGGAAAAACTTATACAGTTTTTAGTTAAACAAGATTCAAAAGAAACTCAACAGGTTAAGGAAAAAGAGGAATTAAATTTATATAGCCTATTTGAGCAGGAATTTGGTCGGCCATTGTCACCAATTGAGTGTGAAACTTTGACAATGTGGATTGATCAAGATAACCATGAAATTCTATTAATTAAAGCTGCATTACGAGAAGCTGTAATGAGTGGGAAATTGAATTTCCGTTATATAGATCGTATTTTGTTTGAATGGAAAAAGAAAGGGATTTTAACAATTGAACAAGCTCGGGAACAAGGTTTAAAATTCAGAAACCATCAACGATCAAAACAACAACCAATACAACAACAGTCTTCTCCCTCTGTGCCTTTTTATAATTGGTTAGAATCTTAGGGGACACTAAATTTAACGAAAGGATTTAAAACGATGCTAAATAAAAAGCAAATTCGTCATGTCTTAGATACAATGGGCGAGATGTTTCCTGATGCGCATTGCGAACTAGTCCATTCAAATCCATTTGAACTTGTAATAGCGGTAGCATTATCTGCTCAATGTACTGACGCACTTGTTAATAAAGTAACAGCCAATCTTTTTAAAAAATATAAAAAACCAGAGGATTATTTAGCTGTACCATTAGAGGAGCTTCAAAATGATATTCGTTCAATTGGATTATACCGTAATAAAGCAAAGAATATTCAAAAAACATGCCAAATTTTGTTAGAACAGTATGATGGACAAGTACCAAAGGAAAGAGATGAATTGGTAAAATTACCAGGTGTAGGTCGAAAAACTGCAAATGTTGTTGTTTCAGTTGCTTTTGATGTACCTGCAATAGCGGTTGATACACATGTTGAACGAGTTTCAAAGCGATTAGGGATATGCAAGTGGAAAGATTCAGTTCTAGAAGTAGAAAAGACATTAATGAATAAAATTCCTAAGGAAGAGTGGGGGGTAACACACCACCGTTTAATCTTTTTTGGACGTTATCACTGTAAAGCTCAGAATCCACAATGTGGTCACTGTCCCCTTTTAGATCTTTGTCGTGAAGGACAAAAACGGACGAAGAAAAGGGAGGATGCTAATGCCACAGGAAACTGAACTAATTATACCTGATGCATTTCTATATAAGCCGTTTTACGAGCCAAACTGTGTAATCCAGCTTCAAAAAGGTAATTCAATTGAGGATGACATTAGTTGTTATCCATTTTTTTATGATATACTTTACAGTTTAGAAGCTACAGCTCATCAACATAACCCGTGGGGAAAGATAGATTATTATGCGCCTATCATTTTTCAAAAGTGGCTAAGTGAAAAAGACTTAATCGCTGCTTTTTTTAGGAATAGAGATAAAGCAAATGCGTCTCAACCGATGATTCAACATATCGCGAACATGATTGACATTATATATTGGATAAATGGTAGGCCTATCACAAGTCTAGACAATATTACAGTTGAACTTCAAGAGCTTTCAATTAAACCTATCAATTGTCAAGAAAGAATAGAATTTTTACTTGACAACCCAGTTCATTATCATGCATTTATTCAGCTTTCTGAGCTGTATGTTGAAATAAGGAAACAATACGAGAAAGTGTTGTTAAAAATGCGCACAAAATAAAACACCTGCAACGTTATTAGAATTGTTGCAGGTGTTTTATTTCTTTAGAAAACTTATGATTTTGTACTTGTCCAGCTCCAGCCCTATTCCCCACGGGTCAAAGACTCGCAGTCGTGCTAGCATCGGCGTTGCACAGACTGTTGCAACGCCGATGTTTAGTTCAAGTTTTTACACTTTCTAAGTTTCTATAGATTAATATCTAGCTTAGGTCCAGCTTGAGGTTTGTTGGGTTCTTCATCCTGTTCGTCTTCATTTTGGTCGTCATTATTAGGATCATCATCATTCTCATCATCATTATTACCATTGTTATCTTCATTGTTGTCATTACCTTGGTTGTTGTTCTCTTCATTGCCGTTACCATTGCCTGGCCCAGGAAAGAAATCACCTATCATTTGTGGGATTTCAATATCGACAATGACACCTTCACTTTGATTTTCAGGATTACTATCACTAGAAGCAATAATTTCAAATCCAAAAAGTGAATCTACACTAGGGGGCTCAATTACGATCTCTGTTGAAAGATTTTTACCCGTATACAAATGTACAAATGGACCTGAATTTGTTACCTGATTAACAGTAAAGCTTACATCTTCCAATAACTCTTCATCATATTCCCACGTAATTACAATTTTATTTTCGTCACTTAAATAACTTACTTCTGCATTCTGAACAGCAGAGAGCTGATTAAAATTACTTGAAATTTCAACAGGTTCCGTACCTCTCACAAAATACTCATAGACGATTTGATTATCTGGTGTAAATTCACTAGGGAGTTTTGGCGGGTTGCTGCCCTTTTCCACAGGTGATTTAACTATGCTATTAGGGACTTTGAAGTCCTCTTGCTTTTCACCTTTTGTAATTTCACTCATCGTTAATTTAAATAATTGTTTTGCAATTGCAGTTTGATTACCAGATAAGTAGTTATCTTTTCCATGCTCGCTATAACCGGTCCAAACGGATACGGTGTACTCAGGAGAATAACCAGTAAACCAAATATCGGGTACAGCGCCATTAGGAATACCATATTTTTTTCTCGTTTCATCATCAAAGTTCGTTGTACCAGTCTTACCAGCTATGTGAACACCAGAAACATTAGCAGCACGCCCAGTACCGTATTGAACAACAGATTTCATCATATCTGTTAAAATAAAAGCTGTGTAATCCTCCATTGCAACCGTAGATTCAGGCTTAAGGTTAATTTCTCTGCCGTCATCAAAGGTTATTTTAGTAACTGTATGCGGCTTATTATAAACTCCGTTATTACCAAAAGCACTATAAGCACCAGCTAACTCTAACGGTGATGTCCCATTAAATCCACCAAGAGCGTATGCCTCATTAATAGTCTCTTCAACACTAATACCAAGGTTGGCTGCAAAATCACGTGCTTTCGAAAGCCCAACTTCTTGTAATGTTTTTAATGCAGGAATATTTCTTGAATCTGCGAGAGCATCACGAATTGACATCTGTCCTTTATAGCGATTGTCATAGTTTTTAATAGCTGGACCATTTGTATAGCTATGCGGTTCATCTACAATCTGATGATAAGTTGACCATTTTAAATGCTCAACCGCTGGTCCATAATCAATAATTGGTTTAATAGTTGAACCTGGTTGTCGTTTAATGTCTGTTGCAAAATAGGACGTATCTTGATTCCGCCCCCCACCAATTGCAAGAACTTCCCCAGTCTTTGTCTCAACAACGACAAGTCCTGCTTGGAATCGCTCATTAGGATAGTTTACAAATTCATCGGAATCTAACAGCTTTTGCACATATGCTTGTGCATCAGGGTCAAGGGTTGTGTAAATACTTACACCACTTGAAAAAATGTCAATGTCGCCAACTTGCTCGATTTCTTCAATCACTTGATCAATAAAAGCATCGTAAGGGTCTGTCGATTTTTCTTCTTTTTTAATTACATAATCCGTAACAGGAATTGCTTTTGCTGCTTCGGCTTGTTCGCTAGTGATTTTTCCATGTTTCTCCATTAAGGATAATACAATATTACGTCTTTTCTCAGCAGCTTCTGGATATTTAAAAGGATCGTAGCCGCTTGGTCTTTGTGGCAAACCTGCTAATAGTGCAGCTTCATGTAACTCAAGTTCGCTCAGTTCTTTACCAAAATAAATTTCAGCAGCTTTTGCTACACCATAGGCTCGATTGCCATAAAATATTTTATTTAAATACATAGTTAAAATTTGTTCTTTTGAAAATTGTCGTTCTAATTGAATAGCAATCCATTGTTCTTGAATTTTCCTTTTAAGTGTTTTTTCGGGTGATAAAAATGCATGTTTCACAACCTGTTGCGTAATAGTACTTGCACCCTCGGCACCAAACCCCTCAGTAACGTTTGCAAGAACAGCACCACCAATTCGCTTTAGATCTATTCCAAAGTGATCATAAAATCTAACATCTTCTGTTGCTAATACAGCATCTTCAAGTATTTTTGGGATATCTTGATATGTAATTTTAGTCCGTTTTTCTGTTCCAAGATCAGCTATTAAATTTAAGTTACGGTCGTATACTTTTGCAGATAGCGGATCCTCTAAAGCAGCTGCATCCAGTGCAGGAGCGTCCTTAATAAAAGCTAGTGCAGTAATTGATCCTACAATTGCGGTGATTATTCCTAAAAACACAACGACTATAATTAATCGTTTAAAAATGTTGCCCGGTTTTCTTTTACTTTTTGTTTTTTTTGTTGTTTTAACGGTACGTCTTTCTTGTCTAGTACGATAGTTTTCAGACATCGTAATGACCTGCCTTTCAAACTTACATAAATTAATTAAAATATATTTTATCGATTATTTGAAGATAGTCAATTCTGGGGTGTAAGTTAATCGGTATCGAATGCCCTAATTGTTCGATTGCTGTTTTCGGTATTGATTTACGACCTCCTTTATCTTGCTCATCCCAATAAGGAAATAATTGGTCTGCCTGTAATAAGTAAACCTCATCTGTTAATGAAAACCTCAAAATTACGAAACAAATGCCATTTTGTATAAGTACAGCTCTCATATGATTAATCTGATGCTCATGGAAATTTTGTAACGGAAAAGACGTCTTGTTTCGGGTTTCTTTTGCCTCAAAATCAATATATCTCCCCTTATACACACCATTATAATCGGTTGTTGATTGTAATTTGAAATATGCCTCTTTAATAACGGCAGCACTTCTTTTTGGATAATCTACATTTACAATTTGTACTGGTGTAGGTTTTTTATGGATAACGGCCTTTCCATGAATTAAATAATATTCATTTGTTTCATTAATATCTTCTTCTAATGTCATTCCGCGGTTACTGTAGGAGAGCTGTTTGTTACCTCTTTTTTGATTTGTAGCTTTTGGAATAAATGCTCGTCCGTTTGGATACCGAATTGTCATTTTGAAGACTCCTTTTTGTTCTCTAAAATAATAAATATAGCATACTTCCTTTTACTTTAACATTAAAAAATGCTTAAGACACCATAATAAAGGAAATTATAAGACAGAAGTTCGTTTCAAACTAAGAGTGTCCATATGTGTGCTTAAGTTTTGTTAGGCATTTAAAAGTTAAGGGGAAAGGTGATCAAATTGCGGTTGCTACAATATGAACAAGATATGGTATCCCACATTAAAGATGTGACAGCACAAGGAAATATAGATAATATTTCTAGAACAAAGTTCTATAATCAATTTTATAAAAGAAATTTAGAAATAGAATGGTCCTTTTTAGCTAGTATGGTTTCAAGAAATGCTGGTTGGAACATGACTGATTTACAAGGGCTTTGGTTTCCGCAAATCTTATCTCAAAAAATTAGGAATCAGATTTTTTTTACATATGAACGGGCAAATTGGACAATTTTTCAAGATGCTTTCCCACAATTAATGATCTATGAACTCTCAAAAAAAGAAAAAAAGCCACTTTTTCATTTACTCAAACTATTTAATGTTTCGTTATTTATGCAGAGAGAATGGGGGTTATTTTGGGAGAAGAATGATATAAAACGCCTTGTTTTAGCTCTTATCATAAATGAACAAAATGTTATTCAAGATTCAGTAATAAAGCATCCAATATACAAAAAACAAGTTTTTCATTCATTGCCCTACCTTTTTCAAGATTGGCTGCATTTTAGTTGCGTAATTTTCCCAACGGTTGAGGGTGAATTATATGGGTTTTCTGTTCATAATTTCTCAAACGTTGGTGAGCGTATACAGTTGGGAAAAAGATTAGCATGGCTGTTATTTCACCCTGAATACCATAAAAAATTTCGGCGCTTTTCTGAATGGACTGAGCATACTGGATCTAGATTTGATTATGAGCGATATTTTGCTGAAAAAAAAATCAGAGATACTCCTTTCTTACGTATGGTATTTCCAATTGTCCAGCATCACCGCGATGATTTTACAGATTGGTTCCAAAAAAGGCGGCTCTCACGTAAGTGGTTTAACGAAATTAAAAAGCCTAGAAAATATCATATTACGAATTGGTACAAACAAAAGCTAAATCACCTTCACGCGGCTATTATTTTCGAGAAGGAAGTGCTGCCAAGAATAAAGAGTTAATGTGTTTCAACTGTTGTTGTACCAAAAGAGACGGTTGATACCGTCTCTTTTGGTATAAGTTAAAATAGGTTAGATATAATCATAACCTTCCTTTAACCAATTTGACTTACCGAGTCATTCGGCTGGACGATTGGGTCCTTCTAATTTTTTATCACCGTAGCCTACTTTACTTTCCTCTGGTACGGCTAGAACACCATTCTTCTTTTCCTTTTTCCTACCTTTTGCCATATTTACGACACCTCTCATCCTTGTTTTACTTATGCAAATAATGATTAAAATTCGATCATTATAGCATAATTCATTAGTTATTGTGAGCTAGTTTCTGTTTTTGATTCAACAGTTCAAGAGAATATGTCGTCGAAAAGTTATGCATTTTGAAGAAATCCACTTTCTTTGCCGAATCAAAACTAGTTTTGTCAGGTCTGAAGGGAGATATAAAAAAATCTCGAATGTATGTAGTATAAAATCTGAATATTAACTGGGAAGTCATAATTGATTATTTCATTCGGGAGGGATTTATGTGAATGGAAATGTAAAGATGGATAATCTAGTTCAGAAAAAGTTCGAAAATCGTTTGGATGAATTATTAGTGAAATTGGAAGACATGGAGTATCAATTATCTAAAAAGGCCGACGATATTGTATCAATACAACTATTACAACACAGACGTGAATTAGATCAGGCAGAAAGTAAATTAATGGAACTTGAGCGAAAGATTGAGATACTATCAAAAGAACAGAATCAGCAGCTTGAAAATATAGAGATTGTAAAAACTCCTTCAGAGAGACCACGTTTCTTTAGAAGAGTAGCAAGTATTTTTACGTTATAAATAATAAAGTATGGGCTGTCCAAAAAGTCACCACTTCCTACGTATTAGTACTTATCGGACAGCCCCTCATTTTGATTAATATGTTTTGCTGTTAGTATTCGATCTCTTCATAATCCTTTGGTTGTGGTACAGGTTTCATATCATTATAGTTTAAGGAAAACTCAGATAATTCTTCAGAGAATTCGAGTTCATTATGAATGACAGCTTTATTTGTTGCATGTTTCAATCGATGTCTTTGAAATTTGGGATTAGGCAATTTTTACACCTCTTACTTATTCGATGGTTTTGATGCTAATGGTTCTACTGAAAATTCAGGATCCTTTGTAGCATATTTTGGTTTCTGACTTTCATGGCCTTTCTTTTTATGATTAAAACTTTTTCCTCTACCCATGGGTAATCAACTCCTTCAGTTCTATTCTACATCTTTAATATTTGATTTTTTCATCCTATTTCATTCACTAAAATTATGTTAATTTATGGTCACTGTAAATAGCACAATGAAAATTGTTACCATATAAATCTTATTATTGTAGAAAACACTATTCCTATGGTGAGTAGATGAATATAAGTGTATACTAGCATTTGATAATAGAAATTAAGAAAGGAAGGTAATGCATGAATTGGAGTGAAGATGCAAAAGAACTGTTAGAGGAGCTTGTAAAGCCAATTCCTATTTTTGCACGTCCCATGGCTAAAAAGAAGATAGAGTCATTTATTGTAGATGGTGTTAACGGAGAAACTGTTACAAAGGATGATGTTGTAAAAGGATACATAATTGCTTCACCGGGTAGTATGCAAGCAAGAGCGATAAAGTTATTGAACGCAAAAGGTATAGATTTGACACCATTTGAGGATTTACTCGAGAAAGTAAAATAAAAAATAGGTCAACTCAGGATATGGGTTGACCTTTCGATTAAAAATTAAATAGACGTGTTTTAAGCTTTTTTGTATTTATGAATTAAATCATAATTTTGACCTCTTGCAAACACATCAAGTCGATTTGGGCCCCAAGAGATAGCGCTTGGTTTCGAATAAAGTTTCCCCTCATGTTTTTCCCAATTTGACCAAGCAGAACCATTCCATTGTATTTTATATAAATTACGATCACGTCCACGTGCAAAAACCTGAAGTTGGTTTGCTTGATCTGAGGAAACGGTTGGTCCGGAAGCGAGTATTCCACCTAAATCCCCCCAATTGCTCCATTGAGATCCATTCCACCATTTGTGAATCAATTGTTTATTTAATCCTCGTGCGAATACATCGATCCGATTATGTCCCCAAGAGACTGCAGCCGGTGCAGAGGTTAGCTGTCCACCTAAATCCCCCCATTTGCTCCATGAAGAACCATTCCAATATTTGTGATTAAGCTCGTTATTTTGCCCTCTTACAAAGACGTCCAATCGGTTAGGCCCCCATGACGCCGCTCCAGGTGCAGAAGTTAACTCGCCGCCAAGATTTTCCCAATTACTCCAATTCGATCCACTCCACCATTTATGAACGAGGTGGTTATTTTCTCCCCTCGCAAAAATATCAATACGATTAGCAGACCAAGAAACAGCAGATGGGGAAGAGGTCAAATTTCCACCAAGGTTTTCCCAACTTGACCACATTTGACCGTTCCACCATTTATGGATTAATTGATCATTTCTACCTCTAGCAAAAATATCAATACGATTTTTTCCCCAGGAGGCTGCGCTAGGTGCAGATGTCAGAAACCCACCAAGACTATGCCACTTGCTCCAATTATTGAAAGTGGGTGAATCATTTCCTTTAAATTTTTTAATTGTTGAGCGGATAATCGTGCTTAGAAACCGCTTTATTTGTTGGTCAGATAACCGGTATGAGCGAAGTAATAATGGTATTTGGGGGATGTTTGTTTGCATAGCTTTAAAAATATACTTAGTTTGCTCATTTAAAGATCCATCTGCTCCATTCGCATGCTTAATCGTAAATCCGATAACTAAGATTAATAAATAGTCAATTAATTGTTGATTCATGCCTGCGTTTTTCAATTCTTTAGTCCAATTAGATTCTTTCTGAATTATTTCATTAAATAATCTTTTAACGTTATCATTTTGTTGGTATTCTAAAAATATATTTTGACTAGGGGTAGGAGTAGAAAAGTGAAAAGGAGTATTTCCGTGCTGGTTTTGTTGATACTGGTAGGGATTCGTAAACATACAGCTGCCTCCTTGTGTAGAAAATGATCTATATTATCATATGAGTGCAGTTTGAAAGTTAAATCATTTAAATTTTTAATTTCTTGAAATTTTTATAATTAGGAGAAGAAGCATATGAATAAAAAAGTGATTCGCAGCTGGTTAATGTACGACTGGGCAAATTCGGCTTTTGCTACGGTAATAATGGCTGCCATTCTTCCAGTATTTTATTATGATGTTGCAGCAAAGGGATCGGAATCAATTGCAAGTTCTTTATGGGGGTATTCGCAAGCAATCGCCGTTTTATTTGTAGCTTTATTATCTCCTATACTAGGTGCGATAGCCGATTATTCTGGGAATAAAAGTAAATTTTTACGTTTCTTTGCTTATTTAGGGATTATTGCTAGTATTTTCTTATGTTTTGTGGACGAAGGAGATTATCAGTTAGCATCAATTTTAATGATTCTAGGCACTATTGGATATGCTGGTGGCAATGTCTTTTATGATGCATTGCTACCTGAGATTGCATCAAAAAAAGAAATGGATTTTATTTCTGCCAAGGGCTTTGCTTATGGATATATCGGTGGAGGGCTTTTATTAGCTATTAATTTACTGATGATAATGAAACCCCAACTATTTAATATCCCTAATCCCCTGATGGCCATTCAAATTTCTTTTATTATGGTTGGGATTTGGTGGTTTATATTTTCAATTCCTATCTTTCGTAACATTAAAGATAACGGAATGAAAGAGCAACAGAAGAATCGAACTTATATTAAGATTGGTGTTAGGCGATTGATTCAAACAATAAAAGAAATACATTGTTATAAGCAATTATTTATTTTTTTAATAGCATTTTGGCTATATAATGATGGAATTTCGACAATTATAAAAATGGCCACTATTTATGGCAGGGATATTGGTATTGATAGTACGGATTTAATTAAAGCCTTATTAATCACACAATTTGTGGGCGTTCCATTTACATTTCTATTTGGGTGGTTGGCAAATAAAATTAAACCCAAGAAAGCATTATATATATCCCTATGGACTTATGTAGGTATTGTTTTATTAGGGTTTTTTATGCAAAGTGCACTGCATTTTTATTTATTAGCCATTACCGTGGGGATAGTCCAGGGAGGAGCTCAAGCCTTGAGCCGTTCTATATTTGGATCAATGGTTCCGGAGAACCGTCGTGCAGAATTCTTCGGATTATATGGTGTATCTGCAAAGTTTTCAGCGATTATAGGTCCTTTAATATTTGCTTTGGTCGGGCAATTAACTGGATCTAGTCGGTTTGGAATTGTCTCCTTAGTGTTTTTCTTTTTAGCAGGAATCTATTTATTGACGAAGGTAAATATTGAAAAAGGTCAAAATGATGCAAACATATAGTAATGTTGTTTTATGATAAGGGCTTTCAACTAAAAATGACGAAAGCCCATTAAATTTTATATTAGCCGATCATAGATATTAGTAAGTTCATAAGTCCTCTGATCATCTTGTTCGTTTTGTGCATACTGAATCTCATCGGGTAAAACATTATTTAAATACATCATTTCGTTTTCGTCTAAATCGTCTATGAAGGCATTTTCATCTTTATAATCCTTGTTCGATATTTTCTCATATATAATATGACATGTTTCACTTTCGGATAAATGGTTAGATAATATTTCTCGAAGATATGCAAGAGTTTTTTCCATGATCATACACCCCTTCTGTTTTCTAACGTTAGCGTAACCTAATGAAATAATTTAATTCTTCTAAATTTAAGCCAAGTCTCCAAGTTTTGGGTCTTGGCTTTTTCTGTACCTTTAAAGAAAGGATTGTATGGATGAAATGATGGTTAGAAACTCAAACTATAAAGGCATAGAAAGGGGGGAGTGAATCGTGACGAATCGTAATCCTAAATTTGAAAGTAAAAACCAAGGATCGCCTGAAATGGGTAATTCAGATGTATTGCATGGAGCAGGTATGGTTAGTGGGGACAATAACAAAGGGACTGAATACCGGTCAAAAAAAGGTAGTAAATCAAAATTGCATCATCATGATCGATAAGCAGAAAAAAGAAAGAAGAAAAGCAAACCGCTTTCTTCTTTCTTTTTAGTAAGATTTGTATTTATTGTTCAGTTTAATCCTTCAAATAGTAATACTCTTGCTGGAGCAGCATCAACACCGGTTACCTTTATAGGTGCTGCTACCATAAAGTAGTCTCCTGCAGCTATTTCCTTTAATTGTAGTCCCTCAATAACGATAATCTGATTTTGAAACAATGTTTGATGTGTCGGGTGGCCAGGCTGTGCACGTTCAATGCCTAATGAATCAATGCCAACACCGCGAATTTGTTTATCTGCAAGGTATTTCGCTCCTGTTTCCTCCACGTAAATAAATTCAAAATTAAATTGATTATCATATGAATTTTTTGTTTTTAGAAGGACGAAATCATCTTGCTTGATATCAAATACTTCAAGATCTTCTTTTGTAACCTTTTCCGAAACATGTGTTAAGTCCAAAACTTTACATGGTCTTACAAGATCTGTAAGTGAAAGTGTTTCAATGGTGGCCCCATTATTAAGCATATGAAGAGGGGCATCTACATGAGTACCTG
Organism: Bacillus sp. Marseille-P3661; assembly: GCF_900240995.1. Taxonomy (NCBI): domain Bacteria; kingdom Bacillati; phylum Bacillota; class Bacilli; order Caryophanales; family Bacillaceae; genus Bacillus; species Bacillus sp. Marseille-P3661. The sequence continues at coordinate 1,291,353 of NZ_LT965953.1, forward strand.
TATGTAAATCAAGGCATAGCCGTGATTCAGTTACATGACCGTTTGTAACTGTATTTATTTCAGGCTGTTTTTCTGGTTTATTTTTATAAACAGGCATTCCTTCATAAATGGGTGCAGTAATATCATGGACTTTCAAATAAACACAACCTTTCAACGATTTTCCTAGTATTAATTATTATAATTTAACTCATGTATTAATGGCCACCATTTATTGCCATCCCTGTTAAGAAGACTATCAGATTCTTCAGGTCCTATTGATCCTGCACGGTAAGAATATAAATTATGATCGTCTTTATTCCAAACTTTTGATATTGGATCAACAAACGCCCAAGATAAGGCAACTTCATCCCAATGAGTAAAATTCGTTGCATCACCTTGAATACAATCATATAACAAACGTTCATATGCTTCAGGTGTATTGATACCACTAATACAATTTTGGCAGTAATCTAAAGCTATCGGTGCAACTTTATCATCTTCTTCACCAGGTTGTTTTGCATTTAATTGAAGTGTCATTCCTTCATCTGGTTGAATATGGATCGTTAAAATGTTTGGGAGGTCATTAGTAGTTGAATTGGCGTAAAGATTTACTGGTAAATCTTTAAATTCAACAATTATTCTGGTAGCTTTTTTTCTCATTCTTTTACCAGTGCGTATGTAAAAAGGAACGCCAGCCCACCGAAAGTTATCTATCATTATTTTACCAGCGACAAACGTTTCCGTCGTGGAATTTAGACTAACGTTTTCCTCTTGTTTATAGCCAATAACAGGTTGCGCACCAACTTCTCCTTCACAATATTGTGCTCTTACAAAATAGTGATTAACCTCATCCTCGGAAATAGGACGTATGGATCGTAGCGCTCTAATTTTTTCACTTCTAATTTCGTCTGGTGTCAATCGAATAGGTGGTTCCATAGCAATTAATGCTACCATTTGTAATATATGATTTTGTACCATGTCTTTAAGTGCGCCTGATTTTTCATAATATCCAGCACGGTCTTCAACTCCGACAGTTTCACTAGAGGTAATTTGAATATTAGATATATATTGATTATTCCACAACGGCTCAAAAATACGGTTTGCAAATCGAATCACTTCAATATTTTGTACCATTTCTTTACCTAAATAATGATCTATCCTATAAATTTCATGTTCATGAAAAGAGTGACGGATTTGATTATTGAGCTCTTCTGCAGAAGATAAGTTATGACCAAAAGGTTTCTCGATGACAAGCCGTTTCCATCCTGCAGTTTCTTTTAAACCTTCTGCTTTAATGGAGGAAGAGACTGTACCAAATAAGTCCGGGGCAATTGCTAAATAAAAAAGACGATTACCTCCAGTATTATAAGTTGTTTCCACTTCATCCACTACGGTTTTTAGTTCTTTATATTTTGCTCGGTCGTTTATATCGACAGCATGATAATAAAAATGGCTTAGAAATTTTTCAAGCTCACCGCTCACGGCTGATTTAACAGAGGTCTCAATCGATTCTTTTACTTTCGCTCTATACTCCTCATGCGTATAATCACGTCTAGCTGTTCCTACCACAGCAAAATTATTTTTTAGTTTCCCTTTTTTAAATAAATTATATATTGAAGGATATAATTTTCTATTTGCTAAGTCTCCCGTCGCTCCAAAAAGAATAATGGTTGTTCTGGTTTCTTGCTGCATTATTTTATTCGCTCCTTTAAGTCATTTGGTCATTTTTTTATGCTTAGGTATATTATACCCAGTTAATGAGTGCACCATTTGTTTATCAATAATTACTTTGAATAACCAAAAGTAAGTATATTATTTACTTATTTGGGGAGTTTGTCCATTAAAAACAATATTAGTATGAAACTTAATAAAAAAGTGCAAACTATCGAAAAAGGAGTTGATTAACATGCATGAAAAAGTACTAGCGTGGAAGTCTGAGTTAGAAACAGAAAGAGCAACGCTTTTAGATTTACAAGGAAGCGGTGACTTTACAGAAGAACATGCTGGACGATTAAATAATATTGAATCAATGTTAGATCAAATTGTAGTTAATCAACACTTTTGGTAAAGTTATAAGTACTAAGGCTCCCGTTAAGATAGCGGGAGCCTTAGTATTATTATAATTATTTATCATAACGTTGACGAGCTGTATGTTCTGAAGCATTAAACTGCTTACTGGTTGTAACTTCAGCAAATTCATTGCCAAACTCTTCCGCAAGTATATTTTTAGGGACCGAACTTTTTTTAGCACTAGGATTACTTGTATGTTGTTTCTTGGACATATTTCTTTACCTCCAATTGATAATAATTGGACCTTAAGAGGTCAATTACTATCATCACCAAAACAAAATAATCTATGATGGTATAAGGTGGAAATATTTTAGCTATAGAAATGTACATATAAAAAAACAACAGAACAAAGTCTGTTGTTACTTATATAAGGAACATGGCGAAAATAGTTGTGACAACTAAACCAATTATAACAGGCAGTAGGTTCCTTCTTGCCAGTTCAAATGGATCAACCCCACAGATGGCGGCAGCCGGAATTAGTGCCCATGGTACAAGTGTACCACCACCCACCCAGATAGCTGCAATTTGACCTAGTGCTGTTAAAGTTGCTGCGCCTGCCCCTATTGCGGTAGCAAACAACTGAGCTAATGAACCAGCTAATGAAATTCCTGAAAAACCAGAACCATCTAACCCGGTAATCGCACCTACTGTTGTTAGTGTAATGGCTGCAATTTGTTCATTTAGTGGTACCACATTTGCTAAAGCAATACCTAAATCATTAACAATACCTTGTGATTGGGAAGGTAGAAAGTCGCCAATTATTTTGCCAAAACCAGAATCGCCTAAATAGAAAAATGCTGCAATTGGAATAACAGGACCAAACACTTTAAATCCGAATTGAAATCCTTCAATTAAATATGAGGTTGTTTCTTCGAAGCCTTTGTTTTTGTGTGCAAGTATACTGATAAGAATTAAAATGAAAATTGCAGTACCACCCACGAGTGCGGTAGCATCTCCACCTTGTAGATTTAATATCGACATTGCTGCAACGTCGAGTAAGAATAATATTGGGATTAGGAAAGATAGAAGTTTTTTAATTCCTGGGGATAATAATGCTTTTAACTGTTCTTTTTCTTTTTTAGATATATGTTGGTCTAGCGTACTTTCACCTAGTGCTGTATCTTCAGCTTTGAGCAAGCCTTTTTTCATATCCCTTTTTAAGAAAATAAAGGCCATAACGGTTGTAACAACACCCATTATGATGACGAGCGGTATACTAGCCTCAATAACTTCTCCTACAGGGATACCTGCTGCGTCAGCAGTTAGTTTTGGGGCCCCTTGGATAATAAAGTCACCAGATAGAGCAATACCGTGGCCGAATAAGTTCATAGCCATGGCAACGCCTAAAGCAGGTAAGCCAACACGAATAGCAACTGGCAGTAGAACTGCACCTAATAAAGCGACCGCTGGAGACGGCCAGAAAAACCAGGAAATTACCATCATTAAAATTCCGATGGTCCAATAAGCTAATGCTGGAGTTCGAATTAATTTTGTAAACGGTGAAATCATAACATCATTTATACCCGTTCTTGTTAGTGCCTTACTCATGGACACTATAATTGAAATGACCAGAATGGTGCCCAGTAGTTCTGTTATTGCGAAAATGAAACTGTTGAATATACTACTTATGGAAGCGCTTAATGATTGGGTTGCTGTAAATCCTAAAACAAAAATGCCGACTATACAAATAAGAGTAGTATCTCTGCGCATGACCATAAAACCGATTATTAATAAAATAAAGGCAACGTATATCCAATGAAGAGCTGTTAACTCAATAATCATCATCTTCCCTCCTAATAAAGGTTATATACCTTAAAATGTAATATAGGATATGTAGGGAAAATTAAGGAGTTACATGTATTGGAAAATATTTTTAGCCAAAACAATGGATTATCATAGGAGGAACTATTATGCTCTTTAAAAGAAACATAATGACAACCGAAAGAGATGATATGATAGAAATTACAGATGAAATAAAGAATATAGTAAATAGTCAGTCTGTAAAGAATGGGGTGGTATATATTTACTGTCCTCATACTACCGCAGGCATTACAATTAATGAAAATGCAGACCCTGATGTTGTTCATGATATGTTAATGGTTTTAGATGAAGTATATCCATGGAATCATAAAAAGTATCTCCACGCAGAAGGAAACTCCGCCTCACATCTGAAGGCATCTACCATAGGTTCTTCTCAAGTAATCGTGATCGAAAATGGCAACTTAATTCTCGGAACGTGGCAAGGTGTCTATTTTTGTGAGTTCGATGGTCCGAGATCTCGATCATATTTCGTGAAAATAATGAAAGACTAAACTAGCTTTTTACAATATAAGTCATACATACTTTAATCGATAATGTACATAATTTAGAGTGAATCCATTGTTGAGGGGTGAATTGTTATGGGGCACGAAAAAGATTACGATAGACGTGAGGTAGACGGAACTGATGAGCTTCTCGATCTGCTAGAAAGTTCGTATGAAATAGAAAACGAGTTAATGCGTACGTATTTAATTGCAGCGGAACGGATTCATGAAAATGAAGAACTAAAGCTTCGTTTGCGGAATTTTGCAGAAGGTAATGCAAAACGAACTCGGCAGCTTTTAGATGAAATAGATGAGCTCCAATAAACATTAACTTATAAAGAACATTAAAATAATACCCTATTCAATAGAGTAGGGTTTATTTGCATTTAAGAGGTCATTGTACAAGCGAAAATAGTGCAGACAGAGTCTGCACTATTTTGACGCTTTCACCCTTAAACCCTTAACGTGGTCCTTTGACAAAATGACTTTTAGCATTTTTAGGTTCAGAGCTACGCTTTCTCCCATGCTTTTTTTGCTTTTTAACAACTTGATCTTCTTCTTTAACATCAGTTACAAATTCTTCGGCTATCTCAGTTTCAGGGGTTTTAAGATGTCTAGCTTGTTTTTGTTGTGCCTCATGATGACCTGCCGATGTTTTAGTTCTAGCCATGGCTATCCCTCCTACTTTGTCTTTTTAGCTTTTTTTAGTTGATTTATCTGTGTAGCTGCCTGATGCGTACCGCCACCTAATTCATTTCCTAACTCAAGATTTGTCATGTCTTTTCCTTGAACCTTTTTCGTTTTGTTATTTCTCCTTGCCATAAGCACACTCCTTTTGAGGAATATCACCGTTAGTATGTGAAGATGAGAAGAAAAATATTTTAAGAAGAAATAAAAAAACCCCGACTACCGTCTAACAGGTTTACTTCAGAGGTGCAAACATTGTAAAACACATAGGAAAGCGCACTTGAATTCACTTTATAATTCACAGTGCGTTTTTTATTGATTTATAAACATGTTGGCGAATTTTAATAACTTATCGTCTCCTAATTCACATAGTAAATCACAGGGTATGAAATAAATATTGGAGGGTGCTTGATTTTGAGATTTAGTATGTAGATTATAATTGAGTAACCAGAGTTATTAATAATAAGCGGAGATTTTTCGGTTAAACAGCAGGATAGAGCTTGGTTTGGGGTATATAAGCGGAGATTTTCCGATTAAGCAAAGCAAAGGTACCCATTTTTACGTTTTTCGAGTAAATAGGCGGAATCTTTCCGTCTATTTAAGCTATTTTCAGTGCTATTTCCTAATTAAGCGAAATTTCTCCGCTTATATATCAAACTCGCTTTGGCATCTAATGAAATTGGACAACTTACGGGTTGTTTCGGGAAAAAATGAAAATTAAAAAGGGCTTAGAGATATTGCATCTCTAAGCCTTTTTACTGTGAAGTTTATGTGATTAGCTATTTGATTCAGTCTGCGATTTACCGTTTTACACCTCACAAGTAAACCCGTTAAAAATGGAGGGGAATAGTCATTTAGATAGATTCAACATTTTTTTCAAATTTGCTAATTCATTGTTTTGAGCTTGAGGATCTAGTCTGAATCGATTATCTAAAAGATTTTCTAGTCGTTCTTGTTTTTCATCAGTTGGAATGGGAAGATTTTTAATTATTTTCCGGCAGCGCGTTAAAAACTCCGTATATACCTCCCAGGATTCATCAAATTGTAATTCCATTTGTTTTTTTATTTTTTTCGTCAGTTTGGGACTAGCACCATTTGTTGAGATGGCAACTTGAAGATGGCCACGACGAAGTGTTGCTGGAAAAAGAACATTTCCTTCTTCTTGTTCATCAACCACACATAGAAGTTGATTGGGAAGAACATTTTCCGCTAAACTTTGATTCGTTGACCGGTCATTGGTCGCTAAAATCACCAAAAAAGCATCTAAAAAATCGTCACATTCCGCCTTGCGTTCAATCAAACGAAACCCTAGATTTCGTGAAAGCTCCTCGACCTCTTCACAGAACTCTGGTGCGATAAAGGTGATTTGGGCTTGTTCCTGAGCAAGTGCCCTAGCCTTCCTTGCTGCAATCTTGCCACCACCAGCAATTATCACTGTTTTCCCTGAAAAGTTAATGAATAATGGTTGAATGTCCAACACCTCACAAACGTAGCATTTAGGTGCCTGTCACTTGTCGAATTCGACAAGTGACAGGCACCACATGGGACAGAGGACAGAGGATAGAGGGATAGGTCAATTGTAGCAAAAAACAACAGGACAATGTGCATAATCCCTATGAAGCCCTTAGTCTCTTAGTTCATATGCTTTATCTATAAAACAAGTAATTTTTTCAAGATCATCTACCCAATCTAATCGAATAAATACCTCATGAACTTTCTCTGTCATTTGATTTTCATTTCTACTATATTTTTCACCCTAGATATGGTCTACATCTATTTGCATTTCGATCCCGAGTTTTTCTTCCCTCTTTCCTAAGTGCAAGATTAACATCGCTACTCCACGAATCACAGCCAATGTAGCAAATTTATTTGTATTACTTCCATCATTTCTAATTTTTTTATACCCTATTGTGAATACTTTGTCAGCATAGTGTCTAGCCACTTCATATTTATTAGATATATATGTATCTATAACCAGACCTTTAAATTCTTCCTTTTTAAATGCATCTTGTAAACTCTTACTAGTAGGCATCTTTTAGCAACTCCTTTGGTGTAATCTAGTTGAAAAAATTTGCCTGGCCAACAGAATATTAATGCTTTACTTGACCGGGGGTCAGGCAACTTAGCCAATAATAATCACTATTTTCCCTGTTAAGTTAATGAATAATGGTTGAACGTCAAACACTACCCAAACGTCATCTATCAAATCGTAATTTTTCGATTTCAACTTCACTAAGCTTGGTAATTTTTGCAATTAAGGCTATATTCAAACCTTCCTCAAGCATTTTTAAGGCAATTTCTTGTTTTTCTTCAAGTTTTCCCTTTTGTTTGCCTTCTTTTATTCCCTCTATTATTCCTTCTTCTTTTCCTTTTCTTCTCTCACCCTCAAGATTACTCAATAGATCACGTAACTCTTTTGCTTTCGCGTCATACAGTGTACGATTTTCTTTATTTGCACTTAAAGTTTCCCATTCAATGAGCGCTTCCCTAACCCGCTCCTTGTCCATCGCCCATTCCTCCAGTTCTAATAATAAATCACTATTTGTTTTTTTCTTTCGATAGTCAGATGCTGTAAGCATAATTAACCACGGTAATTCAGTATTTTTTTCCTGATTTTTCATTTGCCGACGATATTTCTTCCATTGTACCATGAAAGTGCTTAAATCAAACACATGGAATTCGAGATATTCCGACCACAGAAAATGGTCTGTATCTTCTTTAATATGAAATATTGTGTGGAATAGATCTGTTTCTGATGGGAAAAGCGGATAATTTAGGATAGAGATCATGATTGTGGGTTTTAACATTGTATAGGGCTGTCCCGAGTGGATGGAAGAGGAGTATGTTTTAGCCCAATAATATAGAATACGCTCTGGCATATCATGTTGATTTACAACTTGAATCTCAACATTAATTCTTTCACCTACTGCGGTTAGAACTAAAAAATCAAGGCGTGCTGATTTACCATCTACCATATCTTTTATGATTTCATTATTCTCAAAAGTTAAATCAGTAATCTTGGATCCATTAGTTCTTCCTAATAAATCATTTAAAAATGCAATTGTAATATGTTTCCGACTTGGCTGACCAAATAATTGCTTAAACATAAAATCAAGTTTTAAATCAAGATACTCTTTTGTCATGGGAATCTTCCTTTCGAGGAATTAATTAATGATTTGAAGAGTAAAAATAGAAGGAATTTATTAAAGAAGATTGATAGGTGTAGCTGTAATGAGTTTTTATGATGCTGGAAAATAGTTAATCATCTTTTCCTAACAACCTTATATTTCGACAAAAACAGTTGTTATCCTTTAGAAAATCAATGCTATTTAAATATTTTTCTGAAAAACACTTGAATAACGAAAAAAGAACTATCGAAAAACAATTTACCCTCACAATTTTTCTCTTGTGAGGGTCTCATACAATTAATCTTTAGTTTTGGGGTTGTTCTTATTTTCTTAAGGTACTAACTTAACTGTTCCCTTATCTCCCACAACATTTTTTATACTTCTTCCCACTTCCACAAGGGCATGGCTCATTTCTTCCTACCTTTACAACCTTTTGGGTTTCATTACTGTTAAGCTTAGATGGCAACGGTAGTAAATGTTCTCTCCCCTGTGCACTTAACTCTGTTGATGTATGACCTTTGAGAAACCATTCCCTAGTGTTATTCATTAGATGAATAGCTTTATCCATTAAAGCTTGGACAGTTTCCATACTTTCAAACTCAAATCTATTACTTAAAAACTGAAAAACATGATTAGGACTCTCACCAATTCTAGTAGCATAGACGCACTCTTCAACAATACTATCCGCTTCCATAATATTAATTTCAAAATGGTTTGTTAGGAAATTGACTAATTGTGTATAGCTTTGATTCCTTTCAACGAATCCTGGTTCACCCGCTGTGAGAAGCTGTTGTTTTGTAAAAGGATAGAATGGTACATTTCCTCTCACTTTATGTTCCTGTTTCACTCTTTTCGGATCAAATACCCTTCTATTAGAGAAACCATCTTCATCTATGTAAATTTCCTTACGATAAGTATTGGCATCTTGTATGACATTAACGCATTCTATGAAATCTATCTTTTCTTTTGTATATTTTTCTAACATATTAACTAATTGCGATCCACTTAGTGTTCCATAATAATACAATAGGCCGCATGTAAGTTTGATCCACTCTGTATTTCTTTTTACTGTCGCCCTTTCTATTCCATTATTTTCCATAGCTATAATTGGCTCAATCAGTTCTACAGGTACAGCTAATATTTGTTTTCCTTCATATGTCCCTGTATAAATTAAACCAGTAGCACGAAAATATTCGATTTGCTCAGGTTCAACATTGGATGCAGCGAATATCCCGCCATTATCGGCTATATTGGTTAGCAGTGTAAAACGTTCCTGATCCCAGAGAAGATAAATTTGCTCAAGGTACATTGGTATTCTTTCTTGCAACAATGCAATTAGCTCAGCTTTTTTCAAACTACTTGCATTTTTTATATTTAAACTTTTTCTTATTTCATCCAGTTCATATTTCGTAAATTTACTTAGTCCTTCATGCAGCGTAAAAGGAACTTTTATTTCACTCCAGTACTTTTTATTCCGTTTTTCCTCTTGCTCTCTTGAAAAATCTTTTAAACCTTCTAAAGCGCGTTTCAAACTTTTTTCTAATTCTTTATTTGCTGTGTTGCTCAATATATACACCTACCCTCAATAAATCATTATAAATGATAAAGTGCCACAGGGACAGGTTCACTGGCACAGATTATGTATTTTAACATTGAATGCGGCTATCTTAGAGTTGATGTAAGAGGAGTATGATTTAACCTAAGAAACGTGAGGAGGTTGTATTGTGGATAGGTCCACTGGCACATTGTTAACGGGCCTCAGGACCTGTCCCCGCGGCATACAAAAGTAACAAAACATCAATCCTCACATATAATATCCTGTATTGGTAATGAAAGGGTGAATCACTTGAAAACTGGAAACCCTAATTTTTATATTTACAATTTTAAAATCAATTACATCACTGGAAATGCTTCGATTAACTTTGGCCAAATTAGTAACGAAAGATTTTTATTTAATTCTAATGATCAAGGCTCCCACTTAACTATTGGTGATTCCTCTCCAACTACTTCCTCTATTCAAAATAAATTTTTAGGATTTGATAAGGATAATCCGAGTTCTAAAAATACTAACACAGATAGGCCATATTAAGGAGGTTGGAACGTGGCTGGCGCTTTCTTTTTTAATACACAAGGTGTAAAAATCAACAATATATCGGGAAATGCGTCTATTAACTCTGGTGAAGCTAATCTTAGCGGTAATGGAATTGACCAAAAAAATATAGGGATTGCATTCTCGATTGGAGACTTTTCACCTGTGTTTAATCAACAAATTAACAGATATGTTGACCCTGACTTCAGTGACTTCAACGAAGGGGCAAGTCCATCAAACGCTCAACAAATCTAATTTAAGCGGATTCTTCTGGAATCCGTGCGCTATACATAACAAACGGTACGTAATTCATTGTCCAATGGAATCAACTCTCCCCTATGTCTCTCAATGCTCTAATGATTCACCTCTACCTCAATTACTACAATCCATGTATAAGAGCTATAGAAACCGAAAAACCTATGTTTGCATCGTTTTTATTTTTATTCAACTAACTATGGTGTTTATGGAGGAAGGTAATGATGGAAAATGTATTTGATTATGAAGATATTCAATTGATTCCGGCTAAAAGTGTGGTTAAAAGCCGATCTGAATGTGATACGACTGTCACCTTTGGGAACCATTCCTTTAAGTTGCCTGTGGTACCCGCAAATATGCAGACCATTATAGACGAGAAAATTGCCATTTTCTTAGCAGAAAATGGTTATTTCTATATTATGCATCGTTTTGAACCTGAGAAAAGACTAGACTTTATTAAAGATATGCAATCACGTGGGTTATACGCATCCATTAGTGTAGGAGTAAAAGAAGAAGAGTATAAGTTTATTCAACAATTATCATATGAACAGATTGCGCCAGAATACATTACGATTGATATCGCACATGGTCATTCAAATGCTGTTATAGAGATGATTCAGCATATTAAGAAATACATACCGCAGAGTTTTGTGATTGCAGGAAATGTTGGAACTCCAGAAGCTGTAAGAGAACTCGAGAATGCTGGTGCTGATGCAACGAAAGTAGGCATTGGTCCCGGCAAAGTATGTATTACGAAGATAAAGACCGGATTTGGAACTGGAGGCTGGCAATTAGCCGCATTACGTTGGTGTGCCAAAGCAGCAAGTAAGCCGATTATTGCTGATGGAGGCATTCGTACTCACGGTGATATTGCAAAATCCATTCGATTTGGTGCAACGATGGTAATGATAGGTTCTCTATTTGCAGGACATGAAGAATCTCCTGGAGAAACTTGCGAGAAAGATGGTAAACGCTATAAAGAATATTTTGGATCAGCCTCAGAATTTCAAAAAGGTGAAAAGAAAAATGTAGAAGGCAAGAGAATGTTAGTGGAGCACAAAGGTTCCTTAAATGATACTTTAATTGAAATGGAGCAAGATCTTCAATCCTCCATTTCTTATGCAGGCGGAAACAAATTAGATGCAATCCGTCACGTCGATTATGTCATCGTTAAAAATTCAATCTTTAACGGAGATCGAGTATATTAGTGGTCCATAGGGACAGGTCCGTTGACCTGGTCTAAAAAGCCAGGTCTACATTGATTTTTTAATAGTATTTATTTCGTCTTCTGTTAAGTTCGTTGCCTTAGAAATAATCTCGATACTAGCATTTAACTCCAATAGATTTTTAACAAACTCTATAGTTCTTTGTTTTTCACCTTCTGCTTTTCCTTCCGCTTTTCCCTCAACTCTTCCTTCTTCTTGCCCTAACTTTTTGTAATACCTTGCAAACGATGTATCGTCTAATGAAAGTCCCATGGTTAAATTCTCCTTTTCGATTAAAGGTTTCAACTGTTGAACCAATGCCACATTTTTATCTTCCGGTAACTTCAGGATATTACTGTTTGTCGGACTAACGAACCTCTCTCCGTGTAGTACGTTGTTAGTATACTGGTATCACACCAATATAAGGGTAAAATTGATGAGAGTTCTTTTAGATAACAAATAAGAAGATGCAACGTGAATATATTCAGAGACTGTTAATATTTATAGATCATCAATGTACCTGTCATCCAGCACATGATGATAGCCATTAGTAACTTTAACTTCGCAATTGTCGTATCTCTTCCTCACTTAACTCTGTAATTTTCACAATAAATGAAATATCTAAACTTTCCTCAAGCATTTTAAGGGCTATTTTTCGTTGTCCTTCTTTCAATCCTTCTTTGATTCCTTCCTTTTTCCCTTCTCTTCTCTCACCTTCAAGATTACTCAAAAGATCCCGCAGTTCTTTTGCCTTTGTTTCGTAAAGTATACGGTTTTCCTTGTTTGCACTTAGTGTTTCCCATTCAATGAGCGCTTCTCGTACCTGTTCCTTATCCATCGCCCATTCCTCCAATTCAGATAATAACTCTTCATTTATCTTTTTCTTACGATAGTCAGACGCTAATAGCATCATCAACCATGGTAATTCATTATTTTTTTCTTCTAGTTTCTTGATTTGCCGTCGATATTTTCTCCATTGTACCATGAATGTACTTAAATCAAATACATGGAATTCAAGATAATCAGACCATAGAAAGTGGTCTGTATCTTCTTTTATATGAAAAGTAGTATGGAATAAGTCTGTTTCGGAAGGAAAAAGCGGATAATTTAGGATGGCGATCATGATGGTAGGCTTTAACATCGTGTAGGGCTGTCCAGAGTGGATAGAGGAAGAGTAGGTTTTAGCCCAGTAATATAGAATACGTTCTGGCATGTCATGCTGATTCACAACCTGAACCTCAACATTAATTCTTTCACCCGCTGCAGTTAAAACTAAAAAATCAAGTCGGACAGATTTTCCATCTTCCGTGTCCTTAACAATTCCAGTATTTTCAAATGTTAAATCCGTAATCTTTGAATCATCGTTTCTTCCTAGTAAGTCATTTAAAAATGCAATGGTAATATGCTTCCGGTTGGGTTGTCCAAACAATTGTTTAAACATAAAATCAAGCTTTAAATCAAGATATTCTCTTGTCAATGGAGATCTTCCTTTCGAGGATATGGTATTAATTTGAAAATTAGATGAGATAAATGTTAGAAGGTTGGCTGATGAGATGTTAAGAATTAGTAAGCTTTTGCATTACCATGCTGCTTTGTTGAAGTGATATAATTAAAAAAAACTTAAAAAATGGAGGATTATACCATGTTTAAAAGTGGTAGTGTGACAATTGTAGTAGATGACTTAAAAAAGGAAGAACAATTTTACGTGGAAACTCTGGGATTAAAGGTTCAATTTCAAGTAGAAGGGCATTTGGTTCAGATTGCAGCACCGGGGCTGACTATTGGGCTGGTACGTCCTCGTGAAGGACAAGAATCTCATCCGGCAAAATCAGGAAACGTTCATATTGGATTGGAAGTACAAGAAATAGAGCAAGCAATCGAATTGCTCAAATCCCGTAGTGTTGAATTCCAGCCTATCATGGAAGAAGAAGCTACCAGAATCGCATACTTTAGTGATCCTGAAGGTAATCCCCTTTACTTAATTGAGCTAAAGTCCCGACCATAGGACCAGAGGGACAGGTCCGTTGACCTGGTCTAAAAAGCCAGGTCCTACATTGATTTTCTAATAGCATTTACTTCAGTTTCAGTTAAGTTCGTTGCCTTACAAATAGCTTCAATGCTAATATTTAAGTTCAATAAATTCCTAACAATCTCTATAGTTCTTTGTTTTTCTCCTTCTGCTTTTCCTTCAGCCTTTCCCTCGGCTTTTCCTTCTGCTTTTCCTTCAGCTTTTCCTTCGGCTCTTCCTTCTTCTTGCCCTAACTTTTTGTAATACTTTGCAAACGACGTATCATCAAATGATAAACCCACAGCTAAGTCCTCCTTTTCAATTAAAGGTTTCAGTTGTTGAACTATGGCTAAATCTTTATCCTCTGGTAATTTCATAATATGATCAATAAATATCAATAATTTCTGGAGAGATAAACGTTCTTTCTTCTTATCAGTTATTTTACCTTCTAAGAGGATTCTCATCAATTTTAGCTTATATTGAAATACTATATTTTCATTTTTCTTGGATTTTATGAGATATAAACCAGCTAATACTGCCAAAGCAAAGGGATTGTTTGATTGAAGTAGATCCGATTCGGATTGAGAGGCAATTCGATACGTGTCATATTGATAAGTGAGCCTAGTGTTAAAAAAATTATAATTATATTCATTCAGATTATAGCTTGAATCCTTGTCGGTAAACAAGGCAAGGGCATATATCTTCTGATCATACATATCCATGATTCGATAAAAATATTGAAACATCCGTTTGGGAAATAATGCTTTGTATCCTCCCTGGACTTCTACATGAACAAACACCCACTGTTCTTTACCCGTTTTTAGATGTAATTTTACCAATTTGTCAGCAACACGCTTATTACTTTCTGATTCTGGAAGAATAGTATGTAGTTCTTGCTCGAGGAATTGTGGCGGAATAGAAAAATCAACTTGTTCATACAAATCTGGTGAAAAAAACAAAAAAAATTCTTCAAACAGCTCTGTTATAACATCTTTCCATAATTGATCATAATCTGCAGTACTCACATAGATCAAACCACCTTTCTAGATTTTTCATTATCATTTATCTTTATAATTCGACATTAGTTAATCATAACCTCCTATCATCGTTGATAAAAAATTAGTTTATTAAATACAAGGATCCAACCCGGAAACTTACACATTTTCTTATACTTTAATCCCTTAACAAAGTTAAACTTTCTTAAGTGCAAAAAAAAGGACTCTAATCTAGAGTCCTTTTAATACTTATGCTTTATTTACGTTTGTAGCTTGAAGTCCACGTTGACCTTGTTCAGTGTCAAAAGTAACTTTTTGGCCTTCGTCTAATGATTTAAATCCTTCGCCTTGGATAGCTGAGAAATGTACGAATACATCTTCTCCACCTTCAATTTCAATAAATCCGAAACCTTTTTCTGCGTTAAACCATTTTACTGTACCTTGTTGCATGCTTGTTTCCTCCTGGGTGGATATATTCCACATTTTATTACTATAGTTGCTCAATTAGATATCAAAGGCGAAAAGTTTAAATACTTACTCTTTCCTTACAGACTCGAACAAAAATAATTCTTTCTTATCATAACAAATAAAACTCATAATAGCAAATACTATTTCTTTAAAATTATTTCAGAGCTACAAATTAATGCAAGTTTGCTAGTTCTGTTTCATTTTCCCCCCTCAACTTAAAAAATATAATCCTGTGGACCATAGGGACAGGTCCGTTGACCTGGTCTAAAAAGCCAAGTCCTACATTCCTTTTGTTTATTGCATTTACTTCGTCTTCTGTTAAGCTCGTTGCCATACAAATAACTAAGATATGGTCTCAGATGATAATCGTTCAATTGTTCTTCCACTAACTCTCCCTTTAAGAATATCTTTCACAATCTTTTTTTGCTATGTCCAATCCGGCCATTGCCGCCTATTTCACATATCTTATTTGGGTTTTGGAAAGCATAAAACAAAAGGAAGGATTGTTTTCTTGTTTCAAAACCTTAACGAAAGTGCATTCAAAAGTACCTTCTCTATATATACTTCACCAATACCTAAAAAGAATCTAAAAATAACAAAATCGGAGGTATTTTCCTTTGGGGATTTTTAGGAAAACAAAAACAACAAACACTTTAACCGCTGCGGAAACATCCGCACTATGGTTTCAGTATCAGGGCGATAGTATGGCAATATGTGTGTACAAATAATTAAAGGCTGTTTTCTAAAAGAGTGTTGCTTTTGAAGAAAGGAATATATTGACATCAGATAGAATAGTATGTTAAGTAGTCTATTCAAAGGAGTGATTTGTGTAATGGCTTATGTTTCTACCTTACTCATAATTGCTGTAATCGGATATATTTGTTACAGAATGTTTAAAAGAAAATCAATACCTTCTAATAGATATACACCATTCGATGAAATAACAATGAGTAATAAAAATGATGTAAATCAAGATGCACCAATACAGGATACAAAACATCACATCCAATACGAAGAGAGAACAGATAACGATAAGACCGTTTAATTAGCGGTCTTTTTTACGTTCTCCTTATCATTTCAACTATCAAAAAACATGATTTTGGGCACGCTGAAATAAGTGGACCAGAGGGACAGGTCCGTTGACCTGGTCTAAAAACCCAGGTCCTACATTGATTTTTTAATTGCATTTACTTCAGTTTCAGTTAAGTTCGTTGCCTTACAAATAGCCTCAATGCTAATATTTAACTCCAATAAATTCCTAACAATCTCTATAGTTCTTTGTTTTTCTCCTTCTGCTTTTCCCTCGGCTTTTCCTTCAGCTCTTCCTTCTTCTTGCCCTAACTTTTTGTAATACTTTGCAAACGATGTATCATCTAATGAAAGTCCCATGGTTAAAATTCTCCTTTTCGATTAAGGGTTTCAACTGTTGAACCAATGCCACATTTTTATCTTCCGGTAACTTCAGGATTTGATCTATAAATATTAACAGTCTTTGAATATATTCACGTTGCATCTTTTTATTTGTTATTTTACCTTCTAAGAGGATTCTCATCAATTTTAACTTATATTGGAACGCACTATTTTCATCTTTTTTACTTTTTATGAGATATAAACCAGCTAATACGGCCAAAGCAAAGGGATTGTTTGATTGAAGTAGATCCGATTCGGATTGAGAGGCAATTCGATACGTGTCATATTGATAAGTGAGCCTAGTGTTAAGCAAATTATAATTATATTCATTCAGGTTATAGGTTCTTAGTGCGCCAATTCTATACTCTACTGGGGGCAAGAACCGGAATTCTAAATAAGCTCTTCCCTTACCAGATAGGGAAATTGCTACCATAATATTCGAAACAATGAAAGACCGAAAGTTTAGCAATACATTGTTCTACAGCCCTTATTAATCCCTTGAAAAAACACGTATCTTTAAAATAAAAAGCACCTCTAAATAGAGATGCTGAGATAACCAATTCCTTTTAATATAAAATCTAAAGAATCCTCCACTGATGTTTAACTAATTAATAAAGTTTCGATAATCATCAGTCGTATGAGTTATATAAAGCGTTTCATATTATACTAGACGATTCAGTAGTATCTAATATGGAGTTTCCGAAAAAAATGGGATGTAATATTGCTCCTCACTCAACATGATGAAGGCGAATCCTGCCTGTAGAGCCCAATTCATCATACATTCCATTTCCCCTTGAATCAAAAAGTGCGCAGCCGGTGTATATTTTGCACCCGTAAATAAACTTAACTTTTATTTCTTAAGTTTTCAATTTCTCTTTCACTAAGTTTTGTCATTTTGGAAATAATCGCTATATCAAAACCTTCATAAAGCATGGTAAGTGCAATGTCACGTTTTTCTTCAAGTTTCCCTTCATTTTTTCCTACTCTCCTCTCTCCTTCCAGATTACTTAAAAGGTCCCGTAGTTCTTTTGCCCTTGCTTCGTAAAGCACACGATTTTCCTTGTTAGCACTCAATGTTTCCCATTCAATGAGCGCTTCTCTTACCTGTTCTTTGTCCATCGCCCATTCCTCCAATTCAGATAGTAGCTCAGCATTTGTCTTTTTCTTTCGATAATCAGACGCTGAAAGCATCATCAACCATGGTAACTCGTTACTTTTTTCTTGACGATTTTTCATTTGCCGTCGATATTTTCTCCATTGTACCATGAAAGTACTTAGGTAAAGTGAAACTTCCATCAGTGGGTTTTTTCATCCCACTGATGGATAGTCCCTAAAAGGATGACCTAAAGGCCCTTGAACCAATCGGGGTTTTATAGGCTGTTTATCCCCACCTATCCTTTCTCTTTATTTATTAATGTCCTTGAGGTGGGGATAGTACAGCCTGTTAAACCGGGATCAAATACATGGAATTCGAGATAATCAGACCATTGAAAATGATCGGTTTCTTCTTTTATATGAAATACAGTATGAAATAAGTCTGTTTCAGAAGGAAATAGCGGATAATTTAGGATGGTGATCATAATGGTAGGCTTTAACATTGTGTAGGGCTGTCCGGAGTGGATGGAAGATGTGTAAGTTTTAGCCCAATAATAGAGAATACGTTCTGGCATATCATGGTGATTCACTACCTGAACCTCAACATTAATTCTCTCACCGGCGGCTGTCAAAACTAGAAAATCAAGGCGTATAGATTTTCCATCTTCCGTGTCCTTAACAATTTCAGTATTTTCAAACGTTAAATCCGTAATCTTTGAATCTTCATTTCTTCCTAGTAAGTCATTTAAAAATGCAATTGTAATATGCTTGCGGTTGGCCTGTCCACACAATTGTTTAAACATAAAATCGAGTTTTAAATCAAGATATTCTGTTGTCAAGTGAATCTTCCTTTCGAGGATACGGATTTGATTTGAAGAATAGATAAAATAATTAAAAGAAGGTTGGCCGGTGCGATTATAAAGATCTAAGGGGGACAACGACGGATATAATCCAGGAAAAAAATTAGCTTCTTCCTAAATTTATATTGTCCTTTAGGAAAAGGAGGTATCCAAATAATTCTCTTCAAAAAGGTTCCCCGGTCAGGCACCAAAGACATGCTATTATATCAAAAGCTCCTTTTACTCCTAGGGTCTCTTGTAATCTGTTAGACTGATAACTCACGCTCTTTAATATGTTGTAATTGAACAATTTGTATGGATTCATCTTCAACTTTTATGCTTACAAGCATATGATCCATTTTCTGTTTTACCTTAATATATTTGAATCCACTATGAAAGGTATTTAAATCTAAAAACACTTCATCTTCCATTAATTCAAACTTATGTACTCCATTACGATCCAGATCCTTAAAGAAAGAAAACAATTTTTCTTTCATAGACTGCGTTAGATTCAAGGTTTCAAATTGTTCTATTACTTCACTAGAAAAAGAGAGAGTTGGTACATCAATAAACTTTATGGGCAAAATAACCACTCCTCTTAGGAATATTAATACAGACTAAGCATCACCTTCCCATGTAATATTAATAAACAGTATATCATAGTTTATCCTTTAAAAAAATCTATAAAATAAGCATTTACTACAAACCCCTGGTCTCGCCCACTATCACTTTTGGAGAATTGGTAATCGAATCCTTCTTCATTACCTTCAAAAAATTATCTACATGCTAAAACCCTACAGAAGCTATATCTGTAGTTCATTGGATTACTATTACTAAGATCAAAAATTAGTCTACCCAAATAGAAAGATCAATCCCGAATTAATTTGTTCCTTTAAACAGCTTTGAATTTCTCGATGCTCACTTTTAACAAAGGATGACTAAAATTTGAATATTAAAAGCAGGTAAGTTGTTTTGTACCTGTTTGCTTTTCTATTTATATGAATTGTGAAGAAATACAAACAATAAACATGAGTTGCTATTATTTTTCATTCAGACATTTTCTGTTAAACCATGACCAGATCCCAAATGGGCCAGATTGAATCTGATCTAGCCTTCTCAACAATAATTCGTTATTTCTTCTAAGCTTTCTATGTCCGTTAGAGTACCCTGGATTAGCTAATGGTAAATTAGGGCTCCTTTTCTTTAACTCATTCATTTCTTTCACCACCTAACTATTTATAAGTTATGTAGTAAAAGTGCAAAGTATGAAAAAAAGTGTCCATAATGGACACTAGCTATCAAAGACCGTATTTGCTTCTTCCTAAAACTCTTCGATTTTCCTCTCTTAATCTACGGATACCATTACTTTCCCCTGCATGAGCTAGAGGAAGGTTTAGACTTCTTCTTGGCGGTTGAGAATTCGATTTCATTTTTGATTTATTCTTCTCTTTAGTTTTAGGCATTTCAATTGCCATCATAAGCACCACCTTCATTATTAATATTTATCTCTACTGCTAATGTATAAACTATCAATAACATGTTTATGACATTTGCATCTACATCGTTTATTTCCAAATCTTCTCTCATTGTTGTAACTTTTGCTACATAATCCTCATTCAAGACCCATAATGGCATCAACATTAAATTGTCTTTAGAAGAATAGTAAGTCTCACGCAAATTGAGAAGTCTTTCTACTTTAGCTTTTGATGATCCTTCTAAAACAAATTCTTTTTCTTCTTCTGTTCTGTATGGTAAGACATCTACACGAAGAAGTTCCAACTCAGCATACTTATTGAAAAAATTATCTAATTCCTGACATATTCTTCCTTACTTCTAGTATAACTTGGATACTCATATGTATTCAATACAATTTGCATGTTGCCAATTTTATTATTGGTCAAATCCAAATAACGCTGTGTTGCATCTATCTGTTTTTCTGTCATTTTTAGTTCATGTCCACCTAATTTTGAAAAATAAAGATTAAAAAAAACTAGTGAATCTACAGAGATAAAGCTTACCAATACAATCAAATAGTTCTTCAAATCAGTAAATAAGCTGTTTGGTTCGTTTGATAAATAGATTAAACAACCCAAAACAAAAATTAAATACCAGGTTTTCCGAATAGTATCTCTTTCCTTTACAATATCTGGATTCTTCCAGGATAAGAAGGTATACAAAGCCAATAGGGCAAAGACAAACCATAAACCTATAATGATGAAGACTTCCAATATATCCCCTCCCTTTCTTCATCCATTATTGCAAATTAAAATAATAGATCATTCTAAATCTATTTTATCAAGTGTTTCAAAGATTATAAGACTCTCTTTATTATCAATCCCGACATTACTTTCTTAAGATTAAAAGAAGCTTCTATTTTTTGTACTTTTTAGTTAATAGATTCATAAATTTACTTTTGAATTATGTATTCAAAACTGGGTCTTACAGCCAGTGAATCGTGGGATAAAAATATTGAAACATCCGTTTCGGAAACAATGCTTTGTATCCTCCTTGGACTTCTACATGAACAAACACCCACTGTTCTTTGCCCGTTTTTAGATGTAGTCTTACCAATTTGTCAGCAACACGCTTATTACTTTCTGATTCTGGAAGAATAGTATGTAGTTCTTGTTTGAGGAAATTGTGGGGAATAGAAAAATCAACTTGTTCATACAAATCTGGTGAAAAAAACAAAAGAAATTCTTCAAACTGCTCTGTTATAACATCTTTCCATAACTGATCATAATCTGTAGTACTCACATAGATCAAACCACCTTTCTGGATTTATCTTTATAATTCGGCATTAGTTCATCATAACCTCCTACCATACTTCCAACAATGATCAATGTTTAACTTTCATTTCGCAATTGTTCAATTTCTATTTAATTAAATAATAAAAGAAAGCACCTCAAAATAAAAGATGCTTTCTTATGGTATTAAATCTATTATCCAATTACAAAGCATACTTAGAACTCCTTATAATACTCGATTTAAGTGCCGGTTTAATATCATCGATAATAACTAAATCAACTGACTTTTCAAAAAGATCTTCAAGAGTAAACTTCAAATCCATATAATTATCGAAAGTCATAGCTTTATCTTCAAATTCTACTAACAGGTCAATATCACTTGAATCCTTTTGTTCTCCCCTGAGTATGAGCCAAACAAAGCAATACGAATCACACCGTATTTTTCTTTCCATATTTTTAAGTTTCTAGAAAGTTCCTTCAGAATCTCATGTTGCGATAATATAATAATCACCGCCATTATCATAATAATATCCAATAGAATTGTTCATATTTTTCTTAAATACACTATACGCTATTTAATCGACCAAAGCATTTTTCAACCTATACATGATCTAACAAATCTACAATCTTCTCTCTTTCAATGCAGGAAACTCTTTTTCAACCACGTTCCAAACGATACCATTATCTACACCAATATAATTCTGAATCAACACGTCCCTGAGTCCTGCCATTTCACGCCAAGGTACATGTGGGTGGTTGTCTCTAAATTCTTTTGAAATACGTTTCGTGGCTTCTCCAACGATCTCAAGATTCAGAATGACCGCGTCCTGAATTAACTTCGAACTAAAAAAATCCTCTTCTCCGTTTGGAATATATGACTCAATATTTGTTATACACTCTAAGTTAAATAGAGTTTATCTTTTGTCATAGTTGAATAGCTCCACTTAACACTTCTTCCTTCATCAAAATCTACAAGTAAATCAAGATCACTAGTAGGTCCATCTTCGTATTTTGCAACAGAACCAAAAACTCGTACACTTTGAATTCCATGTTCGCTTGCGATTTTCAAAATCTTTTCACGTTTTTCCTGAAGAACATCGTATATCACAATACATCCCTCAATTCTTCATTAAGTATACTTTCATTATATCTTTTTACAGGCTGCTGGGGCAGGTTCGCTGCCCTTATCAAAGAAAAACTCGCAGGAAAAGACCAATAATTTAATTATTCTTACCATCTCCCATCACCCCCACTATCTTCCTAAAAACCCCAGAAGGTCTCTCCGCCAATTCCCTCATCTCAATCTCCTTCACCACACCATTCCGCTTAATCCTCAATTCCTCGCTCTCATGATCCACTTCAACCACCAAATCCTTCAACCGATACCGTTCTACCCGACTCGCTTGATCCACATCCCGTGCATCCAGCTCCACCTTCACACTTCTAGAAATCCGCCGCAGCATCCGCCACAGCGTGACCTCTTCGCCACTTTTCATAAAAATTTCAGGCAGCTCTTTTGCTTGCTTTAACGTATTCAGCGTCGTCATCATATACACGCGCACACCATACTGAACCGGACGAATCACATCATCTAACCGCTCCCAATAGCGAACCCTAAAATACACATACTCCTCATCGCCACTCTTAGGAATCTCACCAATCTCCCGCCGTTTCTTAATCTCAACCCGCTCGATTTTGCCATAATAAACAATCCCATTTTCCTCCTGCGACACCCACTTCGGCAAATACAACGCCACATACTTCGCCTCCTGCCAGCCCGGAACCAGTCGCTTTGCCGGAATATGATAAAAGCCACCCTTCAGATGCGCCGCAAAATTCACAGCATTCTTCACCACACCCACAAGCACAGACTCATCAAACGAAGACCGCCACTCCTCGTTCACACCCCGTGGCAAAATCCCTTTGCGCAACAGATAATTATCACTAAGTAGGTTCTTTCTCAAGGTATTAAGAGATCTTCCTAGCTAAGTTCATCCGCTTTCTCCTCAAATATCAGCCACATTTATCCCTACATCATCAGGGGATATTTTGGACAAACTCTTCCTGATGTGAAAACCTCAAATGTGATTCGTGTACTCAGACCGAGGATATACCTAAGGTACAGATTCTATGTCACCATGGACACCCTTGCTTTCAGCTCATGGTTCACATATCTCGACACCCATAACAGACTTTCACTGTCTAGTTGATGAACATGCCTGGCACACAAAAAAGAAACAGAAGAGCTGTCCCCCTGTTTCTACAATTCTTTCTCTAGTTGTATTAAATGCTTTTGTCCTCATTTACTAACTTCAATTTCTAAAAAATTTTTACTTCCCAATAATTTGTTTTTTCTCCTGATAAACCTGACCTGACTTTCTGATTAGTAGGTAATAGTATAAAATAGATAATAAAACGGTTATTAAAACTCCTATCATTAATTGCATATCCCTAATATACATGCTAATCATAATTAGAATAGTAATACCGAAACACATAACCCTTTCGAATTTATATAAGTTTCTTCCGAAATACCCAATTAAACCAATTGTAGAGTATGCAACTGCACACAATGTTAAAAGAGCTAATCCAATTGTATATAATGAAAGATTAACTTTAATTAATTCGGGTGTAATGAAGAAAAAAAGTGGGAGTAAAAACGTTGAACTTGCTATTTTGACCGCTTCAACTCCTGATTTCAAATAATCAGAACCAGCAATTTGTGATGCAACTAAGACACCACTTGCAATCGGTGGAGTTATATTTCCTAGTATCGCACCGACATAAACCATCATATGTGCAATTAAAGGTTCAATCCCAAATTTTATTAGTGTTGGAGCTACTAGGGTAGCAGTAAGTATATAAACTGCAATAGAAGGCATTCCCATTCCTAAAACATAAGAAACGAACATGCATAATATTATTAATGCAAAAATATTATCTCCACTTACAGTTGATATAATCCCCCCAAAACGATATCCTAACTGAGTAATAGAAAGAATAGCTATAACAATATCAAGAATAACTGAAGCCAATGCAATACCTACTCCAATCTTGACACCCGAACTTATTCCATCAATCCAAACATGCATTCTTTTTTCTGTTTTAAAGATTAGCGACAAAGCTAAAGAAGAAAGTATAGTAAAAAAGGCACAGAATGACAAAGAAAACCCTTCTAGCATTAAACAAATTAATATAGTCATTGGAACAATAAATAGAATGGCACCCTTTATGAGAAGTCCTTTTTCAGTCGGTTCATCTTCATCTTTATCAAAGCCTGTTAGCCCATGCTTATTAGCATACAACCAAATATATAGAAAAACTGAAAAGTAAAAAATAATCGCAGGTATTATAGTCGAAATAACAATTGTTAGATAAGATATATTTAAAAACTCCGACATTAAAAATGCTGCTGTTCCTAAAACAGGTGGAGTGATCGCTCCGCCTACAGATGCCACAGCTTCAATTGCAGCAGCAGTGTTTGCAGAATAACCACTTTTCCTCATGAGTGGTATTGTTATTGGGCCAGTTATACCTGAATTTGCCCCACCAGCACCGGTAAACATTGCAACCAATGCACTGGCCCCGACCGTGACCAGCCCTACGCCACCTTTTAAAATACTTGAAAGAAATTGTGCAATTCCAAAGATAAATTTGCTACCACCTGAAATTTGAAGAAACGTTCCAAAAATAATAAATAAAAACATAAACGAAGCACTAATACCTACAACATCCCCATACATCCGTATAGTTAAATGCGATATAATCCTATTAAAAGATATTTTAGGACCCGAAATTAAATCAGGAAGAAACGGGCCTAAAAAGACATAAGAGATGAATACTAACCCTATTATAGTAAATGTTATACCAAATACTTTTGTAACGTAATATAATATTAGACATATCATTAATAAGCCTGTAATCATATCACTGTACGTAATCATACCAACACGTGTTAATATTTCTGTCTGATTTATATAAAAATAGTATGAACAAATTAGATTTATGAGTAATGCGCAAAGGGAAAAATAAACATACATTCTATTTTGTACATTCTTTTGCAAATCTAATAAAATTGCAACTGTAAGCGCAAAAAATATATGAATAATAGCCCCACCTCTTGGTCCAGGCACCCACCATACTTGAAAAAGTTGATATATAACCATTATAAGCATGGTTGAGGTTAAAAAGAAATTGAGTCGTTTAATCATCTAACCCCTCCTCACAATTATTAAAATAAATTCCAAGAAAGAATTTCTCTTGAGATATTCCCTCTTGGACAAGCTTGATTTACCAATAATTATTATTCTGGTAATCCACCTAGCATACCTGCTTCTTCGTATGCTCTAACTGCACCTGGGTGCATCATATCTTTTGGCACAAATTCCCCCATATGATCAGCCATAGTTGCACCTGAACTATGATAATTTTTCAATTCTTCTTTGTGTTCAATTACTGTTTTTACTATTTCATAGATTATATCTTCTGGTATATCAGCTGAAGCGAAATATCCAGGTGTATACATACTTGTTATCGTATCTTCTTGAGGAAACTCATAGTCTGTTTCAAATAATTCTGTAAAATGTCCTTTATTTATAGAAACAGGCAAAATAGGTAACGGAGTATATTCTTTGACCTTATCGAATAGTTCTTTTTCAAAACTTACCCAATATACTTCATCCTCCTGCAAAAGAAGTTCCTTAAATGGACCACTTGCCCCAGCGGTTAAAACTATACTGTTCCAAGCGACATCTATAGTGCCATCACGTAAAGCATTAATGCCAGCTCCAAGACTTTCAGCTGGGGTTAAATTTACTTCATCAACAATATCTGCAGCTTCAAGCAATGGATAAAGTACCTCATAACTATTACTTCCCGGTGGCCCAATGCTCACCTTTTTTCCAGCCAAATCTTTTATACTTTTAATATTTGGATCCGTTGTTGCGAGTGCAACTGAGGATCCAGGACCGTATGTGAAAAGCCCAAGAGGAGGATTTTCAATTTTTCCTGAAAATGGTTCAAAACCACTTAAGGCCTGATAAGGTGTCAAATGACTGCCGCTTATCATAATACTAGATCTTCTTTCTGGATTTTGATCAAACTCGATTAGAGATTCTGCTCCAATGGTTGCCTGAGGTATGATCCGGATGGATTCATGATTTTTATTAACAATATCACTAATGCCAATAAATAATACTTGCCCCATCGATCCTTCAGGAAAAGTTAAAGAAGTAATTTCAGTTACATTATTCTTTTCACTTGAATTATTTTTAGCACCAGATCCACTGCAGCCAGCTAAAACAACCGTCAACGCTGTTACTAAGGCTATAATACTAAAAATTTTTTTTATCACTTTCTCATCTCCTTTAATTTACCAAAAGTAAGAATATGTTCCTAATACGTACTGATAATGTTTTGAGTATCTCTTTTATACTGTCTATCTTTATTGAATTTTCAAACCGCTTTGTCTACACGATATCTATTCAATTTTTTCTCATCAATTACAATACCCATTCCTGGTAAGCTTCCTAGCTTTATTTTCCCATTTTTTATTTCTGGGATATATTCAACAATATCATCTTCCAGATGCATATAATATGAGATAGCACTAGGTAAACTAACATTTGAAGTTGCCGCTGCAAAATGTAAATTTGACATTGTTCCAATTGCTCCATCACCTTGAGTACCTAATAGATTTGGAACGTTATAACCCTCGCATATCGCCGCAATTTTCTTAGACCATACAATTCCTGTACGTGCTACTTTAATCCCAACTACTCTAAGTGCTCCATGGAGCAACTCTTGTGCAACCTCATACGGTGTCATGCAACTATCATCACCTAGTAATGGTATTGATGTGGATAAGGCTACATCTCTTCTACCTCTTTTATCGTAAATTGGACAAGGCTCTTCAACCCATGCCACATTATATTTTTCCATTTCTTTTAAAACTCTTATTGAGGTAGGTATATCATAACCCTGATTAATATCAATATATAAAGTTATGTCATCCCCAACTGCTGAACGTATTTCCTTTATCCTTTGAATGTCCTCTATAGGATTAACTCCGCCCTTTACCATTAAGCACCCAAACCCGTATGTGTCAATCATTTCAACTGCCTCATTCACAGCATTATCACTTATACCCAACATCCAAGATACATCTACATCAGTCCTAGCATTTCCTAACAATTTATAGCAAGGAATGTTTAAATATTTTCCGATTATGTCATGCACAGCATTATCAATAGCTGCTTTAGCAGTGTTATTTGCAGCTACGAAATCTAGCTTTTTCCGAATGTTTTCCGTTTCAAATATATTCATATTTAATAGCTGGGGTTTAAACCATTCATTAACAGCCTTAACTATTGATTCTTGAGATTCACCGTATATAAAAGGTCTTGCCGGAGCCTCAGCATAACCAGTTACACCTTCATTTGTTGTGATTATTATAAGTACATGTTCAGCAGCTAATACTGAACCCGCCGCGTACGTAATCGCACCATGTGTATATGGTATTGTAAACGGTATAGCCTCAACATTTGCAATTTTCACATTATCACTCCTTCAAATAACAACTAAAAAAATTCCCAGAAGTTATCTCTACTCTTTATTTCTTCTACATTTTCAACTTGATGTATGATTTGGCCCATACGTAAAAAGTAGACGCGGTCCACTAAAAATAATGTTTGGCTTACGTTTTGTTCAACTATGAGAACGGCCATATTAAACATTTTGTTAAATTCAGCTACTTTTTCTAGCACCATTTCAGCTAGTGCAGGTGACAGCCCTAAAGAAGGTTCATCTAGTAGCATCAAGGTAGGATTTTTCATTAAACCCATCCCCATTTTTACCATCTGCTGCTGTCCACCACTTAAAAAGTTCGCTTTTTGCTTTCTTTTTTCATAAAGAATCGGAAAAAGATCATATACAATATTTAATTGACTATTTATCTTAGCCTTTGGAAGACAGCTATTGTGAACGGCCAACTTTAAATTTTCTTCAACAGTCAGATCACTAAAAACGCCAAAACCTTGGGGTATTAATGTAATTCCTTCAGACGTGTTTTCCGAAATATTACGTCCTGTTATCGGCTTGCCTTTATAATAGATTTGTCCTTCATTAACTGGTGTGTAACCTAAAATACTCTTTAATATCGAACTTTTTCCAGCACCATTATGGCCGAACAATCCTACAATCTCACCTTCATTTATTTGAATTGAGCACCCTTTTATGGCTAGATGATTATCATAGTTGATTTGAATGTTATCTACCTTAAGTAGCATTGGCCGATACACCTCTTTCACTCACGGGATTACCAAAATATAATTCAGTAAGTTCTTTATTTTGCAAAAGTTGATCAATTTTCCCTTCCGCTATTACTGAACCTTGATGAAGGAATATTACATGATCAGATACTTCTTTTAGCACTTCAACATTGTGTTCGATTATGCAAATTGTTTTTTGCATTTCTTTCAACTTAAAAATAACATTTATTATATCTTCAATTGACTGCCGATCTAATCCTGCCAGTACCTCATCTAAAAGGATAACTTCTGATTCAGCCATAATAATTCTTGCTAGAGCCAACAGTTTCATTTCGCCATAAGACAGATTTTTCACTGGAATATCTTTTTTATTTATTAAATCAACTTGTTCTAAGACGTTATAAGCTTTTTCTATTGTTCTTAACTCACCCTTTTTTGACCTATTTGGAAAAAAAAATAAATTACTAAGCTTTTCCCCAGGGTGATTTTGCTCTGCTAATAATACATTTTCTAACACTGTAAGACCGTTAAATAATCTTAAATTTTGAAAAGAACGCATAATGCCTGACTTTGCAATTTTATATGGTGGCAAGTGGGAAATTTTTTCTTCATTATAAAATATTTCTCCTTTATCTGGTGAAATATATCCAGTTATTAAATTAAATGCAGTCGTCTTACCTGCTCCATTAGGTCCTATAAATGTTGTAATTACTCCTTTCTTTAATGCCATGTTAAGATTGTTTATTACTTTGTTACCTCCAAAACTTTTTGTTACATTTGAAATCTTTAATATATTCATTCACACACCACCCATTTATCAGAATATCCGCACTATGAAACATGACGTATCTTTTTTATCCAACCTGCAACACCTTCTGAATTAAAACGTAAAATTAACAATAAGATTACTGCAATAGCAATTTGTTTCATAGTAGCTCCAGTAGTAGAAGTAAGACCCACAAATCGTAATATCTCAGGAAGCAATATCATAATCCATGCACCCATAATTGGTCCTGATATCGTCCCTGCTCCGCCTATCAGTACTATAGTCATGATGAAAAAGGATTCAGTTAAGGTAAAAGAGTCAGGGCTGATGAATGATGTGTAATGAGCAAATAAAGCCCCTGCTACACCTGCAAACCCACTTCCAAGCATAAAAATCGAAATTTTAATTTTTAGAATAGATTTACCAAGAGACTGACTCCCAATCTCGTCTTCTCTCATCGCCACTATTATTCTTCCAAAAGGCGAGTGTACAACTTTGGTCAATACTAACAGACAGATTACAGTAATACACATTACAAATATAAAAGCGGTCCATTTATTTACAAGTTCAAAACCAAATATACTCAAAGGAGGTATTCCACTTAAACCAGAAGGACCGCGGGTTATTGATGTCCAGTTATTAAGAATATTTGATACGATGAGCTGGAAACCAAAAGAGGTGATTATTAAATAATGACCTTTTATTCTCAAAGAAGGGGCAGCAATTAATAAACTAAATATAGCAGCGACCAAACCAGCAGAAACTATAGACAGTATTACCGGCATACCTAATTTTACGGATAGCAATGCAGACGTATACGCACCCACACCATAAAATGCGGCATGTGCAATAGATAAGATACCGCCATATCCTAAAATTAAGTTATATGAAAATGTCAAGATGATATAGATCATAACTATGATTAGCAAATGTAGTATATATTCCAACCTAGACACCTCCTTTTCTAGTTTTTGCACCAAATAACCCATTCGGTTTAAACAGTAAAAACATAATTAATACTATAAAAGAAATAGTAGATTGCCAGTTGCTTGAAATTTGCCAAACTGAAAAACTCTGTACAATGGCCAATAAATAAGCGCCCGCAACTGCTCCGCCAATACTTCCCACACTCCCTATCACCACAGCGATAACAATCATGACTAGATATTCCATACCCATTTGCGGATAAACACCTTGGTTAAAAGCTACTAAAACTGCCGGAACAACTGTAAATAAGGCCCCTAAATTATAAGCAAGAGCGTTGATCTTCTTGGTTTCGATTCCTGTTATTTTAGCTACCTCATCATTATTTGCTACTGCACGCATAAGAATACCGAATTTATTAATCTTTAAGAAGTAAGTTAATAGCAACACAATAATAATAGCCAGAACAGTAGTTAAGATATCTAAGATTGTTAAGTAAATTCCATGCCACTCTATAGTACCTAGGCTTGTTGAAAGAAACTTCGCTTCATGGCCAAATGCAAGACTAATAAGGTTTTCCAAAAACATCAAAATCCCTATGCTTATCGCTATAATAATAAATTCGCTAGTTCCCTTTCTTTGCATTGGATAATAGAATGTAAAATAAATAAATGTAGCCAATAAAACAATGGAAATACAAACTAGAATAATAGATACAAATAGCGGAATCGACAATTGATGATAGAATAAGTACATTAAATATCCAGAAACAACGAAATACGCACCATACCCAACATCAAATATCTTTGTGGTACCCCACAGCATTGTAAATCCAACTGCTAACAGGAGATAAATACTCCCGATAAATACTCCATTAAGCAGCAACTGCATGAATAATTCCATTTGTATTCTCGCCTCCCCTTCAATAGTCTGTGTCAATACAAGGTAGGTTGAGTAACCTTGCACTGACACATCCCTAAATTATGGTTCTATTACTTTAAGAGTTGTAAATTCCCCGTCTTTTATTTGCTTAATACTTACTTCTTTAATTGCATTTCCATTATCCGGAATTCTCATATTTCCTGCTATTCCATCAAATGTGTTTATTTCAAAAATAGCACTGCGAAGAGTTTCGCCTGATAAGTCATCCCCATTATTAATTACATGTTCCATCCCTTTAAAAAGCATTTTTGCAGCATCATAATACATCGCGTTTGTAAAAACTATTTCTTTGCCATCATGATCTTCTGCCCATTTTTTTGCAAATTCCACATCATATTCAGTTGCAGAGCTTGTATAAATGGTTCCATTTGCAAAGTCACCAGCGATCTCCATATATTCCGGTGGCATTTCTAGGGCGTGATACCCGAAAAATTGAGAAGTAATTCCTAATTCTCGTGCTTGTTTTATAATTAAAGGAGAATCTTTCCCGGCTGTTGCAAGATATAAAGCGTCTGGTTTTGCACTACGGATTTTACTTAACTGAGTACGGAAATCTAGTGCTCCAACTTCAAAACTCTCTGCTGCAACTACCTCTCCACCATAGTTCTTCATGTATATTTCAAGCGCATCTTTTGTTCCTAGACCTAAATCATTATTCTGATAGATAATTCCCATTGTTTTAAGACCGAGTTCTTCAGTTGCATACTTAGCGATATAATCTAATTCAACACTCTGCAGAACTAGAGTATTTATTAGATAATCTCCTGCTTCCGCTAGTGCAGGGGTAGCTGCGGCAGAATTAATTAAAACAACTTTATTTTGGTCAGCAATTGGAGCTGTCGCTAATACAGGGCTACTAAAACCTGTAAATATAGCGGGAACCTTATCCACTGTAATCAATTTTTGCGATGCATTAACAGTATCCTTTGGCGAAGCTTTTCCGTCTTCTACGACCAATTCTACTGGTATACCATTAATTCCTCCGCTGCTATTAACTTCATCAACTGCATATTCAAGTCCATTTAACATATCAATTCCATGTTCTGCTGCATTTCCAGATAGAGGGAACACAACACCAACCTGATAATTTTCAGTATTATTGCTGTTACTATTGTTACTGTTTGATGATTGGTTGTCTTCTGATACTTGGGTAGAACAGGCACTAGCAAATATAGCAAATATTAATAGTAATAAGATATAAACTTTCCTCATATGGAATACCCCCTTTAATAGTCTTAATAATTATGAATATAGATACCAAATTGCTATAGAAATACTCCCAAGTTATGCATGGACAAGTTGCTTTGGTCGATTAAAACCTTCCTGTATGCTATTTTTAAATTACCATCTAGCTTTCTTAAGACATCCTGCCTTTCTCCAGAGATTATGTCATATGCAGGAATATCCCCACGGTTTCTATAAAGAATAAAATTAGACTTTACAAGATACTCATTATCCTTCTCGCTACTAATAAATCTTATATTTGAAATAACATGCCGTGTTCTTGATGGGGGATTTTCAGACCATGCTGACTTTGATTGTATTCTTCTGACTCTTTTATCCAAAATATGATAATCATCATCAACATGAAACATTTTATTTGAAATCCCGTCACCGTCTTTTTTGTACCTTGTTGTTCTTACAGGAATCTGATATTTAATATCTTCTGTAAAAAGTTGAAACCACTCTTGATATCTTGCATCGTCTAGCAATTCAGCTTCATAAGTTATAAAATTATATATCTCATAAAACATCATTAAATCGTTCGCAGTTGAGTCGAGAATATTCATATATAAATTCCACCTCTTCTAACATTATTAACCTATTGTTTTGGCTAATAGATTAAACTATATATCTAAGTTAGTTGGCAATTGGATCTTCTTTTTAATATGCTACATACAGATATGCATAAGACATTATAACTAGAAACAACCAACTAGGTAAACGCTTACAATATCTTCACCTTAATAATTTGGATACAATCTAATCAATATTCACTGTAAAGATAAGAATTTAAATCATTAGGTTATTTACTAGTCATATATCCCAACCACTTGTTTAAGAAATATCTTTGGCCGGCTTCGGTATAAACGGAGGAATAAGGTATGCCCGGCCCTGGCCAATCTGGAAGGATCTTATCTGTATCCATCCCCATTTTAATATTTTGATAGAAGTTTCTAACATTTTTACCTCTTGTATTTCTTGTAATGCTCAACCAGTTTTCAGCATCATCCACCTCGTACATACCTGAGGTACCAAAAGTGGCTATATATGCCTTCTTTGAATAATCTTTGAATTCATTAGGTGCACCTTTAGGAACAAAGGACCATGAAATAATTTCAATTTTGTCCGGCCCCAGCGGCTGCCAAACTCTAAATGTCAAAAAGTTCGAAATGACCTGATCTTCTCTAACATAGGTTGCCGTATTCAAAAAACTTAAATTAGGAAAAATATGACCTCTGAACGGAAAATATCCATCTTCTATTAATTTAAATTGTTCGGGTGTTACATTCATTTTCAAGGAATCAATTAACTCTTTAGGATATCCCCAAAAACTACCTGATGGAACCATTCGAAAACCTACATTTCCAGAGCCAGCACATATTTCAGCACCATCTTTTTGACTACCAGGCAAAGCATCTTTTGCTTTCTGAATGTTTGCAAGCCCTACTTCCATTGCACTTTTATGACTTATTGGGGTATGGTAGGAATCCCCGACTATATTTTCTGATGGAATTTTCCAATTCGTTTCAACTATCCAGCGTTGTGGAGGACCCGTAACCTCCATACCATTCGGAGACCAGTTCAAAACTAAATCTAAATACCATTTAAAGTCACCTAAATACTCTTCCAATGAAGGCGCTTTATCATCTAAGCAAACAAAAATCATACCCTTATAAACTCCAAATCTAGGGGCAATAAGACCAAAGTCTTTCCGATCCATTGATTCTCCATAAATGGGTTCTTCAAAAGGGACACCAATCAGTTCACCACTTGTATTGAAATTCCAGCCATGATAGTGGCAGCGAAAGGAAGATGTGTTGCCATCTTCTGCTCTACACACATGCATACCACGATGGGTACAATAATTAAAATAGACACCAATTTGATTATCTTTCCCTCTGACAACTATGAAACTGTCCTGTACGACGTAGCGCACTACAAAGTCACCTTTATTCGGTATTTCAGTATCATGTGCTACAAAAACCCAGGTTTTCGAAAAAATCTTTTCTTGTTCCAATTCAAATATATCCTGATCATGATATATCATATTCGAAACCAAACCCTCTTTTAACTTACTGCTCATTTCCTCCAAAACAGGGTTCTCAGATATTCTATTCATTTAGATCCCTCCTATTGTTTTCCGCGATCGATCACTACCATCTTTGAATAATTGCCATTTTACCTTGTACTGAGCCGATATCTAAAAAAGTACCAGAAATTGTAGCAGCTTCATCTGAGACTAGAAAGCTTACCGCATTTGCAATATCTTCTGGCTCATTAATTCTACCTGCAACATTTCCCTCTGCAATTTTTCTAGTAATTTCTTCAGGACGATCTTCATTCATACCAGATCGGGTAGAACCTGGAATAATACCATTTACACGTATGTGATCCCTGATATGATCTAAAGCTAAGCTTTTTGTAAAGCTAATAATGGCTCCTTTTGTTGCACAGTAGGCAATATGATCAGTACCACCGTAACCGGATGTGGAACCAAAGTTAATGATAGCTCCACCCTTGTTTTGTTTCATATATGGTATTACTCCTCGGCAAAACAAATAGACACCTTTGACATTAACATCAAAAACATTCTCCCAAGTATCTTGATCCGTTTCCAATATATTTCCAATAGGTCTGATTGCAGCTAGATTACACAATACATCTATTTTCTGATACTTTTGAATAACTTTATTAATGATTTGGTCCACTTCGGCGCTTTTAGAAACATCACATAACTCCACATCAACATCAGCATTTTTTGATTTAAAGTACTTTTTGCTTTCATGCTGATTTTTTTCACTTCTTCCAATTACAATTACCTTATAATTTTCATTGGCTAACCTTAAAGCGACTTCTTTTCCAATCCCATATGTTCCACCGGTTACAATGGCCACTTTTTGTTCCATTTATGAACACTTCTTTCTAAAGAAATATTTGTTAAAACCAACTTGGTTACTCTAGAAGAAAACGTGTTACAACCGCATTATATTCTTCATGGTTTTCAAATTGAGCCCAATGACCTGTTTGCCCTGCACAGTAGTATTGAGATTTCTTAATTGCGTTTGCTAATCTCTCTCCTATAGATGGAGGCACAGAGTTATTCTCCGCCCAATATACTAGTGTAGGGCAATCAATCCTACTAAGTCTTTCTTTATTAATAAGATATTTTTCCGATGTTTCGCCGCCTAAATACTCTATAGCAAATTGTTTTAAGCTTTTATTTGTTTCTGGATCGTTATAAATTTTATGTCTTATACGAACCATCTCATCCGTAATTAGATCTTTGTTCACAACAAGTCGTTCCAGTCTTAATCGAATATTTTCCAGGTTAGAATCATCAAGTCCAACCAATGTTTTCTCTCGTAATTTTAATAAATGATTTTTTTGATTTATTCGATGCTCTTCGTTTAGAATAAATCCCTGTGGTGTAGTTAACACAAGTTTTTTAACCCTATGTTTATGACTCAATGCCATTTCCATGGCAGGCCAAGCTCCCATGGACTGTGACACAAAATATGCAGATTCAATTTTTTCTGAATCCATAACGTCATTGATTTGATCGGTAAAACTTGGAATCAATGCAGGATCAAATGGAGGTTTTGATGAATATCCATGCCAAAGCAAATCAATGGCAATTGTCCGAAAGTTTTTCGCAAAGTGCGGAATGTTATTCGCAAAATTTTCAACATGCCCTCCATTTCCATGTAAAAGGATTAAAGGTTTTCCTTGACCGAATTCTATCAATCTTGTTTTATATTTTTTACCGGTATATCTTATTTCCGCTCCTAGTAGATCCGTCCATATACTCAAAATAAAACCCCCATTTACCCTAAATTAGTCTAATACCGGCCAATATACATACCCTAAACCTGTTTTAGTATGATAAGCTGGTATATAATCTATGACTGTAGCTTTTCTATCCATAGCTCCTGCTACAGTGATCCATTGCCTAATTTCACCAGTCCCACTACGTAAAGTATCAGAATCAAAGGTAAATAAATTTGTCAATTCCTTAGATTTATCCTTTTCTAGCCTTTCAAGTACCCAACGATCCAATGGCTCGTCTATCCATCCTGATCTTGGTCCCATAGGATCATGTGAAAGGCCTCCTGATGCGTAGATAGCAATTTTTTCTGGTCTATCCTTCATGACTTCTGCAATAGCTACCCCATAATCCCAACAACGTTGCCCAGTAGGTTGTGGAGGGAAGTATCCATTTAAAAATATAGGAATTACAGGAATATCAAAATTAGGTACTAGTTTATGAAGAGGGAAGGATAATGCATGACCTGCACCGCGATTCGGTTTACCTAATGCATGAACTTTTTTACTGTATGCAGGGTCAAATCCTTTTTTGATTAACCCCTTTAATAAATAGTTTGCTAATTCACTATGACAAGGTGTTCGAATAATGGATTCTTCAACATCTTCATCATCTAGGTAAGATACACTTGTAGCTCCCCAAATCTCATCGCCTGTATAGATAGAAAATGCCGGCATATTACTATCATCAAACATATCGTATTGATCATCGCCAACAATAATCAAAGCTTCCGGTTGATAGTCCTCAATTTGCCTTCTTAGTATATCGAAAGCAGCATCAATTCTTACAATGTAGTTTTCTATAACTTCTTCTGTTTCTTCAGCCAATTGTGGTGGTTCTGGTATATTTATATTTCTACGTTGGGACATAACTCCCCATTTTTCTTTCGGTCGAAAACTTGCTGGAGCATGCGACGATGCTAAACCTAAACCTATCATACTATCACCTCTAAGTATTTTTATTAAATTATTAACCTACAGTAAATTGCTATAATATTAGATTTTCCTTAATAAAAATTCCTTGTGTATCCGATTAAATTCTTCTGTTGTTTCATATTGTGGCCAGTGCCCACAATTCTCTATTAAATGGTATTCGCTATTAGGAATAAGACTTGCTAATTTTTCCCCAATCTCGGGCGATGCAGTAGGGTCATGTGTAGTCCAAATTACGCATGTTGGAGCTTTTATAGAAGCTAATCTTTCTTCTGTTAGCAAGTTAGCTTTTCGTATTTCAACTTCTTGCAAGCACAACACTCTATTTATTACCTCAGACATACTTGGTTGTGCATAAATGCTATATCTTACATCTACTAATTCATCTGTAACCATCGATTTGTCATACATCAAAAACTCTAAGCGTTTACGTGTTTTTTCTTTCGTAGCATTATATACAGCATCTTGAGTTAGCGTCTTTAGTTTTTCCATTACCTGTGGATTCATTGTAATACCAGCAGATGTATTTAAAACAAGCTTGTGAATTCTTTCAGGATATTCTGATGCGAACCATGCACCAACCCATCCCCCAAGAGATTCTCCTGAAATAGAGGCCTTCTCAATTTTTAACTCATCCATAAATTGAAGTAAATGATTTACATAATATGGGATAGTATAGTCTTCATCAGTAGGTTTATCAGTAAAACCATGTCCAATCATATCAATTGCATAAACATGAAAGTCTTTTGCATGTTCTGCAATATTGCTAGCATATGCCTCCAAGTGGCCACCCACGCCATGAAGAAGTATAAGCGGCTCCCCTTCTCCTGCTTCTAGACACCTTGTTCTTACACCATTAACATTATAAAACTTCAAAGAAAAATCAGTCTGAAATAAATTGGTCCAAATACTATTCAATATTTCCACACCTTTCTATAAATTCTGAATATTTTGGCTGTAATTATTTTATACCATATACACTATGGTCATACAATTAACCTTTTTCATAATATGAAAAACGGGAAAAGTTTTTTGGTTTTATTTACTAGTTATTTTATATATCAACATATAGCCACTTTGTATATATATAAATCTAGATGGTAAATCAAAAAAATAAACCCGGCAAACAGGATTGCCAGGTTTCTCACTTTTTTAGTTTAAAAGATATTTATCTCATATATTGGCCACCATTGATATCAAAAGTAGATCCTGTTACATAATCAGTAGATTCAGATATTAAATAGGAAACTAGTCTAGCCACTTCTTCTGTCTCTCCTACTCGCCCAACTGGTATTGACTCAATGATCCTCTTCATTTTTTCCGGATCTACTCTATGCATTTCTGGTGAATTTAAAACCGCCGGGGCTATTGCATTTACAGTTATTCCATATTGCGCTAGTTCTCTTGCGAATACTTTTGTTAATAGAATCTGACCTGCCTTTGAAACTCCATAATGAGCACCTGCGTTTATTGAACCATATTGACCAGCAGTCCCAGAAATATTTATTATTCTTCCCCATTCTTGTTCCTTCATGATACTAATAACAGCTTGAGAAAAGAAAAATGAACTTGTTAAATTCGTTGCCAAAATAAAATTCCATTCTTGCAGGGTAATATCTTCAAGAGCAGTCTCAGACCTGATACCTGCATTGTTTACTAGAATATCAATTCTATTCCATTTTAAAACAATTTCTTTTACACTCTCATGTATCTCTTCAACGTTCGATACATCTGCACATATGAACATTGTTTTTGTTTTCATTTTTTTAAAAAATTCTTCCTGTTGCAAACGGTCAAGTGCCTCTTTATCAATGTCAACCAATGCCACTCTTTTTCCTTCCAAAAGCAAGGAGCGTGCTATAGTTAAGCCTAACCCTGCAGCTGCACCAGTAACAATTGCAACTCTCCCAAATCCACTTATATTCATAAAACCACCTCAATTCCAACTTTTACTATCCTAAAATTAATATTAGTTATACAATAATATAATATCAACAACTTTATTTCATAATATGAAATATAAGGTTGAATTTTCCGAATATTTTTAATACAATTGAATTATAAAAAATCTACAATTAAAGGAGTGTAAAACTCTTGATTAACTCAATAAAACATGCAATTAGGATTGTTGATTGCTTTAATGAAGAACATAAAGAATTAGGGGTAACCGACATTGCAACAAAACTTGATATGAATATTAGTACAGTTCATCATGTTGTAAGTACTTTATACGAAGAGGATATCTTAGTAAAAACACAAACAAGACGATATCGTTTAGGTTCAAAATTAATAAAGTGGGGCCGCTCTGTTTCAACACAATACGAACCATTCTTTATGACAATACCATATATCGAGGCCTTGGTAAATAGAGTTAATGAATCCGTCTATTTAACTATCATGGAGAATAATGAAGTCAGCTACCTGGCAAAGGTAGAGGCGTTTAAACCAACAAATATTGTAACAAATATTGGTTTAAGAAATCGTTTATGTTCTACTGCCTCAGGCAAGGCTATGTTAGCTTTTCAATCTCAGAAAATGATAGATAAATTCCTTAGCAATTCTTCGAATTATAATACCACTCATGAAAACCAGACAAGTAAGGAGACGTTACTTCTAGAGCTCCAAAAAATACGACGTCTGGGTTATGCGTTAAATAACGGTGAATTTAAAAAAGGGTACTTCTCTGTCGCTGCACCAATCACTAATTATTTAGGCGATGTTGTTTGTGCAATAACTGTCGATGGACCTGAAAAAAACATTAGAGCCAATCTTAATAATATATTAGAGAGTCTACAAAAAACAGCTAAACTCATTTCTAGAGATTGTGATTTAAATTGAATTTAAACTAAATACAACCTTATAATTAAAAAAATTCATTCCGAAATTAAGGTGCCAGTCCCGGTAAAGGATCGGCACCAACAACAGCCGATAGCCTCTTTTTTCAAACACATTTACAAGTTCATAACTTATTTTATATTCCTATAAAAAGCCCCATTCTGGCTTTTGCGAAACGGTCGGTAAGCCTTTATCTAATTTTTGATAATATAAAATAATTTCTTCCTTTGTGACCGGATGACGAAATCGCCTTTACGCTGCTTCGTGTTCTTCCAAACAGACGGCAATGCCGTTACGATTCAGCTTGACTAAGTCTTGATCGAATGGTTCATAAACATTGACTCAGGAAGAGTTACTTGTTTATTGTCATAATTGCTTAACCAAGAATACCTACCCAGAGGTTAACTCAACCTTTAAACCAATAATAAACGTACAATAAATCTATTAAACCTAGTTCTTATATGAATAATACAATCCAAGAGTTCAATAATATTGTTAGAAAAGGTATTAAATTACCTAACACACTGTCTACTCTATAAATCTCTTATGTTATAAGAATTGTTACTTGTATTGTTAAAAGTCAGTTTTCTAATCCTCATGCACTATGTAAACAAAAATAATAAAGTAGGGAAACCTTTCTCAAGGCTTCCCCCTTATCAAACCGTACGTGCCCTATTAAGGCATACGGCTTACCCATATGTTACAATGTTTTATCAAGAGGATGCATTCCAGGCATTTTGCATCTTTTGGAGTCGGTGAGAAGTGTAATATTCTTCACCTTTTTCTTTTGCTCGGCTAATTCGTTTCTTTAAATTTCTTTTAGCCTTCTTAGTCATATCGTTCAAATATTGTTCCTTGGTGTATCCATAAGCCTTATTGAGATAAAGCCAGTAGGAGGGAATTAGTTGAATTTTAAGGAAAAATGCGTTATTCCATTTACTATTCATTTTCATTCCTTTAATTTGATTAGGATGCTTATGAATAAATGCCACTCGTAACCTTTCCTTATGTATCCATCTATCCTTTGCAGTATTCCTCTCATCATACGAGTTCTGCAATGACTTTCCTGTCCATATTCCTCGTTAGCCTTTATAGCTTTGATGATTGTTAGATAGTAGTTCATTTTACCTCTTATGATTGGATTAACACGATTTATCCATTCTTCTTTATTTAGAGTAAGTGTCTTTCTAGTCTTTTCCTTAATCTTCATTCTAAAGTCCTTAACGGACTCCTCCTTCGGAGTGACTTGAAAAGTAAGCTTACCATCCTTCTTCCCATGTTTCCAATGGTAGAAAGTAAATCCAAGAAAGTCAAAATTATCATTATGGAAATTGACTATTCTTGTTTTCTCTTTAGAGATTTCTAATCCCAATTCCTTTAACTTTTCCCGAATAATTTGTAATGCTCTCTCCACTCCACGATTTGGTCTATATCCCACTGACCAATTGTGAAATAAGTTATCTTCGAATTTCGGCTGAAGTACATTTACCACACTTTGTTGGACAATACGATCTTCTATTGTTGGTATACCTAGTGGGCGTTTCTTCCCATTTTTTTCCCTCGATCTGACTTCTAAAGAAAATGCCTTTCTAGTGGGCTTCCTCACTTTTCGAAAAGTCGCCAACTTATCCCGTGCTGTACTTCACACTTATTGCATTAGGGTCTGTCCTTTCGCCTACGTGTCTCTCGACTTTTCGCATCTCCTTCAGACAACACCTCACGGTGTTGCCCTAGATTAAGCTTCCCGAGCTAGGTCAGTCTCCTCGGGGATGGATTTCCACCATCTGGGATTCAATTTCTTTATCATCTTTCAGTCGTTTCATCGAAATGACGTCTCTGTCAGAAAAAGAAAAAGAAGAGTGTTGAATAATCAACACTCAAAGCGACTGCCCGTCGCACAAAAAGAGTTCGTATCACACACTCTAGGAACCAAAATAAGCAATAATATATGTTTTAAGGTTTTTAAAAAATTCATTTTTGCCGCCAGTCATTAGAGGTATCCCTATCCCTATGCATATAAATGGTATTAACAAATCAGAGATAGGCTCAAGAGTACATATAATCCATATGTACTGTTAAGTGAACTAGATCTATTCCATTCCTAAGTGCATAACAACAGGGCGCAGGTATTTTTATTTAGAATTTTAATTTATCTATCTCATACTCAAAATATATTGCTATTACTCTTATAAAGGTTTTTATATTTTTCATAAAAATATTCATATTTCTTAACATTTTCAAATATTGGTTCAATTGGATTTGGATTCCTTTTAACTACAACTTTACAAGCCTCTTCAAAATCAGAATAAATCCCAATACCTACTCCAGCTAAAATTGCTGCACCTGTACAAGCTTGTTCAATTGTATTGGTAGTATATATTTCTGTACCGAATATATCCGCTTGAATTTGTAACCATAGTTTACTCTGTGCACCACCACCTGAAGCAATAATTTGATTTATATCAGCGCCTAAGGTTTTGAGAATTTCAAGCGAATCTTTTAAACCATATGTTACTCCTTCCATAATTGAACGAGCCATATTCGCAGAATTATGCTTTAAAGTTAATCCAAAAAACATACCTTTTAAATTTGGATTAAGGTGTGGGGTTCTCTCCCCCGCAAGATAAGGTAAGAAAATTAACCCTTCACTACCAGGAGATATCTCATTAGCTTTTTCATCCATTTGTTTATAGCTTAAATTATTGATTATATTATCTCGAAACCATTTTAGTGACAATCCTGCACTCATCATAGCGCCCATCATGTACCATGTATCTGGTGTAATATTACAAAATGTATGAGTATTTAACAACCGATTTAAAATTGGTTTATCTACCGGTGTATATATTTGGCCCCCAGTCCCTATAGTTGAAGTACCAGTTCCTGGTTTTATTACACCATTGCCTAAAGCCTGCATCGGTTGATCTGAAGCACCATAGACTACAGGAGTTCCCCGTTTTAGCCCCGTTTCATCTGAAACAGATTTTGTAACATAACCAGCTATTTCATAGGATTCACCAAGAGAAGGGTACATTTCTATATCAATGTTTAATCTAGTAATAATGTCCTCTTCCCACTTTCGATCAATTGGATTAAAAGCTAATGTACTAGATGCATCAGTATAATCTGATGCAGTATTTCCAGTAAGTTTCATCCGGATATAATCCTTTGGAAGAATTACTTTAAAAGTTCTATTATAATTTTCTGGTTCGTTTTCTTTTACCCAAAGAAGAGATGCTAGTTGGAACCCTGGAAAAACAGAGTTTAACGTCTTTGAACCAATTTCTTCTTTTCCAATAAGATTGTTTATGCGCTCAACTTGTAATCTAGATCTTTGATCACTGTGAATAATTGCATCTCTGATGACATTTTGTTTTTTGTCAACAAGTACCATTCCGTGCATTTGGCCCGAAATTCCGATACACTTTATTTCGCTAGGGGTAATATTAGTGATGTTTAATGATTTTCTAATGGTAGTAATAGCAGCACTCCACCATACTTCTGGATTTTGCTCAGCGAAACCTTCGTGAGGAATTTCAATAGTATATTCTTCAGCACATATTGATTTCACTAAACCCTCTTCATCGATAATCATTGTTTTTAGGCTAGATGTACCTATGTCTAAGCTCATTAAATATGCCATTTTATCACCAGGCCTATAGTTATATTATTTAAGAATAATAATAGTTATTTTACTGTACCAATTTTTTTACGATCCAGAGCAATAGCAACAGCCGATATCAACAATACCCCTCTAATTATTTCATTCCAAGAAGGCGGAACCCCAGCGATTGTTAATCCCGTTGCAAGTACAATCAAAGTCAAAGCTCCTACTACTGATTTTACTACACTCCCATTACCGCCGCTAAGTGCTGTACCGCCAATCACAACTGCCGCAATGGCATCTAATTCCATTAGTTGGCCAGTTACAGGTGTAGCTGCCCCCATTTGAGATAGGTTAATAACACTTGCAATTCCAACAAGTAGACCTGTAATTCCGAATGTCAATACTTTATACTTTTTTACATTTACACCCATCAGTTGAACTACCTTTTCATTTCCACCCATAGCCTTTAGGTCATTACCATATACACTTTTATTGTAAAATGCCCAGGAAATGAAAACAATGAAAATAAGTATAAAGCAAACATAAGGGAAACTTCCCATTGTTTGCAGCCAGTTATTTTGGTTTCCACTAACATTCAAATAGACTGCCTGCCCGTCTGAAATCACTGCAATTACCGCCCTATAAATAACCATTGTACCAAGGGTAGCTATAAAAGACGGTATTTTTAAATAAGAAAAAAGAAAACCATTAAGCAACCCTAAAACAATACCAGTTAAAACACCTCCTAATAACCCAATAGGACCAAATAATTGAACAGACATAGCTCCTAAAATAGAAGATATTCCTAATAATGATCCGATTGACAAATCGATGTATCCGCCTGTAATTACAAAAGTAGCTCCGATAGCAATAATTGCAAGAACCGGCAGTTGCTGGAGAATCAATGTCCAATTCTGTAAAGTCATAAATTGTGGACCAGCAATGATCCAAAAGAATATTACTATTCCTATTAAGGCAAAGTACACTAAATTTTGTTTAAAAATAGTCGAATAATCTAAATAATTGTATCTAATTTTACCAGAAGGTTTATCAGTTTTTATATTACTTGATAGACTCACAGCTACTACCTCCCATTTATAAAGTACCTGTAGTAATTAATTTAACTGTTTTATCAACATCAATTTCTGAACATTCCATTTGTGCAACGCTCTTACCATTTCTTAATACCAATACTCTA
Source organism: Bacillus sp. Marseille-P3661 (assembly GCF_900240995.1). Lineage (NCBI taxonomy): Bacteria > Bacillati > Bacillota > Bacilli > Caryophanales > Bacillaceae > Bacillus > Bacillus sp. Marseille-P3661. The sequence goes on from NZ_LT965953.1 coordinate 1,336,150, forward strand.
TCAGAAACCATAAAAACATGTTCTAAATTATGTGTAATTACAATAACTGAAGTTCCCTGATTCTTTAAATCTTTAATTAGTTTTAATACTTCAGCTGTTTCTGTAACACCAAGTGCAGCAGTCGGTTCATCTAGAATCACAATTTTATTCTCAAAAGCAACTGCACGGCTTATGGCTAAAGCTTGGCGTTGTCCACCTGACATACTTTCTACTGGCACTAGTAAATCTTGAATTGTCGATATTCGTAATTTTTTTAATAAGTCACGTGTCTTTTCTATCATCTTTTTTCGATCTGCGAAAAAGATCCATTTTTTAGGAGTCCTACCAAGAAATAAATTATAAGGGGCATCCATATTAGGAACTAAACCCAGATCTTGGTAAACAATTTCAATTCCAAGATTCCTCGCAGTATTTACATCGTTAATTTTAACTGGTGTCCCATTTAAATATATTTTTCCTCCATCAGGTTGATGGACTCCAGCCAAAGTCTTTACGAGTGTTGATTTTCCTGCACCATTGTCACCTAGTATAGACAAAACTTCCCCCTTTTTCAGATTGAATGATGCCCCTTTAAGTGCCTCTACCCCGCCAAATCTTTTACATATATTTTTTACTTCTAATATAGGACGTTCTGAGTTTTTCTCATTAACCATTTTGAATAAACCCCCTCGATTATGATCAAGAACGATTATGTTAAAAGAGCGCCTTCCCAATATATGAAAGCGCCCTTTGTTATTTTTAATTGTTCCAAGTATTTTTCAATGTTCGCATTATTTCTGGTAAATTAGCATCTTTATTATGAACTTGTGACATTTGTCTAATTTCCTCTGCACTAAATGGTTCTCCCTCTAGAAATCTATTTGAATATTGTTCGGCATTACTTTTATCAATTTTGAATAATTCAAAGCGCGGTTGATTCTCTAAAGGTTCATAACCGTGTAGATAGTCATACATCAATATTAAGCCAAATCCACCTATCATCCAATGAGCTCCAAGGGTACTTGATAGCTCCTCATTAAGTATTGCATCGATAACATTTGGATCATCATCAGAAGTAGATACAATAATTTCATCATCTCTTCCAGCTTGTTGAATAGCATAAAGTGAACCTAATCCTACTGTGCTACCAAAAGCCATAATACCATCGATTTCGCCTGAGTTAAATCTAGTTAAATATCGTTGTGTTGTTTGAATGGCATTCTCTCTCGATTTCTGTTGCCATTGTTCGGCTATGAGCTCTACATCCGGATTTTCTTCCAATGCTTTTGTTGCTCCTGTCCATGCCTCTTCTACTGTTAGCACACCTTTAGGGTCTAAAATTGCAGCAACTTTTTTAGCGCCTTGATCTATAAGAGCATTCATCATTTGGTATCCCCAATCAACATTACTAAAAGTAGCCTGACCAATTAGGTATTCCCCAGTGTACTCATTTATATCATTTACCACAAGACGGTCAGCTGTAAAAGCAGGAACTTTAAATTGTTCTAACAGCGCAGCATTTCTAGTACCTGCTGCCTTTGTGATAGGATCAAATACTATGCCATCAGGATTTTTACCTAAAAGACTCTGCATTCCTTGAACATTTGAATCTTCAGTACCTTTGTCAGAAGTAACCACTAATTCAATTCCTAATGCTTCGGCCACTTGTTTTTGGAAGTTGACATAATTAACTACCCAAGGATTATCTAACGGTTGCACTAATGATCCAATCACTAATTTTTTCTCAGTGGTAGATTTATTAGTATCTTGTTTTTCTATACTAGTTTGATTATCAGTTTGATTGTTAGATTGATTATTAGTTTGATTTCCGTTTGAACAAGCTACCATTCCCAAAAGCATAATACAAATTAAAACCCATGATAACACCTTAAAAAACCTTTTACTCTTCATCTTATTTCCTCCCCGAATGTTAAGAGTTTTTTAAATTAAAATCATGGTGGTTTGCTATTTTTCAAAATGGTAAAGCTAAATCTAATTTTATTTCAAGTTTATTGTAACCGTTTACTAACCCGCTACTTATTTAACTAATAACAAACTCTAATTCATTTGCTTCTTGAATTCTATTGAGCTAAATTGTGCATATCCGTCTTCAACTATTAAGCCGATTTGGTGTTGACCTTTATCGTAAGCCCTGTATGATAATGCGACTTTATCATTGACAAAAACCTCTATTATTGTATCAGTTACAATTACTTTGCAATCCAAAGTACTGTTATTATCTATTAATAAAGGTCTTTCAACAACTCTTGGTCCATCAGCTTCTGGCAATGGAACGGTTTTACCTGATAATGTAGACCAGAAAGGATCCATGGGTTGTGGTAATTTAACTAGAGATACTCTCTGGGCACTTGGTTCAAATTTCAGAATATATCCAGTTTCCAATTCCTTATCAGATTTAATTAATATACCAAAACTATCACGTACATCAGTTGGGGTGATTTTGCATTGGAATAAAAATTCTTCTTGTGATATATTAAAAAATCCATAAGATAATTTTGATAATGATTCCACATTTAATACTTCTGTTCCATATACAGTCCATTTACCCATAATTCCATTAAATTCATTTTGACATCTTACATTGTAGGTCCTTGTTATCTCTTCTGGACATTTTACTGCTAAGTCATTATTTGGAAGTACAATGACTTCTCTTGGAACAGTAAAATCTCCTCCCCACTCCCATTCACCATTATCAACCTCATTTTCTCTATCGTGTACCCATCCAAAATAAAATCTTCTTTTATTATCATCTTCTAGTGATTTTGCAGCATAAAACCTTCTTCCGTCTAACCCATCTACAATCGGAGCACGCCACGGCCCTCTTGGATTATCAGCTATCCGATAAATAGTTTGTGCAGACTCGGAAAACCTTGAATATGCCAAGTACCATTTATCTCCCATCTTATACATTTCAGGACATTCAGGACAATTTGTTGAATAAGGAGCATATATAGGATCATGAACTGTCCAATTATCAAGGTCATCGGATGTAGCTAAAGCAATACAACCTCTTCTACTATCTGGTCCTTTATTTAACCTTGCAGATAATATCATCCAATAGCATTGCTCACCTTCATTCCAAAAGACGTAGGGATCTCGCCAATCTATGTTTTCATATATATTTATATCTGGTTTTATTATTGGGTTTTTCTCATCCTTTTCCCAATTAATTAAATCATTGCTCGTAGCATGACAAATTGTTTGCGGGAAATCAGATGCGATGTGATATCCAGTATAAAAAATATGAAATTTATCATTAGCATAAATAACTGATCCAGTCCATACCCCGTTTGAATCACACTCTGGCTCTTCACCAGGGGATAATGCAATAGGTAGTTCCTCCCATACCACTAAATCTTTAGATACTGCATGCCTCCATGTAGTTCTGACTCTTTCAGGGTATTTCTTTGTTCCCGCGGGAGAAGTTAAGTAAAATAAATGATATACCCCCTTCCAATAGAATGGAATTGCGTCTCCTGCAGCTACTCCATCACTAGGTCTTCTAAAAATTTTCATCCCTTTTTCCCTCCAATAAATATAGATTTGATTTATATTTAACGGTTATTTAAAAACCGAGTATACCTATGAAATAGGACATAATAGACTAAATATTTTTAAATAAGTTTTCAAGTGCTATAGCACCTGTTCCTACTAAAAAGTTATCCCCCTCTAATGATTCTTTTTTAATCCTAATATTTCTTGAGATTTCCGGGAAGGTGTTGGATAAGATAGTTTCTTTTACAGTATCAAACCAGAAATCACCAGCTGTTGACATTTCATCACCCAATACCACAGTATCCGGTTCAAAAATGTTTATTAAATTTACAATTCCAATACCTAATAATCTAGCTGACTCCGTAATAGTTTCTCTTACAAAGACATCATCAGATGCCGCGACTTTTAATACGTCATCAGCGGTAAATCCCTTTTTAATATCCAAAGAGGTATTTACTTTATTATTTTCAAATTCTTTTAATACCTTCTTATAAACTGCAGTACTAGAACTATAAAGTTCTAAACAACCACGATTTCCGCATTCGCAAATGGGGCCGTTATAGTCGATTGAAGTATGACCAATTTGTCCAGCATTACCTGATGTACCATTAAATATCCCATGCTCTGTAATTATCCCTGCTCCTAGTCCTCTTCCTGCCGCTATATAAATCAAAGTTTTAGAATCTCCATAAAGACCAAATCTTTTTTCTGCAAGTGCAGCTGCATGGGCATCATGTTCAATTACAGTATTAATTCCAAACTCGTTGTATATTATTTCTCTAATAGGAATGTTTCTCCAACTAGGAAAATTACTAACTAATGTAATTTTCCCTTCTTTAACACTAAGTGGGCCAGGTGTTGCTATACCAATAGTAGAAATCTCATCACTGCTTTCCTTTTTTTCAATTAAAGTCCTTATAATATCTTTCATAGATTTGATGACATTGTCTATTTGGGAAACTGCTGAAATATTTACACGTTCAGTATGAAGAACCTTACAGTTTAAATTAAAAAGCCCACCTATAATGTAATTTCTAGCTAATCTAACTCCTATAACTTTTCGGCCATTTGGATTAACTTCCAAGGAGATTGCTCTTCTGCCTTTTTGTCCTGAGATTTGGACTTCCTCTGTTTCTCTAACAATGTTCTTTTCAATTAAATTCTTGGTTACATTTGTGATTGTTGCTGGTGTCAAGCCAGTTATTTGTGAGAGCTCTTTTCTGGATATCTTTTTAGGTGGGAATGATAATAGTTTTAAAACCAGTTCTCTATTTTCCTGTTGAAGACTTTCATGATTTTTACCTAATCTTGCTTCTGTATTCATTAATCATTACCTCAATCCCTTACTATTTAATTAATTTATTAAATTTATCAAATATTAAAAAGAAAGCCCTTTCAACCTGTTAAATATATATTTGCGTTTAGAAATATTTATTCATTTTTTTTAATTAATTAATTAATTAACGTTGTTAAAAAATTAGAAATCACTAAATGGTAGCGAAATTCTTCCCCTTTTATATACTTTTCTGTAGGACGAATGGACAGTCTAAAATTAGCTCATCAAACCCGTTTCAGGGTCAACTATCTCATTCCTAAAAATTAAAAGGAGCCAGAAACCTGGCCCCAAGATCCGCTAACTCTTATACTCCGCCCCCATCACCCCCACAATCTCCCGAAAAACCCCCGAAGGTCTCTCCGCCAATTCCCTCATCTCAATCTCCTTCACCACACCATTCCGCTTAATCCTCAATTCCTCGCTCTCATGATCCACTTCAACCACCAAATCCTTCAACCGATACCGTTCTACCCGACTCGCTTGATCCACATCCCGTGCATCCAGCTCCACCTTCACACTTCTAGAAATCCGCCGCAGCATCCGCCACAGCGTGACCTCTTCGCCACTTTTCATAAAAATTTCCGGCAGCTCTTTTGCTTGCTTTAATGTATTCAACGTCGTCATCATATATACGCGCACACCATACTGAACCGGACGAATCACATCATCTAACCGCTCCCAATAGCGAACCTTAAGATAAACATACTCCTCATCGCCATTCTTAGGGATCTCCGTAATCTCCCGCCGTTTCTTGACCTCAACCCGCTCGATTTTGCCATAATAAACAATCCCATTTTCCTCCTGCGACACCCACTTCGGCAAATACAACGCCACATACTTCGCCTCCTGCCAGCCCGGAACCAGTCGCTTTGCCGGAATATGATAAAAGCCACCCTTCAGATGCGCCGCAAAATTCACAGCATTCTTCACCACACCCACAAGCACAGACTCATCAAACGAAGATCGCCACTCCTCGGTCACACCCCGTGGCAAAATCCCTTCGCGCAGCAACTCCTCAGGACTAGACTCAATCAACCGATCCATAAACCTCTCCACTAGCTCNTACTTCGCCTCCTGCCAGCCCGGAACCAGTCGCTTTGCCGGAATATGATAAAAGCCACCCTTCAGATGCGCCGCAAAATTCACAGCATTCTTCACCACACCCACAAGCACAGACTCATCAAACGAAGATCGCCACTCCTCGGTCACACCCCGTGGCAAAATCCCTTCGCGCAGCAACTCCTCAGGACTAGACTCAATCAACCGATCCATAAACCTCTCCACTAGCTCGGTTGTATTCGGTAAAAACGGCAACGCTCCAACATTCACTTCACCAATGCTATGATAAAAGTCATGCTCCACATAGCTGCGATCATCTGAAAAAGGAAACAACACATACGCTCCATATGCATTCCGCTCATAATGCCCCGCTTCCTTCACAACCAATGCATCACGATAGCGGTGCATCGTATTAATATCCTCCTCCATCGGACCCGGCAGCTTATAGCGATCGCCATAATCCGTTCCAGGCACCGCAAAATCAATCCGATATTTCGCATCAAAAATATAATTATAGCGATAATCCTTGCCATTCTTCTGAATACTCAACATCGTGTCTGGCTTTTGCGAAACAGTCGGTAAGCCTTTATCTAATTTTTGATAATATAAAACAATTTCTTCCTTTGTAACCGGATGCCGAAAACGTCTGCGCGCTTCCTTCGTCTCATCCAACCGAACAACAAGTCCGTTCCGATTCAGTTTCACCAAGTCTTGCTCGATCGGCTCATACTTCTTCGCTAACAATTGCCCCAATTTCAAGAACGTCCAATATTCATATAGCGTCGCAACATCCTTCACAGACATTTTGTAAAAATCATGCTCCAACGCCAGGCCTCTCATAATCGTTAGAAAAATTTGATAAGCATCTTTATAACCAGGTGCCATTTGCATCACTAAACTTAACACCGATCGATCCAACCGGCCAATTTCCTTCCAAAAAGGTTTGTTTAACATACCCATCAATTGCTTTTGCTGACTCCGAATAACAGCTAGTAAATGTTCATCAGGCTTCCTAACATACACACCCTTCGTCTGCGTCAACTTCTGCAGCAGATCCTCCATTCGATCAACGATCCTTGCAACCATCCATTTCACAAACCGATTCTCAAGCGTATCAAAAGAAAGCCCCTTTTTAGCAGCCCAGCCTTTCACAGGCAGCATACTCCGACCCGCAAGCTGAATCCCATGCTCAACATCTTGAAACACATCATGTGCACGCTTTCGTAAATAGGCACGACCAACAGAATCAATCTTCTTCAACTGATTACCGCGCACTTGTCGATAGGTAGTCTGCAATTGATGATGCGGCTGCCGCTCAATATGCTGCAACGCTTTTACCAAATCATCAAAATGACCTTGCAGCAATCGATAAAACTCCGCCGGCGACGGCTGTTCAACAAACGTCCTACCCGCTTTCAGGTACGTCTTTCGTAAAAAATCATAGGCCAAATTATAAATCTCTTCATTCACTTCCTGCAAAAGCTGCTGATAGTCCTCTTTATAATCGAGCTTTGTCGGAAAAATCTCCAACTCCACCTCCAGCAATGCCTCCTCACCGCTACGAATCTCAAAAGCTGTAAGTCCGACCTCGTTTAAGAACCGTAGATTCCCACCCAGTATCTGCGTACCAGACCTTCCAATATGTGCAATGGCTTTCCGCAGGCTAGGATGTTCATGATAAAACGACAGCGGCTGACTCTTTAGCGAATGGATGATCACTTGGTAAATTCCATTTTCAAAAAAGATCGGTGAAAACGGCCCTTCTTCAAAGTCAGACAGCTCGCCTTTTTTGACATCAAAGACCTCTGCTTTATAGTCTTTATTGCTCTTTACCTTAAATATCATATCTTCAAATGAATTCAACGCCTTGTATTGTCTTAAACTCTCATACTTTTCATGAAAAGGCTTGCCTTTAATCGAAACAATCATGTCCTCCGTTTCAATCACAACCAATTCAACATCTTCAGAGCTATAACCAGAAGGATGTGAAACCATCTTGTTCAAACCTCCGACTCATTTCTGTAAGCTTCCTAGCTGTCTTAGGATAGGTGACTCTTTTATAAAAACCTTCGTCTCTAGTAGCATCAGCGTCAACCTCTTGATTTGTACAATAGCGGAATAGCTTTTTGAGAACGACTTCTGTTCGAATATCACTGCCATGAATTCTCGGTAAAATTTTCTGCATCAGCTGGAAATCAAAAGCATCGTCCTCATTCAATAAACCGGACTGAGCATTGTAAATCATATAAAAACAAACCTCATCTCGAACACGATAGCCAACCTGTGCGCCAATATCTTGTAAAATCACATTCACTGACATTAGTTTTTCCGTCACACTGTGAATCAACGTTTCATGCTCCGTAAATGCATCTTTTAAAAATAAATAAGAGCCTGCTAGTGCATCATTTCCAACAGTGATCGACTGCATCTGGCCTTCTTGTAAAAATGAAAAGTTATCGAGCTGGATCCTATTAAACTCGATCGTATTGGCACGATCTAACACTTTTTTACTAAAAGGATGGGTGGTTTCATCCATATTAACGGTTCCAATAAAATAAACATTAGATGGTATCGTTAAGCCGCCGTCAACTTCTTTTTCAGATAAAAGTTGGGATGTAATGATCCGTCCGTTTTCCCACTTTCTACTTTCCATCACACTTAAAATATCACTAAAATAATACTCAACACGCGCAAGGTTCATTTCATCTAAAAGTACAAAATACGGCTTGTCCTCGTCAGCTGCAGCTTTCATCAGGAATTCAGTTAATATCTCTTTCTTAAACTTCCCCTGAATATCGGTATAGCCAAGAAGATCTGAACTATCACTCCAATCTGGACGAACGGGAATTAACAAAAAGCGCCCATTTTCTCCAGTCGCTCCAATACTTTCAGAAAACCATTGCACGATTTTCGTTTTTCCGGTACCGGAGATTCCGGAAAGAATAACAAATGGTTTGGTTTTAAGCGACAAGTAAAAATTGATGATGTCATCTTTTTCGTATGTAAAGCCCTTGGAAGTAATATAGCTATGTATATGGTCCATCAATTCTTGTTCGTTCATCATTGACGTCTCTTCAAACTCAATAGCACGTTCAATATGTTCTTGGACAACAGGTGACATGAGGTCTTTATATTGCGGATAAAACTTTTTCATAAAATCCTCAGAGACAGGATAGAAATAGCCTTGTTTCAAATTCCCATTTCGATCAAACGGTCCGGCATCCTCAGATCTCCATGGTGAAGGTATCGAGTCCTTTGGTATCCATTGCTCTAAGTCATAGTAATCTAGTTTGACCAAGTTCCCTTTTTCATTCCAATTCTCATCAGCTAATGACGCTGGCTTTTGTTCCACTTTTGCTTTTTCAGAAACAATACCAATCGATTTAATTTCAGGCTTACCATAGACAATCACAACGTCGCCTACCTCAGCATTGGCCAGCTCACTATAGTGACCCACTTGATTCCCGATTTTATTTGTAAGTGGTGCCCACATAAAACCACCTTCACGTTGCGGTTTATATTTCTGCCCCATATTGACCCACCAAAATTTCATACTTTGAGTTTCTGGTTCAATGTGTTCCATGTTTACACCTCCCTTTGGAACTAAATCTTTATCAACTAAACCTAGTGACTCGATCCATGAAAATAAATGGCCAACTCTCTTAACAGCCACACTTTCTAAGTCAGGTTCTCACCTAGAGAGTTACGAAAAATTGGACTATCAGCTGTTTAATAACCTCTCCTTTGGTTTTAACCTGTTCGGCCTTTATACCTGATAGTTTAAAATTAGATTAGATAACGGTAACCTAAGTATTCTTTACGCAAGAAAACCGTTTTTATTTTCGGAGCTAGCATATTCTTTTAAGACTTTTTTATTAATAGCATTACCTTGTTGTTGACCAAGCAGCTGCCCACACGCTGCTACCTCACTAGGGGGTAAGATTAATTCCTTTCAAGATTTCTTATCTTATATTTATGGTTTTATTATAACAAAAGGAGGAAATAATTACTTAAAGTCGAAGTTTTGTATTTTACTTAAGAATAGTAGGTGAAAAATAAATTATGAGAGATGGAATTATTCAAAATTATTTAAATCAAATATATGAGAAATATTGTTTAAATATCTTAGAAACTCCTATGGATAAGAACGGATTCAATAATTTATACAGATTAAATTTTTCAACATTTTTTGATGAGCTATTATTTACAATACTTTATGAACCAGACCAATATAAAAAAATAATAAATAGAACAACAATCATTATGTTTCAAAACTTCAGGAACTTAGACGAGAGTGAAATAGACTTTTTGTTTATCAAGTGTGAAGATATACCTAGAGATGAGATAGACTCATATTACGTTAACGATATTAAAGGTTATAAGCTTAGTAAAATTTCTCAACAAATAATGAAACTGATAAATAAAAAGGTATCAAGACATTTGTCATCCTTGGATGATAATATACTCAATTCTTATCTGGAAGAATTAAAAATTAGCATCCAAAACTTTGCTTATGATGTCTCTATTGAGGGAGATGACTATAATTTCTCTAACTATTGGGAAGAATTCTGTTATCAAATACAATATGGAGGTGGGTATCCTTTAGAAATTATCATTGATGATATAGAAAACCATTTAGAGTCAAAATTATATAATGCTCCAATGAGGGAATTAATGTTTTTGTATACGTACACTGATTATTTCATCTATCAAGAATACGAACTTCAATCAGACTTCCCATTCCCTCCAAAAAGCGAAATGATAGACAATATTATTACACTTATGGTAGATGAAATAAAAAATGTAGCAGCCTATTGTTATGTTCCTGATTTTTCCAGCGGAGAAGGTTGGGAAGATGAATATGATGAAGAATGAGCCCAATATTCTTCACCATAAAAAAATAATACTAAATTAAAGGAACTTCTAGGAGAAAAGTGCCTGCCCCCTCTAACGCTTTACCTCACTGGGGGTCAGGCACCAAGGTCCGCTTACCAATAATCTTTTTCAATCCAGTCATGAACAATAGTTAAGAATTTATTCAATAATACTTCTGTTTTAGCGCTATCTACATATCCTTGATGAATCGCTTCGTTACCATCTAAGCGAATCGAATTTAGAATTTCAAATTCTTTTAGTGATAATAGTTTTTTTTCATTCAAATCGGTTAGTCTATTAAATTGGCTATCATTAAGGTCGTTAATTTTTTTTACTAAAAACCTTTCTTTTGAAAATAATTCTGCTGCTGTTCTTATATGTGCCATTGCTGCTATATAATCATAAAATCTCATAGCTTTTTTTGCACTTTCAATTCTCAATAATATATCTTTTATTCCTTCACTATAAATAATTTTTTGGCCATTTTGTCTAAGATGATTATTCTCTATATAACTATCTATATATTGGTTATACTCTCCACTTTGATTATAACCCTGTCTATCAAAGCCGCTATTATCAAAGCCTCGTTTATTATATCCTTCAATATCAAATCCATTTTTATCAAAACCCTCTTCGTTATAACCCTTTCGATTGTACCCTTCTTTATCATAGCCTTCTTTATTATAGCCACTATGGTCATAGCCATCACGGTCATAACCATCTTTATTATAGCCATTTTTATCGCAGCCTTCATGATCATAACCCTCTTTATTATAACCATAAACATCATAACCTAACGAATTAAAGCCCTCTCGATCATAGCCCTCAATGTTATATCCCTCTTTGTTATAACCCTGGCGATTATAACCTTCTCGATTATAACCTTCTTGATCATAGCCTCCACGGTTATAGCCTTCTAAATCTAATCCGTATTGATTAAACCCATCAACACCAAAACCATTATTATCAAAGTAGGTGCCATTTTTATTTAGTCCTTCTTGATTAAAACCTTTAATATCAAATCCTTCTATGTTATATCCATATTTATTATAACCACTCTTACTGTAACCGTTTATGTTATATCCTAATTCATCATATACCGTACCATTTTTATGGAGCCCCATTTTATTAAATCCTAGGTTATCATATCCATCCTTGTTATAGCCTTGTTTATTAAAGCCTTCTCGATCATAACCTTTACTGTTATAACCTTCTTTGTTATAGCCTTCTCGATTGTAGCCATTCCTGTCATATCCATATCTGTTATAGCCTTCCCGATTATAACCTTCTCGATCTAATCCTAAATAGTTAAAACCTTCCTTGTTAAAACCTTCCTTGTTAAAACCTTTTTTGTTATATCCTATCAAATTAAAACCATCTTTATCGTAGCCATCTTTATCGTAGCCATTCCTGCTATATCCATATCTGTTATAGCCTTCCCGATTATAACCTTCTCGATCTAATCCTAAATAGTTAAAACCTTCCTTATTATAACCTTCCTTGTCAAACCCTTTTTTGTTATAACCTAACAAATTAAAACCATCTTTATCATAGCCATTCCTGTCATATCCATTTTTGTTATAGCCTTCCCGATTATAACCTTCTCGATCTAATCCTTGATAGTTAAAACCTTTCTTATCATAGCCATCCTTATCATAAACACTTTTATTTATGGTATTTTCTTTATTGTAATTAGCAGGGGCCCCATGGCATTTATTACATCTGAGACTTTCACCATCGTTAAGAAAGTTTCCACAATCTAAGCACTTAAATTTTTGTTTACCATAATGTTTATTATGTTCATGTTTGCTTTCTTTTTTCTTAAAAAAGTTTTTAAACATAGTACCTCCCTTTATAAAGCAAAATTTTCTTCCAAAGACTCACGTATTCTAGAATTTCATTAACACCAAAAAGTAGACTCACCACTGATAATCGTTATCACTGGTAGAAATATTTATTTTTTACAGGAGGGTGCTATCCAAACGAGCAAACTGGATATGTTTGGAGTTTATGTGTAAAACCCTGCGTTTCATTATCCATACAGCTCACGGACACTTACCCTTACATGTCTCACCGGTTGGTCCATACATTCCTGCGTATGCACGAGGTGGAGGTCGGATATGCTCCTATACTGGGGCATTTGTCCGAATGAAATAAATATGCTCTGACTCTGCTCTATTGGTGTTTGTCAATTGATTAACTTGAGGTCAGAAGTTTTAAACTGATAGTTTATGCAACCTGTAATATTTTTCTGGGTACCCCTTGCAATAATTTTGAACCATCAAAATGGCAATGCTTTTGTCCGATGACAAAAAACACGTAGTAATTTATGACGCAAGGTAATCAAAGACTGCTGTCTCATTAAAGGTCTATTAAGGCAATTGGTTTTTCAACCCTCAAATATCATCATTACTGAAATACTATAATATATCATCAAAAACGGAAATTTCTTTAGGATTATGTGGGATAAGCCCTTCCAGCAATGATGAAGGAGTATCCTGATAAAAAACCTTTACTTCTTGCTGAGCACGAGTCAAAAGTACATACAGCAAACGTGAATGTAAATCATCCTTTGGAAAACTTTCTGCATTTATATTTAATAGGATTACAGCATCGAATTCCATTCCTTTGCAATGATAGGACGCCAGCACCGATATAGACTTATTTACAACTTCCTGCTCGGGGCTAATATAAACGACGTCTCGTTTGTTATATTCTTGTGTAAGATATTCCGCTACTTTTCTAGCTTTTTGTTCATCCTTATGAATTAAGGCAATTCTTTTATATTTCTTTTTCCATTCTTTAATAGTATGAATGATATTATCTAAGAGGTCTCTTCCTGACGTAACTTCCACAAAATTCACTTTTTCTCCCGATCTATTTAAAGGAATAATAGGAGAATGTAATAGATTGTTTTGGTTACTAAGTACAGTATTAGCTGCATCAATAATTTCTTTTGTTGAGCGATAACTAGTGTCTAAAGTCAGTATCTCGTTTTTATCCAATTTAAATACAGTATTATTTAGTTCATCCCAGTCATATTGACCGTATTTCATGAAAATAGATTGATCTTTATCACCTAAAAGAGTCATTGTTTTTGTAATTTTCTTTAAAGCGGCAAAATGAATAAAACATAGATCTTGAGCTTCATCAATCACAATATGTGAATACTCCGCAGGTTTATCATATAATAAAAGATAAATATAGAACAGCGGTGCTAAATCAAAATAGGTTACCTTATTTAACTTATAATTTGAAAATAGATCTGGTATGCCGGGGGCAAGCTCATGCTTAAAAGCATTTAATACTTCAAAAGATAAGACTTGTTTATATATATCTAATAAACTTGGACCTTTCATATTCTTCTTCCAATTATCCAACTCTAACTTAAAAATTGTACGAATCTTTTGTACTTTATACTTTGTTATTTCCTGCATTTTAACTTTTAATGCAGTAAGCTCATCCTGTTTTAATCCAGTGTCTATCAAAAATGTTTGATTAACAAATTCAAGCTGTTGCTCTAAATCTTTTACTCTTTCTTCTAGTACTCTTTTAATGTGATTCTCTACATGCACAAGAAAACGCTCAATTCTCTTCTTAAACGGCAAATACTTATAACCCTCATAAATGCTGAGTAAAGTCTCTTTATCTAGTTCCACGTCTAATATAACAACCGGTTTGATAAGGTTTTCATACTGTGTAATAAGATCTGAAATAAATATATCTAAAAGTATCGCAAACGACTCAGATCCTTTGAATTTAATAATTTTTCTTGCATTGTTATCACCGTTTAGAAAAAGCAAGTCCTCAAAATATTTATTAATTGTTAGATCAAATTTAACCGACTTTAGTGCAGGTTTGATAAAATCTAGAATTAGTTCTTGAACGGTGGAATGTTTAATCCCTTCTAAACTTAGATCAGGTAATAAGTCCTTAACAGAACTAATAAAAAGATTAGAAGGACCGAGAACTACAACTTTCTCAGGACTTATATTTTTATTGTTATATAGCAAGTATGATAAACGGTGCAATGCAATCGATGATTTGCCTGAGCCAGCAACACCTTGAATAATAACGTTTAGATCAATCGGTTGTCTTATTGCTTTATTTTGTTCTGCTTGAATTGTGGCAATAATTTCTTTTAAGTAGCCCGTTGTCTCACTATTTTCGATAATTTCTTTTAGAAAGTCATCTGTTATAGTGAGTTGATCTCCTAATTCCGTAATTGTTTTATTTAATTCACTGTCAGTTTCAGCAACCTGTTGGATGATTTTGATAAGTTTTTGATCTTTTATCGTATATTCTTTTTTTCTAAGAACATCAACTGTATATTTATAAACTTTTTTCAACTTTTCATCATTCACAGTATACCTTTGAGTAGATGCACCCGGGGTGAAATTGTAAAAAACTGAAGCAATTGGCATCCGCCAATCCACAACTACAACGTTTTCATTATTATCCTTAATCCCTTGTTTCCCTATATAATAATTTTCTATATCACCGTCTTCAGAGACTATTTCAAAACTACCAAAGTAAGGATTTTTTTCAGCACGTTCAAGCAATTTGCTATCCTGTTTTCCACGCTGATATGTGACTTCATCCCCTAAAGAATAATTTCCACTATTAAATTTATTTTTTTGTCTTGTTATTAACTCCCAAACATAATAGGATTGGTTTTTTATTCTTTCTATTGTATTATAAAGTAACTTTTGCTCCTTTTTTAATTCACTTTTGTTCATCTGGCAGGTTCCCCTTTTATTAATAATAGTACAATTATTTTTTATTAAATTTAAATTTTAATTATTTGGCAAAATAATACTAATAATTTTATAATAGCATAGGAAATAATATGCATCATAATTTTATATTAGAAATAGTTATACAAATCTGATTATTCTAACCGGACAGGTCGTGATTAATAATAGCTTTATTACCAGAAAGGAACAACATAAATTCAGATTCCTATAAGAAAAAGACGACTACCATAAGTAATCGCCTTTCAAAATAAAGAAGAAATTGTAAATTTTATTTATAATACGAAAGAACAAAATTTATATTATCATGTATAACGAAGAGTTTCCTTAATTGTTCTTACTTCTTGGTCATCTAGCAAGAATAATTTATCTAACATAAAATCAACACTTTCGTTAGTTTCTGGATGGAGGGCCGAAAAACTAATGATTCCATGGTCATTAATATTAAACTCAACCTCTATTGTTTCTCCATTATAGAAAATTGGGTGATTAAACTCCGCCTCTTTAATGGTTCTATTTCCTTTTTCTTCAAATACTTTTAGCTGAATATGTGTATTAAGTGAATGTCCAATTGTGATAGAAGTATTAAGTGCATCTTCAAGTGGAAAAATAGTTTCATGCTTTATGACAAGCTTTTTATACAATTATTAGTTGTATCGACCATTGAAGTGTGCAAAATCGACAAAAAAATGTCCCTCTGTCCCTTAAAAACTTATATTCTTTAAGTCTAGTTCTATTTCTCGTAGTTGGTCTATTCGAGTTTTAGCTTCGTTGAATTCTTTGTCTGTTAGCTGGAATAGTTTTTCTGTTTTGAAATCGACGGATTCATTGGTTCTGTCATGTAAGGCTGAGATGTTAATAAATCCGTGTTCATCAATGAATAATGTGACCGTTATTTCTTCATTTGTATAGAAAAACGGATGGTAAAAATTAACCTCTTTTATGGAGTGCTCTTTTGAAACTCTTTCTTTTAAGTCGAAGTCATAGTCTCCATATTGCTCTTTAAGAATGATATGAATATTTGTCTCAAGAGCATGCCTAATTCTGACTTGCTTTTCTGCTGGCTTTTCGAACGGAATTTTAGTTCTAGCTCGTACAAATAGGTCTGAGTGTCCTTTATGATCAATAAAGATATTATGTGGTACCTGGTTAAAGCATCGATTCAATCCAAATGGGGGAACTTCAATACCGTTTCGGATTGCTCCCAAAATAGCTGCACCCATTGCGATAGCTCGGTCATAATCACGAGATACGCTTAACTTGTTTTTCAAGCTTGGGTATTTTTCAATAAATTTTTGTTGAAAATAAGGAATTTGTGCAGACCCTCCAACAAAAATGATTTCATGAATTTCATAATAGTCTTTATTCTCTGATTCCAAATTTTCAAGGGCATTTATGACACGTTGTCCAAAATCCTTCTCTTCCAATACTTCTTCCTCAAATACTTCTCTAGACAAATCAAGGTTTGCATACATTTCAGAAGCTTGGGCTGATGGTGGAAATTCAATTGTGACGACTTCCTCAGTTGACAACTGGACTTTGGCACGTTCTGCATTCTTCTTCACATCTAAAATATATTCAACTACTTCCTCTTCAGCATGATCAGGGAACCTTTTATTCTCATAAAAGTAGTCAAATACCTCTGTTAGTTTATGAGTAAATGAATCATAATAATATGTGTGTAGATCGTATAGTAAAAATCGTGTCAACTCTAGGTCAATGACATTTCCTCCTAATACATTATCTCCTTCCGTGATTAATACATTAGGCTTTAAGTTGCCTTTTTCATCTATTGAAACATTGATTAAAGAAAGGTCCAATGTTCCTCCACCAAAGTCAAACACTAAAAAGTTTCGTTCCTCTTTAAAGAATGCTTCAAACTCCTTATCCTTAAATTGATCATAAAGGTGATACATAATAGCTGCACTTGGCTCCGTAATATATTCCACTATGTCAATTCCTGCTAATTTCCCAGACTCCAAAATCGCCTTCTTTTGGTTTTCATTAAAGTTGGCTGGTACTGTTAAAACAGCTTTTTTAATTTTGTTATTATGCAATGTTTGAAAATGTTTAAGCATTGCACCAGTGATTTCTTGTGGACTTTTTTTTACTTTTTTTCCATTAATCGTCAGCTCTAAGTTTTTTTCCATCCCTAGTCGAAGCTTTACTAACTCGACAGTTGGACCTGGGAAACGAGGCAATAATTCTTTTGCTCGATCTCCTACAATAACTTCATTTTCTTTATGAAAATGAACAACTGAAGGAAAAGAGATATTAGAATTTTCATCCTCTAAACATTCAATATTAATTGTCCCAAACAGTTCATCCACCTGTGCAGCGAGACAATTAGAAGTCCCCAGGTCTATTCCATAAATAGGCTCCATTTTATACTCTCCTCTCTAACTTTAAGGAGGTACTACTTCTCCTTTTGTGTAACCCTTTTTGTTCATTGATTTTCTTCAGGCTGTTCATGTTGTTGAGAATGGTTCACTTCTTCTTCAGGCATTTTTTCATCCTTATCCTTGCCATCTTCTTGCTTTGGCTGATCTAAATTCTTAGAATCTTGACGAATTAACTTTTCGCTAGTAGCTTTTGTTTCACTATTTTCAGCAATATATCCAGACGATGTTTCAACCCTATCTATATAGTCACTACTTCTTTTTTCCTTTTGTTCCTCTTCCATACCTTCCAAAATAAGTTGTTGTTGGTTTAAAGCTGCTTCAAATATCTACAATATCACATTCAACTTGTAAATTATCAACTTCTTTTTCCTTACCTTTTTTGGACTGCTCTTTCTCAGTCTGTTCTACCTTTCCCTTTTCAGGTTGTTTGTTCTCCATTAAGATTTCCTTTTCATTATTCAATTTATCATGCTCATCCTTAGCCTTCTCTACTTTTTCTTCTTCTTTAGTCTCTGATGGCTTTCTAGAACCTGCAGTCCTTCTTCTAGCAACATTAAGATTGTCTTTTGCAATTTTCAGCTCCTCTGGCTGGTTTTCACTTTCCGGCCAAAGCTCCGTTTCTACTAACACTTGGTACATCGTTTTAACAGCATCACTTATCTTTACGTTAACCATTTCTAACTTTTCATTTTCTGGATCATACGATTGTTGGTTTAATTTGCCTACAGTTTTAATTCTATTACGTAAGATATCTAGTTTAGCGTTGAGTTCCCGCTTTACTACCTTTTCTCGGTTCTCAACGCTACGTTCCATTTTCTCTCTAAAATCTGCGAATTTTTTTCCATCTTCCTCTTTCTGTACTAAAAGTTGATGGTTCTCTTGTTCCAACGATTCAAATGCATTTTCAATTTGTTTTAATTTTTTATCTTGTGCAGCGATTATAAAAGATAATTGACTTAAAGCCGTAATCTTTTGATTCACATAGTTTAAATGATTGGTAATCTTTTCTTCGTTAAAAAAATCCTTTACCCCTTGATCGCTCAAGTAAGTGTTATAGCTATTAGCTTTTTCCTGGATAAAAGTAAAGATTGTTTGCCAAAATTCTGGACTATGTTTCAGATTTTTTAGTTCACTTTCAAGAAATGACGTTAACTCTTCGTTTTTCATGCTTTACCCTCCCTCAATAAAGTTTAAATATCTCTAGAATCCTCACGTATTCTCAAAGTTTCATAAACACCTAATAGTTAACACACCTGAAACAGTGGATAGTATTTGAATTTCTTCAAGTTCCTTACAGGTGGAGGTGCATCCTAACCACCAAACTGGTATAGTTTGGTAATTATTGGTATAACCGTGCTATGAAAACTCCACATAACTCACGGCCGCTAACCCTCCCATGTCTCACCGGATCGGGTCCATACATTCCTTCGTCCTGCGTATCCATAAGGTGGAGGTCGGATATGCTCCTATACTGGGTCATAGCCCGAATGGTAAAAATAAACTCCGACTCTGCACTATTGGTGTTTATCTATTGAGAATATAGAGTATCTAAAGTGTTTACTGTTTGATTATGCAACCTGTAATAGGTTTTCTTGAGGTATCCCTTGTAATAACTTGGAACCATCAAATTGACATTGTTTATGTCCTATGACAAAAATGACTCGTAATAATTTACAACACAAGGCAATCAGAGACTGCTGTTTCTTTAAAGGCCTATCAGGGCGTTTTGTGTAATAATGATGCAGGGCTTTAAACGTTGGATTATGTGCAACCAGAGGACGTATAGCCATATACAAAGCCCTTCGTAGTTTACTTCGACCTCGTTTAGTAATGGTTGTTTTTCCTTTGTGTTTCCCTGAACTATTCTCTCGTAAGGAGAGCCCTGCTAAGTTAACTAGCTGCTGGGGATGCTTATAATTTTTGAGATCCCCAATTTCAGATAAAACAGTAGTGACTGTGGCCACGCCAAGTCCTGTAATATCAATCATTTCATTTGCACCAGGTATCGTTCTAACAATACCTTCTAACTCTTGATCAAGGTCTTCTAGTTGCTTTCTGAAAAGCTCTAATTGTTCAAGGAGATTAACCATCTCTCGTTGTGCAAATTGGGTTCCAATAGTTAAACCAATGCTCTTACGAGCAGCCTCTACTAACTTTGTAGCCCGTTTAATTCCAACACCTCTTTGAACAAATAGTTTCCATTCTTGAAGTATCTCTTCAGGTGTCATCTCCACGATTTGTGATGGAAATGGGAAAAGTTTTAATGTACAAAGAGCTGCTTTACCTTCCCAGTCTCCAAAGACATCGAAGAATTCTGGAAAGTAGCGATCAATCATATTTTGAATACGCCCTTCTGTAATCATTAATTGTTGGATGAGTTGATCTCTAACTTTGACGCCTTCTCTAAGTTCAGCATAGATGCCATCAAAGAGATTAGGTACAGAGTATCGCCCATCTTTAATCAACTGTGCAATTACTTTTGCATCCTTTGTATCGTTCTTCGTAGGTGAGTTGTCATCAAACTCTTTGCTTTTCTTTACATGCATTGGATTGACCAACACAATGTCATAGCCCTTTGCCGTAAGATAATAAGCAAGATTCAGCCAAAAATGACCTGTTGGTTCTACACCAAAGATAATATGATCTTTAGAATTTTCTTTTGCATGACGGTGAGCCCATTCTAGTAATAGCTCAAAGCCATGAAATCTGTTTTGGAAAATCAGACGCTTTCCGAATTCTAAGCCTCTGTCGTCTTGTGCGCGTGCTACATGCTTTTCTTTTGCAACATCAATGCCAATAACTAAAGTTGAAGGTGTGATTTGAGAGATTTTTTGATTTTGTGTATAATTCATTATGAGTCCTCCTTGGTTACTTAAATTAAGGGTCCTTAGTGCTGATCAGCTGTGGACACCTCGTATCATACCAAGGGGCTCTTTTTTTGTTCAACCCTCAAATTTCTTCATTACAGGAATGCTCCTAATTTTATAAACAATGAAACCCTGAGATCCAGCGATTAAAATTCCTCTTAAAATGATGACAATACATCACAACGTAAACATTTACCTCAGGTTTATTAAAATATGCTAGCCAATGGTTTAGCTTTTCTTCCCATTGTTCCTCATGTAACTTTTCCCAATAGGTAAGCCACTGATAATCCTTTATTAACACACCTGTACGTTCAAATCCTTTTGATGTAAAATCAACTCTTTGTTTAATACGGTTATTTTTTTCAGGTGGATTCAATCTGTCAACTGAACCAATTTTCACTACACCATAACGGATATTTGAGTTGGAATAAAAACGCCTTGCAGAGATTTGTAATTTCTCAAATAAAGCTGTCATTTCTTCAGGTGTTTTGTTTTGTATGAAGGTTGGCTCACCTACCACCTTGAACAACTCTCCCCTGTCAGGAATTACATCTGCTTCTGTTACGGCAAACATATCCCAAACAGGTTTCTCATTTTTAAAGAAATCTCTCTTTTCAATATTCAAGGATTTATAATCCCCTTCATTCAAGTCATACGTGATCACCTTATATTTATGAGGATCCATTTCTGAAATCGCAATTGTTAATAATTGACTCAATTTTCTCCCTCCGTTGTAAAGTGATGAAGACACACGTCTCGAACCTTACAATACTGACAAAGCAATGGGTGTGTATCTAATTTACGCAAAGACTTATTACCAAATTTTTTTTGTTCGTTTGAAAAGTGCCTACTATCATATTCCCAGGCAGGGCGTAATAGATCATCCCCATCCTCATCTGTTAGTTTTCGATATAAAAACTGGACTCTAAACTGCAGGTACTCGTCATCTGGGGTTCGATTTACATCATTTCGAACCCATTGTTCCATATCATAAAAATCTATATCTTTCCAAAATGGAAAAAACTCTCGCAGGTTCTTATTTTCTTCCGCTACTAGACTACTAGGGTCTACATTCCTTTTATTGCTTTCACGCATAATCCACTCTACTAAGATCGCTCGATAATACAGCTTACAATGATACTCATTTTCAAAATAATTATCATCTTCGAGTAAATAGTCGTGAACATATCGATACTCACATAATGAAATGCTACGCGCTTCATTTACTTCATTTAATTGAATATCTATTCCATTATTGCCTTGTTCCCTTTTCCCTGTGTTTACACCCATTCTTGGAGAAGGTTCATTCTTAACCTTTACTCCAACCATGTCTAGTAAAAAGTATGGGGTTTCCTTTTCCCCTTCACTATTTTCTATAAAGCTCAAAAGCAACTTATCATTGGAAAAATAGTTCACATTAAAGAAGGCGTAACTAATAAATCGGGAATATTCCTTTTTACATGTAAACACGGTATCGAGTTCCTCTAAATAGCCATTGTACGCATTAAAGAAGTTACTATTTAACGGCCAAGGCAAAAGATCTTTTATAGGGACTTTCATTTTTTGATCAGATAATATACTAAGATGGAAATTTGAAAGAGCAGTTCGGTTTTTAGGTTTCGACTTTTCTACTAACAAGTCCCCTTCTAGTTGTTCAAAGTTTTTCACAATCCAATTCGCATCATCTTCATCTTGTGGACGATTTAGATAAAAATGAATCGTTTCCTTTAAATCTTCTATACTTCCTTCTACTTGTAATTGGTCAACCCTGGATAAACGTTCCTCTAGCAAAGCAAGTATTTCATTTTCCTCATCGGAAACCTCAGCCCCAAAGTTTGTTGAAATTAATTTAACTAACCTTTTAAAATGGTCTTGGTAATTGACATATCCATTTGTATTTTCACCAAATAAATGATTAGCAATCGTAAATAAGTCCGATATCACTTTTTGAAAATATTTCAATTCACTAGATGAACAATGATAGAATGAAAAACCCCTGAGTCTCGCTATAAACCACTCTTTTCCTTCCTCTATCACACCAACCACTTTAATTAAACGATCAAGCCTCTTCAAAAATTGATCGATATTCTGTAAGTCCTTAAAAAACAACGCTATTTTATTATAGATTTGTAAAGGGGACTTTCCTTCTTTTGAATTAACAATATTTATAGACAGACATTCTCTAAGACTTCTTTCATTAATAATTAACATCTTTTTATCTGCGTCCCACATATTGTATAGACCTAAAATATACTGTCCAATTGGATACGCTAAAAAGTGCTTATTTCCAAATTGCTCAGGGTGGTACATTTTCAATAATTCATGAACTTGACTATTATTTGGTGCATAGAAGTGTTCTGCCATATTTGCAAGTTTCTTCGGCCCCTTAGCATTTTTATAAATGTGTGAGACGTGATCTGAAAAAGATGTTATGTTATCAAATTTGATAAGTTCCATCCCTTCCACATTGCTATTTGTTCGTTTTCCATCTATTAAATCTCCAATCGCTTTTCCTAAAGATTTCTCCTTAATTGGAACAGAAAGCGTTGGATCACTTTCGAAATCGATCCCTGTCCAGCTATAGACCCTTTTCCAGGTAGCGAAGGTTTGCTCATATTGCTCCATATAATGAAACACAAAGATCACAGAGATGTTATTTTGGTTTAAATGTTTAATAAACTTAAGCAATAAAGGAGTGAATTGGTGTACCCCATGAATAACAATCTTGTCTACTGTATAAGTAGGTTTAAGAATCATCTCTTTAATCTTATTTATATGCTGAAGCTCTTTTTCTAGCTCTATCAATTGACGTTCACTAGAAGTGGTTGCTCTTCTACGCGCACTCCGATTCCCAACTACATTAGGTGCTTGCTCTTTAATAGTAGCCTCCTGTTTAAACTTTTGTTTCTGTTCTTTTACCTTTTTTTCTTCTTTAATTAACAAGCATTCTACACTTTCTAACACACTTTCTTGATCTTTGTCTTCGATCTTTTTCAACTTGCCCCATTCATCTTTTGGAAGTAAATTTTTATATATAGTTAAAAAGACTTGTTGTTCTTCTGTACATTGAGATTCATCAAATCCATTTGCCTCGACCTCAAGCTCAATTAGAAACTTCAGCGCTTGCATGACCTCTCTTTGATTAAACTTAAGTGACTTTTGTAGTTTCTTGTTCGGAATAGTAATAATTTCTTCACTTAAAGACAAATATTGTTTGATTTCATTTTCTGGATTGTCAACCCAGATTTCATAAAAATCCTTCAAAAAGTTATCTATTGTGCTTATAAATAAGAAGTTATCTCTTCCATGTGCAGCTTTTAATCCGTTTACTAATGTTTGTGAAACACAAAGGTTTGGGGAATCTTTTATTTCTTCCCAAAAGAAAGTCTCCTTTAACGCAAACGGGTCTGCGTACGTATAGATTTTATTCATCTAAATAACCCTTTCTGTTAATCTCTACACTCGTTAACTAGCTTATACCAAGTTAAGTTTCTCGTATTGTAGTCTCCCTTTGGGAAGTTATAATAAAAAAAATTCTTCTTTGCTCTTGTCATTGCAACATAAAGGATTCTTGTTTCCTCATTTATTTTTTCACGTTTTTCTTTTGTTACCTCTTTTATGAAGTTTTCATTTTCAACATAGTTAAATCGGTTCCTGTTATTCCGTTCATCCGATTCAAACCTTATTGAATAGCCTACCTCGTTATTTTCTAAAACAAGTACTTCAACATCTCCACCTTTACGAACATTTTCGATATCACGATTGGTATACGGAATAATGACTGTATCAAATTCAAGTCCCTTTGACTTATGAATCGTCATACAATAAATACGCTTTTGATTTGGATCAACTTCGACATCTTGTCTATTTTCTACATTTTGTTTTGTTAGTATCATAATTTTTAAATATTGCTCGATTAAATTAATTGTTATATATTCACTCTCCGAGATAGTGGACAATTTCTCAAATAAGAGATCGAGGTTATATTTATATAGCCGTAAATTGTGACCTTTTGCTGCATTTGAAAGATCCAGCTGTTGAGCATAATTTTTCCAAGGGTCAATATCGGTTAGAATAGTACGTAATACAGATAAAACGGGTTTGTATTTTAGTTGCATTATATAGTCGTTCCACCCCTTAATAGGAGGATTCTTGTAAAATAAATCTACTAATTGAGATGTATTTTTTTTATTTTCATAAGCCCTTTCGTATGGAAATTCTGTTTTAATGTAGGCTGTTGAATACAAATTGTATAGATGACGAGCAGAATAAGGATTTCGTAATGCAAGTACTAATTTGTAGAAATCTAATGTAGAATCTAGCTGAAATAAGTTCCCGCCAACATCAGTTTCGATGTATCCATTTAAGTCTTTTCGCTTTAAGCCAATTTGCTTAATTTTCTCTACATCACTATTTTCACGAACCAAAATACCAATTGACCCTTTTGCATTTAGCTTCTCTATCTCGTTATTAAGTAAGGTGACGAGGTGATCTTCCAGTTCTTTTTCATTAGTAAGATCGAACCCTCGGAAAAAGTCATTAGAATTCTCATTTTTATTAATATGACTTGTAAGCGTATCCTCTTTTCCGTATTGAAGTTTCGGATGTTTCCCTTTACCCCATTGTTGAAAGATGCTTTCAAATCTCTCTAATAAATATTTGTCTGAGCGATAGTTCTTTGCTAAATGGTAGGAAATCCCCCAATTCTTCGTATCTCCTACTAGTTGATCAAACGCTCTTGATTCCGCACCCCTAAAGCGGTAAATACATTGCTTAATGTCTCCAACACAGAAAAACTTATAGTTTAGTAGGGTTTGAAATTGTTTTAATAGTTTTATTTGAACATCGTCCGTATCTTGGAACTCATCGACAAACACATACTTCACTCTGTTTTTAAATACTTCTGTTTCCGCCTTTAGTGAAGCGAACCGTTCAGGGTCTAGCATAATAGTTTTAATGCGAACCATTAAATCTTTTAACCTTAGTAGGTTTTGGTTATTAAAATAATCCACTAAGTGATTTTCTGCCTTCTTTAATACCTTTTGTATTAAGTGGTCTAGCTCCTCATTGCTAGAGTTCCCAAATGTTAAAGTATCATTTACAAGATCTACATTTTTATTGTCTAATTTGTCAAGAAACTGCTTTAATCGTTTTCGCAAATGATACGTACTCGTATTCAAGTCAGCAAGTAATTGTGGGTCACCTTCTAACTCTTGATTAATATAATCATCTAGAACATCTTCAATAAACTTAGTACGTTCATACTTTCCTGTAACAATGCGAAACTTTTTACCAAGACCAATCTTCGAGGCATAGTTTTGTAGAATGCGTTTTGCTAATGAGTGAATGGTAGAAATGTTCATATCACTAATAATTTCAATCATTTCAAAAAATTCACGATTTCGTGTTAAAAGAAAATAGTTTTTAAAATTTTCTTGAAGGCGTTTCTTCATATTCATCGCAGCTTCATTTGTAAAGGTAATAAGTACAATTGCTTCTTTTAACTGGTCAGCCGTTAACCCATGCTCATAAATCAGAAAGTTAATTCTAGATACCATCGAATACGTTTTTCCTGTACCGGCACCCGCTTTAATATTTATGTTTGTATTGATAGGAGCATGTTCAATTAAATATTGATCCTTGTTAAATTCACTATTGTTATGAAAAGCATTTAAACGTTCTTCATATTTCGCTACTTCCTCTGCATCGCCATTAAAAATCTCAAAAGAGGAGTGTGGCCGTTCATTAATATAAGCGATTTGAAAATTAAATGTACGAATGCAGTTATCCGTTATTTCGGTTTCATCAAATAGAAACCTTGGATCGATTTTCTGTTCCTTCATATATTTTTCAAAGTTTGATTTAAATTTGTTTAGTAGCTCTCTTTTTCTTGAAATAAAATAGAGTTTAGTACCATTTATCCATTTCTTAAAGTATTTTAACATCTCTTCTTCGTTTACATCTTCAGAGATATAACGCAATAATGAGTAAATTTTCCTTTTAGAATCTACATCTTTTTTCGATTGTTCTTTTTTGATTAATTTAGGTAACGATGCATTAATTTGCTCATCTGTTTCAAATAGTCTTCTGAATTCAAGCATATGTTGAAAATGGAACTTATCTGTGGACTTCTTTTCATTTATACTCTGAAATAAGGACAGAATTTTATTTTTTAATTTTTCACCGTCCAACATATCCTCTTTTACAATTGTTTGTTCAATTGAAGAAACTATGTCCATCCGCTTTTTAGCAAAGGTTTTTTCTTGCATATTTGGATAGCAGACCATAGGGATTACCAGGAAGTTTTTATTCAATTTTTTTTGAACTAAGTTAACTAAATTATATTGATATCGCTCAGCCTGGTATAACGGTGAGTTTTCTGAGGTTTCCATCCCTGATAATGGCTGGAATAAAATACTATTATTGTCTTCTACGGTTAAGTGTTCGCCTGTCCACCCTTTCACCTCTATTACCGCAATTCCTTTATCTGGAACAAGCAGGGCAATATCAAAGCGGTGATGGTTCACTTGATAATTAAAGTAACAAATATAGTCAGCTGGTAAAGTATGCTTTATTATAGTATATACAATTTCTTCTGCATCATTTTTAAAATCTGGTTGTTTAGGATAAATAATCGCCAAAATACATCCCCCTTATAAGACACAGGTAATAGTCAATTTTTTCTCTTGCTCTTCTCGAGACAGTATTTTCAGTCACTCTACTGCTTTACTTCATTGTCGATATCGATAAACCTCTTATACACTTGTTAGTAACATATTAGACAAATTAATAATTAACGGCCCACAATATCAATTTTTGCTTCGCTAGGCCAGCTACTCAAGTTAAAAATACGTTGATTATGATCAGATAGAAACATTAGATTGTTAGATAATGACTTCGTAAGTAAAGATAATACTTTAACTATATAGGTGAAAGGTATTGCGCCTTATAGACAATAATCAAAACGTACTTCGATTGGAATGGAACCCCACACTTTTTATCACTCACTAGGACAAGGACATATGGATACGGAAATGGTTCGTTTACCAACCCTTACAGAACGCTCATAAAGTTACCCTGTGCATAAAAGTTACGTTTAAAAAATATTCTTCTATAATACAAATTATGTACCATTATACTATGGAACGAGGGACAGGTCTATTGACCTAGTGAAGTTTGTTGGGACTTTGGTCAAGCTTGATTCAATGTGGCATGGATAACACATTATCCCATAATGGTGAGTTACTAAGTATTTGTTTTAACAGAAGTTGAGTGGATAAAGGTGGCATTTCACTTATAACACTTTTCATATCCTAAGCGAATTGAAATTACGAATCCTCTGTAAATTTTACTAATTATTCAATGAAACCCTTATCAAGCCATTAGTAGAACCTTTATGAATGTAACTTTTTAATTGTGACTATTAGGAGAGTTAAAAAAACAGCACTAAAGAACTTGCTTGCTTCTTGATTTATTTGTTTCAATTTGAATCATGCATTAAAGATTTGCCTAACTTTTTTTGGGTGTGGCACAGAGTTTAATCCGACAGTGTTATTTCTAAAATTCAGCGTTCACTTTGACAACTAATAAAATGGCAGAGCAATAGTTACAATTATTACTTAGTTATTTCCTCGAAAAGCAGAAAAACTGACAATTTCCAACCAACTAATGCGGAAATTCTTTTCAATATTATGTCACATAATGCACAATTGTTTTTTTCTATAGGAATTTTATTTCTTTTATATGTTAAAATTAAAATAATATATATTTTTTACTAAAATAAATTACCGATTCAATAAAGGGTGTAAGATATGAAAGAAATTAAAAAAAGAGAAATTGAATTATTAGCAAAAGTTTGCAATCAAAATAATATCTCTTTAAAGTTGGCACGTGAGATTATCCGTGCCTCTGAAAAATTCTCATATGAAAATGTTAGTCAAGGTAACCGCATTAATGAATATCAAGAGTTAATTGACTATTTTTCAAAAAATAATTAGCAAGGTGATTGTTCATGTTATTAAAAAAACTTATATTTGATAATTTTAAAACGTATTATGGTGTTCAAGAAGTTAACTTATATATACCTAAAGAGATTAGAGAGGAAAAAGGAAAAAACCTCATTTTACTAGGTGGATTAAACGGAGCAGGGAAAACCACTATTCTTAAGGCTATAACCTATGTTCTTTTTGGTAAACGTGGAATGACGGAACAGGAACATAAACGGGTGTTTTCAAACGTTATTAACAATACATTCTATGATGAAGGGGGCAGAAACTGTTCTGTTTCGTTAGTTATAGAAACTGACAAAGGTGAAGAATGGAACTTAAAAGTGAAATGGTATTTTGACCATTTAAAAAGAGTTAGCCACGAAGAACGGGAACTTTATGTCAGAAAGCCAAATGCAACACACTCAAAACATGCACGAATTGATAATATTGAAGCTTATAACAAACTAATCGATAAAATTATCCCCTATCACGCTGCACCATTCTTTATTTTTGATGGTGAGGAAATCAAGGATATTGTGCTACGGCAAAATAGTGAAGAAATGAAAGAAGCAATCCATAAAATTACCGGAATGGACGCTTATAAGCAAATGTTAATCGATCTTCGTTCACTTAAAAGTTCTATCGAAAATAAATTGGCACGATCAGTTAGCCAAATTAAATTAAAAAACATTGAGACTGAGTTGGACGAAATTAATGGAACAATTAAAACACTTGAAGTCAGAAAAGACAAACTGTCTTCCGAAGTTCGTAAATACGAAAAACTAATAAGTGATGCAAAACAAGAACGCAATCAAAAAATTTCACAAAATTCAAAATCACGAGAAGCAATAGTTAAGCAACAATCCCGCACTGCCACTGAGATTGAACATGCAAAAAAAGAGTTACATGATTTTTTACAACACAATATGCTTAATATTATTCTGCGTAATAAAATCTTGAACTTAAAAAAACAACTTAAACTTGAAAATGAATTAAGTCATAAGAGGATCTTACAAACTGCTTCTTTGACACCCTATAGAAATTTTATGGATCAGTTACTGAATAAGGATATTGATCCACCCTTATCTTCCGAGCAACTATCGCAAATTAAACAGTTAGGTGAAGAAATTTGGATAAAAGAAAACAAGATAAGAAATACGATACCCAATGATACAAAAGAAATCCATGACATATCAAACAATGATTACACATATTTAACAACAATTTCACCAAAAGATAAAAGCCAAATTTCAAACTTAATTAATAGGATTGATAAATTAGAACAAGATTTAAAAGATCTAGAAGTAAAAATTCGTAATGCACCTGAAGCTGTTAATATCGATGATGAAAACAACAAAATTGATATATTAGTAAAAAAATTAGGTGAAATCAATTTAAAATATAAAACACTCACAAAGAAGTTAAACGCAGCGCTAGATGAAAAAACGAGTTTATTAAATAAATTAACCAGATTATCAGGTCAAGATGAAAACCTAGAAGAGCTCCAAGAGCGTAATATACAAGTAGAGCAAACTATTAAGGCAATGACTCAGTATGTTACTGAAATGACCAAGATGAAAGCTACTTATATAAAAGAAGAATTTTCATCTATGTTACAAAAGCTTTTTAGGAAGCAAGATGAATTCGGAAAGATTGAATTTGATATAGAGACTTACACAATTCGTTTGTACAATGATCGTATGCAGGAGATTAGCATTCAAGATCGCTCCGCTGGTGAAATGCAAATGATTTCTTCTGCTTTAATTTGGGCCTTAACAAAAGCGTCTGACCTATCTTTACCAATGGTGATTGATACACCTCTTGGTCGATTGGATAGTTACCATCGAAACCGATTAATTAATTTTTATTATAAAGAGCTCAGTGATCAAGTTATTATCTTATCTACTGATACTGAGATTACTGAAGAATATGTCAAAGTTATGGAAGAACATTCCTATAAACAATATATGCTAGATTATGATGAAACAAAGAAATATACGATTATTCGTGACGGATATTTCAACTTTATTAAAGGGTGATGAAATGGCAAATCGGAGAATGACTCTTTCGGAGGAAGGAAAACAAATTTTGGATATGATCGCTGATACGCTAGAAGTTGAGAGACCTATGGCTGTTAAAATTGCACTCTCCAAAGGAATAGCAGTTTCAGATGGTCCAGTAACTGAAGATTACCCAGGTGGAAAGAATAAGTGGACGATCCCAGACAATATCATCAAGGATAAAGAGTTTTTACTTTTCAAACATTTAATCATTAATGAAGTATCCTCTTCTTTAGACGAGGATCAGCTTCACAAGCACATGTTAGCATTTATTGAAAAAGGATTAAGAAGATTAAAGCAAGACTTTGAAAATAAAAATTCAATCGAAGATTTCAGACTTGTAATATTATAAAAAACCCACCAAGGTGGGTTTCAGGCTGTCGAGAAACCCTCGACAGTCTATTTTTTTCATCATTAACTTTAACAATTCACCGCGTTAATTTGGTATAATATAGGTAATATAGATAGGATGGTGATTAGTATGTTTAACACTAGAAAAAATACTCAAAACGAAGTTGAATTTGTATCTATGGAAGACCTTGTCCCTGAAGATCATCTATTAAGAAAAATCGATAAGTACATAGACTTTTCATTTATTCCAGAAAGAGTTCGACCGTACTATTGCGAAGATAATGGACGTCCTTCGTTGGATCCACTTATTTTATTTAAGATGATGTTTATTGGTTATATTTACGGTATCCGTTCAGAAAGACAACTTGAACGTGAAATACAAATGAACATTGCTTACCGCTGGTTTCTTGGTCTTAAATTAACTGATCCAGTGCCACACCACTCCACTATAAGTTGGAACCGTCGAATGCGTTTTAAAGATACTGACATTTTTCAAGAGATCTTTGATGAAAGTGTTATGCAAGCCATTAATCACAAAATGGTTGGTGGGAGAGTCTTGTTTACTGATTCAACTCATTTAAAGGCAAATGCAAATAAGCATAAATTCATAAAAGAAGAAGTTGAAGTGGAGACACGTGAATATGTAGAGGAATTAAATAAAGCCATTGAGGAAGATCGAGTAAAATATGGAAAAAAGCCTCTAAAGGAAAAAGAGGAGGTGAATGAAACGAAAGAAATCCGGAAGAGTACAACTGATCCGGATTGTGGATTTATGTCACGTGATAATAAGCAAGAAATGTTCTGTTATCTAGACCACCGTACAACCGATATTAAATACAATATTATAACAGATGCCTTTGTAACTCCCGGTAATGTCCATGATTCAGTTCCTTATCTCAAGCGATTAGATCGTCAAATCTCACGATTTGATTTTAACGTAGAAGCGGTGGCACTAGATTCTGGATACTTAACAAATCCAATATGTAAGGGATTATTTGATCGTGAGATCTTTGGTGTAATTGCCCACAGAAGATATCAACCGACAAGAGGACTTTTTCAAAAGTGGAAATTTACATATGATGCGGATACAGATGTATATGTCTGTCCCAATGGTGAACAATTAAATTATCGTACCACAACAAGGGAAGGATATCGTGAATATAAATCCGACTCTAAAAAATGTACAAATTGCCCTCTCCTACAACAATGTACACGGTCAAAAAATAAGCAAAAAGTGGTCACCCGACATGTTTGGGAAGAACATAAAGAGAAGGTGAGACTTAACCGATTATCTTCAGGAGGAAAAATTCTTTATAAATATAGAAAAGAAACCGTAGAGCGAAGCTTTGCAGATTCAAAAGAACTGCATGGGCTTCGCTACTGCCGGTTACGAGGAATTAAAAATGCAAGTGAGCAAGTGCTACTTACAGCAGCTTGCCAGAATATGAAAAAGATTGCCAACCATCTGGCGAAACTTGGCTAGGTGGTTGGGAGTGATATTTTCTTATTCTATCTCATATTTATATTAGGTTAATTTTCATTAAACAAAAAAGAGTGTAGAGAAAAAATACCCCTTTCTCTACACTCTGAAACCCACCAAGGTGGGTTTTTTTATATTCTTTCTGATAGTGGTATTATATCTACTACCAAAACAGTAGGTTGTGATAATTCCCCATTTTCATTTTTAATTGGGCCATGGACTATACACTGCCCTTTTCTCAATGAAGCAAGTTTATTTTCCCAAAGTTTCTTTTCTTGATTGTCTTTAGCCAAACTAGCAGCAATATTCGATAATTCCTGCTCTGGTGGTGAAAAGTAGACCTTTTGAGAAGCCATTTGCAATCTAGCTAACTCATCTGAATCTAATTGCGCTTTCAAAAATTGAGTTGCATACCATGCTGACCATCCAAATTTTCGACCTTCCTGCAATATTCTTGCTGATGGTGATTTTTCGGTATGATCTAGATTCTGGGCTTCATCCATAATCACAGGCATTGGTTTATTCTTATTACCATTTTGAACTGAATAATTCCATAAATCCCAAAGAATAAACTCAGTGATCATTAATTGTACATCCCTCGGGAAACCTGTTAATTGAATGATATGAATTTCCCCATTACTATCCACAATATCATTCCATTTGATTGATTGATTTTCACTAAAAGGATTGCGATCTATTAACGGTCTTATTTGTGATAAAGCAGTTTTGGCATAATTAGATCCATCTTCCTCAAGCAATTCCTTTAATTTAATTAAATTCATTTGATCATCATATAATTCTAAACCTTTGAACACAGCTTCATAAATAGCATTTTGTTGTTGAATTCCTAAGGATTTATAAACAGCCGCAAATACACTTTTAATTCTTTCGGCTACATCTGTATTTGACTCTGGTAGATTAATTCCCCCAATATCACGAGCATTCTTTTGAAATGGATTAATCGGTAGCTTTTCACTGTAAACAATTTTATGCTTAAGTTTATCGCCTAAGTATTGAACAAATTCTGGTTCTAGCTGATTAGGTAAAAAACCTTCGGTATAGTCAATTACTATGCTAGGAATACCAAGCTTTGATTTTTCTAATAGCAAGCATTGCATAAAATAGGTTTTTCCTTGCCCGGACTTACCTGAAATCAATAGGTGACGATTTGCAAGTCCTTTGTTACCATATTCCCAAAATATTTCTCGGTTAGAATTTTCAGCCCTACCTAATCTTATTCTTATTTTTTCTAACGCTGCCCATCCGAGAGTCTTACTGCTTTCTTCATTTTGCTCTAGACTTTCATCTGTAATTTGGATTGTAACCTTATCATCTTCCCTAATGATATCAGATGAATCATTATAATCGAACTTATTTATAGTTGTTTCCCCTGTAACTGTTGGCGATTTAGAAAGAGTCTCTCCCTCGATATTTGGTTCCGGTACCAATTCTATACCATTATTCAATTTATACGATTCTTTTTGTATTCCTGTGTGAATTGGTTCTTGGTAATTTGGTAACTTCTGATTGTTATTTCCTGCTTTATACATGTACGAAAGCATATCTTCTTTTATAAAATCATTTGGTTCTTCTTGAATCCATTGTCTCATTTCTTCAATCGGTGTTACCAATCCTTCATATCCGTCTCTTTCTGTAAGGTTAAGGAGAAGAATATCATCCTCCAAATGAGCACTTCTATGATAAGCATCTTTCTGAAATGATAATATCGCCCCGTCACCAATATATGGTTTTAAATTGTCTGAAACTTGATAGTCATCTTTCAATAGTTTTTCAATAATTTCATCAGAAAGTTTGTATTCTTTATCATTCCAGAATTCACTTTGATCAATTTTCTGAGCGTTAGCTAGCAGTAATTGGGCAAAGAAATTCCGATAAAACTTTCCAGTAAAAAACTCTCCACTTTCACCAGTTAATACATCTACAAATAAATGTTTTGTCTTCTTTACCTGCACTCTTGCCTTCTCTAATACTTCTCCTTTATTAATTCCAATTTTCACTTCGATTGGATAAAAGTAAAGTGATATTTGATCATTGTTATACTCTAAACCAATTAACAGCAAATCATCGCTGTGACTCCCTTTTACGCCAAGGTTTTTTGCCGTGAATATACCTTCAGATTTATTCAGGCTCACTGCCCCGGCAACACGAAGAATTTCCTCAAGTGAAATCGGAACCCATAAAATATCTGGATGATCAAAATAAGAAACGGAATATTTAATTGCTGAAATAATACTTAACTTTTCTCGGTCATAATGACCTTTACTCCCAATAATTTTTAAAAGCCATTCACCGTTAAATGTGTTGAAAGCTTTAATGGTATTTTGGACATTTTTATCGGAACCCTTAACATCTTTCAGTTTTAGAAATTCCTTAATAACTGCATAGTATTGGTGTGATTTATCTGTCACCGTTATGGCATCATAACGACTAGATGAAGAATATTGATCACTATAATGAATAACGACTAGATTCCCGTCATAGCTGTTGAAGAATTCCAAATCAATAAGTGGATCAATAAAAGTAACCCAGTAAGACGAACTGAATATTCTTTCTAACGTTTCTTCATCTGCAGTAGTTGTCCGTGAGAAAATAGCTTCACCTTTTCGATAACTGTCATTTCCACCATTTCTTAAATTGGCTGCTAGTTCATTAACATTATATGCTGTGCTAGTTAAGTAATTATTTTCTCCTTCCACACAATATGCTTTTGTACCAAAGCCACTTTTATAATTTTCCTCATCTTTCATTGAAGGTACGCTAGAATACAGTCCGTCAATAGTTAGTCCGGAAGTCATCTCTTTTATAGGTTGAACGGCATGATGCTCTTGGGCATGCATCTTATAAAAAGAGATGTGAGCATATCTTAACTCAGCACTAGGTTCTTGTTTGTAAAAAAACAATTTTTCTCTTATGATTCTTAGGATATCTTCTCCATCCAGCTCCTTTGAATTTAATTTAATATCGAATAATTCTTCAAACTGTGATACCGTTTCTGTACGAGCATATAAATCAAACGAACTTTCTGAGTTTTCTTCTTTATATAGTGTAACTTCTACAGGTTTTATTTTTTCAGGTCCTTCATGATCTAGTTCTTTTAACATCCATAAGAAAATCCCGCGAATAACCTCTAAATCATTTGAAATATTAATAATGTTTATTTGCAAAGGAGCCTGAGACTTTTCAATAAATAAATATGAAAAATGGTCTTTAAATTGTGTAAGTTTATCATTTACAACTTTTGCTAAATAAAGATTTGCATCTGAGACAGAGACTTTATTTACATGTTTAAACGTTAACCAATCTATAGCAGCTTGTTGGTGGTCAGGTTTATACAAATCCTCATTCTCGTCATAAAGAAATGGAACCAGGGCATCTGGATTCAGCCGATTTAAAATACTGTTATCGACTTCCTCTGTACCTAATAATTCATATAGTTTGAGTTTAAACGCAATCATTATTGGATGAAAAGGAGTAAAATATACAATACCATTAGATTGAATAGTTCCAAGTTTGAATAAGTCTCTACCCTTTCGTCCTGCTGGATTCCCATTTTTAAAGCTTTTTATTTCTTTTTGATATTCATTAATAAGATCAATTGCTCGTTTCTTTAGATCCTCTGTTATAGTACATAAACTAGGTATTGAGTTTTTAATTTTAAAATATGTAATAAATCGACTATAAGCCTCTTTTAGATCATCACTTAATTTTATATCTTCTGGGTGTAGTATTTCAGCTTCGTATCTAGCGCTTTTTATACCATTTTCAACCCAATAATCTTCCCATTCAAAGAAGTCGCGATATTCTGAATGAAAATAAAACTCTCGATTTTCAAGTATTAATCGATTATTTTCTCTAATCCACTGAACATCTGTATTCGTTTCTCTTATAAGTTTCCATAATCGTTGGCCAGTGATTGGCATAGATTCTGGTAATTCATTTTTTAAAAGAAGAGGAATAGTAGCAGTTTGAAATTGAATCTTAATCTTTAATTCATCATTATCATTAAACGCTTCAGGCAGCGGAGTGAGAATTAACCTCTCGTCTTCTAAAACTGAAACTAGCATATTATCCTCAGAAACCTCTACTTTCTTTACCCCAATGCCATTTCCAAAACTTAATTCATCGTTTTCAAAATAAAGCGCAATAAAGTTATTAGTTGGATCTACAATATACATAGACCGATAACGGTCTAAATATATAGGGTCCAATGGTAAGACTGCAATATAGAATTCAGCCCCTAATGATGCTTTGTTATCATGTTTATATGCTAATTTAACAAATGTTGGTTTATCTTTTTTTGTAAAAATTTTTGCCCCAATATTTGTTAATTTCACATCAACTTCTAGACTCTCATTATATATCTTCGCTACTTTTAGGAAATCCGAAGATAAACTTTTGTCATTCCCACTTAGACTAAAAGAAATTTGCAACTCAACCTCTTCTTTTTGTTCAGGGTTAAAAATTACAATATGTCTCTTTCTTCGCCCCGCTGCAGTCTCCCTATACGGTTTGTCCCAAATTGATAATTTATCCTTTGCTTTTAAAGAAGTATAATCCACTTTTTTCTTTTTATTTAACTTTTTAAAGTCCTCGTTAAATTTATGAACCTTTGGAAACAATACTTCTCGCCAATTCTCTGCTATCAATTCCTTTGCTCCATCAGGCGAGAATCTCTTTTCTAACTCTTCTTCTTCCAAACCGAAATCATGAACTTTTCTAACGTAATCATAAAACTCTCTATTTTCTTTTAAACGTTCTTTTTGATCTTTACCTTTAAATTTTGCTAAATCTGGATCTTTAAAAAGTCCAAATTTATGATATTCAGCATCTTCAATTGACCCTTTTTGTAGTGTCGTAAATATATCTTCAAATTCAAAGAATGTTATTTGTTGAATTGATTGTTCTTTCATTAAGTTCTCTAGATTATCTAATAGAATAATTTGGTCAACCTTTTCCAACACACTATTTTCAATATCATTTTTTAAATTAGTAAATAGGGAGGAGGGGTGTAAAGGCATTCCCTCTTTTTGTAAATCACTACTACCTCCTTGAATTGAGTCCAATTGTTCCGAAACAATACTTACTAATGCCGTACTTTCCCAAACTCCTTTTTGCTCTCCAACTAAGTTTCGTAAAGTAACGAGGAAATCTGGTTTGACATATTCAGAAGTATGAGCTATGACAAGTTTTATGTTTCTAAAAGGAATATAAAATGTTGTATATTCCTCACCTAGCTCATGCTTATATTTAAATGTATTTATTCCTTCAATACTTTCTAACGCTTTTACTAACTCTTCAACATCAGATTCACTATCAAGTTGAAGATAAAAACGATCACCTTGTTTTAGCTCGATCTGTCTGAAATAATCGACTAATAAGGAAGATATATAATTATAGAATTGGCTTGACATACTGAGCATCACCACTATCACTTTTTTTATCTAAGATATTTAGATTATCAAATAATTTTATAATCTCTTTTTTGGAGTAACGATCAAATTTAATTCCTCTTTTTTCGTATTCTTTAAATAATTCATTTAAAGGTATGCGTTTATCCTTTACCGAGACAGCTGTTAGTAACAGTAAAAATTCATGTTTTACGTTAAGCACCTGGCCTAAACTGCCTCTAGTTTTAATAAATTGGTTTGCACCTAAATCCTCAATATTTTCACCATATTTTTTACAAACATTAGCACTCATACCTTCCTTTAAACAAGTAAACAAGACTCTAAATGCGGCAGGAAGGTCCTCAGAATGATCTACTACGTTAACCTTCTTATATATAGAATAATCTTGAATCCATTGTTTAAGTTCTTTTAAGAACTCTTGTTCATATTCATTGCCCTTTGCTTTAATTCTGTCATAAAGCTCACTATAGGGCATAAAACTTATTCCAGCCTTATTATCTTCATTTAATGAATTATGACTTAAATGAGAGATCGTATGTATATGTCTAAAAAGGTTAATTGACTTTTCTTTAATAAATTTAAATCCCTCTAGTTCGTCAGCAGCTTTTCTTCGTTTACTTATTGACTCCCACTCAAGTGCAAAATAAAGGGGATGAACTTTATTGAAATCCGATTCAGTATATTGCTCAAATTTTAGTAACAATTGACAAGCATACATAAAGACATAGTAATGTGTAAGCAATGGAAATGACGCTAAAAAATAGTCTTTATACTTACTTAAATATATAAGGTCTTCTTTATAAAGCTCGCTAAAAGAGTTAAGTAATGGCTGATACTGAACACTTTTTACTTTAGTTTCCTTTAATGCATCCATTTTACTTAATATCAGCTCAGTTAATATATCTTCGGAATCCTTAGTAGTAAAAATAGATGTTATTTCTGAATTGTTTTTACCAAAAACTTCATTTAAGAATTGACCGTATTTTTTTAATTCATTTTCCAATTTATCCTTATCTACTTTAATGCTCATATAATTAAATAAAAATGGATGGATCGGTTTAATTTCATCCTGACTAAATAAATATTGATCTAAAAACCTGGTAAAATCATACATTTCATCATCGTTATTAAATTCAACATTGCTTGCAATATATTCACTTAATTCATTTTCTTTTGATGATACATAAAACTCCCTATTACCCAAAGATTTTTCGTCATACTTTAGTTGACAAATGTTCCTAACATATTCCCCCATTACTTTATGAAATTTATCTCTAATTGCTCCCGTTTGCGAGGTGAATGGTAGAACATCTAAAGTTTTTCCAGTATCGTGATTTGTTTTTTTTGTAAAAAGTTCATTTAAGTACTCTCGATCCAACGTTCGAACCATCAGCTATTACTCCCTTTCAAATACAAAAGCTCCGAAATCATCACGCTTAATCATATAAAAGCGATTATCCTTAGGAAAATGAACAAGTAATTCCTGTTTCTTTTCCCCAAAAGCCATTATTTTTTCAATAAATTCAACGAACCTAATCGCATCTTCTTCGTCTTTTTTATTGGGTCTATACCCATCCCTTACTCTTGTTAATAACAAATATAATGGATAATCGATATCTAAAAAGATTTTATCATCACTATTACCACCATGATATCCAAGTACAATAGATGATTTAAAAGATTCCAAAACATCATTTGTGTTTGGTTTTAAATGGTCTATTGTCGGACGTAAGCTTAATTTTTGTGATAAACGATATTTTTCAGAAGGTTTATTTAAATAAATATACTCCTTTTTTGGACTTCCCTTCCATTTAAAAATAGCCGTTTTGATTTCATCATAAAACGCTTTTATTTTTCTTCTGTCTCCGGTATTAAAATAATAAAGGTTTTGTAAAAAGGCTATGTAACTACGATCACTAATGTTAATTGCAAAATCCTTATTTGTTAAGAAAGTGATTCTAATGAAAGACTCAAAAAACAAATTAAACGAGTGTTCTGTCAAGCTATCCTTGGAAACAAACGGTGTTAACCACTTTTTTGGAGTTTGATCTTTTATATACTGATCTATAACCAAGTCCCATTCATTAAGAGTATTCAACTCAACTACTAACTGATCAATAAAGATAGATCTTTTGTGGATTGGGTCAAGCTGACTCATTGCTTGCAATATAGGTGATCGATCTTTTCGATTAAATAATAAATTAGGTAATGAAAACTTAAGTACTTCAAACTCAGACATTAGTGTACGATTAGTTACATTATCCGGAATAACCAAATCCGCTACAAAGTTTAGAAAGGCCCGAGCAGAAATAACTAGTTTTTTCTTAATAATCGTTTGAATAATTAATTGAACAATTTGTTCTTGGACAAAAGGATTTTGTAACAATTTATAATTTTCGTGTACCATCGTATGGATCTGACTATTTTGGTCTTCCTTGAATGCTAGATAAAAAGGGTTTTGGTCAGAAGAGTTAAACACTCTTT
The DNA here is from genome assembly GCF_900240995.1 of Bacillus sp. Marseille-P3661. NCBI lineage: Bacteria > Bacillati > Bacillota > Bacilli > Caryophanales > Bacillaceae > Bacillus > Bacillus sp. Marseille-P3661. The sequence continues at coordinate 1,376,730 of NZ_LT965953.1, forward strand.
GTAATAAAGACAAATAAAAGCTTGATGTTGGACCTTTTTCAGTAAGTTCAAACGAATGATAATCTCCAAAACTTAATAAATCAAAAACACTATCGCTAAAATGTGTAGTAATATTTTGTGAAAACAGGTCACTTTGGTGTATAAATTCTTCTAACTGTTTATACGAAAACTCTTTGTGTTGAGTATTGATAAAATTGTGTAGGACACCCATATTAATAGCAAGAATCACTTTCTCAGTAGATCCTTTTATTTTTTGATCCGAAAAATCCTGTAGAACCTCTTCTAAAGTCTCCATAGCATTTTTATTAGGTGAAAAGCTTTCGGTAGCATCATTAAAAATGGTGTAGCTCGCTAATAACTCCGGCTTTTTCTCAGCAAGATATGCTAAAAGATGTGATTTCCCATCCCCTACACTCCCACACAGAAGTATTAAATTACCTTTCTGTCTATCTTTATTTTGGTTAAGTATTAATTCTAGATCTAATTGAATTTTCCGATCTACGTGTAAGTAATTCTTAAAAGCACTAAACTGACTTGCATTTTCAATCGCTTCTTGGGAGGAATCCTTAAGTCTCCCTAATTCTCTTAGCAAGTAACTTTCACCAGTACCAAGATCCTTTGTAAGAATATTGAATGGTTCAATTTTTTCATCATCTATATTAATAATCTTTTGCTTTTCTTCATTATAATTATTATTCACTTGGTCTTCTTGACTAACATTGGCGTCATGTTCAAAACGTCCTGCACCCAATATTTCTAGTATTTGCTTTTTCACGATTTCCTGAATATTTTCCTTCTGAGGTGGTTTTGGTGTTTCATAAACAGGGACTTTAAGTTGTTCAAGTGAATAAACTTCATAAAACCATACCCCAATCTTATACATTTCTTTATGCAATTTAAAAGCTACCGTAATATCATTAAACTCTCCATCATGAGCAGCTTTGTTTCCAGACATACGGATCGTGTCTAACGATTGTTGCATTTCTGGTATAATATAACCTTCCCTTGATAGGAATGATATCTTGTCAAATAAAGTTGTTAAGTATGGAGGATCTATATTTTCTTGTTTAAAAACATCATTTAAAATAGCTTCAGCAAATAATCTAGCTTTTACAATAGAGCTGCTTGGATCATGGAATAAAAGCTCTTCCATCTTTTTAGCATTTTGAGCAGCTATTGGATTGATTTCCTCTAAGAAACCTAAAAAGTATTCCGAACTCACTTCTTAATCATCTCCGATTTATTATACTTATTATTTAATATTACCATATTTCCCCTCTATTTAATAAATAAGGCGATATCGAAATTTGTCAATTAATTTGATTACTTATAAAACGAATAATAGTTCGGCTTTTTAGTTGTATATCATAAAAAAAACAATTATAATCAAATTAACAATTTACGTACGTAATCAGGAGGTTTAGATATGGACGCAACTTTTAGTTATAATTTTCCAGCTATCAGAGGGATTCAAGCAGGCAAAGAGTATTTTGTTGCTATGTGCCCTTTACGAATTATTCCTAAAATATTTCTATTTGATGAGGAAGAAATCCCACCCGAACATAGAGCACAAAGAATTCTAAATAAAGCTAGAATACCGGAAATGACAAATTATATTGTAGAAAACCAGAATGATTATGTTTTTTCATCTATTACAGCATCAATTGATGGTGATATTCAATTCTATCCATTTAATAGCGAACCTACCTCAAAAGATTTGGGGCAATTAAGAATTGCTCTAGACGCTAGATTTTTAATAAATGACGGCCAACATAGACGAGCTGCTATTGAGGAAGCTTTAAAGATTTCACCTGAACTTGGCAACGAAACAATCTCTGTTGTATTTTTTCACGATGAGGGTCTACGAAAATCTCAGCAAATATTTTCTGATTTAAATCGGCACGCGGTTAATACTACATCATCAATTGGAATTCTTTATGACCATCGTGATCGATTAGCTTTACTAACAAAGGACATAATATCAACAGTTCCTTTACTAAATAGATATACAGATAAAGAAAGGGTGTCTTTATCCAAAAATTCTCCAAAAATACTAGCCTTAAATCATATTTTTAATACAAATCTCAAATTATTAGGGAAAAGTAAAGGCGACGAAATCACTCTAGAAGATGATGAATTTCTACGAGAATTTTGGCGTGTCTTGTGCGAAACTATTGTAGAATGGGATTTGGTCTTTAAAAAAGAATTAACAACACGGGAATTACGAGCAAATTTCATTGTCGGGCATGGTGTATTTATTGAAGCAGTTGGATTAGTCGGCTATTATTTAAGGAATTACCATCAAATAGATTGGATCTATTATATTGAAAAACTATCAAAAATTGACTGGAATAGAAGTAATACAAATGATTGGCTTGGTCGCTCCTTTAACCAAAATGGACGGATCCAAAAAACTACCTATACAATTCAACTAACCTCTAATAGAATCAAACAGTTAATAGGGTTACCTTTGACAGAATCGGAGCAAGCACTGGAAGATAAATATTTTAAAGGAGTAGTTTAATATGGAAAATGGCATCATTAGTAATCTACTTAATAAGAATATGAGTTTCGTAGATGAAGCAAAAGAGCAGATAAAAAAAGCATATAAACTTGATGATCGCCCGTGGGTAGTAGGTTATAGTGGCGGAAAAGATTCTACAGTAGTAGTTCAACTTGTCTTTGAAGCCCTAAGTGAGATGCCTAATGAAGAATTACATAAAAAGGTTTATGTAATTTCTTCTGATACATTAGTAGAAACGCCCTTAATCATAAATTCTATTAATAAAACTTTAAGAAGAATTCAGGACGAAGCTTTAAACAGAGACTTACCCTTTGAAACTCACAAAGTTAAACCTGTTTATGAGAATTCTTTTTGGGTAAATATCATTGGCAAAGGCTATCCCACCCCAAACCAAAAATTCAGATGGTGCACAGATCGATTAAAAATAGATCCGGCGAATCAATTTATTATGGATAAGGTGTCGTCGTTCGGAGAAGTTATTATGGTTCTAGGAGTTCGTGAAGATGAAAGTCAAACACGCGGAAATGTTATTCGTTCTCATTCTGTAGATGGAAAGACTTTTATGCGCCATTCAACTTTAACAAATGCCTATGTCTATGCTCCTATCAGAAGTTTTACCTTAGATGATGTTTGGTACTACCTTTTAAATCACCCGTCACCATGGGGTGATGACAATCATGAACTCAATCGACTTTATCAAGATTCCAATAGCGGAGAATGTCCTCTCGTTGTTGATAAAACAATAAAAGAAAGTGCCGGTTCATGTGGGAATAGTCGTTTTGGTTGTTGGGTTTGTACAGTTGTTAATGAAGATAAAGCTTTAAGTGGTTTTATTCATAGTGGACATGATTGGCTAAAACCATTGTTAAATTATCGAAATTGGTTAACGTCAATTAGAGATGATCGTAGCAGACGAATGAAGTACAGAATGAACGGCCAAGTTTATTATAAAGATATACAAATTGAGGAAATAGACGGGAAACCTCATGTGCTAATTCCAAAAAAAGCTGGCAGGCCAAAACAGTCAGTGCCTTTAGCTGATTATACAGTTGTAAAAAGAGAAAATTTTAAAGACCATGTTACTAAACACAATATCGATTTAAGTGCGCCAGAAGATCAGATGTTATTAGTGACATATGAAGAGGAAACATTAGATGGGCAAATTATTACAAAACACGCACAACTTGGTTTAGGACCTTTTACAATGGAAACACGTAAAGAAATGCTAATTGAGCTCCTAAAGGTTCAAAAAGACCTAAAACATCCAGATGACCCCCATCATGAATTAATTAGTATAGAAGAATTAAAAGAAATCCGTAAAATTTGGTTTAAAAATGGTGATTGGGAGGATCAAATCCCTACTATTTTTGAAGAAATTATGGGCTATTCAATTGATTGGGAAATAGACGACCGCCCACTTTTCGATAAAGACCAAATTTCTGACCTTGAATTATTAGCAGACGAATTTAAGGTCGATTTTAATGTTCTAAAGAAGTTAGTTTCAATCGAAAAAAGCTACTCAGGGTATAAAGTTAGAAGAGGTTTATTGGACGAAATTAGCAAAGCGCTAAAACAAGATTATCTACATTTATAAAAGTAGAAAATGAGGGTTATACAATGATTATTAATGAAATTCAATTAACTAACATCGGAGCTTATAAAGGGGTTAACTCCTTCGACTTTCGCACTGAGAACAATAGTAATGTAATTTTAATTGGCGGCGAAAATGGTGCAGGAAAAACAACATTATTAAATGCTATTAAGTTAGGATTATTTGGTTCATACGGTTATGGATATAAAACCGAAAATGCAGACTACTTCAAACGAGTAAAAAGCATCTTAAACCATAATGCTAAAAAAAATTGCGAAAACAATTTTAGAATAAAATTAGAATTTTCTCTAGTCGATAACTTCGAGAAAATTGATTATATATTACATCGGCATTGGCATACAAATGATCAAAACATAAAAGAAAATTTTGAACTAATTGCTAATGGTAAACACCTTACTGAGTATGATAAAGAACTATTTCAATCAAAATTAAAAGAAATCATGCCTCCTCAATTATTAGATTTATGTTTATTTGATGGTGAGGAAATAGCTAGAATTGTCAATGAGGACCTACTTTCCGACTACCTAAAAAATCTTTCAAAGGTTGTCTTTAATCTAGACCTATTTGAAACGCTTGAAATGGATCTAGAAAATTATTCAACTCAAGACATTGACTCAAAAAAATTAAACTCACTTGAACAAGAATTATATGATTTAAACACCAATGAAAAAAATACAAGACGAAAGATTTATCACACCGAGTTACAAATAAAAGAACTAAATCAACAGAAGGAAGATTTATCTGGTGAATATCATCAGCTAAGAAATGACTTTGAAAGATATGGTGGTCTAGTAAAGTCTGAACGTGATGAAATCATAACCGAAATGAATCATATTGAAGTTTACCGAAAGCAAAACTTGGAGAAAATAAAGGAATTTGTCTCAAATCTATTACCATTTTACTTAACAAAAGAATTGCTTGGACAAACCAGAGAACAGATCCAAAATGAAGAGTCTATGCAGCTTTATAAGCAACTGGATACAAAGCTTACGACCGAAAAGATACAGGAGATCTTATATTCTCTTAATAGTGAGATCGGAACAGATGAAAGTAATATAATGAAAGAAAAATTATTAGATTTATTAAAACCTGAAGAGGAGATCGCTCAAATACATGGTGCTTCTTTTTCCGAAAGTAGCTTAATTGAAAATATGTACTTAAAGGTTGAAAGTGGTTTGGATCAAGAGGTAATAAATGTTATTACAGAGAACAAGAATAAGCTAAATGAACTTCAAGAACTTAGAGAACGACTAAAAGTAAACGATACAACTAATGAATTTAGCAGTATGATTGAGCGAATGGAACATATCCAACTCACTCTACACCGTTTAGATGCTGAGCTAAGCCAACAAGAGATACTTTTAGAACAATTGAAAACCGAGTTCGAAAATACTATGAACTCTATTAATAAAATACAGAGTACACTAAGAGATAACGACAAAACGAAAAGTTCATTCTTGGAGTCTCAAAAAATAATTGCGCTTAGTAGGCGCTTTAGAGAAATCCAACTTAAGAAAAAATTAAAACAAGTTCAAATAGAAGCATCCATTATGCTAAAGAAAATTTTCAGAAAACACAACTATGTTTCTACTATTATTATTAATCCAGCTAACTATGATGTGATTCTATTGGACTCCCAAAAAGATCCTATAGAAAAATCTACCCTATCTGCAGGTGAAAAAGAAATTTTATTAATCTCGATAATTTGGGCGATCTTCAAATGTTCTGGCAGAAAAGTTCCCTTCATCTTCGATACATTATTAGGCCGATTAGACCGAACCCATAAAGCTGCAGTATTAAGAGAGTTCATACCAAACTGCGGAAGACAAGCTATTATTTTATCGACAGATACTGAAATTGATGAAGACCATTACAGAATATTAAAAGATCATGTTGCAAAAGAGTATATGCTAGAGTTTAATGTTGAAAGAAAGGAAACTCGAATCTTAAACGAGTATTTCCCTTTTAAAAATATGGAGTTGAGTTTATGAATTTCCGATTAAAAACATCTAAGGAAACTGGGGAAAAGTTAGTCTCCCTTCAATCTGCCACAGGACTTACTTGGAATATAATTTCTAGAATTTCTCTAGCCCTATCATTAAGGGAACCTTCCATACCAAATTTAGTAGAGAATAAAGGCGGTGTGGATATTCATCGAAATGCGATGACTGGGGAAAATGATTACATTTATAAAGCATTAATTAGACAACATTCAAAAAGAAATATTACGGACGAAGAATACTTTCCAGATCTTTTTAATGCACACTTAGAACGAGGTATTGTTTTACTTGAAAATGAATATAAACATGCCGGTAATTACGAAAAATTACTTCAAAATCTATTAAAAATGATAAATTAGGGTGATATTTATGCTTTATTTGGATAATAGTGCAACAACGTCGATCCATCCGGAGGTAAAAGATGCTATGCTCCCCTTTTTATTAGCAGAATACGGAAATCCATCCAGCAAATATTACTCTATTGCTGAAAATGCAAAAAATGCTGTCAAAGAGGCAAGACATTCTCTTGCCTCTTTGCTTGGCTCAGATGATTCCGAGATCATATTTACTAGTGGATCCACTGAAAGTAATAATATGATTATTAAAGGAGTAGCAGACTTTTATTCTTCTAAGGGAAATCACATCATTACCTCAAAAGTAGAACATCCTTCTGTTCTAGAAACTTGTGGTTATTTAGAGGGTAAAGGATTTGATGTTACTTATCTAAATGTAGATCAGTACGGTAGGATTAATTTAGAAGAACTTCAAAATGAAATTAAAGACACAACTATTCTTGTTACACTAATTTGGGGTAATAATGAACTAGGATCGCTTAATGACATCGAAAAAATAGCACAAATCTGTCATGACAAAGGTGTCTTTTTGCATACAGATGCTACTCAAGTCATTGGAAAGGTACAAGTTGACTTATCGATTTATCCTGGAATTACTTTCTTATCTTGTTCTGGTCATAAATTTCATGGACCTAAAGGTATTGGCGCAGCTTTTATTCGAAGGGATCAATATAATTTATTAACAAGGATCACTCCCCTACTCCATGGTGGTGGACAGGAACATGGAATAAGAAGTGGTACACTTGCAGTTCATAACATTGTTGGCTTGGGAAAAGCAGCTCAAATAGCTAGCGTAAACCTTCTTGAAAATATTAAGAAACTAACTGAGCTAGAGCACTACCTTACCAAACTATTGCAGGAAAAATTCGGCAATCAAATTACACTAAACAATGATGAAAGCGACAAGATACCAGGGGTTTTAAGCGTTCAATTTAAAGGAGTTAATAACGAGCTACTAGTTAAGAATTTAGCCCCAGTAATTGCAGCATCTACTGGTTCAGCTTGTAGTTCTAGTAAACCTTCACATGTACTTGAAGCAATTGGTATGTCAATTGACCAAGTTCGTTCAACTGTACGATTTTCTATGTCTAGTTTTATTGAAAAAGAAGATCTCAATATATTCAAGCAATTGTAGAAGGATATTTATTCCTTCTACATATCTCTACTCAAGTCCTCCTGTTAAAACAGTTAATTAGTACATCCGAACAAGAAGGTCTTACCCGGTCATTAATTTAAGAAAAAGCATTAATGCATTACCTAAATTAAGAGAAAGGCGGAAATGTGTCCGCCTTTCTCTAAAAGGTTAATAAGTCCGCTATATCTCTTAAGTTTCTTTCTTTGGCTGTTGTCTCAGCCTCCATAGACATAATAAACTCAATATAAATATTAAGAGCTTTTTTCGGATCGTCCATTACTTTTTTATATAAAATCTCAACCCCAGCAGCTGCGTATTCTTCGAAGATTGTTATCTTCTTATCAAATGTCTCATCATCGGTATTCACAAGTTTAGGATCTCCACTATCAGAAACTGCGATTGCATTTATAACAGTTTCATCAGTTTCCAGATTAAACCTGTTCCAATCAATACCTTCTAAGGAAGTAGTAAATTCACGTTTCTTTTTTTCCATAAACCCGAGCACTCCAGCTGCCATAAATACATCTTTATATGTTGAGAATAGACCGAACTCTTCCAAATCGGTTAATTTGTTGTAATATTCCTCTTGTTCTTTTGGTCTTCGTATCCTTCTATACACTCTACATCACCTCAATAGTTTCAGTGTATTCATATGGTTGTTCTTTATTAAGACGTGGATCATTATATTTTAGCATATATTCTTTACCAATTAGGTCTTTCATTTGTCCCTCAACTTCACCACGCCATTGAGAGGTGGAAACAATAACTATCACTTGGTCTGATAATTTGTGGATTCCTTTTGCAATTCTTTCACGATGATCAGAATCTAAGGCCCCGAATGGAGAATCCATTACCAATGGATATATTCCTCCTTCTTCAAAAGCACTTTTAACTTCTTTTTTAAATTGTTCCCTAGCAAGATCTACTATAGCCCCTATAAAAGAAAGACTTGTAATTTGTCTTTCACCCTGAGACATACCAACTTTACTATTGTTATGGTTATAAACATTTAATTCATACTGTTCGGATAATCTAATTTCATATCCTTTTCTTAAAAATTGTCTGTAAACCTCCGTAATTCTTTCTTGGAGCTCTTGTCTTACAAGTTTCTCGCGAATATTATAAATATCCTCCATGGTTTGCACTAGTGTTTGACATGCTTCAATTCTTTTTTGTGTCAATTGAGCTTTATCAGCAATAGAATTTAACTTTTTCTGTTCTTTCTCTTTATCTTTAAGCTCTTGATCAATCTTTTTCAATTCATTGTCAATTGCTCCTATTTCTCGATCAGTAGTACTTTGAGTTTGTTCAAGCTTTTCCATTTTCGATACTAAGTCTGCAATTTCTTCGGAATCTTTATCGTTTAATTTAGATTTGATTTCATTGATTTCTTCAACTAATTTCCGTTCACTTGTTTGTAGTTTAATTTCTGTTTGTTTTAATTCTTTCAATTGCTCGTAAAATTTCTTGCGGGCATCTTTTACAATTTTTATTCCAGTTCTGAAATTAATAATAGCACTATCAAGACTCTGTGGTGGAAGAAATTCTTTTAATTTAAGTAGATGTACATAATGTGAAGAATCTTCCCTAATTTCAGTGCCACAAATACAAATACCTCTATCAATTAAATCATCAATAAAAGACGAAGATCTAATCCCTGAGATCCCAAATCCATCACGTTCTTTGTCTGATACAATAGTTTCAGTTGTATTGATTGGCGAATAACTAAAAGCTAAATATCCATTCTTACTAACAAATTCCATTATTTCTTTTTGTAATTTTTTCAATTCCGTCCTTACTTGCTCCAGGCCATCTTCTTTTTGTTCTTTTTCTTCCTGCAATTTTTGTGAACCCTCAATAAATTTTAATTTATTTTCTATTTCTTTAATTTGTTTCTTTGTTACATCCAGGTTTTTAACTAGAAGTTCTTTTCTGTTATTAAACTCCTGTTTTTTTGTCTCTAATTCTTCAATTTCTTCAATTAAATGAATCGTTTCTGGGTCACCATACTTTTTTAATTCGCCTCTGAATTTGGTACCAGCATCTCCAGTATGTTTTATAGACCGTTCTAATATCTCCAATCCCATTATGTTTTTTATAGCACTTTTAATTTCACCTGAGCTATGATCTTTTGATAAGTTATCAATCCGCTCCCCATCAAAGAAGAAATAAGTTCTTAGATTTTCAGGCAAGATTCTATTGATCTCATCTGTAGGGTTAGAAATTAGTTCTGAATTTCCATTCCTTTTAAATTCTAACTGTAATTCAGGTTGACCATAATAAATTTTCCCTTCTTCATCTTTTTTTGCCAAAACAAATCGTTTTAAAGTATATAGCTTATCCTGTTCTGTGAATCTAATAGTGACCGCACATTCTACTTCACTATTAGGTTTAGTTTCATTTATTGCCTGTTCGTTAATAATTTGTTTTGCGTTTGGTAAATCTATTTTTTCATAAAAGCACCAACTAAAAGCGTTAAGAAGTGCAGTTTTTCCCGAACCGTTTTCTCCATGGATCACTGTTACGTTTTGCTTTGCTGATTTAGAAAACTTTATGTTTTGGACATTATAATACTGTCGAAAATTTTTCAAAATAATTTCTTCAAGTAACATACTATTTCACCCGTTCTTTCACTATATCCATAATAGTACTTGTAATATTGGTTCCCTGTAAGTTCTTCCGATGTAATATTTCTTTCTCTGCTTCTAAAATATCTTTTAAAATAAATACATAGTCCTCTGGAAGTTTACTCAATATATCCTGTACTTGTTCTTTCTCCATCCCCATTGTCGACCACTCCTTAAACATTCAATAAATGATATGCTTGTTTTAATTCATTTAACTTTTCATGGGCTAAAGGTCCATTAATTGCCAGATCTGCAAATTCAGAAAAACGTGATAACTCTCTTTTAATCAAGTTTCTTTCAATATTAAATACTGTTGGTTCTACTAAATCTAAATCTTCTAATTGTCTAGGAACTACAATAAAATCATGAATATAAGAAAATTGTTTAGTCTTATGCTTTCTTAAAACTCGGCCTCGGCGTTGAATAAATTCCCGCGGATTGGTACTACTAGATAAAATATAAGCCGTTTGTGTTGCTGGTACATCCACACCCTCATCAAGACACTTAATAGCTACCAAAGCTTGGAGGTCTCCATCTTCAAATCGTTTAAGAAGCACTTTCCTCTCTTCTTTATCTTCCCTAGATGTAAAAGTATGAACATTCATATTGAATTCGTTTCCAAGTATATTCACTACAGAGTCAATCTGTTTCTCTCCATCGACCTGACTATCACCACAATATATGATATTATATTTTGAATCTTTTCGATCTTTCATTAATTCCTTAAGAATGACTAATTTATTACGAGCTCGGCTAAGAATTCTTGACCGTTCAATTAAAAGGGATTGTAAAGATTCATTTTCATCAGGTGACATGTCCTGGAAATACATCCTAGCAATTTTTTTAGTGATTTCATAATAATATTCACTTTCATCTTCATCTAGATATACAATATGAGGGAAATAATAATACTCTGTCAGAAATGTTCCTATAGCTTTATCCAGCCCATATTGGAAAACAATAGAGTCTCCAAAATACTCTATAAGTTCATTTGTTCCTTCTTCATCATGCCAGCGATTTGGTGTAGCCGATAACGCTAACCGATAAGGGAAAGTATGTATTAGTCTTTTTCGATTTTTTCTTGCACCCAAATGGTGTGCTTCATCTGCTATAAACAAAACATCTGAGTTTAATTTTCTTAAAATACTTTGCATACTCTCAGTTGTAAAAGTTGCAATTGTTGTAACCAAACAAAAGTGATTAGTTATTCCAGATTGAAATGCTGTAACTTCATTATACAACGCATCTTCCCAGAGTCGCTTAGACTGATATGCAATAATAGGAGACATATTAAATTGTTTTATATCTTTCACCCATTGGTCTACTAAATGAGTGTAAGGGCATACAATAACGACGCCCAATCGTTTTGTTACCTCCCATAACTTGGCAGTCGCTGTAAGTGCCGTAATCGTTTTCCCTGTACCAGTTGCCATTTCAAGTAGTCCTTGACAATTATTCCTAAACCAATTTCGAATAGCCTCTTGTTGATATTCTCTAATTTGTATATATAAAGGGATTTTAGGAAATATATTAATATTGAAAGTAGATGAATTATTTCCAACCTCTGGTTCTATTAAATTTACATTTTCTTCTTTATAAGAAATTATTATATTTTTTATAGATTCAGGTAAATTTATCGTTTCATAAAGGTTATGTTCACCAGTCCACAATTTTTGAAAGTGTCCATATTTATTTTCAACTCTAATTCTATCTTGAGTATTCCAAGAGAAGAAGACATCCATTATTTCATAATTAGATTGATATTCCCCTTTTGTTTCATTAATTTGATTAACAAATGCAATCTGCTCTCCTTCAAAATCCTCCATGATACCAATTTGCTCGTAATGAATGCCTAAAAAAGAATAATCTTTAGGTATTAGAAGTCTAATTTCCAACTGGTTATTATCTAAAAGAGTAGCCAGAGCCCCAATTCTAGCTTTCTGAAATGAGTCACTTGGGTTTGATAATGTTTTCTTTAATACATTTTCAATAATCTCTTCACGAGAACTTTCACTTACTTGTAATATCTCTAATTCCTGGGGAGAGAATTTAACTGACGAGATCAATTGAAAAGTACTATTATTATCGATAATCTCCACAACACCTTTAGCAGCTAAAATAAGTGTTTCAATGGAAAAGTGCCCTATTAAACGTTTATAAATACTTGTATTTGATAAAATAGGTAAATAAAAATCCCGAACAATATTTTGTTCTAACCCTGACTCATAATGATATGATATATTTAGATCTTTATACACAGAATACACCTTCAATAACAACTGTATTTTCACACCATAATTCTAACTTAAATTTAAAAAGAGATACAATAATTCCTAGTTGTTGTTGGTTTTTATATGTAGTTACTACAAAATTGACCTTTTATAAACTACACAACAAATACATTATCGTTATGCCATTCTATAAAACCTCGATCAGGAGGTACATCTCTAAATGAATCAATCTTTTGACCTTTAATTACTTCTAAGAGTTCGATACTTTTTGAGTCTTGTGCAACAAATTTACCCGATACAATGATTTCAAAGTTAACTGGATCGATTGTAAATACTCCCCTATCTAAAGCCCAATGGTGTAATTTACATAATGCTAGTCCATTTGTTATTTCATCTGGTCCACCATAAGCATGCCAATATATATGAGCAGCATCTATTCCAAATGTTACTTGATTAAACAAAGAAGAAAAACCGCACACTGCACATTTATGACGGTAATTAGCTAAAACTTGGTACATAAAGTTCCGATTTCTCTTTTTAATATTAACATTAAATGGTAAGTTCAGTAATTCTCTTAAATCAGATTGTACTGTTTCAGGCCAATATTTCTCCAAAATATACTGAATAACTTTAATTCTTGCAACTTGGTCGGATTGTAATAGTTGATAAACTTCGTCATTAAAGTACCCATAAGTTTCTGGATCTCTTAGGATACTTCTAGGTAACGTTTTACTATTGCTGAATTGAACTCCGTCTGGTACATGGATATCCCAAATAATAGAACTATTTAAATGATGAAATGGTTGCTCTGGCTGACTAGTACCGGAACGTCCTCCAAACATCCTAATTAACGAATCTAGCTCTTTTTCAATGTATGTAAAATGAAATTTATTCTGATTAACTTTCTTTCCTTCTATTAGTGAAATAAGTAACAAAAGTAACAAAGGTTTTTTCAAGGAAGCTCCTATCTTCTTTTGCTTATGTAATTTAATCTTATCAATTTCCTCAACTAATTTATCTAAATTCATAGTTCCTCCTTATTTTAGATTTGGATTTGCTATAGTGAGTAATCAATATATCATATTATTTTTGTTATAATACTCTTCTCTATGCGGAGTGGTTTATTTTAACACATGGTCTAAAGTCTATTAAATATTATCTTAATATTAACCAATATGTTAAAATTTGTAAAATAAATAAAAAAACATATAGATAATAAATTATTAAGACAGGTCACTTTAAACCTAGATAAAGGACCTGTCTTTTCAGACAATGTAGACCAAAAAATCTTGAACTTATATGAAATATTTATTCCTTAATCACTTCTATATAGATCTTGGCTGTTCGAATTTGCCCTTTTATACCAACATCTTTCATGTCTTTCAAAAATACCTCTGCATCTTCATACGAATCAAACTTAACAGCTAGTTCTAAAATACCCTCTAACACGCTACCTTCATATATTTCATCTTCTACCAAATACAAATCTTCGGATGTTTCAATTACATATACAGTATCTAACTCTTCCATTGAACGCCTCCCTGTTTTATGATTGATATTAGAATCCCCAATTCCATAAAATTAAAGCATTATAACAGGTTGGCATAATGCTTATAATATAGCTTATTTAAGCCTAATTTGAAAGCAAATTCAGCATGAAATAAAGTCCCTTCAAAATTTAATTACTTTTATAATATTAAAGGAATACATACCATAGTTCTAAACATATTGAGATTTATGTCACAGCTTGTTTCTGTTAACGGAACGGTAAAGTATAAGCAATTTTGATTTACCAAGTGACCTTATACAAATGTTTTCTTCCATCATTTCCATAAAACAAATGATGTGATTTACTACTTTTCCATGATTAACCGATATGTATATTGGCGTTTGCGCCGCAGCATCGGGATAGTCCGAGTAGATTACTGTGACTATTTAGTAAAAACTTTCATTATATATGAGGATGACTTTTTTAATGATTATTTAATCAAAAGTCTGCCCCACTGCTATTCAGCGGTGGGGGCATGATATATTATGTTAAAGGCCTGCTAATTTTGAAATGAAACCAACTGGTACCGAATTCCTTCATGTTGTAATTCTAATTCTAAATTTCTTAAATCTCCATGGGTACCATGCCCCTCGTGTTGGATGATTACAATACATTCTTTTTCATTAATGTTCTCTTTTTCATGATTTAATAATTGACGAAGTCCACCTACATGGTATTCTGGTTTTCTCGGTTCGACCACGACTAGCCATTCATGATCATGTTTTTTCCAAACTGGACTTGGCTCAAAAGCCAACATATATGATAAATTTCTTTCAATACCTTTAAATACTAATGTAAAATTCATTGTATCATCCTCCAAATATATAATAGTTCTTATGTTTATTAAACTTTCTCCTGAAAACTAACTTCCTCCATCCAACCAACCAATTCTAAGTAATTCCCACTTTTTCTATATCCTTCTGCAACTTCTTTCATTTCTCGATTACGTCTAAAAGAGTTAATCTTAATGTTTCTTACTTCTTCAGAATGCTCCTTTAGCCTATAAGCCATATATAATGTATCCTCGTAAATTTTCCTCATATCCCAGCTTTCAGTTCCTTTTTTGCTTGCAAACAGACTTGCCCCCGATCTACCTTTAAAGTTTACTTCCCATGTATAGTTTAATTCCAGGTCTTTAAAGTAATGTTTCTGGATAATATGGAACCAAGCCCCGTTATACACACCTGAAAATTGTAAATTAGGTGCATATTTCAGATGCCCATCACAGCCTGCTAAGCAGGCAATCCCTGCTTGATTCACAGCTTTAACAAGACTTGCAATATAAGGATCTAAATCCATAGTATTGACTTTCAGACCATATTTTCGAGTCACAAAAGCTCTCCATTTATATTGATAGTCCTGCATATTAATAGAAAATTCATGACCTTGTTCAGTTGTAATTTTTTTCATCATTATGACTGGAAATCTGTTAACAAGTAGTTGAAAATGGTCACCATCCCAATATACAGGGATATTATACTTTCTCAGTAATCTCCTTAATGCCTGGTAATCTAAAGCTGCACTCCCGCTTGCCAATGAAAGAAATGGACCCTTCTTTTCAACTAGAAATCCTCTCATCTCCAATGCTTCAAATAGTCTTTCTTGACCTTCCATTAATTCCAGTGTTAATAAATTTGATTTCATTTAACAACGCCTCCTTTTTGTTGCTTTAATTATAAAATAAAGAGGATTACAAAATTGTAATCCCCTCACTTGTGGCCGAACGCCTACCTATCATGTTTTTTTTATAATGGATGCTTCCTTTCAGCAATTGATGGTCCCATACATAATTTCCATCTACATTTTTTAGAAGAACCTTCCCATCCATCCCTGTTGCCAATTTAATATCTTCTCGAATTGCATTAATCATCCGTGGAACATACGACTTTGACATATTCATAGAATTATAGTCCCAAAGAACCTCTGCAAGTTGTGAGATGGACACTCCTGTCTCACTTAGCATAATGGTTTCTACAATTTGTGCCTTAACAGAAGAGAACGGGACACTCTCTAATTTACCATTCAAAGCGGTTTTATATGGATGAATAATCAAAACTACACGTTCTTCATTTGAAACACTGTACTCAATTTCTTCCTCTGTTTCTACAAAAGTACCATGTTGTTGTGATAGCGGTACATAACCTTTATTTTTCAGAGCTTTAATTTTCGCTATGTAGGGCATTGAAAATGCTGCAATGACCGGATCAACTTTAGTTTTTTCTTCAACCAAAGATAAGTATTGAAACGCATCTGTACGATACCTAAGTTTCTTATAACAAATAGCCATGTTGCAATAGAGCTTGTATTTGAGTTTATCATCTATACCTAGTTTGATTGCACGTTCGGCATAAAATAAAGCCCCTTCATAATTTTCTTGTTTTTCTAGGACAAAAGAAAGATGATAACATGGTCTTGGATCTGTTGGTTGTATATATGCTGCTTGTTTCAAATTACGACATGCTCGTTGGAAATGGGAATGTTTCATTTTTTCATTTCTTCCAAAGTTTAAGTACAACATAGAAAGGGACTGTAAATAATCAGCTTTATTTTCACGATCCACTGTAATACACTTTTCATAAAGTGAAATTCCCTCTTGAATCCATTCCTGCTCTTCTTCGTCTTCATCAATTCCTTGCATATCTTCCCATTCAAGTATTTTTTGCTTTAATTGAGCTAACGTTTCCAAGGTATCGCCTCCTTGCAAAAATGTTGTAAAGCCATACCTCTATTATACCAACTTGTTCTGAAACGATCTTTTTATTGTTGCCATTTCTTCGAGCAAGTTATATTCCGCCAATTTAGAAAAAGCATTTTCAACATTATTAATCTCTACTAAGGATACTTTTTCCGTATGAGCAGCCTTATTTCGAATTAAATATATTTGATGCCATTCCTTAAGAAACTCTTCTGGTTTTGAAATGCCAATGGAACGCCAGTTATCTGTTGTGATATTATTTTCAGCTATAACTTTAGTTTTTCCTAACTCTGGCGGCTGCCATGTCCCATTTTTAGACTTTTTATTAAAATCAACTGTGAAACCTTCAATACCAGATTTAAAGTGAGGTTTCACAAGTGCTTTAACATTCGGCTGAACTTTATTAAAATAATCAGGCAGAATAATTGATTTTTGTTTGCGAATCCAATGGACTATAGAATAATTAATTTCTTGTTCAAACATCTTTGCAAAACAAATAGCACTTGGTGAGTAATCTACAGCTTTAACTTTTGTTTGAAGATAGGATTTTACCTCCATTCCAGTTTGCAGAAGAAATAAGGAATGACTCTCAAACCATTTTTGATTAAGGAAAGATGGTCTATAATCTTCTTTTGACTTTTTCTGGTTCATAATGGCTAGGTACGTCGCTAATTTAATATTTAGGTCTTCAATTAATCCCATAATGTGTCCTTCAACACTATCGACGTTTTTAATAGTGGATTGTAATATAGTCAAATTCTGCTTGACTTTATTTAAAGATATATTTCGCTGACTTCTCGCTATCCTTTGGATGAACTGATCACTTTTTCTGAATGAATGATTGTCGTGTTCTTCTTCGATTAAAAAACTCATTAAATCCGATAACGCTCTTGCCATACTTTCATTGAGCTTGGTCGTACCCGCACCTTTGCATAAGTCTAGATCTTGCTCATCTAGTAGCTCATTCAATATCTTTTGTTTTTCATCCAAAGACAGCCGATCATTCTTCTTATAAGTATTCATTTGATTGGATATCCCTGTTAATCTATTCATTTGTGTTTCAAGTTTATCCGGGCAGGTCCTGTACCAGCGATAAGACCTCATTCGGGTATCATGAGTAACCACAATAGCTGGTAGCATATCCGGTTGGATATTTAAGCTATT
The DNA here is from genome assembly GCF_900240995.1 of Bacillus sp. Marseille-P3661. Classification (NCBI taxonomy): domain Bacteria; kingdom Bacillati; phylum Bacillota; class Bacilli; order Caryophanales; family Bacillaceae; genus Bacillus; species Bacillus sp. Marseille-P3661. The sequence continues at coordinate 1,394,620 of NZ_LT965953.1, forward strand.
TGCAATGGCAAACGCTGTATAGGTTGGATCAAACTCATGATTAAGCTCATTTTCATACGATTCCATCATCTCACGTACATCTGAATAAAATGGTCGTTCTCCTATTAATCTATAATTTTGTGGTGAATCGACTAAACCAAAAAAGACTAAGTGCTTTCCAGAACTATAATGCAAATTTTTAAATTGTTTTTCAAAAAGCTCATGAAAATCTTGATGAACTGTAGGATCATGTAAAATAAACGCAAATACACTATAATTTTCTAGTGCATCTAATGCTAACTCCATTTCTATACTTTGTGATTGGGTTCTGCTCTTTTCCGACCCATCAGCTAAGTACTTAAGGGCAGTATAATTGGACAAAGGGACTCCCATGATCTTCAACCCCCAATTAATATGATATTTAAAACATATAATTTTTGAAAAAGGAAAGAGTTACAAGTCACCATACACTATAAGACTAGCCGATGACTTAGGATTTTCAACAGGTTATTGTATTCTTCTATACTCGGTGTTAAAACAAATGCATCTTCGTGATGTTTTGCTTTAAGCATAGTTGCCCATTGGCTGCACCTTAAATTGCACCGTCCATTGTTCGTTACTTCAATAATTGGATCTATATTTTGATTTGCATCAACAGCGGCTACTATGAATCTATTCAATCTGTGGCCACATTCCGCAATATTTTGTGGATGGGTTACTTTATAGATGTGGGAAGATGATATTGTTTTGTTTACCTGTTTTTTCATCTTAGTTCCAAATAATCCTTTGTATTCCCCATCCACTAGTTCAAGCGGTTCACCATGAACACTGCAAGGTATACCTTTGTAATCTACTATTCGAACTGGCGCATCCATACTCGGAGCCAATTTTATTATTCTATTTAAATCCCAATTGTCGATAACATAGTACTTCCTCATAATTAAAACCCCTTTAATCGAATTGGCATTACATTTACTATGTAAATTTTTGATCTGAATCATTTACAAAACCTATACTTCATATTAGGTATCTCTATAACTAACAACTATTCTCACAATAATTCCCTCATAGTAGTTTCAATAAATGATCTCGAACTCTTCTCCATTAATCCTACTACTTCTTCCGAAGATAGGTCTCGGAAGTTATTTATGCGAATATATTTATGAAAGCCCATTCTACGGTGGATACTATTCTTAATCCACTTCATCCTTCCATCTCTCAATATAGTTTCATTTTTTTGCCTATTTATTAAAGGAGCATCAAAAAGATCCTCTAAATTACGTTTTTTATGAATCTCTTTAACTTTCTCAGAAAATTCCTTCCTTCGCGACGAATTCTGCTGGTCAAGATCTATTACATAACCAATCCGAAAACCATCCGCTACTTCCCCGGAAAAATCAATTATAAAACCATCTGAAACATTAATAGGCAACCAAACTCTATACTTTTGTTCATTTGGCCTTTTAGTAACTTCTGCGTTAGGAGATAATTTGTCGGCCAACTCATGGTAAATTTCCATTTCTATATGACTTTGCATTTGTTCTCCTCCATTTACTGAACTTTTCAATAAAGTTAACTGCAATCAAGTGGGGTTACTGCCTCTAGGGTACCTACATGACCATCACTGTGCTAATGAAATTTAAAATAATCAGGATTTTCTTATAGCACCGTTATAGGAATGACGCATATTACAGTAATTTATTTCTATACTCCCATCTCTCCTAGGTGCCTTAGCGTATATATGTTGATCTTTTTTTGCATAATTCTCCTTGTTAAATACACCCGCTAAAAGATTATCTAAATAAGGCAAACGTTCCACAATTGATTGAACTATTCTATGCTGTAGCTCCGGGGTATTTTTGTGGAGTATTTCAGCAAATTCTTTAGTAATTCGTCTTGCAGCATTTAATTTCTTTCCTTCTATTACGTTACGATACTCTTCTATTGCTTCAAGTAAATAAATTTGATCATCATTCCAATGCTTTGCCATAGTTAGCCACTTCACTATACGATTATTGTAATACAACCTGCCTAAACTCAAACGGTGTATTTATAAATGTCATTTAATACCCCATCCCACTTATCTATACTGCTTAACAATTCCTCCTATTCTACCTATTGTCTCTTTAGCTTTATAATCAAGACTTTCAAATTTAAAGGCGATGGATTCAGCGGATGTATTAATGTTTGGACCCGAATTCTTGTCCTTTCTATAATCCGTTATGCTTTCGAGCTCTTCAAGCAAGTTTTTTGATAGGTTGGACCTTTTAAAGCGCAAGCTCACAATAGAAGGTGGCTTTACATCAAAATTATTACTTCCTTCAAATTGGATGGCTCCAATATATTTTTCACCACCATCGAAAGCCCTTTGGTCGCGGAACAGTTGCAATGTCTGGTAATTGCCAGTCAAATGAACATAAAGGCCACTTGATAATGCTTGTTCATGAATATATTTAAATACCTCACTTACTAAACCAAAATTTAATTCTAGTGGGTTTTTCATTTTGTTTATCCCCTTTCTATCTATCTACTAATATTTTATTAAGTCAAATTTCCAAACATGAAAATAAATCTCAATCCTTTCTTTTTGCAGCTTGTCTATATAAAATTTTTCCGCAATAGGCAAGATCCCTTTACAAACAATAACTCCCTTTATTTCTGCATTCATTGTTTCCTTTAACTCGTCTAAATAGCCTTTGAGTTGGTAATAAGCATCTCTACCTATTACTGTATTCTTAACTTCAACAAGTACATAACTATCCGCATTTTTCTCTTTAAATAATAAGTCTATCCGTTTACCCGACTCCAAAACTAACTGTCTCTCAAATGGTTCTATATTTTCATTAATAAACATTGGTTTCTTATGAATAAAGCTTTCGATATCACTTTCGAGCAATTCTTCGATTTCCTCTGTCATTAAATATGTATCTTCTAGGAACCCTTCCTCTTCATGTTCTTTTATCATTGTAAGTAAAAAGTCTATATCTTTCTTGTTGATTTTAACCCATGGCCTTGCAATTGATTTAGGTCTCCTAGACAGCTTATTTAAAATTTTATCTGTTAAGGGTAAGGGATGTGAAAGCACTTTTGAATAGACAGAATGACCGAACACAATTGTTTCGTTTTCTTGCAGCGTTTTTCGATATAAATGTGGATTTTTATACTTTCCCATGATTAGAGGATTTTGTTTTGCATCTTCCACAGCACAAACCTGTTCTACATAATAGTAAGCTGTTAAATGACTTTTCCCTCTTATATTTGTATGAAAAAATAAATAATCCCCTTTCTCAACCTTATACCTTAAATAACTGCCCCTATTATTCACGTCCCCATAGGTAAACTCGTGCAACATCGGATCTTCTTCACCATCATTTTTTCTTGGATCAATATAAGGAATTAAATAACTTTGCATGATTTTTCCTCCCTACGGATACTCCACCAAATTCGGAATCGCTTTTCTAATTCCGCCTCTTGGATCCTCAACATCTCCTTTATAACGCGGTATTAAATGAAAATGTAGATGCGGAACAGTTTGTCCCCCGTAATGGCCAATATTGACACCGATATTGTAGCCATCTGGTGAATACTCATCGTCAATCAGTTCTTTTCCTTTTTTTATAAGTTCATGAATATCGGCAATTTCGATATCACTGGCATCAAAATACGACACTATATGCTCCTTCGGAATGATTAATAAATGTCCTTTTTGAACTGGATATAAATCATAAAATGCTAATGCTGTTTCATTTTCTAGTACAATTTGATCTTTTCTAAGATTACAAAATGGACAACTCATAACCCTCACCTTCCTTATGAAAATTTTACCATTATCATAAGACCGTTTTAAAGTAAAAAAGACAAAACCCGTTATTAAGTAAGGATTTCGTCTTAGAATGTGATTAGATAAGCTATTATTTTACATTCTCCTTAATTTACTTAGCACTTTTTCTCCTAAAGCCCCTTCCATCCTTTATGAGGGATTTGAATTAATGAAAATATCATCGATTTCTTTCATATATATTTTTGCCTACAACGCATCCATCAAAAGATCTTTTTATAGGGGGAAATAATCTATTTTACCAATAAAGATTCGCAACTAAACACATATCTTCGTGAAACTGGACCGATAAAGTGAAAGGGATACAAGGATGCTTTTGTTATGTAAACAATCAAAGTTAAATAATCACTTTCAACTCATTTAAATAACAATTTAATTTTTCAAATAGAAGATCCTCAAATTGTTTCACTGCTTGTTTTAAAACCAGCGTGGATTCTTCATAGAAATGAGTTACTTCATGAACTACATTTGTTTTTAAACCTTCTATGTATTGTGATATATCTTGTCTTGTCAATTTCTCATATTTTTGAAGTTGCTCCTGCTGTCTTTTCTTCGACTTCTGTTAATTTAGAATTAAAATTGTCTACTATTATTTTCATTCGATTCTGTTGAACTTGAATCATTTTTGAATTCATGATCACAACTATCAATGTAATAATCAACAGACAAAATTCATCTTTAACCTCCAAGATTTACAAGTGATATAGTAGTAAGTTCCATGTAAATTGATATAAAATATCTACAAATCCTTACTATCTTCCATCGCCTGCTGAGCCATATATTCTTCTCGAATTTGTGATAAAGATTTTCCACTTTCTTTATGGATAGCAAAGACATACGTTTGTACACTTGACCATCCATAAATCTCCTTTAACCACGCCTGTATTGATTTTTCTTCGTTATCTACTTTAATGTTTCCATTAGCCATAAGTACTCCTTCATTGCCTCTATCCTTGGCAACAATGATGTCACTTTCTTTTACTACTCCCCACTCAAGCATTGCATCGATCTTCGGTAGGGTCCGTCGTGTACCACCTTTATTTCTTTTTACTGATACAGCTACCGACTTATCCATTAGGTTCACATAATAATCTTCATAATTAGTGACGGGTAAAAGTTTCTCTTTATGTAAATAAATTTCTTCGTTAACCTTATATGGAGTAAGCTTATAACAACTCATATCCACCTGATTACTATTTAACCAGGATACAGCAGAAAGTGTTTGTTCATCAAAATCGGAAGCTACCAAAATGATCTTTTGCTTATGATTAAAACTCTTTTCTGCCTCGTTGACTCTCAAGAACTCATTTAATTTCCGAATACCGAGCTCAAAGGAGGTCAGCTCTCCAAGTTCGAATTCATTTCGATATTTTTCAATATAGGGCGCATAAACTTTTTTCACAAGGTCATCAGTACTCTCAATGGTGGCATAACTAGCTGCATAGCGGATAGCTTGAAACTCGAATGCCTCTTTCCTACCTTCAATATCTCTACGGTCCCGCTTAATTTCTATTAATACGATATTGCCATTATTATCAACTGCAGTTAAGTCACTCCTACCATTCTTTTCATTCTTAACTTGCTGACCTACAATGAGCATTGATTCTTCATCATCACATATCATATCGATGCTGTTTCTTAAAATTTCTTCAAGATCACTTTCCTGCAACCTTAATTCAGCAAAAGTAACCGGGTCTAACTTTTCTGCTTTTCTACCATTCAAAACGTACACTTTATCCTCCCACTAACATAACAAGATTTTAATTACCCTATTTCCTATGGTTCCATTCTGGAAAAGATTCATACTAATGGAAGTAGTATACATTTCATTGTTTCTTTTACCTAACTACTCCTTTATACGAATATCTTGTATTACTTAGGTTATGAGTTATTGGTTATTTCGACAGTGGTTCCTTTAACTTATTACCTCTTTTTATGATTTAAACAAAAAACTTTAATAATTTTTAACCCATTAATATTTCAAGATTGTAATAAGAACACTTCTAAAAAAACGGAAGAAAGTAATACTAAAGAAGACAATCTTTAACCATTGGAGCTATAGGAGGGGAAATTTCATGCAATTTATAAAAGATGGGCGGCTAATGATTCCGTTATATCATGGTACTTCAACCTTATTTTTGCATGACATATTAACAAAAGGCTTAGGAGCAGAAAATCCAACAAAGAAATATAATATAATGGAAACACTTAAGAAGCTCGTAAATAAAGGTTATGAGTATAGCGAATATCTTCCTAAGTCTAATTGGAGCCCAAATTCCGAACATTGGTTGTTGAAGAAAAATAAGATGATTGTTAATAATGAAATAGCAAATCATCGATATAATGGTGTCTATTTAACACCAAGCAAACTTACAGCAGTAAGATATACAAAAAATAAATATGGATCTGAACTTATTTCAAATACTTTAATCTTATATCATTTTCTAAAGGAATATTCAGTACCTGTTGATTTGGACAATGAATTTCTACGTCATATAATGAATTGTTCTTATGAACCAGTCGTAATTATTGCTTCAAGTGTTGATTGTTCTTTACTTCGGTCAGAAAATAATAATAAGCCTATCGAAGATACTTTTAAGAGCCTCCAGTTTTTTTTAGAAAAGGGCTTTGATCCTCAACAAACAAATTTTGAATTACCCTGGCACAATATAATATCCCCGGATAACCTTACCGTACTAAGTGTAGAAGAATACAAAAAGATTAAAGAAGAACATAAGGATCTTTTTGGGTAAATGAAAATTTTTGAATATTTATGGGACAATCTTAAAAAGAGTGCCTGTCACTTGTCAATTCATACGGTGTTCCATTCCTTATACCACCGTTTCTCCCAATAGTACTATACAGTTTACGGAGCTCGTCATCTTCCCACAAAATCTTTCTTCCTGGGAGCCCTCCCCGGAGATGTGTTGATAGCTTCTACAGTATAGGAAAGCGTCCAAGTTTCCCGCGAAGGATAATGGGGGGCCTAACTGTTAATACCCCCATGGTATTCTATTACAGTGTTGTAAAGGGTCTCAAAGTTCTGCCGAACAAAGTCCGAGGTAAACGTAATGTAGGTTTTTATCGATAATTGTACGGTGAGGTTCCCTTTGCAATTTGTGGATCCTGATAGTGCTCGAACAAATCTTGTTGCACCTATACGTCTCAGGGAGCAGCTAGAATGGCAAGATACGATCTCACTTTGTTCACTATCTCTGTATTGGTATCATCGTACCAGATTTAAATGAGGCTGACTTTCTATTTCGACAACTGTTCTCACTTTTCCTCGTCCACTCGGAGTTGCCGCAGAAACTTCAGGTTATTGCCCATGTTTGTATATAGGCATTAGAAAGGCTTTTATTTCCCCTTACCGTGTCACTCATTTTAGATCCCTCAAAATTATCATATTTTTTAGGACGGCCATACACCTTCCCAATATAAAATAGTAAGGTTCTTAGTGGGATTCATTTTTAATTGTTTAAAAATTTTCAAAAAAAACTGTATTTAGCAACGAAAAAGAATTAGTTAACATAATAAAATATATGGTAACCTAATAAATGAAAGGAGCAAAACGATCAAACCTAATCGGTACTTCACCCTAACTTCCCCCTCCCTACGGATACTGCACCAAATTCGGAATCGCTTTTCTGATTCCGCCTCTTGGGTCCTCGATGTCTCCTTTATAACGCGGAATTAAATGAAAATGTAAATGTGGAACAGTTTGTCCCCCGTAATGGCCTACATTAACACCGATATTGTAGCCATCTGGTGAATACTCATCGTCAAGCAGTTCTTTTCCTTTTTTTATAAGGTCATGAATATCGGCAATTTCAATATCACTCGCATCAAAATACGAGATTACATGCTCCTTCGGAATGATTAATAAATGTCCTTTTTGAACTGGATATATATCATAAAATGCTAAGGCTGTTTCATTTTCTAGTACAATTTGATCTTTTCTTAAATTACAAAATGGACAACTCAAAACCCTCACCTTCCTTATGAAAATTTTACCATTATAATAAGAGCAATTTAAAGTAAAAAAATGACAAATCAGTAATTAGGAATGAATTTTATCTTGTAAGTAAAATGAATAGGCTATTACTTTCATTCATGCTAATAACACTTAACACTTTACTCATCTAAAGCCGTTTATTATCGGGTTGGTTTATATCAATAAAATAAGCCCATTTCTTCTTTATGTTTTGCTTAGTATTACATATTTCATTACTAGATTTTCATTGAAAATGAAGAAAAGAACATTGTTAAAGCGGATTTTCATCAAACTTACCCTCACACTCACATTTAAAGATAAATACACACTCTCAGTCTGTTCCTCATTATCATAAACTACTATTAACTACCTTTAAGAGGTGGTTAAAATGAAAGAATTAGCTCTAAAAATTGGTGATAGAATTAGAGAATTGCGAAATAAGAAGAAGGTCACTCAGGAAGAATTAGCTTATTGTGTATCTACGCATTATTCACACATAAGCAGGATTGAACGAGGAGTGTCAATTCCAAGTCTAGTGCTGCTAGTTTCAATTTTGCGCGAATTGAATGTATCTCTAGAGGAATTTTTTAGCACGGTCGATCCCAATATTAAAGATAAAAATGAATCATATGTCGAAATCATCAAACTTCTTAACGATAGAAGTATGGAAGAGCATGATCATCTATTAAAGATTATTAAAGAAATATTAATTATGCAGGATGAAAATGTTAAAAAGTAGGTATTAAAGGCTAGGAAATGATCTAATAATGCATCACAGGCTGTGGCGCATTTTTTATTATTAGATAATAATATTCTAGTAAAGTGAATTTCTAGCGAGTAAGCGGATTTCAACTTACATTTTGTAAATGCAAATGACATTCAGGAGAAAGGATGTGAATGACGCCCGTAGTTGTAACCGCTTTATTGATCTGTAATTGCTTAGATTCCTCATTATTTACCTCAAAACTAAGGAGTGTGCTGTGTATGAAAAAAGTGCTAGATACTTATGAAGTAAATAGAAGTACAATGGCTTTATTATCAGTGGCTCATATCGATTATTGCTGCATTGCCTTAGAAGACAATCAAACCTTATATGTTCGGCAGACCCCGATTTCAATCGTGAAAGCGTCTTGTTTAGATGGAGGCTCTACCTATGACGGACGACGTACTGCTGTAACCCATCGAACCGGTTCGAAGCATCGAGTACCGATTCCAATTAATCCTAATGAAAATATCTTTGCATTTCCGACTCACTCACCGAAAGCTTTTGAATGCAGCTGGATCTTCTATCATCATGTTAAATCAATAAAAACCTTTAGCTCTCCAACAAACCATGCAATTCAAACCGTTATCACCTTTCAAAATGGACACCAAGAAATCCTTAACGAATCCTATTACATATTAAAAAAGCAATATCAGCAAACCGCCATATGTATATTGGCGTTTGCGCCGCAGCATCGGGATAGTCCGAGTAGGTTACTGTGACTTTTTAGTAGAACCATCCGGTGATTTTTTTTAATGATTATTTAATCAAGTGTCTGCCCCACTGCTCTTAGGCAGTTGGGGCTGATATATTATGTTAAAGGTCTTCTAATTTTGAAATGAAACCAACCTGTACCGAATTCCTTGATGTTGTAAATCTAATTCTAAATTTCTTAAATCTCCATGGGTACCATGCCCCTCGTGTTGGATGATTGCAATACATTCTTTTTCTTTAAAGTTCTTTTAATAACTGACTGGGTTTCAGGCACTAATTCCTTATAAAAGCACCCATAATTTGAATAAGCCTTCCATTTCAAACTTGATTAAATGTGCTTAAAACGATATGAAATGATTTATTAAAAAACTGGTCAAAGTCTTGATATAAAGCCATTTATTCAAATGGATTAAAATACAAAACAAACTCAATCCGGCATGAAATCGGCACAAAATTGATGAGTGCCGGTATGATACTGAATCTCATGGATAATGGTATCCAAATTTAATTGTCAGCACACTATAACAAAAAGCAAGAGACGGAAAATAATAATAAATAGTCAAAGAAAACGAACCAAACGGCAAGAAGTGATTTTCTATATTAAAGAAGAAACAATTAACTAAAATCCTTAATTAAATAATGTTTCAAATTTGGTTCATAAAGTTAGTTTGAGTTGAACCATTGTATTTTAAAAGTAGGAGTCCCTTCCTTGATGGAAGGGATTATTGGTTTATGCGTGAGTATAATATTTATCAATAAAACTAATAGCAGAAGCTTCATCCTGTTCGATCGAAATTTCAACAGCATTTTTAGCTGTTTCTAATAAAGTTTCTGAATACTTTTTCAAACTAAAACTTTCTTCAATTAGAGCTGCAATATGTTCCTGCACATTGTAGGGTATAATTGGAATAATTAAATCCTTTAATGTTTCCTGGTTTAACCTTTGTTGAACTGATCCTCTTGCCAATCTATCTATTAACTCAAAATAAAACTTTGAATTAAACAGTAGTGTATAAACGGAAGGAATAAATTTTTTAGGTAATCTAAAAGAAAGGACATTATCTGAGTATACAGAATCCTGCAACTCTTTTCTTATTTCACCAAATATCCCCACGGAACCTACTCGTGCAGTAACAATATCCCCTTCTTTAGCTTTTCTAACAAAATTATCTTTCTTTACATAATAGTCATCATCAAACTCAATTTGACCATTTTTAATGTTGGTGCTTCTAATATAGAAGGTTAGCCCCTCAATCTCACCCTTTTTAAAATATTCTGGTGAATATTCACCGGTATCAATTTTTTCTAGTAGATTCCCAATTGTGTTCCATTCATTGTTATATTTAATTCTATTTTCAATTTCTTCATACTTTGGTTGATAATATTCAGCGTCCAAACGGCCAGAAGTAAAAAAGGAATTAGAAAGACTCTTAACGTTAGTGGATTCTTTACTAATTTCATAATTTTTCAACCCAATTACTTCAGTAAGAATGTCTTCAGCCTGTTGATAAACTTCCTCTGACTGAAACATTGCTTCATCTGAACTTTTGATGATTTTCTCTACTGTCATGCACAATTCCTTTGAAGGTACAGGAATTTCAAATAACTCTATCTGAGATAGAAATACGTGTTGTTGGACACTTCCACGGGTTTCTCGTTTTAGATAATTTTGCCCAAATTCAGACATAAGGAAGGCATATAAATAATAAGGGTTTATTTGTCCTTTTGTATCTATCTTTGCTATATCTTGGTTAGAATTAATAGGATATTGCCACCTATCCGAAGCTAGTGCAACATCCCCAATTGTTCCGGACATAGACAATAAAATCATTCCCGGTTTAACTTCTGACTTCCATAATAATGAATTTGCATTTTCATCAATATATATCATATCGGTGAATGACACTCTTCCTTTTTTCATATTAACTCCACGAATAAAAGGAATTCCTTTATCTAAGTAGTTGACTTCATTATTAAGAGAGTATGCACCGAAAGATTTTATGTCTACACCTAGATTCTCGAGGATTACATGGTTTCTACTTCTAATAATTGATTCTTCTAGTAGGAACTTTTTTTGAAAGTAATTACTGTCAAACCTAAATACATCATTATTTTGCCGTGCGTATGATAATGGTACTATGCTAACTTCAAGCCCTTTCAATAAAGCTTTAAATCTTTCTTCATTGAAAGGGCTATTTACTTTCCCCAGAAGGATAGCCCTTCTTTCTTAGCAAACTCAATAAATGCTTCAGCAATACCATCTTGAGTAAGTCCATCATGATTGAACAGGTCGTGCTTTACAATCAAATGACCATGTGTATCTAAAAGGTACTGATCTAAATCTTCAGGTACACTGTTATAACTATTTATTACTACCGGCTCTTTATCTTTTTCTACAGGGATATTATTATTTAAGTTATTGACATAATCTTTCTTACGAACGAAGATCTTTTCTCCACTATTATCCTTACTTGGCTCTTGCATTGTGGCAAAGAAAATAGGATAATCCTCAACTTTAGGGCAAAGCTCATCATCCCACTTTTGCACTAACAGGACGCTAGTTTTGGTTCCAGTATGTGGCTTAAATACATTCCCATTTAATCCTATTACTCCTAAGATACGGCAATGTTCAGCAATAAACTCACGAATCCTTTTATCACTGCTGTTATTAAACCGTCCTTGTGGTAAGACTATTGCCATCCGTCCACCTGGCTTTAAGAAGTCAAGGTTACGTTCTATGAAAAGAATGTCCCTTCCTACCTTTGTTTGATATTTACCTTGAGCGTTTTTGCCAAGTTCGTATTTTGCAATTATCCGGCTTTCTTTGATATCTCCGGCAAAAGGTGGATTAGCCATGAGAACGTCGAATGAAAAGTCCCTATTGCTGTTTTTAACAGCTCTTAACCTTTTTATCCTTCTCCATCCCTCAAAATAAATGTCTTGCCAATCTTCATCTTCTGTGTTTTCATCCCAGCGCTCATAATCCAGAGTATTTAAATGCAAGACATTAGTTTGGCCATCTCCGGCGATAAGATTTAATGTTCTTCCAACACGAACAGCTTTTTCATCAAAATCTATAGCAAATACCTTTTCTTTAACATAATCAATACATCTGGCTGGTTTATTCTCTGTTGTAAACAAATGACTTTTGTCCAGACCTTCATCCATCATAATCTGTTCCCAGACATGGAAGATAGTATGTACCGGGAAACCACAACTTCCGGCTGCTGTATCAATCATTGTTTCATTTTCTTTTGGATTGAGCATTTTTACGCACATATCAATAACATAACGTGGGGTAAAATACTGTCCTTTTTCCCCTTTGCTGCTTTTATTTATTAGATATTCAAATGCTTCGTCAACTACATCAAGATTTGAATTAAAAAGCTTCACATCTTGGAGTGACGACACACAAACAGAAAGGTGAGAAGGAGTAAGCATAATTTTGGCGTCCTCGGTAAATACACCAGGCCACTTAATCTTAGCTCGATCAAACACACCTTGAATTTTGGCTTTCAATTCAATTTCGGTGTCGCCGTAATTTCTAAATTCTAAATGCCTGTTCCGATTCCTACCACTTTCCATTTCGTCAAATAGTTTGGTGAAAATCAACTTGAAAAGTTCCTCAAAAACATCCACACCAGCGTTAGCTAAAACCTCATCTTCCATTTCTAGAATAAGGTCTTTTAAGGATTTTCTTTCAGTCAACAACTTGTCTTTTTCCACCAGGTCAGCAATAGTCCATCGTTCTTCTAGAATATCAGATAGTTTCTGGTCAGCTCTTGGCACTGCCGGAATGTCCTCAAAAAAATTAGGGTCTTTTCGGTGGTAATAAGATATAGAATCTCCGTTACTCCAAATGCCTATTGGTGCTCCAGTAGCATTACAATAAGATTTAAGCTGCTCTTTTCCGTGACAAGATTAGCATAGAATAAGTGAAAAAAATCCAAATCTTTTTTGCTAAAATTACCGAGATATCAGCTTTTTGTTAAAAAGGTTTAGATTTTATTAAAGTTTGGATAACTTACAAAATCCAAACGTTAGGATTTTCTAAGGCATTCCTTCAGTGTGCATTCATTAGCTGAAATGTCGCGCAAAGGACTTGATTTGTACTACTCTCTTCCTATTCTTTCTGTATTTCTTGGACATTCTTCTTTAGAGGCTACTGATAAATATGTAAGGTTGACATCAGAAATGTATCCGGAATTGTTTCAAAATGTAAATAGCATCTGTTCTTATATATTTCCGGAGGTGAAAATGCCATGAAACCAACAGACTTTTCTTATTATTAAACGGGATTTTTAACAAAATTTCTTCCGGGTGAGATAGGTGCAAGCAAGAACACCATTGCATCCTACAGAGATACCTTTATTCTTTTTCTCTTTTTTTTAAAAGATTTAAAAAATATTTCTGCAGAACAATTAACTTTGGTTATGATAACGAAAGAAGTTGTAATTGAATTTTTAGATTGGACAGAAAATAAACGTAAATGTAGTATATCCACAAGAAATGTTCGCTTAGCAGCTCTACACTCTTTTTTTAGGTATCTTCAATATGAAAATCCTGATAATCTATCGGAATGGCAGAAGATAATGTCTATACCTGTTAAAAAAGCTGAAAAGAAAACAGTCAATTATTTAACCCTTGATGGAATTAAATTACTCTTAGAAATGCCCGATGTTAGCACTGAAGATGGACGAAGGGATTTAGCACTATTAACCGTTTTATATGACACAGGTGCAAGAGTACAGGAAATCATTGATCTAACACCGTCAATAATTCGATTCGATAAACCTTATACTGTCAAATTAATAGGAAAAGGAAATAAGGCTAGGATTGTGCCATTAATGGAGCCGACTGTTAAAATATTAAAACAATATATGACAGAACAAGATCTAACGCGAATCAATGCCAACTCCTATCCTCTTTTCTTTAATAAGAGAAAGGAAAAGCTAACACGTGCAGGTATTAACTATATATTAAATAAATATATAAGTTTAGCGCAAGAGAAAAACAAAACATTAATACCGGAGGTATTTACATGCCATTGTCTCCGTCATTCAAAAGCAATGCATATGCTTCAGTCAGGGGTAAATCTTGTATATATTAGAGATTTTCTCGGTCATAGTTCTGTTCAAGTAACAGAGGTTTATGCAAAAACAGATTCTAAAGAAAAACGAGAGGCTATTGAAAAGGCATATGTAGATGTAACTCCTAAAGAAGAGTCGATATGGGAGAATAATACCGATTTATTGGCATGGCTAAAGAGATTTAACAAATAAAAAATCATTTACAATAATGTAAAGTAAATCAAATATATCTCTTTAAATCTATTTGGGAAAATCGATTTACTTTACATTATTTTTTACTATACATAACCTTTTGACTGTGGATCTGATTTTCTACAAAGATAAACCTTGAACTTCCTTGTCTGCTGGTATTTGGTGAACTCCGCTGTCATAATAAGGTCTCTAGCGTTCTCACTGACTGCCAGTAAACGATCTTGGTCATAAACTAATTCAATGGACATCCCTCCAAAGTGCCGAAAGGCATTTTCATGCATTCGAATAAGATCTATTGCTCGAAATGGCCGATCAAGCCACTCTACATACTTGTATCTAGAATGAGCTAGCACAAACGCAATAAAGTAGAGGCGTATGTACTTTCCACCAGTTGTGGGAACTCTTTGTTGCCCAAAATCTATCTGAATCTGTTGGCCCATAGGAAGTTCAGGAACTGTACTAAAATCTCTTCCGGATGCCACTTTTGGGATATGATAGGCTTCACGTATATCATTGACGTAATTCCTGACTGTTCCTTCTGTAACCGATTTGACTTTGAGTTTCTCCTCTAGCCAGTCAAATACCTGAGCCCTTGACATGTCTGGATGTTCCTTAAGCCATCCAAGTATCTCCTTATGATAGGGATCAAGTTTTTTGCTTCGGCTTTGTAGTGAGTCTAGATATAAGTAAAATTCATCTGGTGTCATCCTCCCGTATTCAATCACCCTATTCCTTCAAATTTTTAATTTTCTGGCTATCGCACTGTTGGAGAACCCCTCATTACGAAGCCTATGAATCTCGTTGTAGATCATCAGTTTTTCCACTCCCTGTTCCTCACTTTCCATAGACTACAAATTTAGTATATAGAAAGTGGGGTTAATTGCGGTAAACTGTTGAATTTTATTTGTTATAATCTGTTCACTCTTATTTGT
The DNA here is from genome assembly GCF_900240995.1 of Bacillus sp. Marseille-P3661. Classification (NCBI taxonomy): domain Bacteria; kingdom Bacillati; phylum Bacillota; class Bacilli; order Caryophanales; family Bacillaceae; genus Bacillus; species Bacillus sp. Marseille-P3661. The sequence continues at coordinate 1,410,122 of NZ_LT965953.1, forward strand.
TGAAAACTGTTGATTCTATTTTATCGTTTACAAAAACTTTATAAGAAAAATTGAAACATTATAAATATTAAAAAAATGTTGCTATAAAGAGGGTTATTAGATTATAATTCACTTAACTAATATTCAGTGAATGGCGTTCACCATTTTTTGAAATTACATAGGAACTCCAAAATCAAAGAATAATAGTATTACTTTTTTTAAATTATTAATTCAATACGAGGAGGAACTGGATAATATGCAAACAGAATTATTGCAACAAGCTTATAATCATATGCTTGAAGGAATTAAAGCTACTGCGAATATTACAGGTGATGAATTTCCTCACTATGCCGATGGACAAACTGGAGATTGGACCTATTCCCCCTATGGTGATTGGACGGGAGGTTACTGGAATGGTATGCTTTGGTTAGCTGCAAAGACCACGAAAAACCCTGAATATCTTGACTGGGCTCATAAATGGACAGAACTATTAAAAGTTCGTATTGATTCTCAAACTGTTTTTCGCGGGTTCCTTTTTTATTATGGGGCTGCTCTTGGCAGCATTCTACTTAATGATCAAAAGTCAAAAGATTTCGCCATTCGCGCAGCAAAATCGATTGCAGCAGAATTCAATCCACAAGCTGGCCTTATCCCTCTTGGCAATGAAGCTGAGGAAGCCAGTAGTGTGGGAATTTCAGATACTAATATTGATGGTGTAAGCGCTTCACCATTATTGCTTTGGGCTGCTAAAGAAACAGGTGATTCATCCTTAGTGGATATTGCTGTAAAACATGCTATTAAAAATGATGAGTTAAGTATTCGTGAAGACGGTTCTGTATGTCAATCAGCATCTTTTGATAGCTCAGGAAATCTCGTTAAACGCTATACACATAAAGGTTATGCAGATGATAGTACATGGGGAAGGGCCCAAGCATGGGCAATGATGCATTATACTGTTGGATATCAATGGAGACCTGATGAAAAGGAATTATTAAATATTGCTATTAAGGTATCTGATTGGTGGGTTAATAATCTCCCTGAGGACGGCGTTGCATTTTGGGATTTCGATGATCCTGCAATCCCACATACGAACAAAGATACATCCGCAACAGCAATTGGAGCTTCAGCTTTATTAAAATTAAGTTATTTAGTTGAAGATGAAAAGAAAACTAAAATCTATCGTGAAATAGCACTAAAATCAATAGAACGTTTGATTACAAACTATTTAACTCCTATGAATGAATTTGATAATAGAAGACCCGGAATGTTACTAAGTGGTTGTTTTAACAAAAAATTAAATGTTGCAACTGATAGTGAATTAATATGGGGAACTTATTATTTATTTGATTGCTTAAGTTGCTTACTGGAGTATGTTCATCCTAATCAATATTAATTGGAGATGTTTGAATTAGGGTACAAATAAATTATATACCAATCATTATCTGCACAACTTTCTACTTATAAGATACCGAAAGTTGTGTTTTTTGGTTCTCTATTGTTTGTGCTTATGTAATAAAAACATTTAAAAAGAGCACCATTTTAGCAGCGCTCTCTTACGACTTATTAGATTTTCGCATCTCTACTAGGTACAATTGTATGTCTAAATACTACTTGTTTGGTTAATAAACTGATATCCTACTTTCTATCAAATTCTCTAATTTGGCCTTAACACGTTTTATAAATCGTCCACAAACAAACCCATCTAATACACGATGATCAAAAGATAGGCAAAGGTTAACCATACTGCGAATAGCAATCATATCGTTTTCCATTACAACGGGACGTTTCACAATTGATTCCACTGATAAGATCGCAGCTTGTGGGTAATTAATAATTGGATTGGATAATATCGATCCTAACGAACCTGTGTTATTAACGGTAAACGTTCCTCCCTGCATTTCCGCTCCTGACAATTTCCCGCTTCGAACTTTTGCTGCTAAATCGTTTACTTCTCGAGCAATCCCTTTAATATTTTTCTCATCCGCTCTTTTAATCACAGGTACCTTGAAAAAAGGTTTGGATTTTATTTAGGTTTGGATAACGAAGATCATGTACTCTCGGACCGGTACTAGTATGGGATATGCCGGCTCGTTGTAGATAGTCCCTAAAACGGCGGTATACCGTACTTTTGTCTATTCGGTTCCCTTTTATTGATGGAAACAGATAATCCGTACATTTCGAATAACGATGAATTTTTTCTATTAACTTTATTATTCGTTGAGTTAGACTAGGTGCAAGGGGCACTAGCCGATCTTTATTGTTCTTCGCATGGTAAACAGTCAATATGCCTTCGACGTTTTAGCGATTGCTAAATCGCATCGGACGTCCCGCGACAAAGAACTTATCAAATGGGATGAAGAATATGCTTAAATAGAAGGTAGGGCTCAAAAAAGTACTCAATCGCTATCACTTGAGCTCATTATTTCAAATAAAGGCAAAAAAGCGAAAGTCACTACGCCAGTTACAGCTGCATCTTCTACATTGGTGCAACCAAAAATAAAGATGGTCGATAAAAGTAAGATTAAATAGTTCATTTTCTTTTTCATTTTAAGATTCTCCTATAATAGTTTTATATTGTTCATTCTAAAAATCTAAGAATATTAACATAGATTAACTAAAATACCCGTTACATTAAGTACATTATTTCACAAACACACTATTAGCAAAATGAATTAATACTAGGTAATACAAGATTCCAAAAGAATGAAGATGGCATTATCTTTCAAAATTACCATGGACAATATTTAACGCCTTCTATCATTCGTGAAACAATCCAAAATTACTGCAAAAAAGCTGGAATTGAATACAAAGGCACCCATGTTTTTAGACATACTCACGCAGTCTTGCTTCTTGAATCAGGAGCAGGCCTGAAATATGTATCTAATCGATTAGGACATAAAACCATAAAAACAACTGCGGATACTTATCTTGCAATCACCGAAAAAATAGAAGAAGACGAACTCAAAAAGTTCGCCTCCTACACTCAAAGATAACTACATCGGCACGAAATCGGCATGCCAGTAATTTTGCACTTAACAAAACATTCTCAAACCCTTGATATAAATAGGTTTTCTCTTAATTATCCGATAGAACCTTCCATTTTAAGATTAATAAAAAGAGAATCATTTAATTAAGATTCCCTTTAGCCGTTTATATTCATTTCAAGATTAAGTAAATCAATATTAAATCCTGCTTTCATTAATAAATCTAATCCAAGTAATCCGTTTATGTCCTCATAACCAAAATCGTTGAAATCTACTTCGATCTTTTTAACAACAAAATCATTAATTTGAATTTTATCTACTTGTTTTCTAAAGGCATGTTCTTTTCCACCAACTCCAAAGTAGGTAACAATTCTATCGTGTAGATCAACGTGAAGACCTATATCTTCAACAATATCTTGAGAAATAAGTGTTCTTGCTGCTCCTGTATCTACCACCATGTTCTCTATCAATTTACTTTTACCGTTGAATGTTAAGATTATATCGACTAAAAGCAACCCATATTTATGCCTGATTTTCATGATAGTAGAATCTCCTTAGACCTACATCTTGACGAACTTCAAGCACAATATTTTCATTCGCAGTATGGTACACTAACTCGTCACCTTTTGATTGAAGCAGCTCTTTTGTTGCCAATTCATCTGACACAGGTTTAATTACCGCTATATCTTCAATGAACTCTTGACCACTTTCAATGTAAGACGACAACACTTTTAATTTTACAAATTGATTAGGGTATAATTTTCTAACCTCTGACCATTTCATAATTTCACCGCCTCTAGTATATTTCCTTAATTATATCATTGTGAAGACTCTAATCATATCTTCCAAATTAGTAAGACGAAAAAAAATCGAAGTTTTTTTCTTTTAGATAATACCCGTTCAGTACAACAAGAATTAAACGTTTAACCTTTTACAAGAGGTTTAACCAAATATACTATTAAAAGAAAAAGTGCTCAAAGAAAGTGCCTGACCCCCAGTACGCTAACGCTTTACCACATTGGAGTTCAGGCATTAATTCCATCATATATTCCCAAGACAGATTTGCTGTCTCATTCCGAAAATGGAATAGCTAAAAACTGTCCTTTTATACCTTAAAGTTTTATGGAACCTTCTCGTATTATATTTGACCTGCATTAATGAGAAATATGAAGGTGGCTTTATTGAACTAGTTGGGGTCATCACTCAAATTAAACCCCTAGCTTTTGCACTAAAAGCAGGTTCAAGGCGTCCATTCGATCTTACCAATTTAAGCACTTTATATTTTTTGTGAGCCAACACGGTTTTAGATGGTCTACCATTAGATTCTCTTAATCTAGTTCAATTAATGCTGAATTGGTATATACTGCGATTATTCTACCCTTTTCTCCTTTCTATTGACCTTCAAGAATCTGAACAGGATCCCCAGAGTGAGCTAAAACTTCCTCTTTCATATTAAATCCGACTCCAAATCATATTATAAATTTCTAATAACATAAGTTAATTTTGTTTCTATAAAAAATTTAATGCAAAAATCAATTGTTTATAGTTCGTATATTTATTATTCTTTTTCCTGAAAACTTACTTCCACATCTGAGGGTGATACTGTTTAGAATATCCAAACACCTTATCGTCAATTTCCACTTTTACAACTTTTTCTACACTAGGATGCTTTAATACTTCTCGAATGGTTCCTCCTACAACTAATACCTTTTTAGATCTTATTACAGTTAAGCAGCGATGCAAGTGAGAAGGAAGTAGGGTTTGTTATAAATTTTATAGAGATTAATAAGAATCGATCAATAAAGGATTATTTATAGGTCTGATAGTAGTAGCAGTAATTGAACTAAAGACAATATCATAGACCCTAAATCTATGAAGTATCTAAGTTATTCATAAACAACTTTCATCGATTGTAAAATACTCTACCTCTTCTCCACGCGAAATCAGCTCTTGCACAACACCAATCGTTGGATTAACATGACCTTCTGATCCAACATTATTAAATAAAAAGCGTGCCATTATAACCCCATCTTCGATAAAACTGTCCAAAAAACGACAAAACGGTCATTCTACTAGAGTGACCGTCATGTACTATTAAAAATACATCCCTATCCGAAAAGATATCCTATAAATTTGAGTGAAATATCAAGAGAAACTCCCGATAATAATCCCTGCAAGTATCATGCTGATAACATGAAAACCAGCCGTTATCAAATAAAGTTTCAACTTCATCCCTTCATATTGGGCATTCGTGGCAGAGGTGCCGGCGATGACAAGACCTACTACTAACCCGAGCCATAATCCATCTACCCAACCATCAATAGTTGCCCACCCGGCAATAATTGCTAATAAAAAGGAATTAACAATAGCCAGCAAAATCGAACCCGTCATCACTTTTCCCATGCTGGGTAGATCCTCCTGCTTCAACCCCTTTAACGATTGCCAAGTATTCCAGAATACCTTAGGTGAATACCAGATTGAACCAAGAATACAGATAGCAACCGCACTTAAAATTACTGCTAAATAATTGATTGCACCAAAATCCATATCCACTTTCTTCCCTCCTAAAAACTTAGGATTTTTTTCATCAATTTTAATAATAATAGTTTTTATTAGCAATGGTGGACCAATGGACCTGGTGTATTACAGTTTCACCGGAACTGCTAATTCAACAACCGCATCCATTGGGTTTCCGTTTAGTAACATTTCAATGACATACGTATCTACATACTCCCACTCAGGATGATTTGGGAGGATTTCTCCAAAAAAGTGGCGGATTAATTGGTCAAATAAATTTCGGCTTGGCCCTCCTTGTGCGGTAAGCACGACATAATCATTGGCCGGTAGAACCAATTGTTCCGCATCTTCAGCAAGCGTCGTTGTATTTGCTCCCGCGAAATAGGATAGGTGATCGCTGCTAGTAGTCCCAACTGCATACCCAATTTTGTCTCGACTTCCAGCCATTAAGGCACCGAATTTGCCATTTTTTGCGAGTGACCCGAAGTGTGCGGACTTTTGTTTCGATACATCTTCCACATTCTCCATTGTTGGGAGTGGAACGTTCGTACGATAGCCGGTTAATCTTATTTCACCCATATGTTTTATCGTTAAATTTGTCATTTGATCATTCCTCTTTTCATGTTTTATATTTATACTATAATGAACAAACCTTGACAGCATTATGTCATATATTTGGAGAAATTTATGAATTAAAATTTAGGCGCTCTCCCCTTTTTAAAAAAATGAATGAGCTACGTCTTCTTATGTATTTCTTTTTTCCTTTACTTACAGTAGTTTATTTTCATGGTAGTTTAATAGCCTTCCTATTTAATTTAAGATTATAAAACAAAAAAGAGAATCATTTAATTAAGATTCCCTTTAGCCATTTATATTCATTTCAAGATTAAGTAAATCAATATTAAATTCTGCTGTTTGTAAAACAACTTACACTCTATTTAAATGTGTATCTTTAAAATTAGTTGAATATTTAAGCCCGTAACCAATTGCTCTATCCATCCCTATATGAGCTGACCAAATAAACCCCACTGCCAACACCAACTGATGAGATAAGAGTAAACCTACTATTACAATAGTAATCGGCAAAGTATAAGTATGAAAAATATTATAGCATCTTGCTCCAACTTTATTGTTAATCAAATACCCGATCATTGAAATGTCAGGTGCTAACAACAATATTAAAAACATTCCCCAACTGTACTCATTAAACGAATAAAGATATACACTTAACACTAAAACTGCCAGCCCTTCAAAATGTAACAAAATTTTATTCAACTCTGTTTCCCCTCACTTTTCCATGTAATGCTTTAATATTTTATTACATAAAGTAAATCTCCCTTGTTAAAGATTACTGACCATTAATTGAACAAAAAAAAGAGTCTTTCGCTGTAACCTCTACTGTTCCACTAACCTCCCGTTACTTTAAGCACGAGTACTATCTCTCTAAAATTTCTAGTCTTTTGTCTTGTCGATTTTCAAGCAAACATTCGCCACCTTTAAGGTACACACTTTCACATTATCTTCATTCAAATAAACTAACTCCAGTCGAATATTGATATAAAATATTCAATATTATAAAGAATAATTACGAATATTATAAGGATAATAAGCGAAACGACATATTGTTTTGAATTCTTCAAGTACTTCCATTCCAAAATTGACTGAAAACCTAATAATACAATCAAATATAGTATCCAATACCACTTCATAAAGCTGGTTTCCACCATAATAAAAAACGGAAGTGTACATAAAAAGAGAAGTAAGATAATGCCTCTTCCCCATTGGTCAAATCTTTTACCAGGAGTTTCCGAAACCTTTTTCTTTTGTACACTAAGTAGTTTATTTAGCCCTTTTTCTAACAAGATTATTAAAATTGTAAGGACAATAATAAATATCAAATACCCCATAACATACCTCCCCGCTTTTATTATTATGCCAGAAAATTTCCTTTTATTGTTTAAGTAGCCTACTCTTTAAACGTTATAGTGCTATCGTTTTGTTTACATATAGATTACACAATAATTGCATATATAAGTGATGTGACAATAAGTCATTATTTCTTACTTTTTCGTTCTAAAAGTATAGGTGCTATATTTAGTATGATAGAAACAATTGTCAAAAACCATAATGCCCTTTCCATACCAGGTACTACATCCATTAAAGCTGCCCAATCTTCCACTTCTACCCACACCGATACAAGACTGTATTCTGCACAAAGTGTTAATGCTGTAAATGATAATCCTATCGCCATAGCATGCTTATAATCCTTTCCTGCTTTATACATATAAAGATTTATAAAAGTTGCTACTATTGCAATAACCCCAAATATCATAAATAACATTACTACCCCCATATATTTTTATTTTTGTCGTGTAAAATACAAATGAACATCATCTCAATTTTTTGCATTACTTTTTTATTAGACACTAATACGTTAAATCTTATTTTATTGTTTATTCCTACTGGTACTCAAACATGGACAGAAAGAAAACTAATAGAATATGACATTATCAACTTATTCAATGAACTAAAATAAGTTATTGTCAGCAAAAGAGTGTTACTGTTAAGATTAGAAACTCACCCGTTAGCTCAAAAACCAAAAAGGGAAAAACAACCAAGCGTCATCTACATAAAGCACCATTAGAAATCCTGCAAAAATACCTATACAAAGAAAAATAATGTTGTGTATTTTATTTTTTATCCAACCAAATGAATATCCAATAGCCAAAGTTAATGGTATAAAAGTTAATCCAATTGTCATTTGTCCTATCGAAAAACCTGCTAAAAAGCTAAATATATAAATTCCAACAGCAGAAATCCAGTAAAGCCCATACTTACCTTTAATAGCTAAAATTGCCGCCACAATCGCTATAACCAAAGCAGAAAATGCAATTACAGAAAAAATTAGCATAATCCCCCTCCTCATTACCATTATTTTACCATCACTTTCTTACCCCTTAAAAGAAAATGCCTGACCCCCGGTACGCTAACGCTTTACCACTGGGGATCAGGCACTAATTTCGTTATATATTCCAAAAACAGATTTGCTGTCTCATTCCGAAAATGAAACAGCTAAAAACTGTCCTTTTGGACCTTAAAGTTTTATGTAACCTTCTCGTATTATATTTGACCTGCATAAATGAGAAATATGAGTGTGGTTTTATTGAACTGTAGGGGTCATCACTCAAATTAAATCCCTAGCTTTTGCACTTAAAGCAGGTTCAAGGCGTCCATTCGATCTTACCTATTTAAGCACTTCAATGAAAGCGCCTGACCCCCAGTACGCTAACGCTTTACCACACTGGGGGTCAGGCACTAATTCCACACAAAATACCAACTGGATATGGATAGCTATTTATTTTCGTAGTTTTAAGTCTTCAAGTAAGAAAGAGACGATTACTTTTGGAGTAATCGTCTCTAATAGTTGTATACTGCCAGTATATTTGTATTGTTCATTAGCAAGTATATATATAGAACCAATTCCAAAATATAAAATGGATCAGAGTGAGTGATATTAATTGACTACGTATGATGTAATAAAAGAAATGCAAAAAGTTTTCATAAAATATCAAGAAGCAAACCTTTTACTAATAGAAAAATGGCAGGATCTTATTTTTCTATCCCCTAGATGGTGGTTAGGAATTTGTTTAGGGATCATTCCTTGGTATATATGGTGGAAATTCCATAACAAATCCTATACTGGAGACTTAATTCGTTCAGGTTTATTTATGGCCTTAATAGCTTTATTAATGGATTCCATTGGAGTACAATTAGGACTTTGGATATATCCATACGATGTGTTTCCATTTATACCCGGCGACACTCCATGGGATTTAACCCTATTACCAGTTTCCACGATGTTTTTTATTGAGATAAGGCCTAAATGGTCACCTATAAAAAAAGCAATCATCTATGCATTATTAGTTTCATTAATAGGGGAACCATTGGCAATGTTCTTTAAAGTATATCAACCTCTACATTGGAACTCAATTTATTCATTTCCTATTTACATCCTGTTGTTCTATATCTGTAATAAATTTGCCCGAAGTAATAAATTCAATTCTCAAATGAAATAAAAAATAATTTAAGCTAGGATGAAATCATTTCTAGCTTTTTATTATGTTACAATATCGGTAAATACGAATCGTCTCTTGGTAATTTTTCAACAGTATCCTTGTACTGCGCAGCAAGGGATCTGTTGGTTTTTGTTTTCATCTTCAACATTAGCACCCTTTAATTGAAGATCGTTAAGCAATGATTTTAATTAATTAGCGGTAAATTATAAAACCATTATAAATATTGACGTTCGCCTGTTTCAGCGGCTTTTACGATTGCATCCAAAAGTTGATGGAGTTTCACAGCATCTTCAAAAGTAGGCATTTGAGAAATACCTTCCTGAATATCTTTTGCGAACTTTCTATGTGCTTGTGCCACATTTAAGACTTTTGACTCAGCGTTTTTGATTTCTTTAGGTACCCAAACATATTGATCTGGTATTGTTAATTCTTTCAGTTCGGAAGGATTTTGCGCTGCTTCCGTTTGTCGTGCACCCATCACTTTGTACGGCCCTAATTGAAGCTGTCCTGGAGAAGTGAGGACAAGCGTTCCCTCATCACCAAAAATTTCTATATGTGTGCCTGCCAGATGTTTGATTCCTCCTTGAATATGAACGTTAGCTGTTGCTCCGCTTTCTAATGTACCAATGATTATATTTGATCTGTATCTTTTGCTACGGATTCATAAGTATTCAATACTTTCGCTTTTTTTAAGATAAGGGTCTTGGTCGTTAGCATTAAATGACATACCTACATAATCATCAGTAAAAACCTCATATATATTCTTAGTTGTAAAGTGTTTCTTTACTAAATTTCTCATTTGGTCATCCGAAAAATTTTCCCCAATTAAAACTTTGTCCTCATTAACATCTTTACTGTAAGATAAAGTAAAATTACAACCAAGATAATTAACTATACTCACTATCTAACATAACCCCTTTAAGTTTTTACCTTTATTAGTCAAATTACCTCTTCAATTAACCTGATCCAATGGTTTAAGAACTGGGGCAACATCAACCTTTGCCAATTCCTTTTTTTGTGTCTCCTAATCCTTTTTGAATCTAAATTCCTGACCCCAGTACGCTAACGCTGCTATTCTCAATCTTGTTCCCCTATTAAGGATCATTGGCCAAATAGAAAAGTGAAAGTAAAGAAATGTAAAAAAAACGCACTTGTGAAAAACTCACCGTGCGGTTAAATATGATTGAGTGTAGATTTAGTCGTTAAAATATCATTCCTTTTCTAGGAGCAGGAAATGTAATGAATAATGAACCTCCGCTAAGGAATGAAAATAAACAATCAAACTGGGAAAGTCACAGGCACTATTCCCATTATCCTGCCTGCAATACTAAGCCATTTTGGGGCGTAATTAATCGTTATAATTAAATTCATATTAATTATTCGCTGCCTCAGAAACGGCAGGATGGATATATAAGCTCTCAGCAACATTTTCGTAGTTTTCAACATTAAAATTTTCCCATACAATTTTGTCGTATGTTTCTCGATTCAACACAACCCTAACCCCGTCTTGATCATATTCCTTTCCGTATTCATCAACAAAGGTTGTTTGAATACCAACCATTACTTTATTCACTTCTTCATTTTTGAAAATGATTTGAAAAACGTCTGCTGTGTCAGATAACATATTTAATTTCAAATCTTTATTTGAAAAAGTTTCATCACCGTTTAAAGTTACTTTAGAAAATTCTCCAAATTCTACTTTAACCACTCTTTTTTTATCTTCATTTGTTCGTTCTCCGAGTTTTTCGTTAATTTCGTTAATTATTCTTTCCTCAGGAGTTTGCGGTTCATCTTTTATTTGAGTATCATCGTTTGAAATATCTATTATTAGTAAAATTAACACTAACAAAAAAAAAGCCCCAAAAACTCCTCCGATAATTTTTAGTGTCTTCTTCATTGCACTAGCTCCTTTTTTGGTATATTTAGTTAATGTCTACTTCGTCAATTTGAGAATGTATTTGATGTTATTCCCAAACTTTTTTGAATATATACACTTCTGTATTTTGTAAACAAAAAGGGAGATAAGAAAATGCCTGCCCCCCAGCACGCTAACGCTTTACCACACTGGGGTTCAGGCACTCATTCATCATATATTCCAAGGAAAGATTTACTGTCGCATTCCGAAAATGGAACTTCTAAAAACTGACCTTTTGTATCTTAAAGTTTTATGTAACCGTCTCGTATTTTATTTGACCAGCATAAATGAGAAATATGAAGGGGTTTTATAGAACAAGTTGAATGCCATCACTCAAATTTAACCCCTAGCTTTTGTACTTAAAGCAGGTTCAAGGCGGCCATTCGATCTTACCTATTTAATCACTTTATATTTTTTATGAGACAACACGGTTTTAGATGGTCGCCCATTAGATTCTCTTTTATCTAGTTCAATTGATGCTGAATTGTTATATACTGCGATTATTCTACCCTTTTCGCCTTTCTTTTCACCTTCTAGAATCTGAACGGGATCCCCAGAGTGAGCTAAAACTTCTTCATTCATAGTAAATCTGCCTCCAAATCATCTTAAAAATTTCTAATTACATGAGTTTATTTTGTTTCTATAAAAAAATTTAATGCAGAAATTAAATGTTTAATTTAGCCAATTATTAATTGAATGAAACGTATATCCTAATTACCATATTAGATGAGGACTGTATATGTCCGCCATAGAAAGCTCAAAAAATATCAAGTCAAAATGACGTGTCAGAAATAACTTGTAAAAATTTCGCATAAAAAAAATGAAAGTGAACATCATAATAATCCCAACGGGGAATCGCAAAACATCAAGATATCGAATACACCGAGAATTATCGCAATTTCCCGTTCAGATAAATAAGCACCTCTTGAACTCCTCCATATCGAGGTGCTTCTTCCACTCATAGAAATTAACATCCAGTCATTCACTGTTTTATGTACCAACTTTAAGGTTTAATTTAATAAAAGCTCCCTGACCCCCAGTGTGTTAACGCTTTACTTTACCCGGGGAGTTGTTTGTTAATAAATTTATAAAAAGTGAGTACAAAAAAACTCATCGAATTTTCCGATGAGCTTTATTATTTATTATTGGTTCGCTTTCTTTACCCATTCTGCTACTGTAACAGTACGTTTTGCCTGATGTTTAACAGCAGCCTCGACATCTTCAACCATTTTTCCATCTTGATTCACTGTAACACTAGTTCCATAAGGGTTTCCACCAGCTCCAAAGGTTACAGGATCTGTATAACCAGGTGCAGCCACAATTGCACCCCAATGGTACATCGTTGTATAAAGAGATAAAATTGTAGCTTCCTGACCGCCATGTGGGTTTTGTGCAGAAGTCATTGCACTTACAACCTTATTTACAAGCTTTCCATTAAACCAAAGTCCACCAGTTGTATCTAGGAATTGTTTCATTTGTGATGGCATATTACCAAATCTTGTAGGTACACTGAAGATAATCGCGTCTGCCCACTCTAAATCATCCAATTTAACTTCAGGCACATCCTTTGTTGCTTCTACATGAGCTTTCCAAATCGGATTTCCTTCTATGGCTGACTGTGGTGCAAGTTCAGGGACTTTTAAGACTTTCACTTCTGCACCAACTTCTTTTGCACCTTCTTCTGCCCATTTTGCTAATTGATAATTTGTACCACCCATACTGTAATAAATCACCGCTAATTTTACATTTGACATATTTTCTTTCTCCTTCATAGTTGAATTTCCAAATAATTTGGATAAGAAACCCATTATTACAAACCTCCTTATTTCTTTCAATTTAATTTACATGCATTACTTAAGCAGCTTTTGATACCTTATTTGAATCATTTTTGAAAATAAATTGACTCACCGATAACAGCTTGCTTCCATTGATAACAAGATAAATAGCCATAGCTAAGAATGCTAAATCTAACTCATATCCTGCCATTTGACCATTTCCTAATAAGCCAACAGCAAGTTTTACTTTTAATGTTGCTCCAATCATCAGAATTGCAAGTAAAGCGGATACTAGACGAGTCCCTAAACCAATGACCAAGGCAATTCCCCCAATTAGTTCAACTAACGCAACACCATATGCCATAAAACCAGGCAATCCAATACTCTCAAACCATCCAACAATATTTTCAATTCCACCTTGGAACTTGATTAATCCGTGGATAAAAAATATCACTCCTAATGTTACTCGTAAAATAAGTGCTCCTAATTCATGTTTAAACATAACTACTTTACCTCCGAAATATTTTTAAAATAAAAGATTATAAACTACGATACCATTTTGCTGCAGCTTCAACTTCTTCTACTGTTAATTGATGACCTCTATCTTCCCAATGAAGTTCTACATTTGCGTTCGCTTTTTCTAACATATCTTGTAATTCCCGTGATTCCAATGGTGAACAAATCGGATCATTTGTCCCAGCAGCAATAAAGACTGATTTTCCTGTTAAATCTGGTAACTCAACTCCTTTTCTCGGTACCATCGGGTGATGAAGCATTGCACCTTTTAAAGCATGTTGATAGTGAAATAATAGACTACCCGCGATATTCGCTCCATTAGAATACCCAATTGCAATAATATTATCACGATCAAATTCATACTTTTCGGCTGCTTCATCGAGAAATTCATTGAGTTCCTTTGTTCGGAACACTAGATCTGCTTCATCAAATACACCTTCTGCTAGTCTTCTAAAGAAACGAGGCATTCCATTTTCCAACACATTCCCACGAACGCTTAATATAGATGCTTCATCATCAATTCTTCCGGCTAAAGGTAATAAATCTAACTCACTACCACCAGTACCATGAAGCAAAAGTAATGTAGATTTATTTGGGTCTTTGCCTTTTTGAAATACATGTTTCATCATTTATCTCCCTCCAAAGCACGAACTTCAATATTGGGTAATGTTTCCAATAATTCTTCTCTTTTTGATTCTAACCATGAAGGCAACATGAGCTTTTCACCAAGTTCATCGATTGGTTCATCCACAATAAACCCTGGTGGGTCTGTTGCAATTTCAAAGAGTATTCCCCCTTTTTCATGAAAATAAATCGCTTTGAAATAATTTCGATTCTTGATTTCCGTTGGATAATATCCTTTTTCCATCAGTAGCTCTCTCCATCTATGAAGCTCCTCTTCATCCTTGGCTCTCCAGGCAATATGATGAACAGTTCCAGCCCCCATTAATCCTCGAACAGATGGAGTTAACTTTATATCAATCGTATTTCCAAGTGGAGCCTTCGATATCAATCGAAGAAATCCCTCTCCATCTCCAATACATTTCAGACCTAAAATATTTTCAAGTATATCTGCAGTTTGATGTGGCTGGGCTGATATTAAAGTAGCTCCACCAAATCCTTTTATGGCATTCTTTGACTGAATACCTCCAAAGTTCCAAGTATTGATGGGTCCTTCTTCTCTCTCTACCAGTTCTAGTTCAAGACCGTCTGGATCCTTAAATGTCAAAAATTTTTCTCCGAAACGATTAGCTGATTTGTATTCGATCCCAAATTGATTTAAACGATTTTCCCAAAATTCAGTTGAACCAATAGGGATCACGTAACTAGTCACACCAACCTGTCCCATACCTATACGTCCTTTTAACTGTTTAGCCCATGGAAAGAACGTTATCACTGTTCCTGGCTCACCAGATTCATTTCCAAAATAAAGATGATAGACTTCTGGACGATCAAAATTGATTGTTTTCTTTATTAGCCTTAATCCAAGCACACCGGCATAAAAATTAATATTTCTTTGTGCATCGTTTACCATTGCTGTTATATGATGAATCCCTGCCGTTTTAAGCAAGTAGATCCCTCCATTCTTGAAACGGATTAAAGTGAATTAATTCGGTCGGTCTATAGAAAACATCTCGCCGATTTTGGCATAGTTAGTTCCAGCTAATCGGCTTACCGCAGCGAGTCCCTTTGGGTCGATTCTTCCATTTTCATAAATATCACTATCAATATAATATTGAACGACTTTGCCGATAATAAAATCACATCCAGGTGAGCCATATCCACCTAACTCCAAGTAATGTTCTAATGTACATTCCATTCGAATTTTCGCTTCTTTAACTCCTGGAACTGAAATTATCTTACTTTTAATCGGAGTTAATTTTGCCAACTCAATCTTACTTTGGTTTGAAGAAAGGCTTGCAGCTGTTTTATTTATCTTTTCGACATTTTGTTCATCAACAACATGGACTACAAAATCTCTTTTATTCAAAATGTTTTTAGCCGTATCCTTCTGTCTCCCTTCAGACCGTTGGATTGATAAAGAAATCATTGGGGGATTAGAAGAAACAATATTAAAATAACTAAACGGTGCACCATTTAATACACCATCTTCAGACAATGTTGTTACAAAAGCAATAGGTCTCGGGATAATACTTCCGATTAGAAATTTATAATTCTCTCTTTCCGTCTTCATAGTAGGGTCAATTGAAAGCAAAGAAATCATTCCCTTACAAAATTAATCTAATTCTCTTACTTGAATAGGTATTAACCTGCGTTCAAGTTGTTTTCTATATTGTTCATATCGTATAGGCAACATTAGCTGTTCTCCCATTGTCTGTACTGATTCATCATGCGCAAATCCTGGAGGATCAGTCGCAATTTCAAATAGAATTTCTCCATGTTCCCTAAAATAAATTGCGTTAAAATAATTTCTATCCTGAACCGGTGTAACATCATATCCATTCTCTGCAACATATTTTTGCCAATCCAAATGATCTTGATCATCAACAGCTCTCCAAGCAATATGGTGAACGGTTCCCACTCCCATTTGTCCGCGACCGTTAGGAGTTAATTTTAAGTCGATTATATTTCCGATATCTGCTGAGGAACGAAAACGAATAAAGTCGCCTTCTTTCCCAACAGGTTCTAGGCCCATAACATGCTCTAACAAATCTGCTGTTTTGTTTGGCTGAGTAGATAATAGTGTTGCACCCCCGAAACCTTTGATAGCAACTTCAGGAGTTACCCCACTATACGCCCATGAATTAACTTCTCCTTCTTCTCGCTCAACTATCTCTAAATGAAGTCCATGAGGGTCATCAAATTCTAAATACTGTTCACCAAAACGTTCCATTTTAGTGTAGGATACATTGAAATTTTCTAGTCTTTGTTCCCAAAATTTCATAGCACCCTTCGGAACAACATAAGAAGTTACACCTACTTGCCCATCTCCAATTTTTCCTTGATACGCATCAGCCCATGGAAAGAACGTAATAATTGTTCCTGGTTTTCCACCTTCATCACCAAAATATAAATGATATGTTCCTGGATCATCAAAATTTACTGTTTTTTTCACTAAACGCAAACCTAAAACACCTGCGTAAAAATCAACATTTTCCTGTGGATGTCCTACGATTGCTGTAATGTGGTGAATTCCCATTGTTTTCTTACTCATTTTTCACACTCCCTCCTTAAGATCAATTAAGTCGTAGTAACGTGATACTTTATTTTGACCCTACCTTTAATTTTAAGTATTAATTATTTATCTCTATATAGTTTATCTCTAATTTGAGATTATTATTAAAATAAAAATGCATCTAAAGCATATTGACCAGGACCAATTAAAGCTATTCCAATAGCTACTGCAAGCAAGGTTAAATTATATTCATATCCATTTGCTGTTGCCCATAATCCATTTGGTGCATGCACCTTAACGATAGCCATTACCATCGTTCCAGCAATCATAATTCCAGCAAGTGGCGTTAAAAGTCCTAAAGCAAACAAACCTCCTCCAATAAGCTCTGCTAATCCAGCAAAAAGTGCCATGGTTATTCCTGGTTTCATGCCAATGGATTCAAACCAGCTTCCTGTTCCTTTTAATCCATGACCCCCGAACCATCCAAACAATTTTTGAGCACCATGTCCAATGAATAAAACACCAATTATTACTCTAATTAATAGTAAACCAAAATCCATCATTTAAAATCCTCCTATTTTTTATCTCGATTTCGAGATATTGTTCCAAAAAAAATCAAGTTTGTATTCTTTCCCTTTTCTCAAATAGTCTAACTATATTTTCTAGCTCATTACCATTTTATGATTGTACATTTTCTCTCTATTATTTATCACCTCTTAAATATATATCGAATGATTAAATACTTAATTAAGATATCTCGAATACAAGATATATATTATAACTTTATATATTTAATGTCAATCCCCTTTTTACATTAAGTTGCTATTTTCGTAAAAAAAGAGGAAAGCAATAAAAGTTCAGTATCAGACTGACACTTCCTAAAGACTTTCATTCTCTGTGGATGATTTTATGGCATGGATGGCTAACTGGGAGGATCCATAGTAAAACCTGTTATTTCTTCATTCTTCATTATCGAAGGAGATATTAGGACACTAATAATGAAAATACCTAACTTTGTACCTGTAGTGAAATACAGTGGGTAATTGTTCGCCTCTCTTAGCCAACAGTAATTTATTATATTCTACCATTTAAAAACACCTTTAATATAACTTTGTTAGTATACGTCTACTCTGCAGTAAAGAATGACGGTTTTCTTACTCCATATTACAGCCTTAGTTTAAGTAATATTTTCACAGATTAGTTTATCTAACCATAGATATTGAGCTAATTTTAATGAACAATTGTTCTCATGCACAAACGAGTGAGATTGTTCATTAATTGATAATCCAAAAATCTCAAAAAATACATAAGAAGCAACGTTTCTTATCTAGTAGAAAACGTTGCTTCTTATTGGTTTTATTTCAACTAAACGGCTTATGTTAGATAAGAAATTTCCTTCGTTTGTGAATAAGCGCTATTGGATAATTGGTTTTTAGTTCACATCCAGTATAGGTGAGATTAATAACCTCTTATTGTTCAATACTTTACTCCAAACATTTTGTG
The DNA here is from genome assembly GCF_900240995.1 of Bacillus sp. Marseille-P3661. Taxonomy (NCBI): domain Bacteria; kingdom Bacillati; phylum Bacillota; class Bacilli; order Caryophanales; family Bacillaceae; genus Bacillus; species Bacillus sp. Marseille-P3661. The sequence goes on from NZ_LT965953.1 coordinate 1,428,523, forward strand.
GTCTTGAAATTACAGTCTATAAACTTTCAGGGCAAACAACCTTAATATCATATTCTTGCCCCAACATCCCCTTAACAATCTTTGATATTTGCGGTACATAACGTGTTTCTACCCAATCGCGAGCAAATGAGTTATTAGCTGATATAACTAATGTATCTCCTTCAAATCTACCATCTAGTCCCTCAATCCATGTAACAAAGCTTGGTTTACTAAGAGCTTTTTGCATTTCGTGTAATACTAGTTTCCATAGATCTCCGTTTTGGTTTTCTCGTTTCTGCTCTTTTTTCTCTTGTGGGTTAACTTCGATTTTTTTTATGTGTTCTTGAAATTCTTTTCTCTGATTACCTACAAGTTCTTCATAATACCCCTTTTGTAATTTAGTTGGAACAACAAATTCTTCGACAGTATTATTTGAAAAGTATTGAGGATTAGGTTTAAAAATCATTTGCAGTTCCATATCGTATCCATGACCATGAAAATAATTAAAAAACTGATGCTGATTAAGTCTGGCTGCTGGTATTTTTGCAATTTCTTCTTCTGGCATGTCGGTTGTAAAAATCATTGTATCCCCATTCTTAATAACAACACTATAAATCGATAATTCACTCATTCTAATCCCTCACTATGTTAGTCAGCTTTAATAGTTTAAATTGCTATTTTATCTTCTAGCCTTTAATAATGCAATCATTTAAAAATAAAAAGAAGGACTTTATGATATTATAAATTGTTAGTAAATTGCACATTGCTAGTGTGCAATTGGCCAATTATTTGGCTACAATCAGATAAACAAAGAACGAAAATGTTCACTATACAACACAATCGCTTCCATCTCTACTATGTTTAGTAGTACAACTATAGGGATTGCGAACTACCGTTTTTCTAGTAGTTCTGGATTTTAAATTTATTTCCAATCACTTTAACTTTGGCGTCTGAAAGTAATTCATCATCAAATTCCCGATTGGATAAGTTGTTCATTATTAATAATGAACAACTGAGCGGTATTGTTCAACAAGTAAAATGGATTAATTTTTAAATATCACAAAGAAACATCGCTTTCTTAACCGATAAGAAAACGACGTTTTTATTAAAAGCTACTTCACCTTGTCTGTTGAATAGTATCTTTGTACTGTGTAGCAAAGGATCCTGTGATTAATGGCAGTTCCTGTTCAACAAATTATGCGCATTTACTAATAAACAGAGAAGATGTCTTCAACAATAGTTCCAGTTTGTTATGCAGTCCAGGTAACAAATATGTTTAGATTTCGTAACCTAAAACTATTCCTCACCTATAACCCCATTATTTCAGCCACGAGTTGGTGTGAGTGGAGTCGGGCGTTGTGATCATAGACCATTGTGCTTACCATTATCTCATCTGCCTTTGTCTCATCTAAGAAGGATTGCAGCTTTCTCTTTACGTTGATAGGACTTCCGATGATAGTGGAACCTAATTGTTTTTCTAAAACTGCCTTTTCATATGGGCTCATGAGCTCGTCTAAATTCTTTACTGGTGGTAGCAACTGTGTTGGCGTATTCCTTATCATGTTTAGGAAACTTTGTTTGATGGAAGTGGCGAGCAATTCGGCTTCCACATCCGTATCTGCCGCGATAACGTTTACTGCTACCATTGCGTAAGGCTCTTTATATTCCTCAGATGGTTGGAAGTTCTCGTAATACAATTTCAGGGCTGGTAATGTGTTTTCAGGTGAAAAATGACTGGCGAAAGCAAACGGCATCCCGAGTTGTGCCGATAACCTTGCACTAAACCCACTTGAACCTAACAACCAAATAGGGATATTTGCTCCTTCACCAGGGATTGCTCGTACCGGTCCAGAACCTTGAAAATAGGCTTGCAGTTGCTCTAATTGTTCTGGAAAATCATCGCCATTGGTGTAGTTTGCCCCACGAAGGGCATGGGCTGTTCGTTGGTCCGTTCCCGGTGCACGCCCTAATCCTAAATCAATTCGGCCTGGAAACATTGCTTCGAGTGTTCCGAATTGCTCCGCGATAACCAGTGGCGAATGGTTTGGAAGCATGATTCCACCGGATCCTACACGAATAGTAGAAGTATGCGCGGCTACATGGCCGATTACTAAGGATGTTGCAGAGCTTGCTATGCCAGGCATATTATGGTGCTCCGCTAACCAGTACCGTTTATAGCCTAGTTTTTCCGTTAACTGTGCTAACTCTATCGAATGTTGGAAGGATTGACTAGGCGTCCCCCCTTGCACAATGGATGCAAGGTCAAGGACGGAAAAGGATATATCTTTTATGGATTTTGTCGGTCTATTTATTGTCATGAAGTAACCACTTCTTTCTTCTTAATTTACTAGGTGGATGGAGCTTGGAGGTGTTTGAATAGTATAGTTATGCGCCCCCATACAAAAGGTTATTACATAATAATTTGTTATTATCATAACAGGAAGCATTGATGATTTAAATTGATATGACTTAGTGAAAGCATGGATTCGTACACTATCTTTGGAATAGATCATCCGTTTTAACAGATGATTTATATAGAAACATTCAATACTTAGGTTGCTAAGTAAATAAATACATTTAGTATGCTAAATAGTTCATTAATTCAAACGAATGAAAAACGGGAAAAACGGGGTCAGTCCCCCACTGAATTAACGCTTTACTCCACTGGGGGACTGACCCCAAAACTATAAAACTATAATTGTTGACAGGATCATCAGTGAGCGTTATCTCCTTTAAAATACCTAATCCCCTCGCACCATACCAGCGTTTTACCACAAAAAATAACACGTCGAAATGACGTGTCTGAAATAACTTATTATAATTCCGCATAAAAAAAATGAAAGTGAACATCATAATAATCCCAACGGGTAATTGCAAAACATCAAGATATCCAATACACCAAGAGCTATCGCAATTTCCCGTTCAGATAAATAAGCACCTCTTGCACTCCTCCAGCTCGAGGTGCTTTTTCCACTCATAGAAATTAACATTTCCCGTTCTTCAATGTTTTATGTACCAACTAAAAGTTTATTTTATAACTACTCCACTCTAAATGTTAACCGAGACTAACCCCTACTCATGCATAGATGGTATAGCTTCTTCCCTTTATTAAAACTTATTCCTTATATCCTTCCAGATAACCCAACAAAGCAGCTCTACAACAGAGTTACTTTGGTATTGTTTGATTACAAAAGAATGGCAATCATCAAGATTTTCAATTGAGGGAAACTAATATAAAGCATTTCAGTACTACAATGGTGGTGAAAAATAAATGAAAAAGTTAGTCATATTATTCCTAATTTTCACAGGAACTTTTCTGCCCGTTCAACTTGTAAAGGCAAATGTCCAAATGAAATGGGAGGATGTTGCTTTTATGCAAATAAACCGCACTTCAGGAGGAACACGCACTTTCAATGAAAATGATGGTATTGAAGCAGCCGTGATTCAAAAGGTGATTGAATGGATTAACACAGCAAGTTCTGAAAAAGAAACATCAGAAATAGTTTATAAAAAAACTCCAATTGCCCTATTAAATATTAAAATGAAAAACGGTGACGTTGCTATAGTAAAACCTGCCTATGACTGCCATGTTCAAAATCAAACAAAATTTTGTACACTGGCAGATGGTGATGTTATCCTTACCCAAAATAATCAAACGTATCGATTGAGATCAGTTGAGTTTTTCGATTGGCTCCTGTCAGGATGGAAACACGAAAGAACAACGCCACCTCAAGATACGGAAGAAATGATGGTCCATGATATAGTAATGCTTTTATTAGGTCCAGAAATAGATAAGGCGGTGAGCAATTATTATGCTGAATATTTAACTTATTCGCCATCGGTCTATCCTTACCAAGTTGAAATCATAAATGTAGAAAGACCTGGTGGGTTCCGCACCTTTCATTTTTTAATCACATTAGAAATTACACCAGTGGTTGGACCACATATTTCTGTGGGAAAAGACAGATTGACTTTTGAAATTGCTCCAACAATAATTCCTAATCAAATTAAGTTAAAGAAATATGAACATCTTGAAACACATGAACTTCCTCCACATTGGCAGGACATTATAAAACAAAAAACCTAGTAACCAATTTATTGCATGAACAAAAAAAACCCCTACAAGGTTTAACGAACTCGTTCGTTTTTGGAATGAAAATTTAAAATACAATAATTTGCACGTATGTTGAATAGCTACATTTAGCTATCCTTTTTTTGGAAAGGCACCACCTAAATGATGGTATACTTAATAGTGAGCTTTAAACAGTTTTCCTATTTCACAATTAATGGCTATTGTGCACTTAAGTAAGCTCTTGAATAATAAAGCGTGGATGGGAGGCTTATAAATGAATCGTTATCAAAAAGTATCTTTAATGGTTTTAATTGGGGTGCCGCTGTTTTTCTTGATCATTAGCGTTTTGACTGGAAGGTGGAGTTTCTTTTTATGGAGTTTACTACCAACTTTTACTTCTGGAATTACAGGTTATTTCCATGCTAAAAAACATGAAAAAAATAGTTTTTGATTGTTTTAGTAAACCAGCTAATAATTTGTTAATCATTCAATAAAAATAGCTCATTGTCATTCGTTTTCATCTCTTTACTTACATTATACTTCTATTTATAAGTTATTGATAAACTACTCTTTTTGAATTTCCTTTATTAAAGTGTTATTTACAAATCTAAAATTATAAGAGGTGTATCAATATGAATGACAAAAAAGATGTCTTAGATTAACGGGTTCAGTTCTAGGAGAGAAAACAATAGGTACATTTCGAATAGCGGTGCGTACTCCTATTCTTATTGGTATGACAACGTTTATAAGTTTTTAACACCTAAATTCACATTGCGAATAGCAGCTTTTTAACAATAAAAAATTATGTACAGCGTAAAAAAACAGTGTTAAAAGCTATGCTTTTTTATACGTCATTTTCGATACTAATAATGAGTTATTCTTGTTTTTAAAAGGTTTATTAGGATTTTATCTTAAAATATTTAGAGAGAAACGGAACAGGCTTATTCAACTAACTAAGCAGTTTAGTGGAATAAGATGTGATTCTTGATGCCAATTTGAAACATATGCAAAGTAAAGTTCGTCTTATAATTTAAGGGGGGTAAAATTATATGAAGACATTTCATATTTGGAGTTTAATCGTCGTTTTATTATTGTCATTATTAGGGTGTCAGCAAAATTCGGCATTATCAGATGACATTAATTCAAAATATAATATAGAAGGTTTTGTTGAACCTGATCCATCAGATTTGGTGAAATATATAAAGCCTGTAAGAGAGTATATGTATCATAGAACTCAAGCAGTAATAAATAATGATATAAACATTCTCTGGGAAAGGTACCCAGAATTAAAAGAGAATATTGATAGTGAAAAAGGAGTTAATGTAGAAAAAAATGAGGTTGAATCTTTAAATCAAGGTTTTGGCTTGGTGGATGCCAATTACAATATTGAAAGTTATGAACGAATTAAAGTGAATGCAATAAATGATAATGAAGTAACAGTTCTGGTTCACGGAAACATTGCTTATTTGAGAGATGACTTCGACGAATCTGGCGGGGAATATTTAATGAAGGTCTTCTTAATACAGAACCATAATCAATGGACCGTGGTAAAAACTGATGAATACACTTTACCTGAATACAAAGAATGGTTACAAGAAAAAAATCAATAATGCCCTATTAAACTACCATGAAAATAAACTTCTGTAATTAAAGGAAAAAGGCAATACTTAAGAAGACGCAGCTCATTCATTTTTTAAAAAAAGGGGAGAGCGCCTGATTTATTGATCTATTGTAGGAATACGAACTGGATTATAATGCTTCAGGTTCTTGTAATGTTACTGAGTATCCCAAACTTTCAAGTCTGCGTAGGGAATGCCGTACAATTGACTGTTGTCTCTGTTTATCAAAGTAGTCTTCGCCTAAGTCTACATATATTTCTTTACGGGTTAAGAGATAATAAGCAATTCTCAACATGGCATGAGCCACTACTATTCCTGCACGTTTCTTTCCCTTTCGTGACGCTGTACGCCGATACAGTGCTCCGAGATAGTTTTTAGATCCTCTGACAGAATGAGCTGCTTCTGTTAATGCTGACCTCAAATATTTGTTTCCTTTTTTAGTTTTAGATGATTTTCTTTTTCCCGCACTTTCGTTATGTCCAGGAACCAAACCTGCCCAAGAACACATATGAGCTGCACTTGGAAATTGATTTTTAACATCTGTTCCGATTTCAGATAAAATTTGCTCAGCCATTCTGGTAGCTATGCCTGGGATAGAGTCTAAGCGTTCAACGTCTTCTTGATGGGAGCTTACTCTTCCTGCTACTTCGTGATCGAGCATCTCGATTTGCTCAGTTAAAAAATCAATATGCTTCAAAATTGTTTTCAACATTAGGCGTTGATGCGAATTGATATAACCTTTAAGGGCAAGCATTAGTTCATCTTTTTTCTTTTTCATTGTACGTCGAGCAAAGTTTGCTAGTTTTTCAGGGTCCTCTTCTCCTTCGGTAATAGCGTTAAGCATATCCCGACCTGAAACGCCCATAACGTCTGAAACCACAGAGCCTAGCTTAATATTTGCACCCTCTAATACCTTTTGAATGCGATTATGTTGCCTAGCTCGTTCTTCAATAATACTCCTGCGATATCGAACTAGTTCACGTAATTCTCGTTGATTACGATCAGGAATATAACTAGCTTTTAAGAGTCCATGACGAAGAAGTTTGGCAATCCATTCTGCATCTTTGACATCAGTTTTACGTCCTGGGACTGCCTTCATATGTTGGGCATTCACAACTAGAAACTCAATATCTTCTGCTTCTAGTAAATTAACAATAGGCTTCCAGTAAACACTTGTGCTTTCCATGGCAACATGGGTACAGTTATGCTCTTTAATCCAGTCAACCAACTGTATTAGAAATACAGTTTTAGTTGAAAAAGTTTGAATCTCCTTTCCTTCTGGTGTCATAATACATGCAGTAATATTGTCCTTATGAACATCCATACCGCATGCTCTTTCAATGACTACATCCATTGAAAACATCCTTCCTACGGCTCTGAATATAATTGGAGGCTGGTGCAGCAACCAGAATGGGATTAATCTACCATGTGTGCTTCCCTAAAGGGAGCGACAGTCAGTGGTGCACCGTGGTCGTTGGAGTCAGACTAACGGATGGGCTCTAACGCACCATAGTTAAGCGACCTTCCTCTCCCAGCCGTAGAATCAGTATTGACGGTTCTTAACCGTTTTCATTCTCTGTGGTGAAGCGCTGATTTTTGCGTTTCATGGATGGCTAACGGGATGCAATAGCTTAACAGCGGGAGTTGTCGATGCGGCAGCTCTTTTTTGTTATAGGGGCAGTTTAGCGCAAGCGGAAAAATATGTAAATGTTTGAATAAATTGATATATAAGAATACATTATAACCTATAGAGGTGATATAATGAAAAACTCAAAATTATTTTATATAAGTTTGTTAATCCTACCATGGCTAACAGTTCCATTCTTAGGTAGAAATTCATTTGAGAAATATCTTCCAGCTGCAATCTTTATAAGTACATTCACAAAAGCAATAGATTTATTCGGTGAAAAGAAAAAATGGTGGAGATTTTATAGAGGGATACCACCTTTGGATAGTATGAACTTTTTTAATTTTGGTCCATATTTTGTTACAAGTCTTTGGCTGTTAAAAATGACTTATGGCAGATTTCCATTATATTTAATTTCTAATCTAATTCTTCACATTTGTTTTATCTTTTTAGGAGGAGTAAAACTTGTAGATCGTTATAAAATATTTACTTTGGAGAAATTAACTAAATTTCAATACTTAGCTATCGACTTTTTAAGAGCATTACTTCTTTATAGTTTTCAATACATAAATAATTTAAGTCGAAATACAAAAAATTCATAACAATTAATCAAAAAAAATTAATTAAAAAAGTGAGTTTTTACTAAGGATATTGTGAAGTAATTCACTTAAATGTAGTGTAGTGCTTTGACGAATAAAAAGTATTTATAAAGATGAAAAATCACCTAAAATTTAATAATTAATAGGTGATTTTTGCTCATTTAAAGCACTTAGGGTTTTGTGTATTTAACTCTATTTTTCAATTTGTAGCTTAGTTTTTCCCTCGTTATTTTTGATATAAAGATTGTTAAACTCTACTCCACAAGCTTTAGCGTGAGTGATTGGATCATATTTTACTTTGTTTTTTAAGACAGTGTAGATAAGTGCTGCAATTTTACCGGATAAATGTCCAATTGCCTTTTTCTTATTCATTCCTTCGTTTACCTTGCGGTCATAGTAGGCTTTGAAGACGGTAGGTTGTTTTTGCCCGTTTGCCAATATGATTAAAGCGATTTGATAAAGGACTCTCCTGGCATCTCTAACACCACTGTATGTCTGTCTTGTACCAGTCACTGATGTTCCTGATTGTTTATTTTCTGCGGATACACCGAGGTATTTTTTGAACTCTTTATATGTACTAAATCGTTCAATATCTCCTACAACTCCAATCAGTGTACATGCAATATTTTCGCTCACAAAAGGAAGGGACATTAAGATTTCTGTATATGGGTGTGGGTCTAACCCTTTGTCAGGATCTCCCCACAAAAGTTTATGTATCTCTTGGTCAATAAGCTTGAGACTTTCTTCTAGACGTAGGGCTTCTTCTATAATCCAATTTTGTCTCTCTACAAGATGTTCAGCTGGAACTGCGATAGTATTAGGCATCACTTTAGCTAATATATTAGCTGCTCGTTTAGCTACACTTTTTGCACCAGCTTTTAATAAAAAATTATATATTTCTTCTGCTGTGGCTTCTTTCATATGAAGTCCCGTAGGGTACTCTAAGACTAACTTAAGAACAGATGTGCTAGATAGGCTCTTAAAAGCTTTATTTAAATCAGGATGGGTGACTTTTAAAAGCTGTTGAACCTGGTTCTTTCGCCGTGTTAGTTGTACGTTTAAATACCATCTGTCCCTCATTACTGTTCTAAACAAGGATTGAAGGACTGATTGAGGTCTAATAAGTGTTACACCTTGCATATGTGGATGTAGTTGCTTATGCCACCCCATATATGCCATTACTTTGGCATCCATTGAATCAGTCTTTTCAGTGATTCCTAAGTTTTTCTTTCGAAATTCCCCAACAGCACTGTTCTCAACTTGAAATAAATCATAGCCCTCGTTTAATAGGACTTGTTGTACTAGGTAAGAATAATGTCCGCCTGTGGGTTCTAATAGAATTAAAAATTCTCTTTTGGTAAGTGAAAATTGATTTTCGATTTTCTTAAGAGCTGCTAAAAACTCAGCGATTCCAGAACTAACAGCGTTGAATTTCATTGTCTTCGTCCGTTTCCAAGCATTACCTTTAGGATCTAAGAATGCATCAAACGGTATGCAGGATGCAACGTGAAAGCTCGCCCCAATATCAATACCGACATAAAACTGATAAAAATTACGCTGTCCTTTATGGCTGTTATGCGTGTCATTTCCATAACTAAATGGAGTAATGGTAGTGTTCATCATTTCTCCTCCCAGTCGCAGTATGACATATCTGACTATCCAAGTTTCCGTGAGAGCTTTGTGCCCAATGTAGTATGTCAGGATTATATCGCCAGATATTAAATCTCATATTTAACACAAGAGTCTAGTTTCCTAGCTCCAACCAACGGTAGAGTTTCTACTGCTTAATATTATATTGTTTTTGGATTTCTTCAATATAGTCTCTTAAACAAAATAAAAATTACGACATAAAACCTCAAAATTCCTCCTAAAAAATAAAAAAATCCTGTAAAAAATACAGGAATGGAGCTTAATTATTAAACTTGGGTGCAGTGCCTTTTAATTGTATAAGTGGAGTGCCTCACTTCAATATTAGAGGTCTAATTATAGCCACATCCCAGTAAGTCGGAATCACTTTAAGGGTCACTGCACAACACAATTTTACATTACTTTTAACCATAAAAAAACCCAATGTCCTCAAACTAACGGTAGGGTTCCACTAAATTAGTGATCCCACGTTTAAGTCAAAGGTACATCGGTATTTTCATTATACAATTAATTAAAAGAATATTGAATATATGATCTGTTACAATGAAATTAATATACTTGGCATACAGTAGTATGTAGTGCTTCAAATCATATTTAAATTGGTGTAAAGCATTACGGAAAGTAACGGGGAGCGTATCTGGAAGAAGTAAATAGGCTCCTTCACTATTTAGACTTCAACAAAGAATATAAATATGTTAGGTATGGTATATCCAGCTACAAAAATACACGGTACTAAACGTGATATGAGTGTAATTAAACCACTTGAAGAACGAACCTTATCTTCCTGAAAATACATATCCTTGGGTTAAGATGTGGGATTATGGTGATAAAATGGACTTAGTATCTTTGTTTCACCACAACAAGATAGTGAATAGAATAAAGCGCTATTGTTGTTCCGTTTAAACGGGGGCGTAAGTTAAAAAAGATAGTAAACTATATGAAAAAGCTCAGATTAAACTATCAACCGAACCCATTTATATTAAACACTCTCTTTTTGTAAAATACCTTCTTGTTAAACTTATGAATTAAAAGAAGATTTCAACCGAAAAAATGTAAAATTGTAATATAATATATAAAATGGAGGTCGGTGTGGGATGGAAGAATTATTGAGACAGCTTTTAAGTGGACAAGAAGATATTAAGAATGACATAAAACAAATTAAAAGTGATTTAACAGAAATAAAAACTGCTGTTCATCGTATCCCAGCTAAGTCAGCCTCAAGATATAACTGCGTTATTAGATCGGATGAATAAGAATCTTGAACATAAAACTGAAGTGTTAAATAAACGAGTCTTTAATATTGAAACTGAAGTAGAAAGATTAAATAGACAGTAAAGTAAAGTAAAGTTTACCAGATGTTGGGTAAGCTTTTTTTTCGACAAGTGCCAGGCACTTGTCGATTATTTGTTGATCCCCTAAGAAAAGTTCAGCTTCACTTCCCCTTCTAACTGAATAATTAGCAATCCCAATCGTTTGTTGAATAAGGAAAGTTACTTGAACTTATTCCGTCGCATGCTCCAAAGCCAGATTCAAAACTACTTCCCATAATAAACATAGTTCGAAACAAGTGCCCTTTTTAAATGTATAAAAAGTAGTTATTTTACCGATTTTCCCAGTATATATTAAACTATCAAATAATACCCTAAAAGGAGTTGGCCCATTTGACAGTTTTAGGCGGAAAGTACATTGAAGTGGATTCTGGGGTAGAGCTATTTGTTCAAGACGTTGGACAAGGTGAACCTATTGTATTTATACCAGGTTTCACCTTTACAACTGAGGTATTTTCAAAACAAATCGATTATTTTTCAAAAACAAACCGTGTCATTGTCCTCGATCCTAGAAGCCATGGAAGATCTACGGTGACCTCGCATGGTAATGATTACGTAACACACGGAACGGATTTAGCACAAGTCTTAAAGCATTTAAATATTAAAAATGCAACATTGGTAGGATGGTCATTCGGCTGCTTAACCGTTTGGGAGTATTTTAAACAATATGGAGTTAGTACTATTAAGTCAGCCGTTTTAATTGATATGCCACCTAAATCATTATCGATCCAAAACGAGGATTGGGTAGAGGGATCACTTGATGATATTGCGGCCATTTACAATTCAAGCTTACGTAATTCGAAAGGACACAGGGAGTTCATTTCAGCATACATTACACAGGTAATGGTACAGAGGGAATTAAGACAAGAAGAATTAAACTGGCTTGTCGAACAATCATTAAAGACTCCATACTATATAGCTGGAAACCTTTTTGCTTCAGGTATGTTTTCTGATTATCGAAATGAAGCAAAAGAATTAAGCAAATCGGTTCCAACCTTAACGGTCGTCGCCGAGCACTGGGCACATATTGCAAAAGCTTACACCGAAAAAATCTCTCCGGAATCAAAGATTGAAGTCCTTGGTGGACATATGATGTTCTGGGAACACGCTGAAAAGTTCAATGAAATCGTAAATAACTTTGTAAAATAAATCCTCAAAAAGGAACCTGTAGCTCCTTTATGTCTGCTCATTTAAAAGTAGCGTTTCCAGCGGATAAGCAGTTCGGTTGTGAAAGTCAATAAAACGAATTCGCAAGGTAAATTGTATAATTTTAGACAACAAAATCACAGAAAAACGCAGAGATTACTAAATTAAATATATAGGGACAATTAGTTGCTGAGAGGCAAAGCCTGTATCGTAGATTACCAACTAATCATTGATACGATACAGGCTTTTTTCAAAGTTTCTTATTCAACTGTCCCCGTTTGTTATACATAAAGACTTACACAATAATTGCATATTATATAAATGATGTGACAATAAGTCATTATTTCTTACCTTTTCGTTCTAAAAGTATAGGTGCTATATTTAGTAAGATAGAAACAATTGTCAAAAACCATAATGCCCTTTCCATACCAGGTACTACATCCATTAAAGCTGCCCAATCTTCCACTTCTACCCACACCGATACAAGACTGTATTCTGCACAAAGTGTTAATGCTGTAAATGATAATCCCATCGCCATAGCAAGCTTATAATCCTTTCCTGCTTTATACATATAAAGATTTATAAAAGTTGCTACTATTGCAATAACCCCAAATATCATAAATAACATACTAACCTCCATATATTTTTATTTATGTCGTGTAATAATACTAATGTACATCCTTTCAATTTTTTGCATTACTTTTTTATTAGACATTAATACATCAAATCTTATTTTATAGTAAATGCTCTTCCTTTTGTGATTTCTTATTGAACAAACCTGTTTCAATAGTTAAAGAAGCGACAGCTTTGTTCAGTTTTCGCCCCCGTTAGCAAATTTATTTCCTGTGTAACCCCCGGATTTTTTTCGTAGTACCTTCATAATATTTTTCAAATCTATCACTTAATTTGTCCAATACTTTAGATGTATCTTATGATCAAATTCTAAGAATGTCTAATATTTTGGACATTTATATAGAGCATTTTTCTTTAAAAGTGTTCATTTCCATAAACTTGCTGGATACAAAAAAAGCGCATTCCTAAGTACAGAATAGCGCCCATTTGCTATAAAATTTAATCCTAGTTTAATTGTTCAGAGACATCCTTTTATTAAAAAAAATACTCTGTTCTCTATAATTTATATTAAAATGATGGATAAGTAATTTTTCCTGTTTCTACTAATTGTTTCAAACCTAAAAACATATAATGCCAACCTTGTTCGGTCTCTTTTTTCCAATCTTTATGTGCTTTTTCAATATCTTCGTTGGTCCAACCTTCTTCATGGGTCACGGTAATTTCTTGTGTGAAGATCATTTCACAGCCTGATTCAAGCGGTTGGATCTTCACTGTAATGTCGTCTTCTAATTCACTAAATTGAGGCATTTTGAATGTGAAAACGAGTTTCGTTGGTGGTTCAACCACTTTGTATTCTCCAATAGCTCGGTAATCTTTCCCATCTCGGTGATCCACAATTTCCCATGTACCGCCGACACGAGGATCACTCTCTGCCACTTTATTCGTATGTTCCATGGTGAACATCCATTTTTTAAGCATTTCTACGTTAGTCCACGCGTCAAACACTTTTTCTGCTGGAACATCAAATATGCGTTTCATATTAAGGGTTGTTATTGATGTATTTGTCATGCAACCATCCTCTTTAATTTATTATTCTGTTGATTCATTCCATTTTCACTTCTTGGTACGTTGTTCCTTATAAAAACGAAAGTGGACGTTCAAAAATTAGTATAGCTAATATTGGATATTTTTACAAAATAAAATCCTTCGCAATAAATACTACTTTCAGTTTTTGCATTAATTTTTACCAACATGATTCCTCTAATTGTTCTTGTCTTATTTTATATTCATATTGACTCTCACGTTACGGGATACTTTATAGTAACTAGTGAAGGGAGCGAAACAAGATGAAAGTGAAGGAAGTTGCTGATATTGTGGGAATTAGTGTGCGAACACTACACCATTATGACGAAATTGGATTATTAATCCCAGATGAAATCACTGAGACTGGTTATCGTGTATATTCTGACGAGAATCTCGAAACCTTGCAGCAAATCTTATTTTTTAAAGAGCTTGGCTTCCCTTTAAAGAAAATCAAAGAAATCATTGATCGTCCATCATATGACCGGCAAGAAGCATTGGAAATGCAATATAAAATGCTTTTAGAAAAAAAGAGACGGCTCGAGAAGATGATCAAGACGATTGAAAAGACAATACAACATTCGAAAGGAGAAATACAAATGTCAAATCAAGAAAAATTCGAAGGCTTTGATTTTAGCCATAACCCATATGAACAAGAAGCAAGAGAAAAGTGGGGTGACAAGGCAGTCGATGAAGCAAATGAAAAAGCGAAAAACATGACTGCTTTCGATCAAGAAAAATTCAACGAAATTTATCGTAACCTTGCCGCCATTCGCCATCTCTCACCTGAATCCATAGTGGCTCAAGAAGGAATTAAGGAGTGGTATCATTTCTTAAACAAACTGGGGAACTACTCTCTTGAGGCATTCAAAGGATTAGGTCAAATGTACGTAGACGACGAGCGTTTCACCAAAAACATTGACCAATTCGGTGAAGGCTTAGCTATATTTATGCGTGATGCTATGGCGGTGTATGCAGACAAAAATAAAAAATAATGTTTATTCAGTAGAGGTTATGGCTTTTGTCCATAGCCTTTTTAACATTTTTTCAAGTTCTTTAATCGGTACTTATATCAACCCAACCAGCTAACGTAAAATGAAGGCTTTGTTAAGCATTAATGTTAATAATTATATTTATTTAAGGGAACCTACAATTGTGGTTCCCTTTGTTCATTATTGGTTATATCCAAAAAGGTAATAATATATCTTTTTGAAGATGTAGCAAATATAGATGATACACTGAGGTCATTAGTATGCTTTTTGATTGATTAATCAATTAATAATTTTTAAGAACTTAACTAACCAAATAAATCAATTATTAAATGAGTAGGGTGACGTATCTCACAATATTTGCAGTATGTAAATTATGATTATAGCGGAGTAAAAACTCAAATAAACTAAAGCCTAATTTTAAAGAAATAATAAGGCTAATAAAAAAGAACAATTTTTCACTTTTTTTAATTATGCTTTTACTTACTTCAATACTGGTGTGACCATCAAGTAAAATGACACAGTTATTGCTCAACTAAATGACACATTTAATTGAAAATTATATTAAATACCTTATGTGATCCAGATGATTTTAAAAATTATTCACGGATGTATTATATTAAATATTATAAAAGCCTTTATAACAAGTAATGTATAAAAACTTGTTTTAGGCTCTTTAAGCTGTTTCTTCGTTTAAGTAGAGCCCCCTTTACTTTTAGTGTAGCAATTCACATACTAAGAGACTTTTTTCTAACTAACTTTAATGTGTTATAATCGTTATAACAATTATAACAAGGATGTGATTTTTTGGAACAATTCGAAAGAAAAGTTACTAAGATTGGAAATAGTTTTGGAATTACCCTTCCCACTGAATTACTCAAACAAGTGGGCTTAGCACAAGGAGACGATGTCCACGTTGAAGTGAAGGATGGGAAAATTGTTTTGAGAAAAAAAGAGCTAGTAACACTTCCTAAAGGCGTTGATGCAGAATTCATGGATATTTTAAATGATGTCATTAATGAGCATGACAAAGCGTTTAAAGGATTAGTGAACAGATAATGGATGAAGTCATCTATCTTACAACAAACCAAGTGATTGCTATTAATACGGTACAAATTCGTCTATATTCCCCAGATGAACCATTAGGTGTAAAAGATCCAAACCTACTTGATTCAGCTATTAACCGTCCAAAACAATCCGTGTTTGGTAGTGATGCTTATCCAACTATTTACAAAAAAGCAGCGGCACTTTTTGAGTCAATAGCTAAGAACCATGCCTTCCACAATGCGAATAAACGAACAGCCCTTGCTTCCTTAATTGTCTTTTTGAAAATAAACCATTTTCGTTGGACGATGGGAATTGAAGAAGAACAAGACTTTACAGTTGATGTTGTGAATCATAAATACACGTTTGAGGAAATTGTTTCAACAATAATAAAACATACAGAAAAATTGTAAAATCCATTCTCTATATAACTAGAGAATGGATTTTTATTTTGTATTTGTTAAAGATAAGCCCCCAATACTATAATAAGATAATACCCTTGTTTTAACTTGTGCACCTCAGATATTTTATACTCTTAAAACGAGTTTAATAAATAAGCGGAAAAATTTCTCTTAATTAAGAAATACCACAGAAAATAGCTGAAATAGACGGAAAAATTCCGACTATTGACTCAAAACACGTGAAAATCGGTATTTTACTTTGCTTAACCGGAAAAATTCCTCTTATTCAACCTAAACTTAGCTCTATTCTGGAGATTAACGGAAAAACCTTCGCTTATTTAAATCACACTGATTTCTTAATAGTTTCATGTTAAACATTCCTGCTCGTTAGTTCAACAAGCACAACTGCAAAATTAATTAGGTCATGCTTTTAATAAATTCTCAATTTATAAAGGACATTCCATATTTTTATGAATTATCTTTTCTATATTATTATCTATCACTTATACACAAACGGGCGCTTTTTTTCTAAAAAAAAGCGCCCTTTTCTTGAAGATCTCGCTATTAGCACACTTATCATACATGAAACAGCGTGCTAATTATTCTTAAAGTCCAACTATTTATTTTACAGCCAACCATATTTCATTCAATGAATTTGGACTATGGATATCAGAATCTATGTAAGCTTCTATGGCTGGAAGCTTAGCTATCTCATATTCGTTGGATGGAATCCATTCTGAATAAATTTGCTTCCAAACATTGACCATTGCCGTTGGAGCATGTCCATGCACTTCAAAAACGACCCATTTGGATGCGGGGACTTGATAGCTAGAAAATCCTTCCGGTATATCTCCTACATGCTCCGCGGCAATCCAGTAATCAATTGTATTATTCTTAGCATTATAATTGTCAGTCATCCCCAATAAACCCTTTATTTCTCCGTTGATATATTGGATCAGCTTGTTGATTGTTCCATTTGCATTGGCATCCCCTGACCTTGTGAATCTGCACCACATGGACATTCACGTTTTACACCAATTACTTGGAAAGCATTTCTTTCTATTATTTGATATTTCATCGGTTGTACCCCTTTCAAATTCATCTATATTGTCAGCCGGTTATACGAGCACTACACTCTGTGTAATTCCATGCATTAATCTATTTTGCACATACCTCTCCATTTGCTACAATTTCAAAGTTATGCTTGAAACAACATCTCCCTTCCACAACATCTAAGCCTTACAATATCATAAGGTTTAATTAATCTGAAGAAGCTATATAAGTATCTGAACATAACTGAATGGTCATCCTTTTGCAATTCCTAAAATATTATCAAATTCCACATTTACAACTTTTGGATAGGTTTGATTTTTGATAAACATAAGCCCAAATTATTAAAACTACCACTTCATTTAAAGTGATAGTTCTATGATCCTGTTTTTATATCTCTGAATAATAATGATCCTTCATACTACTGTAAGCTGTATACCCGTTATTTCCTTTGCCTTTTGTATAGTAAAGTGCTTTGTCTGCTTTCTTGTATAATTCTTGTTTATCTTTTGCATTATCAGGAAAAATAGCCCCTCCGATACTTGATGAGGTTACATTCATCATTTGAATGACATTTAAAATATGAGCTAACTTATCTTGGTTGAATTCAATCTTATCTTTTGTATTTACAATTTTATGGGGATTAGCGATCCCTTTTAAAATAATATGAGCTACCTCCTCTAACTCTTTATCATCTTTTGCATTTTCAACTAGAACTACAAACTCATCACCGCCCAAACGGTACGTGGAACAGTTTTTAGGCAAACTGTAATTTAACACTCTTGCAACATATTTTAAAAGAAGGTCCCCCGTATCATGACCAAGTTTGTCATTGACTTGCTTAAAGTTATCTAAGTCCAATAAAAGTAGGCCTACTCGTTTCTTTTTTTCAATAAACCCTCGACCTACTGTCAACTAAAGTCCCCCTATTATTTTAATTGCCTTTTTTAATTGGTTTTTTCTTCCATTACTTATTATGCCAAATAGGTATTAAAATTTGTATGACTAATGATTCCTGTATTAGTTCTTATTTATATAGGAACCATTTCCCCTTTCTGTTACTAGGTATTTCATTGGACTTAGTCATAATTTGTAAACGAATTTTGTTGTAAAAAAATGTAAAAATATGTATTTCCTCATAGCTATATTTGTAATTTTGTGGTATATTTGTACTTATGATAATAAGGGAGTATAGGTAAATGTATTCAAAACAGCCACACAAACAAATTGAGTTATATAGAAAATTGATGATTGAGAGCAGTTTGAGTAAAGGCTTAAATCATCCTAACACTATAGCTTTAAGCCAAAAATTAGACAAGGTCATTAACCAGTATCAAGTCAATAAATATAGCCAGAACTCTTAGGAAAAATATAACAAGAGTCCTAAATATTAATCCACGATCTATGCCTGGCACTTGTTGATTAAGAACTGAATATATACTTAGCAGCGACACCTAATGGTCGTCGCTTATTTATGAGGTACCAATCTTTTTAAGAACGTTGATAGTTTTAGAATCTCCATTTATTCCAGGAATCGCTATTTTCTTATTCTTTACTAACTCTAAGAAAACATCAGCTATTTCCGGATCAAATTGACTCCGTTTTCCCAATGATAATTGATTTAATGCATTCTCTATATCTTTCGGATCTCTGTATATCCTTTTTGAAGTCATTGCATCAAAAGCATCTGCAACTGCCATTATTCGAGCTACCAATGGTATATTTTCTCCTATCAAACCATGAGGATAGCCTGTTCCATCAAATCTTTCATGATGATGTAATACCATTTCCAGAATTGAATTTTTCTTAAAATAGGCAACATGCTTAAGCATATCATAGCCCATTTGGGGATGCTTCTTTATTTGTTCATATTCTTCACTTGTTAGCTTTGTGGTTTTATTTAAGATATTTTCGGATATCCCTATCTTTCCAATATCATGCAAAAGTCCACCCAAATATAAATGATCGCATTGTTTTTTGGATAAGCTCATTGCTTTGCCTATTTCATGGGAGTAATATGCAACATTCTCCGAATGAAAGGCGGTGTAATTATCTCTAGCATCTAATGAAGTAGCCATTGCTATGGTCATATTAATAATGTTTTCTTTATCTTTTTGATTATTTTTCAGCAGTATCCAGATTACAAATGATATTAAAAAATAGCCTGCCCATCTAAGAATAAATATCTCTAGCCCGAAGTGATCAACAGATGCAATATAGACTAAGCTTGCTACTAAGCCCGATACAATTATGTTTGTTATAAGATAGCGAGACAGCAATCCACTCATAATTAAAAATGGTACATAAGCTGCACTTATTGTCTCTTGATTGTAGTAAATAATAAAGTCTAGCCATATACCAAATACTAACGAAATTATACATAAAATTTTTAATATAGGGTTCCTTCTTTGTTTATCAGCGTTTATTATTTCATACTTAATAGTCAACCAGAGTATCCCCCCTATTGCTTAATGGCTTTTTCAATTCAAGTGTTCTTCCATTAGTTATTATGCCAAATATGTATTAAAATTTGTATGACTAATGGTTCCTATATTCGTTTGTTTCTAATAGGAATCATTTCCTGTTTATACGGTATGACAATACGATAATTCAATCCCTACCATTTACCATTCAAAAAGAAGAACATAGGATCGGACCTACTGTTTTGTTGTGTTCATATTCAAACTATTAATTTTATTTAGCTTTTAATGTATAAAGTTCACCACCTATTTCCCAATTAGCTCCGTTACTCTTAAACGTGGTTAACTGAATCTGATAAATAAACTAGTATAGAAGAGGAGCTGATCTCCTCTTTAGTTTTTAATAGGGATCTCAAACATTATCATTAGGAATACGATGATCACGATCGAAAGTAGATAGGTTAGTGCAGGACGAGTATGATGCAGACGTAACATCACATACATAACAGAATAGAAAGGAATCTCCATCCAAGTTTTATACTCATACTGCAATTCTATCCGATGAAAGTGAAGGAAAATTAATTCTACAAGGAATGAACCGACTACCCATTTGGCTATGTAAATAGATTGCTTTGAAATGCGATCTGCATATGGATATCGACTGAGGTAAAGTAACGTAAGCAATGGTAAATTTATAAAGGAATGTGTCAAGTCTACAAATATATGGTAATTAGGAAGTATATCAGGTTTATACACCCAAAGTAATTTATGCTGACACAAAAAGTTATAAAGCAGATCGCAAATGATTACATACATAATCGTTAAACCGTATGTCCGTATGTTTTTCCAATCCCCTAAGAAATAAGAAACAAGTGATAATAAGACTGCTAACGATATATGCATAGCTGAAAACCTAACTTCATATTGTATCTAGTCCTTTTAGTACGGTTTCGATTTTATAAATAGTAGCTTCCCCAACTTATCCCTATTCCTATTCTGTTTTGTGTTAAAACAAGCTTGTTTCAATAAGTCACGGAGGACGGTTTCAATGGTACCAGTTAGTATAACTGCCCCCTATTCGATTGGTTATTCTGCTAGCTACTCAACAACTCCGATCTGCACAATGTCTATCTCTGCAGTTACCTTGAATTGAGCGCTTTTGTAGCTCTACAGCCATTTTTTAAAATCAAAACTTCGAGTTTTAGTTTATACAAAGTGGCCAAAGCCCACTGGATCAATTTCTTGGTTTTGAAAATCCTCTAGCATCTGAGTACATTCTTCAATAATTTGCTTTTTCGTTCTTTAATAAAATTAGCGTTTGGCCTCACCGTTTTGATTTTTTTATGGTTTCCAAGTATTGGAGGATTATCTTAAAAGGGCTAGTGGATTTATATTATACTAATCAGGAATTTTAGGGTTTTCTACTTATAGAGGATCTAGCTTGAACATGATGTGAACGTTCTATAGAAGAATTATAATATTTATCTTCTATAAACTACTCTCCTTCTACACATAATAAAAAAATACTTATCATTTCGAGGAGGGTGGATGAAATGGAGAAAGAAGAATTAAAACTTACATCTTCTGAAATAGGCACATTGTGGGGAGAATATGTAAATGGAACTGCCGTTGATATAATAAATAGATACATGGTTTCGATTATAGAGGATGAAAAGATAAAAGAACTATTCGAAGACGCAATAAAAATCTTTAATACACAAAAAACTCAAATAAAACGATTTATTGAAAAGGAAGGATTCCCGGTACCAATTGGCTTTACTGAATCAGACCTTAATAAAGGTACAAAAAGATTATTCTCTGACATCTTCTGTTTGCATTATTTACATATTATAACATTGCATGGTTTATTAGGTCATTCTACCTCACTTAGTTCTTCTGTAAGAAGTGATTTAAGACACTTTTATGAATCTTGTAACAAAGAGGGAATGACAATGAATCATCGAACGACTAAACTACTCCTTGAAAAGGGACATTTCCAAAGAGACCCTCATTTTTACCCTGAGAATAATCCTGAATTTGTTACAGGACAAGAGTTTATAGATGGTTTCTTTGGAGATAAACGGCCTTTAGCTGCAACAGAAATTATTGCTTTATCTCTTAATTTAAAAAAGAAGATACTAGAAAAATCACTTTCAATTGGATTTAGCCAAGTAACACAGTCAAAAGAGGTTAGAAAATTTCTAGAAAGTGCGCAGAACGCATCAGACCAGCAAATTCAATCACTAAGTAAAATACTAAAAGGAGATAATTTGCCTGTCCCAATGTCTTGGGAATCGGAGGTTACAACCTCTCAAGATGCTCCTTTCTCAGATAAATTAATGTTATATCACATCGGATTTCTATTACAGGCTTCACAATCGTATCATGGTGCAGGGCTTGCATCAGCAATGCGAACAGACCTTGTAATCACTTATGAAAAAATCATATTAAAGAATCTAATGATTACAAAAGAATGGTTCAATATAATGACCAAAAATAAATGGTTAGAACAACCACCACTTGCTCCAAACAGAAAAAACCTTGCAAAAGACAAATAGACATGAAAAAGCGGAGAGCGCCGAACAAATATTCTGTTTTGCGCTCTCGATGTTTTTATTTCATCTTCTCCTCTGGAAAAAAGCGCCTGACCCCCGGTGCGTTAAAGCTTTACTCTACTGGGGGCAGGCACTGAAATACGATCAATTTCTCGATCACCTTATTCGATGGTAAACTCTTATAATAGTAATAACCAACCCAATTATGAAAATGATTACCAAAAGAATCATCGCAGCTGGGAAAAGTCCGAACGCATCCATTATCGTTGAACTGTTATTCTGTAGATTCGGAACAATAAATAATAACCAACCAATTCCAATGATAGGTATTAATTGTGGAATTAAACGTAGATAGAATCTCCATGTTGGATGTTGTGTACGCTTATCACTCCATTTTTTACTTCTTCGTATTCCTCTGATTCCTAACAATAGGTAAATCAATGTAATAACACCCAGTGATAGATCTATGATTTTAGGTGTTGGAGCTTTCAATTCAGGATATTGTCCCTCAGACAATTGGATGATTCCTGAACTAATTTCATACGAATGTTCCAATGTAGTAGTGAAGCTATTGAGTAGAACCGCAACTGCATAGCCACTACTTGGAACGATATCTTGTTGAGATTGGAAAGTAGATATCGATCCGCTATGAGAAATACGAGCAGGTTTAACAGTTGGAGAGCTTAATGACCAGCCAAGCCCATATTTATCACTCCCAGGTTGTGGTGAATATGACTCTTTAAGTAGTTTTTGATCCAGCAATGGTTCCCCTTTTTCATTTTTCCCCTCATTGGTATGCATAGATAGCCATTTCCCCATATCACTAGCTGTCGTAAAGATACTTCCTGAACCACTGAACATTTTTTCAAGCTCTGTCCAAGGAATTGCAGTACCATATAATGAAACATACCCTCTAGGTATTCCTAATTCCACAATCTCTCCAGAGTTTACCACAGAGATTGAATTATTCATTCCTAGAGGTAAAAATACTTTTTGTGTTAGGTAGTCATTAAACGACATCCCACTCATTTGTTCTACCAAATAAGCTAGAGTCCAGTAATTTGCATTACTATAAAAATATTTTTCTCCGGGATCTGATTGCAGTTGCCAATCATGAAATCGTTCTACACCTTCTTTTAACGTATTCGCTGGGGCTACAATGGTAGGATTCGGAAGTCCTGATGTGTGACTCAACAGTTGACGTACAGTCACCTGTTCCCACCTTGAATCATCAAGCGTTAGGTTCGAAAGGTAACTTTCAACAGGTTCGTCCAGTTTTATTAACCCTTCATCAACCAATTGTAAAACAGCAAATGCTGTAAAAGGCTTCGTACCGGAAGCAAGCCCGATTTTAGACTTTGCTGTTAGTGGTTCTCCATCAGAATCTAGACCATACCCTTTTTCATATAGTACTTTTCCATCCTTAACGATGACGATTGCGGCACCAGGCAATCCATTTTTCTCGAGATAATTCGTAACATATTCATCAACAGCTGATGTATCAAATGATTCAGCAGCCTTGGTTGGTAATGTTACGAAAAGAATTGTGATTATTAGAAATATAAAACTTGTTTTTTTCATAACATATACTCCATTCTTACTTATTCACGTTTTCCCATTCACAAATAATAGACAGTTGCCCATCATGCAGCTGTCCCGTAATAGTTTATTCATTTTACTATCATCAAGCGTCCTACCTCAAAAAATAACACGGCGAAATGACGTGTCAAAAATAACATATTAAAATTTCGCATAAATAAGATGAAAATGAACATCATAAATAATCCCAACGGGGAGTCGCCAATCATCAAGATATCGAATACACCGAGAATTATCGCAATTTCCCGTTCAAATAAATAAGCACCTCATGCAATCCTCCACCTCGAGGTGCTTTTTCTATTAATAGAAATTAACATTGCCCGTCAACCACTGTTTTATGTACCATCTTAGTTTTATTTTATAAATCTCAATTCTCGAGTTACGAAAATATGTAGTTTAGGTTAAAACACTAGAGAAGGGTACTCTTTCTTTTTTACTCAATCGCACCCGCACAAATGATGTTACCACGACAGAATTCCGCAGCAGTTGGAATTGGTGTTACAACATTTGGTGGAACAACGTTTGGAACAACAAAGGCAAGAGTAGGATTTCCATCTGTCATCACCCAAACTATCATAGGGCATAATGGTTGACCACCTACTGTTAAATCGATAATTGATAATTCTTCTATAGTTATAGTAATGCTTACACAGTCTGTATGTTTTGAGACAGTATTCATAAAATCCGGAGAGGTGCAGCTTGAAAAGATAAGCGGTCTTCCTTGTCTAGATCGGCTAATATTTATCGGACCATCCACAGAAAAATAGTTTCCACTATAATTTAGAGCGTCCATTTTCTTGGATTCAGTACAATCTGCTTTTTTATCACGTATGAAAGCGTCCGTCCTCATAGGAATCCCAAAGACCCCTTTACAACTTCTAGAAAATTCTTTTTTCATTGGCTACAAGTCTGATTTAGAAAGATGTGTGCGACATAACTCGCTAGTCGACAAGTGCCAGACACTTGTCCATTCGGTGCGTTAACGCTTTACTCTACTGTGGGTGCAGGAATCAAAATCTATAGATAATATTCACCATTGTTGGTCATTTCCCATAAGCTAAAACAAAAATATTTAAAAAGATGGTCTGAATTCTTTATTACAATCATTCCCACATTTGAAGAAGGAACAGAAATAGCTTTTTTGTTATTCCAACAATTTTCAAGGATTCTGGTTATATGAACAATAAGAAGATTGGAGTAATATGATGTGCCAATGGTAAATTTTCTATCTTTTAGCGGTTATGTCACCCAGATTGATGATTTTATGATTACCCCAAATGATGAAGATGCAGGTTGTTATAAATTAATATCTGTAGCTAATGGCTCTGCATCTACGGTCAATTTTGTAGTATCACCCACTACTTACTTCGTAGACCATTCTATGGTAGCAGTAGGTGATTGGATCACTGGATATTATGATGGCAATGCACCAGTTCCATTGATATATCCACCACAATATCGTGCGCTTGTTATGGTAAAAGAAAGTCCTTACCAAAATATAAAAGTTGACTACTTTAATCGGAATTTGGTGAGTAGTGACGGACAGTTAAAATTAAATCTATCTCCATATACTCAAGTATTATTGACAAACGGTCAAGCATTTTCCAAAAATCCTGCAAATCGAAACCTAATTGTTATCTATGGTCCTGTTACAAAAAGCATTCCTGCACAAACAACCCCATATAAAATAATTGTCTTTTGTTAAATGGTAATCCTCAAAAAGTCAGCATCCTTTATATTAACTATTTTCGTCTACCCTGACCCCCGGTGCATTAACGCTTTACTTTACTAGGAGTCAGGAACCGGAATAGGAAGAAGTGGAGACCGCTGAACCAATATCTCTATTGTGTGCTCTCTATGTTTTTATTTCTTCTCCTCTAACTCTGCTTCTATTTGTTGATCCCCCACTTACCATTCAGGCTACTCTCGAATTCTTAAAGTGGGGGGCTTACATCCAGTTAATCACGGGATAAAATACCTGCTATTGCAGGAAAACTGTCGAATTCCTTTCTCATTTCACGAAATGAGGTCTTACCTTTTCCTCTGACAATCTCAAATTCTAGCGGATAATCGTGACAGTTCATTGGAAGGCGCTGAAAGTATTGGATATAGAGTTGGGTGGCCTCTTCCTGACTTCTGGCATAAATGAAAACAAAAGTTTTCTCGTCCATCTTCAGGGAATAGATGTTTACCCTTTGGATACCTAATACATCCTTTTGCACCATTTCGGCCACTTTATAATAATCAACTTGATGTAGGTCGATTTGGGAGATATCGTCATCTAATGAATATTTCTTTTCATTTAATAAATGAAAAAGGCAATGAGCCAAAAAGGATTCCTCATAAAGTAAACTATCCTTGAACAATTCTCTCACTAACATGTGATTACACCTCATTATTAGATTTATTTTTACAACCATGAATCTCTTATGAAAAGGTACTATTTAGGTTATTCTTTATGATGAGCCTGTTCGCTTTCATCTTCAATCGCTCCAGTGTGCTCATTGTATTTCACTTCAATCGTACCAACCGGGCCATTTCGGTTTTTCGAGACAATGATTTCAAGGGAATGGTCCTCAGACGCCTTGTCATAATATGCCTCGCGGTACAAAAACAAAATGACATCGGCATCCTGTTCCACACTGCCTGATTCCCGAATATCAGACATCATCGGATGTTTATTGGCTCTAGATTCCACCGAGCGATTTAGCTGTGCTAAACAAACAACCGGACAATCAAAATCCTTCGCCAACGTTTTGAGAGACTTAGATATTTCTGTTACCTGTAAGTGAGAATTTCCTCCAAAAATTTGAGTCGTTTGAATCAGTGTTAAGTAATCAATAAAAATGATCGGTTTTCGGGATGGAAATTGATGGATGAGCTTTCTTGTTTTGGCTCTCATTTCGGCAACCGTTTGCCCCGCTCCATCAAAGATTTGCAAATGTGTTTCATTAAGATTACCAATGACATCTGACCATATATTCTTTTGCCTATCAGTCAGCATTCTTTTCGGATCCCGCATTTTTGCTCGGTTAAACCCACCAGTCGAAGCGATCAGTCGAGAAGTTATCAGCTTTTCAGGCATTTCTAATGAAAAGATGAGTGGCAGAAACCCTGCCCAACCCGATACTTTTGCAAAATGAAGCATTACATCGGTTTTCCCCATCGAAGGCCTTGCTGCTAGAATCGTCACTTCCCCACCCTGAAAGCCACCCGTCATTGAATCGAGCTTTTGGATCCCCGTTGGTATACCTTTTGAATGTGGTTGATCGGTCCACGGGGCCTCGTAAATTCTCTCCAACGCATACTGAATTGAGGTGTGATCCTCTAATTTTGATTGGTTAATTTTATCCAATTCAGCCATGACCTTCTCAATTTCCCAATCATTCATAGTCGCACGCGTTAAAATATTTCTCTTTTCCCGTTCCTTCCACTGTTCAAGAAGGAGATTCTCCGTTCTATCAAATTTCTCAACATCACCATACGATAAGAGCTCCGTTAGATAAGACATACCACCGAATGATTCGAGGTCAGGTAAGGTGGTTAAGGAAATCAAATCAATCGTCTTACCAGCTCGTTTTAGCTCCACCATTCTCCGCATTAATTCTTTATGCCTTGTATTTTCCAACTGTTCAGCTTGAATCACCGTATCCTTTAGTAAATAATCGGCCTTGATCAAGCTTCCCAAGAACACTTTTTCCACCATACTCATTCTTTTTCACCAGCCGTTAAGTCCAGTTCAAAGCCGCTTGGAATCGCTCTGCCTCCAGGAACCGATTCGTTTGATTGCTGGTTTTTAAGGACAGGCTTTTGTTTCTCCTCATACGAATCCACTTCATCTACAGTTAATAGTGATTCATTTTCCCAGTTTTTCAGAATCCCCACAATATAATTCAGCCTTCGCTTGTTATTGGCACATGCTATATTCATAGCTTTTAAAATCATTTCTTTCGGTTGTAAAAAACTAGAATCATCCAACCAAGATAACAGCTGCTGCTTCGCATTGACGTTACTATAACCAAATCCATTACTATCCCAAAACTCAATAATGTCTTTCGCATCTTCTGTTTTTTGATTGTTTTGTAATGGATTACCTGGATGGTTCTCTATATTTTGATAGAACGTTTCTTGTTGTATTTCTTTTTGCTCAAGTATCGTATCAGGACACAAAAACGTATCGTCAGATTGTTCACACTGAATTACACTGGGACCTTTATTATCCCGAGCTTGAAAATCGGTGTTAAAGACCACCTCTTCATGCTTACAAAAAGATTCATATAAACTCCGAATCTCTTCTTTATGTATAGATTCCGAAACATATTGGATAAGCGTGATATCCTCAATTTCCTTCAATTCTGAAGAAACACAATCCATAAGCGGTTTTCCGCCTTTTAGGAGATTCTCTTTCCCCCAGTTCTTAATCGCGAGTTCTCGTGTTTCAAGATTGTAACGGATCAACTTATGGTGTTGCTCAAATCGCTCCATTAACGACTGAACACTTTCAATCGAATAGCCCAAATCAAACGCCATTTGTTTTTTTGTAATTAGATAGATTCCACACTGAGTCGTATTCGGATTCGTAAGCAAATAAAGGTAAAAGTATTTATCCTCCGGCGTCATTTCTTCTAACACAATCGGATTACTCCAAAAATCTGTACGCACCATTCTAAACTTTGCCACCCTCATCACTGCCCTTTCTTCATTTAAAGTTTCTTCATAATATAAATAGCTACCAATGCAGGAAAAGGGGGGAAGTTCTCTACTAAAATTTTGACTTTTTTTTGAACAAAAAAAGCAGCCAGAGGGACAGGTCCACTGGCTCATCGGTTTAATGGAACGGCCAGAGGGACAGGTCCACTGGCCCATCGGTTTACATCTCTGCCCGCCGAATGAAAAGCTATGTACTAGTTAATGCAATACGTATACCACTTCGTACATTTGGATAATTAATTAGGTATTTTTTATGATGTATGATCAAAAGAAACTGGAGTTGCATGATGAAGGAATTAATCATAAAGGAAACGCTACAAGAACTGGTAACTCTCGTAAATAAGTAACAGAGGTAATCCGTCTGCTAGAAAAAAATGGTTTAGTTGGTCCCATAGATGAATATGAAGGATAAATAGATCAAGAGGTTCTCTATACTTTGGTAGAAGGCTTCTTGTTGTTGTTGTTTTTCTTTTTCTTATTATTTTTCTTTTTCTTTTTGTCCACGTATCGTATCCGAACACAATAACGTATCGTCAAGCGAGCCAGAGGGACAGGTCCACTGGCTCATCGGTTTATATTTACTAGTTTGTGCCACGTTACCTGTCCCTCTGGCTCTCTATATTGACATCCTCATGAAAAGTTATTTCTATTTTTCAACAAGCAGTTGTGACCGTCAATTAAAATGAATGTTTATTGCTCATATAAATGAAACAATATATAGGAAGTAAGCCGTTCCCTATGCATTGTAATTGTGCCTCTACCTACAAGATACTTTCAAACTTGGGATGTATTTAAATAATTCTAAAATATGCATTTGTATTGAATAAAATTATGCATATTTGTGCTCCATCAATTATTGTGGTCGTAAAACTAAACTGCGTTTTATCTACAGTATCATCCGCAAAAGATTGATAGAATGCACCTTTTATCTATGCGTACATGTATGCATAGATAAGTGGTTAAGGACTTGACGTGGAGCCTTTGTGGGTATGATTTTGTTTTAAAGGCTGAAGCAGTTGTTTCATCAGGCATCCAAGCCTATCATACCCACCCCTCCACGTAAGTCCTATCTTTGTGTACGTTGAAAACTATAAATAATAACTGTAGATATTTTTTCCACGAAGATACAATTCAGGCATTTTAGTATCTTAAAAAATACGATGAATACGGTGGAAAAGCATACTGTAGATAAGCCCCCGTTAATTTCCGTAATGCTTTACACCAATTTAAATATGATTTGAAGCACTACATACTACTGTATGCCAAGTATATTAATTTCATTGTAACAGATCATATATTCAATATTCTTTTAATTAATTGTATAATGAAAATACCGATGTACCTTTGACTTAAACGTGGGATCACTAATTTAGTGGAACCCTACCGTTAGTTTGAGGACATTGGGTTTTTTTATGGTTAAAAGTAATGTAAAATTGTGTTGTGCAGTGACCCTTAAAGTGATTCCGACATACTGGGATGGGGCTATAATTAGACCTCTAATATTGAAGTGAGGCACTCCACTTATACAATTAAAAGGCACTGCACCCAAGTTTAATAATTAAGCTCCATTCCTGTATTTTTTACAGGATTTTTTTATTTTTTAGGAGGAATTTTGAGGTTTTATGTCGTAATTTTTATTTTGTTTAAGAGACTATATTGAAGAAATCCAAAAACAATATAATATTAAGCAGTAGAAACTCTACCGTTGGTTGGAGCTAGGAAACTAGACTCTTGTGTTAAATATGAGATTTAATATCTGGCGATATAATCCTGACATACTACATTGGGCACAAAGCTCTCACGGAAACTTGGATAGTCAGATATGTCATACTGCGACTGGGAGGAGAAATGATGAACACTACCATTACTCCATTTAGTTATGGAAATGACACGCATAACAGCCATAAAGGACAGCGTAATTTTTATCAGTTTTATGTCGGTATTGATATTGGGGCGAGCTTTCACGTTGCATCCTGCATACCGTTTGATGCATTCTTAGATCCTAAAGGTAATGCTTGGAAACGGACGAAGACAATGAAATTCAACGCTGTTAGTTCTGGAATCGCTGAGTTTTTAGCAGCTCTTAAGAAAATCGAAAATCAATTTTCACTTACCAAAAGAGAATTTTTAATTCTATTAGAACCCACAGGCGGACATTATTCTTACCTAGTACAACAAGTCCTATTAAACGAGGGCTATGATTTATTTCAAGTTGAGAACAGTGCTGTTGGGGAATTTCGAAAGAAAAACTTAGGAATCACTGAAAAGACTGATTCAATGGATGCCAAAGTAATGGCATATATGGGGTGGCATAAGCAACTACATCCACATATGCAAGGTGTAACACTTATTAGACCTCAATCAGTCCTTCAATCCTTGTTTAGAACAGTAATGAGGGACAGATGGTATTTAAACGTACAACTAACACGGCGAAAGAACCAGGTTCAACAGCTTTTAAAAGTCACCCATCCTGATTTAAATAAAGCTTTTAAGAGCCTATCTAGCACATCTGTTCTTAAGTTAGTCTTAGAGTACCCTACGGGACTTCATATGAAAGAAGCCACAGCAGAAGAAATATATAATTTTTTATTAAAAGCTGGTGCAAAAAGTGTAGCTAAACGAGCAGCTAATATATTAGCTAAAGTGATGCCTAATACTATCGCAGTTCCAGCTGAACATCTTGTAGAGAGACAAAATTGGATTATAGAAGAAGCCCTACGTCTAGAAGAAAGTCTCAAGCTTATTGACCAAGAGATACATAAACTTTTGTGGGGAGATCCTGACAAAGGGTTAGACCCACACCCATATACAGAAATCTTAATGTCCCTTCCTTTTGTGAGCGAAAATATTGCATGTACACTGATTGGAGTTGTAGGAGATATTGAACGATTTAGTACATATAAAGAGTTCAAAAAATACCTCGGTGTATCCGCAGAAAATAAACAATCAGGAACATCAGTGACTGGTACAAGACAGACATACAGTGGTGTTAGAGATGCCAGGAGAGTCCTTTATCAAATCGCTTTAATCATATTGGCAAACGGGCAAAAACAACCTACCGTCTTCAAAGCCTACTATGACCGCAAGGTAAACGAAGGAATGAATAAGAAAAAGGCAATTGGACATTTATCCGGTAAAATTGCAGCACTTATCTACACTGTCTTAAAAAACAAAGTAAAATATGATCCAATCACTCACGCTAAAGCTTGTGGAGTAGAGTTTAACAATCTTTATATCAAAAATAACGAGGGAAAAACTAAGCTACAAATTGAAAAATAGAGTTAAATACACAAAACCCTAAGTGCTTTAAATGAGCAAAAATCACCTATTAATTATTAAATTTTAGGTGATTTTTCATCTTTATAAATACTTTTTATTCGTCAAAGCACTACACTACATTTAAGTCAAAACATTCNGAGTTAAATACACAAAACCCTAAGTGCTTTAAATGAGCAAAAATCACCTATTAATTATTAAATTTTAGGTGATTTTTCATCTTTATAAATACTTTTTATTCGTCAAAGCACTACACTACATTTAAGTCAAAATTTTCACAATCGGATCAATTCTTATAAAAAAAGGGATCGTCTCCTGACAGCCCCATCTTAAATAATTTAAATAATCAAGTTATGCCTACATTTTTATGGCTACCCTATACATTAATTACCATAGTGAGTTAGAACCTATTTACATATGAAGAACCACAAATTCTCCTCTTCCTAAAATATCTTTTGTAAAATCGATTTGACATTACTAAAATAAGGACGAGCTCCTTTATTTACCAAAAATTGGAGTCCATCTTCTTCAAAGATATAATCATCATTTAAAGCTGACTCTTCCAGAGTCAGACGAAGTCTTGGCCCCCCTCAACCAATCCCCATTGATAAACGGATCATTGGTTTTTTACCTTCTTCAATTATCTCTTTAACATCACTACAAATTTTAGCTAAAGCTGGTTTAGTAACTGTTACCATTATAATTCCTCCCATTTACCTTAATTTTCATTGATTTAATTGGGTATCGTAAAACAACTATACAGTTGTCTCGCTATTATGCCTAATTACTATGTTCTTTTGATATTATTATTCGCTTACTGATAAAAGCAACTATTCCTAAAAATAATATAATTATTGATGGCATCGCTTCCTCGATTCCCTCATTAGCATTAAAATGGGAAAATCCGGCACCTGCCATTAGCAACACTGACGATGCAGCAGCAAAGAAAGTAAGTTGTGACTTCCAAAACCCTAATAAAAACTTATGGCTACTAAAATTTCAAATGCTCCAATTAGGTACATAAATCCTAAAGAATATTCAAAGACTTCTGTAAATGTCTGAACTTGTTGTTCATGTCCAATTAATTTCTTACTACCAGCAAGAAAAAAAGCAATGGCAAGTAATCCTTGAATAATAAGCACAACCAATTTCATATAAACATCCCAAAATCTAACTATCTATTTAACTCAGCTTTAACCTAAACGTAGTTTCACGTTTTGCAATCAGTTAATCTTAATAACTAATTTTGATACGTTTTAATTAGCACAACTAATAGATTAAAAATTATTATTTCGTCACTTTGAAGCATTTGCTTGTCCTTGCTTTGGTGAGCGTATAGACAGAAGCGCCAATACTGCACCCACAAATGCAACTATACCACCCCAGAAAAACGCATTTTGATAGCCCTGGTTTAGAGCAACTAATGGATGTTCTGCTGAAGTTGAGCTGGCTGTTGCTGCTGCAATTGAAACCAGAATAGCTAAGCCTACTGCAGATCCCACTTGATAAGTCGTGTTATATAAACCAGATGCTAGACCAGACTCCTCTGACTTAGCCTCCGATACTGCTGCAGTGGTCGCTGGTAGGTAGGCAAGTGCATTTCCGAGTGCAGCCAGTAGTAAAGGGATGAACACATCACTCCAATAGTTCCCACTAACTGTGTTTCCAGAAAATAAGAGTCCGGATATGCCGAGTATAATAAATCCTATAAACATCGTAACCTTCATACCGAACTTGGCCATTACTCTTTCAGCTAATACAACCATGAATATCGCCATCAATATAGGAGCAGGTAACATGCCCATTGCTGCCATAAACGGTTCAAATTCTAATACCTGTTGTAAATATAAGATTAAGAAATAAATTAGTGGAAACCAAGATGCTGATAACAAGATGAGCGAGACATTCCCTGCTGCCAAGTTTGGTGTCCTAAAGATACCAAGTGGCACCAGTGGTTCTTTTTTAAATACTTGAATAAGAATAAATA
This sequence comes from Bacillus sp. Marseille-P3661, assembly GCF_900240995.1. Classification (NCBI taxonomy): domain Bacteria; kingdom Bacillati; phylum Bacillota; class Bacilli; order Caryophanales; family Bacillaceae; genus Bacillus; species Bacillus sp. Marseille-P3661. The sequence continues at coordinate 1,462,224 of NZ_LT965953.1, forward strand.
TGATGAACAAAGTTGCTCCAATCGCCAAAGGTAATATAGTGGAGATTGCCTGCCATCCATTATGTTCTGCAGTTACGATGCCGTAAACAATCAAAATTAATGCTGCTGTTACAGAAATTGCACCTGCATAATCGATACGGCCAATTTTCCGCTTACCTTTCTCAAGGATTTTTGGGGACAACATCAAAACGAGAATACCCACAGGAACATAGAATAATAATGTCCATCGCCAACTAAACAACTGTGTTAGGACACCTCCAAGGACAATACCTATGGATCCCCCAGCTGCACCTGAAAGACCCCAGAATGCAAGTGCCTTTCCTAGTTCCATCTTATTTCCACTAAACAAAAGCATTATAATGGAAAGGGCTGCTGGTGCAATCAAGGCTGATCCAGCACCTTGGACCGCCCTGGATACGTTAAGTGACATCTCACTCCATCCCAATCCCGCAAATAAAGAGGCTATGGTTAATATTGAAACCCCCCACATAAAAATGCGTCTGTGACCGAACAAATCGGCAAGCCTTCCTCCCAATAGCAAGAGCCCTCCGAACAAAATAAGAAAGGCGTTCATTACCCATTGCAAGTTTCCCTCCGTATAGCCAAGTGCATCTTTGATTGCTGGTAATGCAACCTGAATTATTGCTGTATCCATCATGACAAGGAAATTCGCAAAGGCTAACAAAGCAAGTGCTTTCCAGCGTTTCGGATTAGGTTCCGTCATCGTCTTAGAATGTGTTGACATAAAACAAACTCCTTCATTTTTTTAAATTTTTTCGTTCGCATACTGCTTGCATAACTGTTTTGGCTTTTTTACTATATGTTGATCAAGGACGTCATTGAATGTATTGATAACTTATTAATTGATCTCTACCAAATCGTTTTAAAAATTTATAAAATGTCTCACGCGTTTTACCTAATGTTGAATAAACAGCGATTATCTTTTCTACTGCATCGTACAGTTCCTCTGGTGTTAGATTCTCCATCAGCAAGGAACCCACCTCAGCGTCGTTTCCTTTAGCCTTCCCCCCAACGTATAAGTTGTAATGATCCCTCATTTTCATAATTCCTATATCGCTTAACAGGGGTTCACCACACCCGACAGGGCAACCAGTGTAAGCAACCTTTAAGGTAAAGGGTACGGGCTTTCCTGCTATACGACGATTTAACTCTTTTGCTACTGGCATTCCTTCCTCTTCTTCACCTTTACAAAAATTACAGGTTCTTAGACTCTTAACGAAGTTTCCAACTGGATAACAAACTAAACCAACTCTTTGGAATTCATCAATTATTTCTTCCTTCCTATCTTCTGGAACTTCTATATAAAGCTGTTGGAAAGTAGTTAATTCAAGTTCCTCATCGTCTTCTATATATTTTGCGATTGTTAAAAGCTGTTTGGAAGTTAGTTTTGCACCAAATCCTATCCCTCCATTTACAGCTACTTTAATCATCTTAACGTTGTTCAACATATTCGCCTTTCTTTCATAAAACTATACAGTGGTATAGTATATTTAAATATAAAACTAATACCTGCTTAGTTGCAGGCTGTATTTTATACTTATAAATTCTTAGAACCATTATACCAACCATGGGTATATTTATATTTGAAAGATAAACGTGTTTTTTTCATCAATCTTTCAATTGTCAGAAGAACTTCATCCAATACTTCTGTATCACCTTCATTAATTCTTTGCAATTCACCGCTTTATTTTCATCCATTTTTATCGGCCCTTGCACCTAATATACTATACCCAAGTATGTAAAGGGGTTTTTTTCAGCTAAATTATTTTGTTTATGGTAGGTTGTAGGTAGTTACTTTTCATCTAGCTGCCCTTTAGCATAATAATTTCCACAACAAAAGGCGCCTGTTTTTAACAGTGTTACAGTAACGATCAGAACAGATAGAACTGCAATTATAAATAAAATAATGGAAAGAAATAATGGCAAAAAAATGATTTTACGGACTTTCCAACGTAGCTCCCCTTCATGTCCTTAATGCCTTCTAACCTGCCACAAACGTTTTAGATGAGTTGCTTATGAACATAATATAAGTTTCCTTTATGAACTCAGTATGAATTGGTAAGGGAAAAAAATGAAAAATTTATTTTAAAGCAAGGGAAAAACGCTCAGATAATTCATTACTCTGAACGCCGATAAGATTTAGTCATTTAGTTATTTGTTAATGTTTACCAATGAGTTATACTATTATAGGAGATTAGTAAGGGCTGATCATGGCCAAATAACTATATTCCATACTCATCAGAAATATATATCATACAGGAGGCAGTGGTATTGATTAGAGAGTTATACACAAAGCGATTGCATTTAAGAAAAATGATAATGACAGATGCACCTAAATTATTTCAAATATGGTCTGACCCTCAAGTAACAGAATTCATGAACATTACTAGTTTCACAAACGAAAACCAAGCTATAGAAATGATCAACCTACTAGATAAGCTAGCCCGTGATAAAAAAGCTATACGTTACTCCATCATTCAGCTAGAAACGAATGAATTAATCGGTTCTTGCGGATTTAATGTACTAGACTATGAAAATAGTAAAACTGAAATAGGTTACGACATAGGTAAACCTTATTGGGGTAACGGTTACGCTCCAGAGGCTATTTCTGCATTAATTAAGATAGCGTTTTATACCCTAAACCTAAATAGAGTGGAAGCAAAAGTTGAGCCGGCAAACATAAACTCGATTAAAGTCTTACAAAAATTAAAGTTTACTTTTGAAGGTACACTTAGACAAGCGGAGAAATCAAAGGGAAAATTTATAGATCTTCATATCTACTCAAAGCTAAAATCAGATTAAATTCTTCATGATATTCACCTACTGATGTTACTTACTATCCAATACTATCCTATCCTTAAACGTTAAAAAGCCGAAATCGCCAATATGTGATTTCGGCTGCTAGTCTGTATTTTATTAATCTATCATCTTACTTAATAACTTGTTTTGGTATTGTAATGGTAAACTTTGCCCCTCCGTCAGGGCCCTCAGCTACTTCAATATTCCCGTAATGCAAATCAATGATTTGTTTCACGATGGATAAACCGAGCCCGTTTCCTTTTATTGAAGTGTCTCGGGATCTATCAACTTTATGGAAGGGTTTAAAAATATCCTTTCGTTCTTCTTCAGGTACACCTATACCACTATCAGTAATTGAGACAGTTAAGATATTATTTTCTTCTGAAGCTTCAACTACAATTCTCCCTTGCACCGGGGTAAATTTGATACTGTTACTGATAATATTTGTCCATACCTGTTTTAAAGCTAGTACTTAATACACCAATCTGTCCTTCCGTTATGAAGGGAGCTCGATTTTAAAATTACCCTGAGCCATCATTTTTCATAGTCGAATTGCTCCGTTCAACACATCATCCTTCATACTCCAATGATTTGAATTCTCTGTTACCCCTCCACTTTAACATCGAGTAAATCCTCAACTTCCTGTTTAAAGTGAATTAAATCAAATAAACTTCTTCCTACTTCAAATTCCACAGTAAATCAAGGTCACTTATAAGGCTATCTTTAAACCTTGCAATAGAAACAAAAACTCGTACATTATGAATTCCATGTTCATTTGATACCTTCAAAATTAGATCACGCTTTTCTTGAAGTACATCATATAATACAATAAATCCCCCGCATTCTTCATTACTCTTAAAACATATTATTTCATGTCTAGAAAAGCGGCTGTACATATTTAACAATTTCCTTTAAAAGAGCATTTTTGTTTATTTAATATTACCCCCTTTAGTTAAGAAAGATTTTATTTCATTTTACTAATTGGTATATCAAAAACTAAAAAATAAAAAATCAATATTGGAATAGAAACCAAATAGGCCACTAAAGGTTTCTTATAGTGCAGCAATAACATTGGAAATAAAGTGACATCAAGTAAGGCTGACCACCAAATATTCCAACCATTATAATAATGGAACAAGCCAATCACAACAAAGAAATACTCAATTCCTATATATAAAGCTATCCAAAGAGAAATATATTTAATCTGCTTTATTCTAGAGTTTTCAGGGAAACGAGAAAGAAATATGACCACAGAACAAGAAAAACCTACAAAAGTTACTGCGAGACTGTTTAATGTGTGAGTTGGTAAGAAAAAGTCACTAAATATCCAGAGAGAATGATTATATGTAAGAACATCATATAATAAAGAAAAAACTATTATATAGAGTATTGTTGAATGATAATTCTTCCAATTCCTCCAATCCCCCCAACGCCAGGCCGCAAGTATCCATATAAACTGACCAATGATATGCATTATATCCCTCGCATCCATTATAATCTTTTCATTAATATTTCTCTCAATTACCCCAATTATTACTTTCTTTAATTCAACCATAAATGAAAAAGCGTCTCAACTTATTATTGAAACGCACCCGGTGTGTAAGTACATTTGTTCACAAATATATTATTCAAGATTAACACTGAATAAATGGATCATTTATCATATATCTTAAAAAGTGTATTGGTTTTCTTCGAATGATACATTGCCATATCTGCATGACGAAGAAGTATATCCATATCCATTCCGTGATCAGGATAAAAGACAACTCCTATACTTGTAGAAACTTCTACAATGGTATTAGCTATATAAATTGGCTGTTTAATGACTTCAGCTATATTATTTGCTAATTCCCTAATTACTTCTTCACTTTTATGTCCAAAGAGAACAATGGCAAATTCATCTCCACCTAATCGGTATACTAGACCAATAGAACCAAGGACTCCAGTAAATCGGGCTGTAACTTTTATGAGTGCAACATCACCAGCTTGATGACCAAAAGAATCATTAATCGGCTTAAGACCATTCAAATCTAAATATATAATGGTAAACGAAGTATCTTTGTTTATCTCTTCTTCTAAGTCGATTTGGAATTTCAGACGGTTTGGTAAATCTGTCAATGTATCATGATAGGCACGATATCGAGTCAGATCCTCTTCTTTCTTTTTTTCAGTAACATCCCAAAATACTATTTGGACGGCAGATTCTCCATTTAATTGAATAGGTATTCCTTTGACTTCAACATCTATCTCTTGACCATCAAACCGAATAAACTTTTGATATAGTGGCGGAAGAATCTGTCCATACTTTTCTATATTATCAATTCTTTTTGAAACACTTATTCTATAATCTGGATGGATAATATTATATATGCGTAATCCAATAATATCTTTTGAATTTTCTGTCCCTAATAAACGTAGCGCCATTGAGTTGGCATATTTAATAGTTCCTTTCTGATGCACCACTATTCCTAATGGTGAGTATTCAACTAATCGTCGATATCGGTCTTCACTTTCTTTTAAAGCCAGTTCCATTTTTTTTCGTTCTGTGATATCACGAAAACTTACCAGGATAGCTTGTGTTCCCATAAAAGAAATAGGTATTGCCGAAAGTACCGCATCTAAAATTTGTCCATTTTTACTCCGAATCTTAAGATCAAAATCAATAAGTGGTTGATTATTTACCAAAATTTCTTGTATAAGCCTATGCGAAATATCTAGCATTGTCGGATCAATAAATTCCTGAATAGACTCCCCTATTATATCTTGCACTGTACTACCTACAAGGTCAGAAACTGATTTATTAGCGTATAATATAATATCTCCATCATGTACTAAGATTGGATCTGGGGTATAGGTTAAGAGGTTCCGAAACCTTTCTTCACTCTCGATCAAATTGAGTTCCAATCGCTTTCTTTCCGTTATTTCTTGAACTTGGGCGATTAGATACAAGGATTTATCTCCTTCTCGAACAATGGAAACCGAAAGCAAAACCCATACAATGTTACCGTTTTTGTGAAAATATCTTTTTTCCATTTCAAAAAACTCTTTTTTCCCCTCAATTAATTCCTGAACCTGCTTGATATCTGCCTCTAAATCATCGGGAAAGGTTATATCTTGAAAAGTAATGGATAGAAGTTCTTTTTCCGAATAGCCTGTAATTTCGGTTAGTGCTGGGTTAACTTTAAGCCAATTTCCGTCTAATGAAACTAAAGCCATACCAATAGGCGAATAGTAAAAAACTTGATCAAATCGATTTATAAAATTTAACATAATACTCCCTCAAATCTAAGTATTTGATTATTTTTAACATTACTCAGTCATAATTGTTGTTACATTTCCTTGAATTTGCATTTTTGCCTTCTGCTTTGATTACCTTCTGTGTATTAATTCTCATGTTTCAATATTATGCATTTATTAATATGTCTTGTCTATTGTCAAGAATACAATTTTGTTATGTTTTTTGTCGTTGAGGAATTTAATCAGTTTCAGTTAAACTGCCACGTTATAACTTCATCCCAAAGAAACGTTAACACCTTTTTGGATTAACACCCTTGTTATGAAAATATCTCCACTTATAATATCTAGAAAAAAATCAAAAATAATAAAGTCAGATAAAATAAGCTAGGGGGTAGAGAATGTTCAATCAAAAAGTATTACGACTGCTTTTAGGTAGTACGATTTTATCAACAATATTTAGCCTTGTTATGATTTCAATGACAGCTTATCATCATTTTACAATAAGACAATTGATTAAGGAGTATAACAGGGAATAACAATCTTTCCAAACCTTTTAAAGAAAAGTCGGAATGTCCCCACTGTTATGCTATCGACTTTTTTGCCCTATTTTCACCTTCACTATTAGCTCAGGATGAACATCAAAAAATAGTCATTAATACTTATTAGTATCTTATCGGGAACGGGGGCTGACATCATGTTTATGGAGCGGTTGGTCCTTGTAGCAATGTGGTTGTTAGGATTTTTGGGCTTTATTCTGTTTATTCCACGTATAGATAGGCGCAAGGGATTCTTGGCATTCTTGATGTTTCAAGCAATCATCTGGCTTTTCGATATGCCTTCTTTTTATTACGGATTATTAAGTGCACCTGTACGGGAGCTCCCTAAAGCAACAGATCTCCCCCTTACAATCGATTATTTTTTTTATCCAGTATTGTTTTCCATATTTTACGTCCATAAGAAAGTAAAGGGCAGTCTATGGTCTAGATTTATATACTTTTTTGTTTGGACCTCTATGATTACTTTGTATGATATTGTTATCGAGAGATATACAGATTTATTACAATATGGATTCTTAACATGGTATGGAATGTGGATTTACATTGCGTTTCTCTTTTACTTGAGTGAAGTCTGCTGTAATTGGTTCTTTAAGGACAAATACTTGTTTCAAACGGAGCGGTGGATGACTTGATGAGACTTGAATGGTGGCTCTTGTTAACGGTTTACGCAGTGGCAACAGGAATTCTTTTCTTCATACCGAAAAATAAACTTCGACTGGCTGTAGTAGCATTTTTGTTTAAACAGGTAATTACTTTTCTTATAGGTTTAGTAGTAGTAGAATTGGGGCTACTTGAATATCCTGTTCGATTCTTCTCTTCTATAAATCGGACGAGCTTCACTTATGAGTATTACGTTTTTCCAGTCACATGTGCCGTCTTTAATGTATGGTATCCCAATAGTCGAAGTACTTTTATTCAATTGGGTTATTATGTTGCATTTAGTTCTGTGTTGACTATTATTGAAGTCTTTATCGAAAAATATACCGAACTCATCACTTACATACATTGGGAATGGTATATTACTTTGATTACAATATGTCTATCGTTTTTTATGACTCGTTTATTTTGTGTTTGGTTTTTCGCAAAGGTCAGAGCCTAATATTGGGCAATCGGATTTAGTTTGAAATTGGCTTATGGTAAAGCAATACTAAGATATTATTATTTATCCAAAGGGCTTTACCGCCAAATGTTTTTTTATTGCCTTAATAGGCTCTCTTGCACTGTTAGTGAAATAACTTTAAGAACAAAATCGCTAATCCGACCTTGTTCACGTCCCAAGTGTAGATTAGTCACTTGGGACATTTCTCGCTCGTCGCTTTTCACCACCGATGATTTGCGTTGGTACGGTAACTTCCTTATGAAAATTTTTTCATTATAATAATGCATATAAAAGAACAAAAAAGACAAAACCCGCTATTAGTGCTTTAAAAGCGTGTCTGTCCAATTCATATTTCGAGTATGAACTCTACGGTTGCTTGTCAAGAAACTATGATTATAAGAAAACATGCTTGAAGCATTGATAAATAAAATCATAATCTGAATAGTAGCATGCCCCCACCGGCATTCTCTGCTTCGGTGGGGGCATGCTACTTTATCACTTTTATTTTTTTCAATCCTCAAGAAACGTTCCCGATCTACCTATCGGTTTTATTAAATGAAACTATCATGTTAGTTCAATCACTATTTACTAGCTAATTGCGTTTCGACATTTGTTAATTTATCATAGAATTGTAAAAATTTATTTTTTTCCTCACTATTTCTATGAGATATTGCAGATCTTGGATGCTCATTTAGCAATCCCGTTATTGCATACGGTATTGCAAATCCCCATTCTACTTTGTTTCTTAATGGTATAAATAACTGTTCTATAATTTCCAATATTGGCCTAACATCATACTTGGCGTTAGATAAATAACCTATTAGTAGCTCTGTTGAACAATTTCCTGCTCCTCTACCCATACCAAAAATAGAAGTATCTAAAAATTTAACTCCTTGTTGGGAGGCCAAAATTGTATTTGAAAAGGCCATTTGAAGATTATTATGAGTATGAATTCCCAAAAGTTTATTGGGAACGAAATTTTTAAACTTTTCAATTAAATATTGTATATCGCGATTATATAGACTACCATATGAATCCACAATATATGCAATATCTACAGGGCTTTTATTAATTTCTTCCAGTGCTTCAATTAAATCGTATTCCATTGAGTTGGAGACAGCCATGATATTAATACTAGTTTCATATCCTTGTTCATGAAAAGTATTCACAAGGTTTATTCCTTTTTCAATATCCTTTAAATAACAAGCAACTCTTATCAAATCTAACGGGCTATCATGACATGGCAGTATATCATTATCCTCTACTCTTCCTACATCAACTATTGCAGATAACTTCGTATTTGTTTTCCCGGGTATCACTTCTTTAATAAATTCATCTTCACAAAAACGCCATGGACCTACCCCATCGGTCGATACAAGTTTAGGGGAATTCTTGTAACCTATTTCCATGTAATCAACACCGGCTTCACTAAGGGCCTTATAAACATCTCTTACAAAATCAATGCTAAACTCCCAATTATTAACTAAGCCCCCATCCCGAATAGTACAATCCAATATTTTTACATTGTTTTTCATTAATTGTATACCACCTATTGTAAAGTTTGATAAATTCCACCTTGTTTCAAAACATTGTACATTTTTTTTTTGTGAAGTATTAAACCATTATAAATTTTTGTATTATCACTAACAGGTGAATATATAATCTTATCGCTTTCTATTTCAGCTTTATTATATGCTGCATTATAGGTCCCATAAATTCCTAATGTCACTGCAGCAGAGATCCAAGCTCCAAGTGAAGTAGTTTCTTTATTTCCTGGTAACATAATTTTTTTATTGTATACATCAGCTTGTATCTGATTAAAAAGATGAGATTTAGTAAGACCACCTGATACGCTAATTGAATCAATTTCTCCAACTGTTTCGGTTATAACATCAATATTCTCTGAAATTTCCATGGCAATCCCCTCTAGTATGGATCGAGCAAAATCTCCTCTTGTTGTTTGAAGAGATACGTTAAAAAACATTCCAGTGGCTAGCGTGTTCCAATCTGGCGATCCTCTACCTTGAAAATAAGGAAGGGCTATGACATTGTTTGAACCAACAGGTGAACTCTGTGCCTCTTCTATCATTCTCACGTATAGTAACGTTTCATCTTTCTCTTCACAGTCATAAAAATTTTTCGAAAACCAATTGCATATACTAGAAGTTGTTAATACACTAGACTCGATTATATATTTACCCGGTATCGCTGACACATTACAAGTTGTTCTATGTTGTATATCTAAATTGAGATTATCCGAAGCCGTTTGTATAAAAGAGCCAGTTCCTGTGGTAATATTCATTGAACCATTTTCGATGATACCTGCTCCAAGTGCAGCACATTGTTGATCCCCGCCAGCTGAGATTACAGGAGTCCCATTGGTTAAACCTGTACGGCATTGAAATTCACTTGTTGTGATTCCAACTACTGTCCCTTGAGGTACCAAATCGCAAAGCTTATCTTTATCTACATCAAATAACTCCAACATTTCATTATCCCATTTTAATGTTAGGACATTCATGATTAATGATCTACTTCCATAAGTATAGTCCGTAACAAAATTCCCCGTCATAATAAAAATTAGATAGTCCGCTATTGTAAGCATTTTGTATGTATGATTATATAAATCAGGTTGATTCTGCTTAATCCATTTCATTTTAGGTGCACCAAACACAGTATTAACTTTTGAACCGGTACAAGAATAAATCAAGTTTGCATATTTTTCGAGTTCTTCACAGATGTTAAAAGTCCGTTTATCCTGCCACATTATAGCGTTTTGTAAGGGTTCACCAACTTTATTAACTGGAATAATGGAGGAGCGTTGTGCAGTAATAGAGAGAGCTTCAATCGTTGCCCCATATTTCTTACCCCAATCAACAGATTCAGAGGTAATTTTTATCAGTGCTTCTTCCCAAGATGAGGGATCTTGTTCTACATAATTGTTTTTAAGAAAGGTAGGTTTATATAGTACCTGTTTTATATTTTTAATTTCACCATCAAAATTATAAAGAATACCTCGCATACTTGAGGTACCTACATCAATAACAAGTATCAACTTCATGTTATAAACCCCTCCCTTCTAGATGTTATTTATTTAACTAGCCTTACCATAAAAACTTTATCAAATGAAATTTTGACTTCCCGTTTTTTCTAGGAATTTATATATAATCTAATATAAAGGTTCGAGAACAATAATAAAAGACCAATCTGTACACAATTAAAGTGTACAAAATGTCACCCATAAGACTTTCAGAACACAAAAAACTCCTAAAGTAGGAATCTAGGAAAGTTTCTAACCTTAGGAGATTAAAAAAAAGTATTTTCAAATTTTCTGAATAAGACAAAATAACTCTCGAACATCAATATTAATATAGCTACGTCTTGATCGGTAATGTTCTTAACAGGAGGTTTTCCAAATTAGCACCTTCATCTAATTTCTTTAAAAATGTAGGTTGTAATAAATCTTCAAGTTCAAAAAGTATTGGTACATGAGACATCTTTTCCTCTGTTCCTATCAAAATTATTAGATTTACATTTGTAATTGGATTTTCCTGAATTACTAGACTTTTTTTTGAATATACGAGGCTTATGGCAGCCTGAGAAGAACCATAACGATTATCAGTCTGAAGTATGAGTACATTCGGACAAATTAAATAAAATTTTCTTTCTTTCAATACCTCATGTTTAATTTGGTTAACATAAGTATCGTCAATAATGTTTTTCCTTAGCAATGGAAATGCGAGTAAATCAATGCTTTTTTCTAGGTTATCTAATTGCTCAACATTAAATATATGCTCATGTTCTAAGATTGAAGGTAAATTAACAGTTTTTTTTACTTGTAAATCCACAAAATTATTCGAATACAATGAATCGATTCTAGATACTAATAGATCAAGTTCATTTTTATTTACATAACCTGTTAAGATTTCTAAAAGTTGTTCTTTTCGGGATTTCCCTGAATTTGCTGTTATGGAATAATAAATCCTATTTTTATCTTCATTCGTTAAAAGAGGATTTACATAGATAGTTTCACCATTATTATGAACATAATTACGTTGTGTTGTTAAACAGAAATGTACTTTTTCTTTATTGTTACTTGCTTCCTTCATTGTAAAAAGGCCCTGTATCTTAGCGTGTGGTAATAATTGTAGGATTTGAGTTTTCAATAAGTCCATATACACCTTTGAAAGATCAGACACTATAATAATTTTATATACAACACTATTAGACTGTTCCTTAAGAATAATATCTTCAAAATAGAGAGCTAAATTTGCTATTTCATTCTCTTCAAACCCATTTGGGAAGTAATTTTTGAATAACTTATTATTTTGTTTCATCTGAGAAACTACTTTTTTAGTTAGAAAATAGACTTTCTCATATTTATTTATTACCGGTTCAGGTTGATAAAAAGCCATGGAAAAAGAAAACTGTTTTCTATAGAAAATTACTTTTATATCCGTCTGTATATTCTCAATTAATTGTTCTTTGTTTTCGAAGTGAATTCCTGAAATTTCCTCAAATTGTTCGACCATTTGGTTTGATATAAAGTATAGTTCCTCAAATGATTTACCACGAAAATAGGCATCTGAGTTTTTTTGAGAACATAGTAAAAGAAGTCCAAAAAATAACACCTCATCTTCAGGGAAATCTCCAGAGAATATATCATTAAATAACTGAATTAAGTCATGTGAAATTTTATACTCAATTCGTGACCGAATCATGTCTTCTTGTACTTTATTCCAACATATTTTATTTCCTGTAATACTTCTCAACCAAAAAAGAAAAGTAGTTCTTGCCAAAACTTTTATATTTTCTTCGGAGATCTCTTTTTTTAGATCATGCTCAATTTCTTTAAAAGCTTTCTCGATCTCAATATGTTTATCTTCCAAGTTAACATTATTTAAGTCTAATTGCTTTTTAAGCATTTCAATCATAAGGAATTTATAAGCCTCATCTAAATGATTATAATTCATTTCTTGAATAACCTGATATATTTCATTTCTTCGAGAAAGCTCATCTATATGAAAAAAATATCCTTTATTTTTGCTGCTCAGTAGTTCTAGTGGATAGTATTTTTCTTTAATAAATTGTATATCTCTTATTATTGTATTTCTTGAAACCCCCATAAGATCAATAAAAGTTTGTAAATTCCATTTTCTTGTCTCCATCAAAATTAAAATGATTAGTATGTATCTTCTTTCCGCTGTAGAAAAAACATATGATTTTAAATCTTGTTTTTCTAACCAACTACTCAAAAATTTAACTTGCTTAGTAGAAAGTGAAATTCCCCCCGTTTCTTCACGGTGAATTGACTGTAGGTCCGCTTTTTTTAATATTTGATCAATTCGATCCATATAGTAATAAATCATTCGCCGGGATATTTCTAAAGATTTGGCCATAACGGAAATCTTACTTGTTTTCTTTTGCTTTAATAATACTTTTAAAAATAAACTAAACTGATTGTCTAGATTTTGCATAATTCATCCTCAATTCATATCCTTTTGAATAATATAATGTTATTTATATAAAATGATATAATGAATCAGAATATTTTGCAAATTGCGTGAACTAGCTTAAAAAATTCAAGATAAAAAAATAAGACTAGATCTACAAGCTGTAGATTAGTCTTATTTTTAATTAAATTACATATTAGCCACAGAATCATTACTGACTTAGTTAGCTACTACTTCTTTGCCCGTAATATGCATTTGGTCCATGTTTTCTAAAATAATGTTTATCTAATAATTCTTGAGAAATTCTTGCTTGGACAGAATCATAATTATTATAAAGTAACTCGGTATGAATAGCCATTTCCGCTACCTCATCTAAAATAATACTATTGTTCACTGCTTCAGATGCGGTTTTTCCCCATGTAAATGGTCCATGTCCATTCACAAGAACTCCTGGTATTGCAAGAGGATCAATTTGACGCTCATTAAAAGTTTCCACGATCACATTTCCTGTTTCAACTTCATAATTCCCGTTAATCTCTTCACTTTTTAGTGGTCGAGTGCAAGGAATATCTCCGTAAAAAGTATCCGCATGTGTTGTGCCGTATGCTGGAATATCTCTCCCACTCTGTGCCCACTTTACCGCCCATTTAGAATGGGTGTGGACAACAGCACCTATATCAGGAAAGCTTTTATATAATGTAAGGTGTGTTGTTAAATCCGACGAAGGACGTAAGGTTCCATCTACTACATTACCTTGTAAATCTGTAATAACCATATCACCCTCTGTCATTCTCTCATAAGGTAATCCACTTGGTTTTATAATGACAACTTTCTGTTCCCTGTCAATAATACTGACATTACCCCAAGTTAATTTTACTAGTCCAACTTTGGGTAAATCCATATTTGCCATATAAACTTGTTGTCTTAAATTATCCAAACTTTTGATCATAATCGTACCCTCCCTCTTTTAATATCGGCTTTAAAAACTCTACGGCATTATGGATTTCTTTTATATAGTCATTACTTTTTCCTGACCACATTTCAATTAGAAATGGCCCAGAGTAATTTATTTCTCGTAGAACTTTGATGGATTCGGCAAAATTTACACATCCCTCGCCAAACGGCACTTCCTTAAACTTTCCTTTTCGATCCCCTGTAACCGCAAGAGTATCTTTTAAATGAATAGCAACAATTTGATCTCTTCCTTTATATAACTCTTCTGGAACATCGTTAGCCCAGGCAGATAAATTCCCTAAGTCCGGATATACAAATAGCCAAGGAGAACTAATTTTTTCTCTAATTTTTAAGTATTTACTAATGGAGTTGATAAATGGATCATCCATAATTTCAATTGCAAGTACAATTTGTTTTTCAGCAGCCCAATCACAAGACTTGCGGAGGTTTTCAATAAAATAATCCCTTGTTTTTTCACTTCTTTCTTCATAATATACATCGTAACCAGCAAGCTGGATAACACGCACTCCAATATCATCTGCTAAATCAATAGCTTTTTTCATAATATCCAGTGCCTTTTCTCGCACTGCTGGATCATTGGAACCTAGTGGAAATCGACGATGTCCACTTAAGCAAATAGATGGAATCCTCATATTGGATTTATTTAAAGCGGTAACAAAATTTTCTCTCTCTTTCATTGTCCAGTCCAACCGAGCCAGTCGGTGATCTGTTTCATCAATTGACATCTCTACAAAGTCAAACCCCAATTTTTTAGCTTGGTCTAATTTTTCTAGCCAATCCATTGAATCTGGCAAAGCCTTCTCATATATACCGATGGGATTCATATTTATTCACCCCAAATTCTTTCAATTTCCCTTTTAAACTTCATGGCTTCATCGTATGGAGAGTCTGCATCTCTGATACTTCTCCCAGCTATAAATGTAAATACATCAATACCTCGGAATAACTCCAATGTTTCCAGTTCAAGTCCACCTGTTACAGATACTTTAAATCCCATTTCTGACATTTTTTTTATTTTTTTCAAATCCTCGTCTCCCCAAGTTTTGCCTGAAAGCAAGGCATCGCGACTTTGATGATAAACCACTTGATTCAGTCCCGCCTCTTTCCATTTTTCAGCTTGTTCAAACGTCCAATCACCGTATAATTCAACTTGAAGATCTTCTAGTTCATTTAATGCGGCTTTCATAGTTGGTACAGTGGCACAACATATGACAGTCATCCAATTTGCTCCTGCCTCTTTACAATTTCTTGCTACTGTTGCACCGGCATCCGCACACTTCGTGTCCGCCAATATAATTTTATCCGGATAAAGTGCCCGTAAGCACCTTACTGCTTCCATTCCTTCATTTAGACATAAAATGGTTCCTGCTTCAATTATATCCACCGCATCAGCAACCTCGGATGCTGATTTTAAAGCTTCACTTAATGTATTATTGTCTAATGCAACTTGTAATTTGGGTAATGTCATTTCATAATTCCTCCTTTTAAGTCCAAACATACACTCTCAGTTACTATTAATCTTTGATAACAAGAAACATTCATATTTAAAAAAAACCAGTCCTTCTATGTTTAGTAAAATGACTGGTCTAAAATAGAAAAATCTATTTTGATATAGTTAAGATATCCTTATTAAACAATAGGATTTCTTATTTTTATTACATTATCAAGCAAGCATAACTTTATAGGAAAGACGGATAAGGTAAATCCGGGTCAATAGCAAATGCATCATCGAATCCTCTTGGATAATGATATTCCAACTTATCTTTGTCATCAGGAAACACAAATTTCCCACCAACTTGCCAAGTGAAAGGTTTAAAATGATAGTTTAACCGGTCTTTTTTAGACTCCCAAATCATTTGAATTTCCTTTGGATCTGCTTGGAAGTTAGTCCAGATATCATGATGAACAGGTATAACAACCTTTGTTTTCAAAGATTCTGCCATACGAAGCATATCCACAGATGTAACTTTATCAGTAATGCCACGTGGATTTTCTCCGTAAGCACCTAATGCAACATCAATTGTATGTTCATTACCATGTTTAGCAAAAGAGTTTGAATAGTGAGAATCCCCAGCGTGATAAAGACTACCACCGGGAGTCTTTATCAAATAGTTTACAGCTACATCATCCATATCCATAGGCATTTTCCCTTTCAATATTTCACCTTCTGGAGCAGTAATTAAAGCTGTACGATCAAAAGCTTCCAGTATAACAATTTCAGTATCCTTTACCTTTACCACATCTCCCGGTCTAACAGTTTTGCAGCGTTCTTCTGGGACTCCCCAACTTACCCATAAATCTACACAAGCCTGAGGTCCAATAAATGGTACTGATTCATCGCAATTTTGTAATACTGCTGCTGCTGCATTTACATCAATATGGTCTGAATGAAAATGCGTTACTAGATAAGCATCTAAATTCTTGATTGCAAAAGGGTCTATAACAAAAGGTACTGCGCGTAAATTTGGTTGAAGATTTTCTACACCACTCATTCGTTGCATCTGGTGTTGCTTTTTCATTTTTGTATTTTTACGAGTACGTTTCCCAGTACCACACCATAAATCTATTAAAATATTTGTATTATTTTCAGACTTAACCCAAATCCCTGTACAACCTAGCCACCACATAGCAAAAGTGTTTTTTTCAACGACAGTCTCTTCTATTTCCTCGTTTAACCAGGTTCCCCACTCAGGAAATGTGTTTAAAATCCATGATTCACGTGTTATATCATTTACATTCGCCATCTTTCTTCCTCCCAAAATTAATAAATTCTATATCCTAATTATTATTATAGGTAATGTATAATTCTCATAACAGACCAGTGTTTTCACACTTTTCCTGTACATAAAGGGACCGTATGTGAAGTTTCTGATTTTGTATTATACCTACCCAATATATAAAGTTAGAGAATGGAATACCCACTTATATCAAGAAAATAGGTCATATAAAAAAACTTAAAGTTAATACCGTACTAGGCAAACTTTAAGCTTAAAAAATATTAATTATTTATTGTTATGATGGATATTCAGATCGTAAGGAATAACATACTTTTCAGAGTATATTAGACTTTACCCCTACTTAACTAGTTACTTATTTTTCAATTGAACTAGTAAAGAAGTTAATAGAAGCTGGCATGTTTTCATATCCAACAAATCCAGTTGGTTTTAATTCACCGGTACTACAGTCCACACCATATACTATTAAATTTCCGGTTCCTTGATTTGCTACATATAGATATTTACCGGATGGATCAAAGTTCATTTCCCTTGGACCCACGCCTTGAGACGGTGTTGTATCAATATAAGTAATTACACCTGTTGATTCTTCGACAGCAAATCTTGCAATGCTGTCATGTCCCCTATTTAATACGTAAACAAACTCTCCGTTAGGATGCGCTTTAATATCAGAAGGGTGTGTACGAGAGAAAAAATCATCTGGGTTCTTAGGAGTATAATTGGGCGGAATTGTTACTCCTGTATTTATTTTGTCTATTTTCCCATTATCTCTATCATATTTGTAAGCTGTAACCTCAGCTACTAGCTCACTTGAAATAAAGATATAAGGATGGGTTGGACTGTGAGAAACAGTCCTAGGGCCTGTTCCAGGTTCGGTAAATAACTGATCAATGAGTGAAAGCCTACCAACTGAATGATCAAGTTCATATGCCGTTACCGTATCACCTCCACGATCAGCAACAATAACATATTTACCCGTCGGGTCGATACTAACAGAATGTGGGTGTGGCGCAGTTTGCCATATTGGATCGCATCCACTAATTTGCTTATGCTTTAGAAGATCCGATACATCTCCTAATTTTCCATCACTATCTAAAGGTAACACTACAATACTACCTTCATCAGGAATTTTAACCAGTTCATAGTTACCTTCGTTATTTTGATAGGTTTTAATAATACTATCTTCAGATCCATAATTAGCCACTAACACATATGATTCCGACGGATCGATTGCAATCGAGCATGGGAAAACACCGAATGTTGACTTTTTGTTTATTAGTGTTAGTAGACCTTTTTCAGGATCAATAGAATATGCACTTACACTACCACCGTAGCTACTACTTATATCACTGTATTCCTTTGTTTCATTCACTGCATACAGAACATTTTTACTTCGAGCTATCGCAATGCTTCCTACTGCCATCTTATCTTCATAACTAGCTAAATATTTGAATGAACCATCAGTTTGATCAACTTCAAAAACTGTTATACCACCTCCACCATCATTACCGCCATATGTATTTTGCCAAGATCCAACATACATAAATACTTTTTCTGATGAATTTAATGGCACTATATTATCCACGCTTAATGTCATTATGATAAAACCTCCTAGCTATTACAAAATTTTACTTACTATTAAATGATTAATAACCATTTTAGTTACTCTGCGATGATCCAAAGTTTTCTAATTACTTCCATTAATTAAACTCAGTTTTTTCCCCCTAAAAGAAAAGCACCTCCCAAATGTCGTACTGAGTTTATTTACGACTTAGGTGTGCTTTTAGCAATCTCTTTCTCTACTTTCATCAAGGGTTCTTTCCTAATATGACATTTTTTACATCTGTCCATTATTTTAGTTTTAAAATTGCTTCTTTATAAGAATCTTGCAATACAGCATAACCATCTCTTAAGCATGGTTGTAGATGACCAGTCAATAAAATATCTGCAGGATAATCCTTAATCTTAACGACTGATTCATAATATGCCTTTTGATCATAATCAGGACTACCATTCCAACCGAATTCAACTGATTGGCAATCAGGTCCAATTACTAAAAAATCACCCATAAATAAAACCATTTTACCGTCTACTTCTAATTTATATACAACGCTCCCACCAGAATGACCTGGGGTATGGATAACCTCAAAATTTAAACCTGCAGCGTTGATAATATCTCCATCTTTCACTGTAACATCTACTTTGCAAGGATTAAATTTCTTTCCCCGGAATGCATAACTGAGCGTTCTTTCATCTCCCGTTTCAATAGCTTCTGCATCTCCAGGACCAGCTACAATTTGGGCTCCTCGCTTTTTAAAAATATGAGCATTCCCACTATGGTCAAAGTGCGCATGAGTGATGAGCATATGAGAAATAGGATAATCAGACAAGCCCCAATACTTCAGATTCTCATCCACTATTTCAAGTTGAGCTTCATCTAAACCACCATCAATCAATACAATCGAATCTTCACCCTTAACAGCATAGGAATTTGTATTCGTCCCAAAGGGTGAACCACATACTTGAAAGACATTTCTTATTATCTGCATATTATTACCTCCAGACTTTGATAATTAATCCTCATTAGTTTTATTTAGTAAACAATAGTACTCTTTTGTTTTTTTGTATTTGCGAATATTCGAACTATATTTCTTTCATTGCTATCTACTAGGACTGCAATTAATCTTTTACAGCTCCACTTGCCAGACTACTCGATATTTGTTCCTGTAATATGATATAAACAACTATACTTGGAAGAATAATCATAATGATGGTAGCAAATAAAGCAGGGTAATCAGAACCAAATGCTTGAACAAGATAATTCAAAGCCAAAGACAATGTTCTGCTTTCTGGAGAACTAGTTAATAAAAGTGCAAATAAAAACTCATTCCAACAGGATAAAAAGATAAGGACACCAGCACTAGCTAGAGCAGGTCTTGCCATTGGTAGTATTATTAATAAGAATGTTTTTACAAAACCCGCCCCTTCGATATAAGCACTTTCCTCCATCTCCTTGGGAATACTCTTAAAATAACTTCTCAATAAAAACAAGGCTATTGGTAAAGCTAATCCCGTATATACAAAAATAAGACCCGTTTTGGTATCATATAAATTCATTTCATTTATTAAAATATAGATGGGTTGGAGCATAGAATTGGTAGGTATTAATATCGAAAACGATAAAACAATATAAATTAGATTCCTGAATTTAAATTCAAATCTTGCCAGGATATATCCAGCCATAGAAAAGATAATCAAAGAAACTATAGTTGTTATTACTGCAACCAATAAAGAATTCAGAAAAAAGTTATGAAGATTTGTAAGCCTAATTGCATCTACATAAGATTCAAATGAAAAATTAGATGGCCAAGAAAACGCAGATTCTAATACTTCATAATTTGTTTTAAACGAAGAGAGCAAAACCCACAACAATGGAACAACAGATATTAAAACTACAAACAACATGATAAAATAATTAAATAATTTATTCATAAGCACCCCTGTTCATTCTGAACGCTTTTGATATTATTATGATTAAGATTATTCCTAAAATTAGCTGAATAACGCCTATTGCATTCCCATAACCGTACCTATATAAAGAAGAAACTTCGTTATATATCATAAGTGTCAAATTTGTTGTACTATCTCCTGGTCCACCTCTAGTAGTCAAATAGATTACTTCAAATTTTTTCAACACTGAGGTCACTGCTAATATTACTCCAGTTCCTATTATGTTTTTTAACATGGGTAAATTAATATACCAATCGATTTGCCAGTCACTGGCTCCATCAATTTTTGCTGCTTCATGTATTGAAGGTGAAATAGAAGATAATTCAGCTAAAGTTATCAATGTAATAATACCGGCAAAAAACACCCAAGTAGCGCCTATAGATAAAAATGCGGTTTTAGAGTCATATAACCAATTATGCGAGAAATCTGTGAATCCCAAAAATTGAATTAGGCCGTTTAGTAGTCCGACTCCTGGATTAAATATAAAAGCATAAATAACCGCCCATGCAGCTATCGCGATAATATTGGGAATCAAAAAGACTGTTCGTACGAATTTCCATCCAAATGGTTTTTTATGAATAATAAATGCAACTAAAACTCCTAAAGGAACTTGAATAAAGGCAGCCATTGCAGCCCACAAAATGGTATTAAGTAAGGCTGTTTTAAATGTAGAGTCTTTTAAAAACAATTCCAAATAATTTTCTAGACCTATAAATTTCATAGATTCATAACCATTCCACGATGAGAAACTGGATATAATTGTAATCCCCATTGGAATTAAGTAAATAGCACAATAAAATAACACAGTTGGTAATAAAAAGATTAAAATCCATTTCTTTTTGACCTTCATAATAAGTGCACCTCTCGAAAGAAATCATGCGGAAAAAATTATATTTTATCCGCATGGTTTAGAATCATTCTCCACTAGTACTTTGTTCGAATTTTTTCGCTGCTTCTTCTAAGATTTTTGCATATTCTTCTGCTGTTATCTCTCCAAGTACAAGTTGCGGAAGTTGCTTTGGAATTGCTTCATGTATAACAGAAGTAGCCCAGTTTGTTTGGTATAGCGGAAGAGCTTGTTTCATTTGGCTATTAACCAATTCACGTAGCTCAGTATCTAACCTACTAAGTTTAGCTATTTCTTCATCGCTTAATTCTACATTAGGGGCTATTCCTCCAAGCATAATCATTTTTTGTTTTTGAATTTCTGGAGAAGATTCAAATTTTAAAAATTCAGCCGCTCCTTCTACCACTTCTTCCGGATGACCTTTAGTGATCGCATAACCATAGAGAGAGCCGTCTAATGAAACTACCGTATCTCCAGGGAATAGTGCTACACCGACCTTATCAACAAAGCCCTCAGGAGCAGACTTCGGATCACTCATCTGCGCAATAAACCAAGGTCCGTTTGCTACCATAGCTGTTTTGCCACTAATAAAGTTATTTAAAGACATGTTGACATCAGCTCCTATAGCATCTGTCGTTGAATAACTGAAAAGTTTTGCAATATCCTTAGATGTTTCAATAAAGAAATCGTTTTCAAAATTTGTAGGGAATTTTTGACTCAAAAATTCAAGTCCGCCAGGTTTCGATGCAATCATAGCCTCATGGATCAATCCTGTAGTCCACCCATCACCTTGTGTATTTAGAGATACTGGTGTAATTCCTGCTGCTTGCAATTTTTGACATGCATCCCAAAACTCTTCCCATGTGGTTGGAAACTGATCAATACCTGCTTTTTCAAAATACTCTTTGTTATAAAACATTGCGATATATCTATCACTAATAGCTGGTGCTCCCACAACCTTACCGTTCACTGTATTGTACTTAAGTGAATCGTCCGTCACCGTAGACTTCCATTCAGGAGAAGCTTCTATAAAAGGTTTCAAATCAAGAATTTTATCATTTTCTATTATAACTTTAGCTGTAGAAGCATCCCTTCCCAACAGGATAATGGGTGGGAAATTATCAGTTGCATTCCATAATTTTAATTTCTGAACATATCCATCATCACCTGGAACTTCTTCAATCACTACTTCATATTGACCTTTATATTTTTCATTAAATTGATTTACTACACCTGCTATATATGGTGCAACTGGGTGAGTACCTACATAATGTGTTGGGAATAATATCTTAACAGCTTCGTCATCCTTATTATTTTGACTCTCATTAGAACTCTCACTGGAAGTACATCCTGATAAAATAACAACAAAAATAAGTAAAACAAAAGCAAATATATTCTTGTGAATTTTCATTGGATTCACCCTCTCTATTAATTAATAACTATCCGGCCGGGATATTATAATTATAAAATCTTCTAAATTATCAAACAATTCAAATATATTAGATTTCATTCAAAAATTTTAGAGGAATTCGTATTCTACATAAAAATCCTTGAGGTTTAAGGTTCCTAAATTTCAAATTATATGCATCCCCATATTTCTTTTTAATACGGAGATTTACATTATTTAATCCGTATCCACCGCCTGTACTTGTATTTTTTTCAAACTTCCCTACATTCATCAATTCCAAATATTTTTCAGACACTCCTCTGCCATTGTCCTCTACTTCTAAAACAAGCTCTTCCTTTTCTAAGTATGCATGGACTCTAATAATGCCACCTTCATTGAAATCTTTGAATCCATGTATTATTGAATTTTCAATTAAAGGTTGAAGAATTAACTTCATGACCTTTATGTTTCTAAGTGATTCATCTGGAAAATCTACTTGAAAATTAAATAATTGACCGTGTCGCATTTTTTGTATCAACAAGTATCGTCGAGCATAATCTAGTTCATCATAAAGACTAACTAGAGAATCTCCCTTATTTAAACTGTGACGCAGTAATTTTGATAATGATGTTATCAACAAACTAATACGCTCATCACCAGAACGTAATGCAAGCATATTAATATTATCAAGCGTATTATAAAGAAAATGGGGATTAATCTGCTCAATTAGCATTCTTAACTCGGCCTCTCTTGCATTTTCCTGTTCAATTTTAATATTCTCAATTAATGTTTTAATTTCTCTAGACATTTGATTATAATTATCCGCTAGCTCTCCGATCTCGTCTTTTCTTTTTAAATCAATTTCTAAATTAAAACCTTTATTCTTAATTTTTCTTATATGTATGATTAATTTCTCTATCGGATTGGTAAAGCTAAAGGCAAATATCAATGCCAAAACTGTAGCAACTAGCATTGAAAATAATGAGACTAGTATGATAAATCGCTGAATTTGTCGAGCTGGAGCTGAAACATACTCATCAGGTATTATGCCGGAGATTTTCCATTCTAACCCATTAATAACTTCAACCAAAACCAAAGATTCAACCCCTCCTACATCTTGGCTATAAACACCTCTCTGATCTATGGTTAACATATGTGAATGATCACTATCAAAAATCTTATGGATAAATCTCGGAGTTTCAGAAGTAAGGATGGGGTGGTTACTTTTATCTGCTAGAAAATAATACTTTTTCCTTTCCTTAATTACATCTGAAAATACTTCATTAATATCTTCTAGTTTTATCCTAAAAATTAATATTCCAAGTTTTCTGTTGTAATCGAGATGATTTACAACACGAGCAGCATATACAAATGATTTATCCTTTTGATTTGTTAATATATCCTTGTCATACCACCAAACCATTTTTCCAGAAGTACCAGCTAATTGTTTATTTAGCGCAACCTCATCAATACTAATATCATGATGATTTTCATAGGGAAGGGTGTAAATCTTATCTCTACTATCAATAAAAAAAATAGAATCAATATCATCGTTTTTCATGTTTCTCATAACTGAAACAATTGAATGATTTTGATTCCAATCAGTATTTGGATAGTCTCCTAATGCTTGGATTGCACCACTAGTAATAATATTAATACTCATTTTTTCAGTTTTTTCGATAAACTTCTGAAACTGAATATCTATTTTCTCTATGTCAGTATGTAGATGTGCTATACTCTGTTTTGTCAAATAATTTCCTAAAATAACATGTATCGCTATGCTAACACTTAAAAGTGGTAAAATAACAATCGGAACAATTAATATAACAAATTTAAAACGTATCGGTAAATTTACGAACAATTGGCGGATTCTTTTTGCTATACTACATACGGTTTCTATATTCATTTGGCGTCATTCCTGTCATTTTTTTAAAGACTACATTGAAATAATGAGTATTCTTAAACCCAACCTGATCTGCGACGGCATACACTTTGCATTCTTGTGAGCTTAAGATTCTTTTAGCTTCTTCAACTCGAAGTGAGGCTACGTATTCATTAAATGATTTTCCTAAATCTTTTTTAAATATTTGTCCGAAATAAGTGGTATTCATATTAAAATGGTCAGCAACTAACCTCACAGAAAGGTTTGGATTGGATAAATTATTCTTAATAAATTCCACAGTCTCCCGAACCATTTTTTTTAAACTTGGGATATCTTTTTTTAATTTATCATTGATATATTCATTACATAAAAAATATATAGTATCCATAACTTCATCTGTTGTTTTTTGGTGCATTTCTTTGATAAACCCTTGTACATCTCCATACCTCTCCAATATATGAAGATCTCCAACTTCTCTAATAATTGCATTAAATAACTGATATAAACTCGTGACAGAGAAAATATATGATTTCGTTTTTCTTAACTGATTTATAAATTCATGTAAATTCTTATTTAGTTCAATTAAATCCAGAAAGTGAATGGCTTCAATGATTTTATCCTCAATTTTCTTTGGATATGTTGGTGGCTCTTGGTCTAAAGTCTCTAGTTCCTGTGAATCTACATAAATATTATTTCCAAATAAAAGGCTATATTCAAGAGCATGGGTTGCATCTAAGTATGAATATTCAATACCTTTTAAGCCGGTATAGACCCTGCCACGCGCAATAGAAACCGTTTGATTTAGATAAGTCTTTATGTTTCCTTGAATTTCTTTGAGTGCATTTTCCAATTGCATAGATTCAGATGTATTAAACGTATAATCCCAAACAAGTACACCTAAAAGTGACCTCCCGATATCTACAACAAAATTGTTTAATGCTGGACACATACTTTCTTCTAATATTCTTCGTAATGCATACGTATTAATAAAATCAACACTATGATTATTTTGCTCAATAACGTTTTTTATTGAAGGTTGATTCACTTTAAATAAAACTACAGCATATCTATAGCTGTTTTTTAATGGAAAGTCTTTCTGAATTTTTATTTTTTCAATTTCATTATCATTGCTCAATCCGTGAAAAATATTTCTAATAAAACGTTCTATTTGAGCTTGTTGATTTGCCAATATGGTATCTTGTAGATGTTTTTCTCTACGCTTGATAGAGTAATAATTATCTAATTCTTCGGAAACAGCATAAAGTACATCTTGCAATTCGGATCGGTTAATTGGTTTTAATAAATAATTATTGACTCCTAAACTTATAGACTGTTTTGCATAGTCAAAATTACTATATGCACTTATCACAACAAAAAAAAGGTTCGGATCAAGTTTTTTTGCTTCATTTATAAAAGTCAATCCATCCATAAACTTCATTTTAATATCAGTAATGATTAAGTTCGGTTTGAGTTCTTTAATTTTTAATAATCCTTGAACTCCATCAGTTGCGGTGCCTGCAAGTTCAAAGCCATATTCTTTCCAATCAAGAATATGCTTTAAGCCATCCAAAATGATGGGCTCATCATCCAAAATTAATAATTTATACATAGAAAATACCCCCTCGCCTTACCATATACATTTTTAGCACCATACCCACTATCTTAATCACCTGTTTAAAGGTATTAGTAAAGTTTTTGCTGTATATATTGTAGCTATGTATTTTTCTGACTTTTACAGGTTCACGATAAAATGTAACATTATAATAACTTCTTAAACTAGTAATCTATTAGTTAGGTACTAATTAAATAATATCTATAATTTTGAGGACCACTTTCTAAATGCCATTATACTTCATTAATTAGGTATTAATTATTGATTATTGATTAGAGGGAATCTCAAGATCCAATTGCTTAAATAACTTCAATATATTTTGGTAATTTGATCCCAAGTCCCCACCTATACCTCTCTTAGAGGATATCACATCTACTGCTGTACGATTAAATGATATCGCAACAACAGTAATTACCATATCTTCCTTCCAAAAAGGCTTACTTATTTCCACAAGGATTTCACCACGATCCTCATCAATATGGACAATTTCCCAAGAGGGTAAACTATTAATTGTATTTAATAATTTATCAAGCACATCTTTAATCGGTTTATTGTAATAAGGGGTTTTTAAACATTTATCTTTTGATGATTCATCCGTTTTTTCATAATTTCTTATTAACCCAATAATACTTCGTTTTATTGACATACCAGTATTCCTCCTGGGGATTTGTAATAATATTAATCTGTATTATCCTTTCACCCAATTTTCAACTCACTGTCAAAGATGGCGTATTCTCATCTAAGCAGAGTATAATTGTATCTTAACCCCTCTACCCTAACCGTCACTTATAAGTAACAACTACTAGCTAGAACTACGTTAACCTAAATCTCTTTTATTTTTCAAGTCTTCATAATCTAACAGTTCTACACATTTTCCACAAAGAAGCTCTGAATCTATAACTATCTGTACATCATCAAATTTTATGGTGCAATTACATCGATTACAGTTTCCAACAGCCATTATTAAAGTCCCCCCAACGACTATCTCATCAATTAGTGTTGCAAGAGATTTGTTATAATAATTATTTATGTCTTCTCAATGTTTTGTTACGGGTATAATTCCTAACTTCAGGTATTGTTTCGATAGAAAGAGGTGAACGCGCTTAACTAATACACGTATTTGAGTACAAATACTTAACCTCTCTATAGATAATTACACTTTTTAATATTCTAGGAAACATTGACTAGTACATTTTGCTACACGATATTCATTTTCTATAACTTAAGTAATATCATTTTACATGATATTACTTAAGTTAACTATATTTAATCTATTAGTCTAAATTTTGGAGGAATCTATCCAACCAATAGAAATTCTTCTGTGTAATGTCAGAATAAACTAAAGGAATAAGTGACAATTATTAATATAGGTATCTATCATTGTATAAACAGGTAAAAAATCCTGAAATAATCTATATATTATCTAATTCTTTTTTCTGTATCAGCGTCAAAGAAATGTGCTTTATTCATATCAAATGCTAGCTCGACATTTTGATTGCTTTGGTAATCCATTCGAGCATCTACTCTAGCAATAAAAGAATGGTCGCCTATGTTTGAATATAAATATGTTTCTGCACCCATTAATTCTGCAACTTCAATTGTTGACTTAAAGGATGTATCAGGTGATGATTGGATAAATATTAATTCATCATGAATATCTTCTGGTCTTACTCCTAAGATAACTTTTTTATTCATATAACCTTGGTCTCTCAGGATTTTAAGTTTCCCTTCAGGAATCCTAATTGATTGATTACCAATCGAAATTCTATCATCTTTAATGACCCCTCTAAAAAAGTTCATTGCTGGGGAACCAATGAAACCACCAACAAACACGTTTTCTGGATTTTCATAAACTTCCTTTGGAGAGCCTACTTGTTGAATATCACCGTCCTTTAACACAACAATCCGAGTTGCCATTGTCATTGCTTCAGTTTGGTCATGAGTAACATATATCGTTGTAGTTTGTAAACGCTGGTGTAATTTTGAGATCTCTGCACGCATTTGAACACGTAACTTTGCATCTAGGTTTGATAATGGCTCATCCATCAAGAAAACTTTTGCATCCCGAACAATTGCTCTTCCCAATGCTACACGCTGCCTTTGTCCTCCAGATAGGGCCTTCGGCTTTCTATCTAAATATTGTTCAAGACCTAAAATTTTAGCAGCATTTCTAACTCGCTGATCAATCTCGTCTTTCTTAAACTTTCGAAGCTTTAAGCCAAAAGCCATGTTATCATATACATTCATATGGGGATATAGAGCATAGTTCTGAAATACCATTGCTATATCTCGATCCTTTGGCGCAACATCATTCATACGTTTATCATCTATGAAAAAATCACCGTCTGAAATTTCTTCGAGCCCAGCAATCATACGTAAGGTTGTAGATTTCCCGCAACCAGAAGGACCAACAAACACAATAAACTCTTTATCTTTAATATGTAAGTTAAAATCCTTAACAGCTGTAACACCTCCATCATAAACCTTTTTAACATTGTTTAATTCTATTACTGCCATTTATATGACCTCCATATCAATATCTTATTTAAGCAATCCTGCATAATTCAAATGGTGAAAGTATTTTATTAGAAAAAAGAGGAAGCATGCGAAGATAACATTTAATACTTTTATATAAATACAAACCAAATAAGGCTACTTCCGATCGTTTATAAAACTTAGGTAAAAAGATATAAAAACCTGTACTTTATAATAGGGATGCTGATAAACATAGCAGGCTATACAAAATTATATAGCCCGCTATATGTCCCTTCCTAGTAACTACAAAATTACTACCAAACTCTTAACATGAATACTAAACTATTATTTTTAAATTTTCAAATTATTTTTGTAACCAAACCTCAGCCGGTGTCCATCCTGTTGCATGAGTTTCATTAATTCCAGAATCTTGTACGCTTTCCTTAAGTACTGAAGCCTTTAACTCTAACCAGAAAGGTGTTGCGAGTACATGCTCATCGAAAACAGCCTTTTGCAACTTATGTGCTATTTCCTTTTTAGCTGCTTGATCCGGCGCTAACATTACCTCATTAAACAAGCTTTTTACATTGTCTGGATGTAAAATGTGTTTACCATATCGCGTTGCTGCTTCCGAAAAGTATCTTGGCATAAACAATGCAACATCAGGCTCTGCTCTCAGCATAAATAGGATGATTCCGTCCCATCCTCCATCTGGACTAACTAATTGATCATATCTAGCAGGGTCCGTAACATCAATATTAGCCTCAATACCGATTTCAGCCAGATAGCTTTGAATTGCCGTAACAGCATCTGCATAAGAAGAAACTGTATACAATGTTGTTTTAAAACCATTTGGATACCCTGCTTCAGCTAGTAGCTTCTTTGCCTTTTCAGGATCATATGGAGTACCCTCAACATTTGGGTTATACGACCAGTAGTTAGATGACCCATATTGATTGGTATCAACCGCATAACCAAATGTAACCGCATTCATTAGAGGTTTAACATCAATTGCATATCCTAATGCCCGGCGAACTCTTACATCATTGAACGGCGACTCCGGGTTACTACTACTCGTCATTATCCCAGTTAGGCGTGAACCTATACCTGACGTAAGTTCGGCAATCCTCCCACTACTTTCCAAATTACCTGCTGCTTTTAAGGACGGAGAATATACTACATCTATTTCGTTGGCTTGGAAAGAAGCTTCAAGAGACATTTCATCCTGATAATTGTAAAACTCCACAGTATCTAAATAAGGTTTACCTTCTTGCCAGTAATCTTCGAACTTCTCAAATTTAACAGACACATCATTTTCTAAACTTACAAATTTAAATGGGCCTGTTCCAACTGGATTCTTCATCATCCAGTCCTTCCCACCATTCTCCTGTGCAGCTGTTGGAGAGAAAATAGTCATATAGGTAGCGAAAGCTCCTAATAAACTGTTGTTCCATTTTTTTAAGTTTATACGAACTGTATAGTTGTCAACGACTTCGACGGATTCCACATCCGCAAATTCAACAGAGTTCGATTTAATTGTTTCATCAATATTCCATTTCACTGCTTCAGCATTAAAGTCAGTTCCATCATGGAATTTGACGCCTTCTCTTAGATTAAAAGTAACTGTCAGATTTTCAGCATCCGTCTCCCAGCTTTTGGCTAACAATGGATCGACTTCTCCACTCTCATTTAAACTGACTAATGTTTCAAGAGAAGTAACTGCAACAAACATTTCAGCAGCACCACGATATGATCCTGCATAACCTAAATTCTTTATATCTCCTGTACCAGGAGATAAACCAATTTTTATTGTACCTCCATTTTTTGAGTCTTCTGAAGTTTCTTCTGTACTTTGAGGAGCAGTTTCAGAATTTCCTTCATCCGTATTTACATTCGCTGGCTCTTCATTACTACAACCTCCTAACATTAACATGAACAAAGCAATAAATATCAAGAAATAGACTACTAATTTAGAAGATAGATAATTATGTTTCAATAGTTATTCTCCTTTTTTACATTTTTAGTTATTTCGGTGTCCGTAACATTACTTGATTACAAGCAATACAAATGACAAGTTCAAATTCGAAAGTGATTTGTAATGAAAGGGTCCTCACCTCCTAAAAAAACAATGTATTTCTCAATATCTACTGTTGGATCCGAACTTCCTCAGGTGTCCATCCAGTAGCGTGAGTTTCATTAATTCCAGAGTCTACCACTTTGTTGCTTAACACCGAAGGCATTGTAATCAACCAAAACGGTGTCACCAGAGCATATTCATCGAAAATAGCTTTCTGCAGCTCTTTTGCAATCTTCGCTTTTTCATCTTGGTCTTTAGCCGATTTTGCCTCTGAGAATAAAGTTGTTATTTTTTCTGGATGTAAAATATTCTTACCGAATCTTACAGCATCTTCTGAGAAATATCTTGGCATGTATAAAGCGACATCAGGCTCTACCCTTGGATTAAAGACCATGATTCCATCCCAGGTTCCATTTGGACTTACCATTTGTTGCATTCTGCTTGGTTCTGCAAGATCAATGTTTGCTTCAATACCTATTTGAGATAGAAAACCTTGAACTGCAGTCATTACATCCATATAAGATGCATCAGTATACAAGGTTGTTTTAAAACCATCTGGATACCCTGCTTCAGCAAGAAGTTTCTTTGCTAGCTCAGGATTATAGGATGTTCCTTCCACTTCTGGGTTATAAGACCAAAAGTCCGATGTACCGTATTGATTTGTCTGAACCGCAAAACCAAAAGTCACTGCGTTTAATATGGATTTTGGATCTATAGCATGACCTAATGCCTTACGAACTCGAACATCATGGAACGGTGAATCCGGATCTTTACTATTTGTTATAACCCCTGTCATTGATGAGCCCATCCCTGACTTTAACTCTACAACCTTACCAACGGACTCCATAGAGCTGGCTGTTTTCAGTGTAGGAGCAAAAATAACATCAATTTCTTCAGCCTGAAAAGATGCCGCTAATGACATTTCATCTTGATACATGTAGAATTCAACAGCGTCAAGATTTGGTTTGCCCGGTTGCCAATATTCATTAAATTTTTCAAACTTGATTGATACATCATTTTCCAAGCTTACAAATTTAAATGGTCCTGTACCAACCAGATTTTTCATCATCCATTCCTTACCACCATTCTCCTCTGCAGCTGTTGGAGAGAACATGGTCATATAAGTTGCAAAAGTTCCTAACATGCTATTGTTCCATTTTTTCAAGTTAACTTGAACATTAAAGTCATCGACTATGTCAACAGATTCTACATCAGAAAATTCAACTGACTTCGCCACAATCGCTTGATCAATATTCCACTTTACTGCTTCCGCATTAAAGTCAGTTCCATCATGGAATTTGACCCCTTCTTTAAGTTTGAATGTAATTGTGTTACTATCAGCGTCAACCGTCCAACTTTCAGCCAACCATGGAACAATTTCCCCATTTTTATTTAAACGAACCAAGGTTTCAAGAGATGTTCCTGCGGCCAAATACTCATTTGCTCCACGAAATGATCCTACGTACCCTAAATTCTTAATATCACCTGACAACGGTCCTAAACCAATTTTTAGAATCCCCCCTGTTGTTACTACTTTTGAAGAATTTTCATTTGAACTTTCATTTGACACCGAATTCTCAGCTGGCTTATTGCTACATCCTGCAAACAATAATATTGTCAAAATTAATGCCACTATCATGTAGTTTGATAATTTAAAATTTTTAAAAAAATTTATTGACATCATTCCACCTCTTTCATTACTTCTTGTTATTCGGCTATAGTTGAAAAATCTAATTTAATGCCTTTACTATTTTATTTAAGATTGCTACTAGAAAAGAAATTAATAGCCCCTACATTGTTTGCATATCCAACAAATCCAGTAGGTACTAGATTTCCATTATTAGGATCAACCTTATATACTATTAAGTTTCCTGAAGCCTGATTTCCCACATAC
The DNA here is from genome assembly GCF_900240995.1 of Bacillus sp. Marseille-P3661. NCBI lineage: Bacteria > Bacillati > Bacillota > Bacilli > Caryophanales > Bacillaceae > Bacillus > Bacillus sp. Marseille-P3661. The sequence continues at coordinate 1,494,784 of NZ_LT965953.1, forward strand.
ATGAAATTCCCCGTTGGATCAAAACTCATAGTCCTTGGACCATTTCCTTGTGAAGGGGTAGTGCCATTAAATGAAATCTTCCCTGTTGAGAGATTCACAGTAAAACTAGCAATACTATTGTGAGCACGATTTAAAACATACACAAATTTATCATTAGGATGCACTTTAATATCAGATGGATGCGTGCAAGAATAAAAATCTTCTGGACTTTTAGGTTTATAATTTGATGGAATTGTAGTTTCAACATTAATTTCAGCTATTTCTCCACTTTCTCTATTGAAATTTAATGCTATAGCTTTTGGTACTAATTCACACGAAACATAAAAGTACGGAAAAGTTGAACTAAAACAAACGTTTCTAGGACCTAATCCAGCTGAGGTTTTTAACTCACTTATATGAGATAACTTTCCAACTGTTTTATCCAAACTGTATATTGTTATCGTGTCACCTCCCCGATCACACACTGCAACAAAACTACCTGAAGGATCAATATTTACAGAATGAGGATGTGGGGCAGACTGCCTAATAGAATCTACACCACTTATTTTAGTATGTTTAACTAGATCAATTACATCCCCTAGTTGTCCATCCGTATCTAAAGGTATGAGGACAATACTTGCTTCATCAGGAATTTTAAGCAGTTCGTATTTATCGTTTTTGTTTTTAATTGAACTAACTATGCTATCTTCAGATCCATAATTAGCAATGACGACATGAGATTCTGAAGGATCTATATCGATTGAACATGGGAAAGCTCCGATAGTAGGTTTTGTGTTAATATGTGAAAGTAAACCTGTTTCTGGATCAATGGAAAAAGCACTAACACTGCCACCAAAACTTTCTAAACCACCATATACTTTAGTCTCATTCACAGCGTATAAAACCTGTTTATTGGATGCAATTGCCATACTCCCAACAGCCATATTATCGGCATACGTAGCTATAAGATTGAATGAGCCATCTTTTTGATTAACTTCAAAAACTTTAATCCCGCCCCCACCATCATTCCCTCCATGGGTATTTTGCCAGGAGCCTACATACATATAGACCTTATTGTCAGTACAGAATTGTGAGCCTAAACTCTCAGTAAGCACTTCCAAATTCACCATCCTTAACATAAGTTTTCTTTTAAGTAAAAACAGACTTCACTATAAGCTAGTTAGACCTTAATACATGCTACTCCATGACCTTCTGTAACCATATTAAGTTTAGGATCTATTTCTTTACATTCATTTGTAGATATAGGACAACGATTAGCAAATGCACAGCCTTTTGGTTTATTTACTAAACTTGGTACTTCGCCTTTAATCGAGATATGTTCACGTTTTTCCTCAACGAATGGATCTGGTATAGGCACAGCTGAAAGTAAAATTTTTGTATATGGGTGCAAAGGATTTTCATATAACGTTTTCCAATCGGAAATTTCTACAATTCTGCCTAAATACATTACTGCGACACGATCACTAATATGACGTACTACCGATAGATCATGGGCTATAAAAAGATATGTCAGACCCAGCTTTGCCTGAAGATCTTCTAATAAGTTGATAATTTGTGCCTGAATTGAAACATCTAATGCTGAAATTGCTTCATCACAAACAATGAATGAAGGGTCACTTGCCAAAGCGCGTGCAATCCCCACCCTTTGTCGTTGTCCCCCACTGAATTCATGTGGCATTCGATTTCGAACAGCGGGATTTAAACCAACAAGTCGAAATAGTTCTTCGAGTCTATCTTCATATTCACCTTTTCCATTAATTAACTTGTGAATTTTAAGCGGCTCACCCACGATTTCACCGACAGACTGCCTTGGGTCAAGTGAACTAAACGGATCTTGGAAAATCATTGGCATGTCTCGACGAAGTGGCTGGAGCTGTCTACTTGTCATTCGGGTGATGTCTTTGCCCTTAAATATCATATTTCCTTCCGTCGGCTCGTAAATCCGAAGAATGGTACGAGCTACTGTAGTCTTACCACAACCACTCTCTCCAACCAAACCAAGTGTTTCTCCTTCGCGAATATAGAAACTAACATCGTCTACCGCCTTAATATCGGCAACTTTCCTTTGTAGCAACCCATTTGTCACAGGGAAATACATCTTCAAATTTTTAACTTCAAGTATCTTTCCGGAATCCTTCTTCTTATTAGTATGACGCTCCGTTGCAATTGTAGGTGATACCTCACTCTTTGCAGTGTTTACCTCCTCCTGGGCTAACTTCACAGTTGGATTTGTAATATCTTCATAGCAAGCATACTTATGTCCTTTATCGGCCTCTATTAGAGGAGGGGCCGATTTGCTTTCGCATCCCTTCGTCTTAAAGGTACACCTAGGAAGGAATGCACACTTTTCAGACTTGTTTGCTAGATTGGGCGGCAGACCCTCGATAGGAATGAGATCGCGGTTTTTTGGATCGTTAAGTCGTGGTACTGCCTTCATTAGACCGATTGTATATGGGTGCCTCGGATTACCGAATATCTCCTTTGTAGTTCCCGATTCAACAATCTCTCCAGCATACATGACATAAATCCGATCTGCGTAGCGAGCTACGATTCCCAAATTGTGTGTTACAAGCACTATGGATGTATTTGTTTTCTTAACAACGTTACGCATCATTTCAAGAAGTTGAGCTTGTGTTGTTACGTCAAGTGCCGTGGTTGCTTCATCTGCGATGAGTAGTTTTGGATCACATGATAATGCCATTGCAATCATAAGTCTTTGTCTCATACCTCCGCTGAATTGATGTGGATAATAATTTATCCTTTGTTCAGCATCAGGAATACCTACCCATTTAATTAGCTCTATTGCTTTTTGCTTGGCTTGTTCCTTGTTGTAATTCAAATGTAACATAACTGATTCAGCAATTTGTTTGCCTACTTTCATCACAGGATTAAGCGATGTCATTGGTTCTTGAAATACAACTCCTATTTTCCCTCCACGCACCTCTCTCATTTCCTCACTGTTCGGTTCATACTTAAGCAGATTTACACCTTCGAACAGAACTTCTCCATCTACAATCTTTCCAGGTGGTGTTGGGATTAATTGAAGCCCGGAATACTGGGTAACCGATTTACCACATCCACTCTCCCCTACAAAGGCAACGATCTCTCCTTCATCAATATAATAGGAAACTCCATCCACTGCTTTAGCAACAGTCTTATCTACAGTAAAATATGTCTTTAAATTATTAACCTCAAGAAGATGTCTCATGTCCAAAACCCCTCTCTATTCCAGAAACATCAAATATATAGTTGCACTTCATTTTAATTCATTCCCCTTAGCCTAGGGTCAAGCGCATCTCTTAATGCATCCCCTACAACGTTAAATGAGAGAACTACAATAATAATTGCTATGCCTGGTGCAAGAGAAAGTTGGGGGTGCTCGAGCAAATAACGATAACCGTCACTCACCATCGATCCCCAAGACGCACCTGGCGGCGCAATACCTAAACCCAAAAAGCTAAGACCAGATTCAGCAAGAATTGCAGTACCTAAATTCATGGTAATTAATACTATTAAAGGTGACAAACTATTAGGCAGAACGTGTACAAGCATGTTACGAATATTGCTCATACCAGATATCATTCCTGCTAAAACATAATCAGACTGCTTAATCGTAAGCACTTGCCCCCGCATTAACCTTGCATAAGTTGGTAAAATTGCCACTCCAAGTGCTATGATTACATTTTCAATACCCCCACCTAGAATTGCCCCCAATGCCATCGCAAAAATAATTAAAGGAATTGCCATCATTGCATCCATGATGCGCATTAAAAATGAATCGACAAAGCCACCAAAATATCCAGCTATAAGGCCAATACCAATACCGAAAATACCAGCAAATATTACAACTACAACACCAATTAATAAGGATACTCTTGAACCATAAATGATACGGCTTAATACATCTCTACCCAAAATATCAGTACCCAACCAATGCTCAGGTGATGGGGGTTGAAGAGTTTTTGTTAGATTTTGAGCATATGGATCATATGGTGCTAAAAATGGTGCAAAAATCGAAACAAGTACTAAGCTAAAAATAACAAATACAGCAGCTACAACAACCTTTCTAGCTAAGAAAACTCGTAAGAAACGAAGTAGACTGTTAGTTTGAGGTGGTAATTCTGGGAAGCTTTGCTGGGAAGATACCACTATTTTCTCTGCGGTCATTTTATTCACTCCTCTCATTTATATCTAATTCTCGGATCAATATATCCGTAAGTTATATCCACAAGAAGGTTGCAAAAGGATACAACGCTTGCTATGATTAGAACAATACCTTGAACTAGGATATAATCTTTCGCAAAGATCGCTTGAATCATTAAATTTCCCATACCCGGAATATTGAATACTTGCTCGATAAAGATAGAGCCTCCTACAGTATGGGCAAGTCCGATTCCGAGAATCGTAATAACAGGTATTAATGCATTTCGAAGTGAATGTTTGAGTATTACATGGCTTTCTTTTAATCCTTTAGAACGAGCCGTCCGGATGTAATCTTGTCGAACCACCTCCAACATTGCAGATCTAGTTTGACGTGTGACGTATGCTACTGATACTAAAGAAAGAAGAATTACAGGCATTATAACTTGAGTAAAGCTCTTCCAGAAATCTTCGAATGGTGATGTATAACCTTGTACTGGCAGCCAACCGAGCTTAAGGCTGAACATATAAATCCCTAATATACCAAGCCAAAATATTGGTACTGCCATGCCAAAGTTTGCAATTACTGTAATTAATGAGTCAATTGGGCTCCCTCTTTTAACTGCCGCGATAATCCCTGCAGGTATGCCAATAATTACAGAAAGTAGAAAAGCGCTTACACCAATATGTAGCGTAATCGGCAACCTTTTACTGATAAGCTCATTAACGGTGTATTGATAAGAAATGGAATTCCCTAAATCGCCTTGCAAAACTTTGGTGATCCAGTCAACATACTGAGCTGGCAATGACTTATCGAGCCCAAGCTCTTGTTTCACCTGCATTACTTTTTCCGGCGTTGCATCCTCACCAAGCATTATACTCACTGGATCACCTGGAAGTAGGTGCATAATCGTAAAAACAAAAACACTTACCATAAATAGGATTACTATTGTTTGAAGTATCCTTCGCACCAAAAATGCTATCATGAATAGTCCCCTTTCATTAATATTAATCTGAACTAGATAGTCTTAGTTTTGTAAATAGTTTTCAAAAGTACTGTTTATTTAACCTGTTCATATATACTTTTAGCTCGGGATGTAAAGTCATAAGTGATTTTTCGGCTATTAATAAGGTTAATTCATGCGAGGTAGCAAATCTTCTTGGTAGGAGTTCCTAATTAAATCTTCATGCAAAAAGAGCCATAAAAATCTACTTTAGATATTTAGAATTCATAGATACAAAATCATCAATTAAACTTGTACATGGGACATAATGACTCGTGCTAATAATATTTTAAATTAACTTATAACCAGTAATTATAAGATTTCATCTGGCACTTTACTACGTATCCTTGGTTGGCGGTACTGGTACAGCTCTTGAATTTCATCGACCCGATATGCTAGTTTCATAAAAAGATCCGATCTGTCTAGGTATCAATGGAGGCCTTGTATTCGTATGTTGAAATATACCCAACCTTTTTTATAATGATTTTTGGTTGTACCATACACACACCATACATTCTCCATCTTCTTAAACAGGTACCAGGGACCATACCAAGACTAATTATCGCAATTGTTATATTCACGCAATTTCGAATTACATCTCAAGCTGTCTACCACAGCTATCATGCTGGAAAACACCTTTTCTAGTTTTTTTAATAGGATTTGCATATGGTCTCCTATGAACCAAGGCAATGATAACTCTTCCACGATCCAACTCATTGGTAAAAACAGCCATCATTCACTGTCCATAGGGCAATTCCCTATGCTAAGTGTAACCCACCATCAATCGGTAAGATTACTCCATTTATATAGCTAGCTGCTGGTGATATTAGGAACAAGATTCCTGCTGCAATTTCTTCTGGCCGTCCTGCACGACCTGTCGGATTTTTATCAATAAAGCCTTGCATATGTTGAAGAACGTTATAATTACGTGGTGTAACAATCGGCCCTCCAGGTGCTATTGAATTCACTCGTGGTCTACCTTTCAATTCAACTGCCTGATGACGTGTATAGCCCGCTATTCCCGATTTTGCTGCGGCGTACCAAGAGTCTCCACCACCACCTTCAAAAACTCCTGCAAGCGCTGATATATTTACAATAGATGAACCCTCTTCAGGATCTGTTGCTAAGAAAGCCTGACTAATACGGTGTATACTTCCTATAGCGAGAGCTGTTACTTCATCAAAATCCCACTTATGCCCAATCATCTGTGGCCCTGCAACATTAACCAGTGCATGGGGTTTAGCGAAAGCAACTGTTTCCTTCATTGCATTAGCTACTTCTTCGTCATCTCCAATTTGAACTCTTACAGGAAGAATGTTTTCACGATACTCTTCAGCTCTTTCAATTGTTCTATTTACACCTTCGAGATTCATATCCCACGCTGCTACTTTCATTCCCATACGAGCGGCAAGTATTGTTGCTGCCTGTCCAATACCACTTGCTGCACCTGTTATTATCACCCCAGTACCTTCTGGGTGTTCCCATCCATTCCAGATTATCGGTTGCTCAGGTACCGGTTGTTTTCTTTCATTTTGCATATTATTACCTCCAATAATTGTTTACCGGTTTTTACTAGATTTCTTATTCTAGATAAATCGGTGTTAAACTTAATGTAACATATTTTCAAAATATTTAGTTAACTATGCTGTTATTAGCACATTTGTGCTTTTTAAACATAGCCTTTTGTGCAACAACCATTGAAATAGTAGAAAAAAATGAAATTATATTAATTTTTCTTTTTGTAAGATCATTCAAATTTTCCGATTAAAACCACACATAGCTTAGACTAAAAAACAGATCAACCTCAATTAGAATTTTAATATCTGTTGGCTATTTCTTCTCTCAGATTCTATAGCATTGTAAGTATTCAGAAAAAAGTATAGTAATAGCAACAACCCCTACATAGGTGATATTTCAGAAAACTCTTAAAATAAATCAATAAAAATAATCCCTATTCTTCTAAGAAGGATAGGGATTATTTTTATTAAGGTATTTTCTCAAAATGGAATGTAAATTGAATCTTAGCTGATGTTGAATCTTTATAATTGGCTAAAGGTCACATAATCTACTTGATTATTATTATTACAAATTCACATATAACCAGGAATCATCAGTCTCATTGGGGAACTTCTCCCAAGTATCTTTTGTTGGAGGTTCTGGAGAAGCTTTTCGAATTTCGTCAGCCTGATACGCATATTTACCTAAGAAATTCCGATCCTGCTCAGGTGTCAATGGTGGCCTAGTATTCGTAGGCTGCATATCATGCACCCAGCCTTTTTTATATTCATTTTTGGTTGTTCTTTGCCATGCGCCACTTAAGATACGCCATTCTCCATCTTCTTTAATATGTGTTCCAGGAACCATCCCAAGACTAATTATAGCCATTGGTTTTTCACGAAATTTCGATAGTGCCTCTACTCCCATTGACCACCATACAGCTCTTGCTTTTGTACAATCATCATTTACTTCAATAATCGGTGTACTTAGTGGGTGGATAAGCATATTGCCTTCTAAGCTGTCTACCACAGCTTTCATTCGGAATGCTTTTATTGCATCCATATCTACACTTGGATGTTTTGTCGCTTGTAACTCTCTTCTTTTTTGACCAATATGTTGATCATCATGAAAGATAGCGGCGCAACCGCGTAAATTTTTTATTTCCCATACGGCAAGCAATTTCTCCACAGCAAGTTCTGCCTCGGTAAATTCTTGCTCACTCATCTCATTTATCTCTGATAAATCCAACTCCACTTCGATCGCTCCTTCCTAAAAAAAGATTAATTACTATTTACTTTTGTCTCGTTCTAACATCCAATTACTGTCAGTCCATGTGGCATATGGGCGAGGACAAGCTGGGATACCCTCACGTATACTGAGTGGTGAATACGGATTATGGTACGTACTCGGTTTAGCTAATGGATGTACTGGGGTATTTAATCTATTGATCATGCTAGTATCTTCAACCCATCCCTTTTCATAGGAACATTTAAATAACCTAAACCAATGCATATGCCAAATCTTCCATGAACCATCTTCGAATATGAAATCGGCAGCTATCATACCCCAGTTCCAAATCGCTTTTGGTAGTCCCTCTTCTTGTGGTATTGCTCCCGCGCCTGGGGCCCACCAAACCGCCTTAGCCGTCTCTAAATCTTCCGCTACTTCAATCATTGGAGTGTTTAATTGTATGTCCATCATTTCTCCAACTTTCACAGTTTTTCCAACAACCTCATGAACGATTTGCCTAACTGCCTCCGGACCTTCAAAAACACCTTCGTCAGCGTATTCTAGGGATACATCAGGTTTTCCTAGCGCAAAGTGGCTCAATACCTTGTCAGCATCACGAAAGTTATATGCGACAACGCATCTTCCCATATTGTTTTGAATTTCTTCATATGCTTGAAGTCGTTTAATTGATTTCAATAAATTTATTTTCCGTTCTTCACTAATTTTTCCTGCCATTGTTAATTCTCCCTTCAATAATTCTTTTACCTCTTAGGTTTTACTGTATCTTGTTTCTAGGAGTTTACTATTATAAGAAAATTCTCTTAAGCTAGATGTAATCCGCCATCAATCGGTAAGATTACTCCGTTAATATAACTAGCTGCTGGTGATATTAGGAACAAGATTCCTGCTGCAATTTCTTCTGGCCGTCCTGCACGACCTGTCGGATTTTTATCAATAAAGCCTTGCATATGTTGAAGAACGTTATAATTACGTGGTGTAACAATCGGCCCTCCAGGTGCTATTGAATTCACTCGTGGTCTACCTTTCAATTCAATTGCCTGATGACGTGTATAGCCCGCTATTCCCGATTTTGCTGCGGCGTACCAAGAGTCTCCACCACCGCCTTCAAAAACTCCTGCAAGCGCTGATATATTTACAATAGATGAACCCTCTTCAGGATCTGTTGCTAAGAAAGCCTGACTAATACGGTGTATACTTCCTATAGCGAGAGCTGTTACTTCATCAAAATCCCACTTATGCCCAATCATCTGTGGCCCTGCAACATTAACCAGTGCATGGGGTTTAGCGAAAGCAACTGTTTCCTTCATTGCATTAGCTACTTCTTCGTCATCTCCAATTTGAACTCTTACAGGAAGAATGTTTTCACGATACTCTTCAGCTCTTTCAATTGTTCTATTTACACCTTCGAGATTCATATCCCACGCTGCTACTTTCATTCCCATACGAGCGGCAAGTATTGTTGCTGCCTGTCCAATACCACTTGCTGCACCTGTTATTATCACCCCAGTACCTTCTGGGTGTTCCCATCCATTCCAGATTATCGGTTGCTCAGGTACCGGTTGTTTTCTTTCATTTTGCATATTATTACCTCCAATAATTGTTTACCGGTTTTNAATTGTTCTATTTACACCTTCGAGATTCATATCCCACGCTGCTACTTTCATTCCCATACGAGCGGCAAGTATTGTTGCTGCCTGTCCAATACCACTTGCTGCACCTGTTATTATCACCCCAGTACCTTCTGGGTGTTCCCATCCATTCCAGATTATCGGTTGCTCAGGTACCGGTTGTTTTCTTTCATTTTGCATATTATTACCTCCAATAATTGTTTACCGGTTTTACTAGATTTCTATATCTTGGTAAATCGGCTTTAAATATACTGTAACATATATTCAAAATATTTAGTTAATTGCATCGTTATTAGCACAATTGTGCATTTTATTTGTTATTATTTAGCATTGATCTATTGTGGTTTTAATTATATTGGAACTACTTTTCTACCAATCGAAATTACCGAATACAAACCATATTTTGTAAAATTGATATTGAATTCTACTTTACTGGTAAAAAACTAAAATACATTTTTGTTAGATTGGAAGTTTGACTACTTGATTTAGGATTTAAAAGTAGTATCTAAAAACTCTTATTAAGACATCAAATACTAATAAATTGAATTATTAGAGTTAAATTAGAACTTGCTCATAATTGCCCTTGCTGTTTCGGTATCTGAAATGAGTACATTTATGTAATTCCCTTTGATAGCACCTATTATCGGCAAAGCTTTTTCTAGCCCACCTGCCACAGCAACGACTTCTTCCACTCTTTTCAATTGGTTTAAACGTATTCCAATACACTGTCTGTTCCAATCACTATCAATCTCATTGCCGTCCTGATCAAAGAATTGTGCACAAATACAGCCTACTCCACCTTGCTTTTGGATCTCTTTATACATTTTTTTATTCATATAACCATGCCAAGGATTTGCAGACTTTGCCTCATTAAGCGTTCCTATCCCTGTTAAGATAATGTCAGCATTACGTAACATCTCTAGTGATTTTGAAATTAGTGGATCACTCATTATAGCCTCTTTAACATATTGTTCTTGGATATAAAGGGGTGCACTCAGATAATGAGCTCTACCAGAATATATTTCGGTTAATCTCCTAATAATTTCTCTAGAATCTACCTTTGGATTTTCTATTGAGGATACACCCATTGTCTGTACAATATTGATTGGTAACTTTTTTTCAACTTCTAGTGCATTTACTGTTTCACTTATTGTACTGCCCCAGGATACGCCTAATGTCATATTTTTACGAACTCTCTTTTTTAGATAGGCAGCTGCAAGTGACCCTATTCCACGTCTGATATCTTTTTCACTTTTATTGTTACTATTAAGAAGTATTACATCTTTGAGTTTAAACCGCTCTTTAAAATTTGCTTCCAAATCATAATTACGCTCAAAAAGATAATTAACTTTAATCTCGACAATCCCTTTTTCTTTTGCCTGTTTGAGAAGTCTTGAAATCCGAGTTCGTGAGATAAATAGCTTTTCCGCAATCTCCGCCTGAGTTAGATCATGTTCGTAATATAAGTTTGCAACATCCGCCAGAAGGCTTAATTGTTTTAATTCTCTTGGCTTTAATTCTTTAGGATTCAAAATTATCCCTCCAATACAATTTATAAAAATCATTTAAATGCTTATCCAAAAATAAGATTTTATTTAACAAAGTAATGATGTTTTGTAAGACCTTAAGTAAGATATATCATTTCAGTATTATTTCAACTCTTCTAAAAAGTATGGTCCTCTCTATTTAGTTTTTGTAAGTGTTTTCATAAAAATAGTTCCTTCTAAAAAATATAATTTAATTTCACTTTTTTGTCTATAAACAAAAGAAATAACACATTTGTTCACCAAAAAATCGCACAATTGTGCTTGTTTTTTAGACAAACATCATTTTATTTAAGAATATGATACATCACAAATAAGTTGTGTTATGGTACATTTATCATCTGAAAAGTATCGAATTATTTAACAAATCTGTACCTGTAGGAACGTCCGCATATCTTCATTTCATCAAAAAGGACGTTTTTTTCCAACTCACCAATATCATACCGATTACTTATTATTTGATGTCGGCATCGATTCCAAGCAGTACGCACCATGGATTTTTATATTTTTCTAATAATTATAAGATTTTGTTTGCCTTATTTTCAAAACAAACCGGTTCTATATAATAAGTGAAGTTGTGTAGTGACTTTTCACTCTATTATTTGTGATATATAGATAACCCCCATTTTCACCTTTTCGTTCTTAAATAACCGCCTATGTTTTTCACGTCCCCATACGTAAACTCATGCAGCATGGGCCTTCTTCACCATCATTTTTTCTAGGATCATTATAAGGAATTAAATAGCTTTGCATGATTCCCCCCTACGGATACTCCACCAAATTCGAATCGCTTTTCTTATTCCGCCTCTTGTGTCCTCAATGTCTCCTTTATAACGAGGGATTAAATAAATATGTAATTGTGGAACAGTTTGTCCACCATAAAAACCGACGTTGACGCCGATATTACCATCTGGTGCATACTCTTGATACATTACAATTTGGTCCTTTGTTAAATTGCAGCATCGACGACTAATGATCCTCATCTTTCTTGGATAATTTACCATTATCTTAAGACCATTTTTAAGTACAAAAAAAGACATAACCCGTTTTTTAACAAGGATTTTGTCTTGGTAAGGCTATTTCTTTTGTTTTTCTTGAAAACCGTCCTAATTCTTCTTTTTTTGTTTTAAAAGATTCTAAATTCCACTACCTAAGATATTTGGCTTTGATTACTTCATAATCGGATATTATTTTCTATTTTACATAGTTACAAAGTTTGCCGATTTGTTCTACTTCAACAACCACAGTATCCCCCTATTGCCATACATACCTACATAAAAGGAAAGGGTGTTACCAATCTTTCCTTTCTCCCTTCCAACTATAAGTTTCATAGAAAATTAGGTACATCTAATTGATAGTTATGTGTGTCTAACAATTGGGAGGGCATTTTATTTATTGTCCCAGGTCCATTATTAAATCTGTATACCTCTAGAACACTTCCTATCCTTCCACGCTAATACTTGTTCCATTGGGAGGCAATTTTAAGACGCTCAATGAACCTGTCCCTCTGAACCATTATCGTCTCACTCATTTGAGTAAACTCCAAAAAGTTATTTTAAGGGCGGCAATACACCTTTCCCAATAAATAACTAGAAGGTTTCTGACTAAAAGTGGGTCCATTTTTAATTGCTTGAAAAATTTCCATAATAAAGCTGTATTTTGCGTAGAGGTAGTTACCATAATATTAATTATGGTAACCTAATAAATAAAATGAGTATAAAGAAAGTACCTGCCCCCAGTTGATTAACGCTGTACTTGACAAGGGGGTAGGCACTTGAACCCAACATTCTTAAGCAATCAAAAAGGTATATAATAACATTGACATTTATATTTAATATTAGCCCCCCTTATTTCAAGTGTATAACTTCACAAATCTTCAAATTTAGTTAATTTTAACGCAATATAAAAGACCATATTAAACTATAATTATATGGTCGCATGTATCGAATATATTTAGTTTTCACCTGGGAAAAGGATGGCTAAATCACAACATCCTTATCAATTAATTGTAATAAATCCTAAATTTCTTGTCCACTACTCTTGCAATACCTTTATATTTACCAAATTCTTCAGTATACGATTTCCCAATAATATAATTTTGTAGCACTTCTTCGGTTTCTAAGATAAACTGAGAAATAAAGTCAAGGGTTTCTTCTGAGGTAAACCTCTCGCTTCTAAACTGAGTTAGTTTTGCTTGGACAGCTGGGGACCAAATAACATGTCGATCATACATTACATAAAATTCTTTTTGGAAAGTGATTTTAATAACTCTGTGGTAGTCATACCATGACCATTTTCATACTGCTCCATACTCTCCTTCAACATACGTTCGAGTTCAGGATTTTCTTCTGCTTCAACTTTTATGGATTTTTCATCTTCTTCTTGAAGAACAAGTGTAAATTTCCCTTTACCTGGAATAGAAAACTGAAATACAGAATTCTCACTATTCATATTTGCAATATGATTCATCAGTTCTTCGGAAGAATGAATTCTTCCCATAGTAAATCACCACCATTATGATTCTTTCTCTAATAATACCATATCGATCTCACGTAATATCCTATTCCAAATAATAATTGTATTGAAGTTCCTACTAATTATTTCATGTCTAAAAAAGCGTCTGTACATATTTAACAATTTCCTTTTAAAAGAGCATCTTTACTTATTTAATATTCTCCCCCATTTGTTTAATATCAACGTTTTATCTGCAACTTGATAATATCTTGTTTATCTTTGAATTTTATAGTTATTTTATATTCATCTTCCTCATATGTATCAAAATTAACAGTACCAACTAATAAAGAAATAACGTTACCTTTAATTTTTGTTTCCATATCCCCTACATTCCCTGTAATCAAACCCTCGCTACTTTCAAATTCAATGTCAATATGATTTATATCTTCCTGTGATAGTTTTAAGTCTTTCAATTCGATTTCAACCCAGTTTACTTTTTTTTCATCATACAATTCTGGATTGTATATGTAGCTAACATTCCAATATTTTCCTTCGCCATAAAAGATTACTTCATCAGAAACAACAGTTTGTGTGGTTGATGAACAAGCAGTTAAAATTATTATAAGAATAATACCGAACAACACTCTCAACTTCATTATAAAACCCCTTTTTAGTAATAAGTTTCCTAGATAATAATACCATTTTTTCTTTCTTGTTCTACGCTGCTACGTTAGCACACTCTTGGACCCCTATAGTTTAAGTGAATCAATTCAACAAACTCACCCTTTTTATTATTACAGTGCTGACGTTTAAAAAGTAGCCACCCCTATGGTAGCTACTTCTTTTTAATTTATATTAAGTCTTGTGCAAAGAGTTTTTGTTATCTAAAATTTTCCATTAGTTCAACAAACTAATTCATTTTGGCCAGTTCATCTTCAATTATTTGTTCTAGCTCCTGCTTTGAACGCATACCCTGAACCTTTGTATCTCCAATGATAAACGTAGGAACAGCCTGTATGTTTGCTTCGGAATAAGCATGTTGTAATGCCTTCTGATGTACTTCTTTATATTTCCTTGTTTCTAACACTTCACGATATTCCTGCTCATTAAGCCCTAATTCTCCCGCTAACTTAGTTAGTACCTTTATACTTCCAATATCCTGTTCTTCCTGAAAAAATGCTATGAGTATACGATGGTTATACTCATTTCCTTTTCCTTTTTCCTTTGCATATTGATATCCTTCAAATGCTAAATGTGTATATGGCTGAGGAGAAACTCTTGGTAAAACGATTTTCACACCAAAATGTTCAGCCATCGGATAAACAGAATTTTTCCATGTCGTTTGAAGATAATCCCCCTCTGGTTTTAACGTTTCTGATGGATAAGGACGTAATTCAAATGGCATCCATTCAACTTCAACATCCTTTCCTTTCAGTGCTTCTTCTAGCGGAGCCTCCGCTATAAAACAAAATGGTCAAACGTAATCCGAGTATATTTTAACTTTAATTGACATTTTATTTCCTCCCTACATTTGTATTTAAATTCTTGATTCATTTAAATGTTTCTAGGTACTTAACACTTGGGATTTAGTTTTTCCTACTAACTCAAAACTTCCCACCATTAATCTTAATACATGGTTTTTTCATACAATTAATTGCATTAAAATCGCATTATTTTATATTCTAATATTAGGTGGTGATTATTAAATGAGTGGACCAATCGAATTAACCGAAATAACAATACTACAAAAAGATACTGCTAATAAAATCCGACAAGCAAATATAAGCGGATTCGAGGAACCAGTATTATATGGTGTGCATGGTGGAGTTAAAAAGTTTTATGGGGTAGAACCTGAAATTGAATATCCTTCAACGCTTGATCATATTGTATCTGCTGCAGGAGGCTGACTAGTTGGAACACTATCCGGCGCGCTGGAAGCGCGTAAAATTCCAACCACAAATAATGTGAAAGCAAAGGTTCAAGGAACTATAGAAGCTCCTGAAGGCGTATTAAAAATCACAAAAATTAGCTGTCATTACGAAGTTAAAGTTCCAAGTGGCAAAAAGGAAGCTGCCGAAAGAGCTTTGTCAGTTTTTGAACGAAATTGCCCAGTTGCTCAGACCCTTAAAGGGGCTGTAGAATTTGAACATACATGGGTAATTGAGGAATATTAATCGAACTCAATAATTCACTCAATTCTGAAGATCATTCTTGTCCAATTTTGATGAGACGATTACTTTGAAAGTAAACGTCTCTTAGTTTTTTTTCGATTACCAGTATCTTTGTACTACTTACAGTAGATCCCATAATTGATAGATCTTTCAAATGCCAGTTAATTTAAGTGGATTATTGAACAAACTATTAATTTATGAGTAGGAATCATTTTCTATTGACTTCTTCCCTTTTTGTAATATATATAATGCCAAATGAGAAAGAAACCTTACAGGAAAAACATATACCCAATAGCTACCCTTCACTTTTAAATAATTTAATTTTTTAAAAAAAGAGTCCATATATAAAATAATTAGGAAGGGGAGTATCATTAATCTGTTGTTCTTTTGTTCTGAAATATACATTGTTAAAAATGTTTCAAAAGTTAGATAAACTTTGACAAAAGAGTAGTGATGATACCAAGGATTTGTTGTAAATCTTACAGGCTTGAATCTAAACTTCTTTAATAAGGAAAGTAAAAATAACAAATTCATATAAATTACATGGAAGGTATTGTATTGAGTCATTTTTAAAATGAAATTGTTTCTATTCTTCAATCCTTTATACCAAGTATCACTTATAAAAAAATAAGTAAAAATGGAGATCATAGTATAAATTGAATGCCACCATCTATTATTAAAGATATTTAATTTTATAAATAACCTTTCAATAAAAGTAAAATACATTGTAAATAAGAATTTTATTTTCCACCCTAATTGAAATGATGAAATGAAGATTGCAACCGTCGGAACAAACAATCCTTGGGACAAAACAGATCCAAATGAGTTATCTTGTTCTCTATTTCTAAGTAGTTTCGTTTTATATTTATATGCTTTTAATATATATAGGGGATATTCAAAATAAAAGGCTAAACCTACTATAGACAAAAGTGTAAAGAAAATCGTTTTTCTGTCTTTCCTTTTATAAAAAACATAAAGGAGAAGAAGGATATGAACAAAACTGAGCAATATATAATATTTAGAGTTATGATTTTTCTTCATATTTATATTTCCTTTCTCCTGTGTGTTAATTTCTACATTTATTATCTTTCTCAAATGTTTAATAATACACATTATTTTATGACTGAATATCCTGCTAACCTGCCCACGTGTGACCGCTTGAAAGAGTTGACACAGTTTTTGCTTAGTTAAATGCAACACTTTTTTCCAGTTAAGGACTTCCTTTTTTGAGGAAAGAGTGTGTTGATGGTCCTAACAATCATACAATCACTGTTTTTTTTGAAGTATCAATGCTCAAGTAAAATGTATATATACTAATAATTATGCATATTAACGAAGTTGTGCTTGTTGAACTAACGAAGCAGGATAGGGAAATAAGTATGTAAAAATATAGTGTAATGTATTTTTTTTTCAATTTGATATGAAATCAGAGAAAGAAGTAGATGAGTTAGTTCATCAATAATATTACGAATTAGAGGATTAAAAAAAGGGCTTTTAAATCGAGCCTTTTTTCGGTGATGGACAATTTAGGTTGTTCCAAGGATATTTTTCCATTTTGGGGTATATTATCCTTAATGGATTATATTGAGGAGGTTTTTATGGGAAATGGAAAATAATCATGTTCATATTAAATTAACTACTCCTGAAATTGCAACTCTGTGGAGAACATATATTCAAAACACAGCTGTAAGATGTTTTTACAAATATTTTCTTCAATATCTTCAAGATGAGGAGATAAAGTCAATTATTAAAGAAGCTGTGGTTTTGGTTGAAACAATTATTAGGAAAATCGAAACAATTTTCGAAAAAGAAAACTTCCCAATACCAAAGGGATTTTCGGATAAAGATATTGACTTAACAGCCCCTGCCCTTTATACAGACTTATTTGCATTAAGTTTTCTATATCGTGGAGGGCAAGTAATTATTCCTCATTATTCTAATACTCTTTCTAGAGTGACACGAATCGATATTTATAATTTTTTTGCGGAGTGTCTAAACAGTGAAACGGAATTACATAAGGAAGCATTAAACCTTATGCTTTCAAAAGGATTAAATGATCGACCTCCAAAGATGGAGTATCCAAAAAATGTTGAGTTTATTAAAGATCACCCATCATTAATAAATACTTGGTTAGGTGATAAAAGACCTCTAAATACTTTAGAAATAACAGAACTTTTTATCGAAATCGAAAGAAATGCAATTGGTCTAATCCTTTTGATGGGATTAATACAGGTAACTAAAGATAAGGAAATAAAGAACTATTTATTAAAGGGAAAAAAACTTGCTGAAAAGCAAGTGGATACATTTGATAAGTTATTAAAAGAAAATGATCATTTTATTGGATTCCCAATAACTATGGAGGTGACAAATTCAACAATTTCCCCATTTTCTGAAAGATTAATACTGTTTATTATAGCTACTTCAAACCAAATTGCTATTTCTGCACTTGGAGATGCATTGTCTGTCTCAATGAGAAAAGATTTAGCAACCCAGTATATCCTTATTATAGCAGAGGTAATGAAGTACGGTGACGAAGGGCTTAAACTTTTGATTGAACGAGGCTGGATAGAGCAGCCTCCACAACCCATTGATAGAAACGAATTTTATAAATCATAACACTTCTATGAGGAGATGATAATCATAAGGGGATTGTGATCATGTGAATAATGCAATTGAAAAATTATTATGGAGCATCGCCCTTCCTGGGTTTGGTCAGTTTCTAAACGGAAAAGTAATTAAAGGCATTGTTTTTGTGATATTAGAGTTTCTGGTAAATGTTCAAGCGAATTTCAACGTTATAATTATTGCAAGTTTTCAAGGCGATATTCAAAATGCGATTGCACAGGCTGATTATCAGTGGTTAATGTTTTATCCATGTTTATATTTTTATGCAATGTGGGATGCCTATAAGGATGCTGGAGGTGGGAAAGAAAAGTATTCTTTTCTTCCCTTTGTGTTTGCTGCCTATTTTGTTACAGTGGGATGTATTTATTCCTCAAGTTTTCTATTATTTGGGACTTTACTGGGACCTGTTTGGCTCCCTATGTTGTGTGTAATTCCCGGATTAGTTGTAGGAATTATAATAAAGAAGAGTCTAACAAAACTGGATATTTCTAATAACTAAAATTTTTTAATATAAATTTGTTCAGCTAACGAGTGCTTTACTTAAACAAAGAAACAGCTTAAAGAGCCTAAATTATGCAAGTTTTTATACATTACTTGTTATATAGGCTCATTTTATATTTTATTAAAATACTACCGTGATTAATTTTAAAAATCATATGGATCACATAAGGTTTTTAATCAAATTTCCAATTAAATGTGTCATATAATTTTTTATGCCACGGTACCTGTCCCTATGGATCTCTGAAGTTTACATAATAATTCTTATGGAATCTAATAATTAAAATGAGCTTGTTGAATTTGTATAAATATAATGAGCCGTAAGAAACTATAGCCAACTAATCAAAAACGTAAAATCCTTTCACATTTAAGAGGAGATCAATAAATCATGAAAAAGAAAATAATTATTTCTGATAAATGTAAAATCCATATGGAAATTCATAAAGATGAATTCTTTTTCGATTGGAAAGAAATGCTAAGGAGTTATGAGCAAGAAGGCTATTTCGATCACCTTTCCAATCAATCTGAGAAAATCATTATTCATTCACCCGAACCCATTGGAATTACATCATTGGTAAACACGGATGAGAATTCAGAAATCGTTTACGCTCAGCGGAAAGAGAGAAAAATATATACTAGGTTTGTTAAAAATAGAAAGTGCAGTATAACCAGTTCCTTTGTTGTGATCCTTAACAGAACCAGAAGGAACAACAATCAATACTTTTTAGTCACGATGTTTCCCGGCAAAGGGGCATATAAAGAACCTGAAGATCCTAACATCATAACAAAAAAAGAACTCATCGAGTCCTTGCTTTTTTGGGAAAATCACGCATTGGTGTTTGATGAAAGTACAATCGATCTCAATACAATCACTCCAATATGTCCATATAAAGATCTTTTTATTGGACTTTCATTGAACAATTTTTAGAAAGTGATCATTATATTAAAGGATGAACGTTAAGAAAAGTTCATCTTTATTCTTTTCTTTTTCATAACCCAAATTCTAATTTCCATTAGAGTAAAAATCTTACTATATAGTTGAAATCAGTGTCTTATTTTTATAACGTAAATCTTTCCTACTATCCTTTCAATTCCAAACTAATCGGCTAGTCTATTCTCCAATAATAATTTTCAATTCTTTTACTTTATGGATTAACTCCAGCAGAACGTGGTCGATCTCCGACAGATAGAGTGGTAATCACAGAATTGCTAATCCCATCGATGACCGTCACATTATCACTATCCTCATTTACTACATAAATACGATTGGTCAACGGGTTGACTCCGACACCATTTGGAGAATTACCGACTGGAATAGTAGTTATGACAGTATTGGTAGTCCCATCAATCACAGATACAATATTATCAATTCTATTTGATACATAAATGGTATTGGTAGACGTATTGACTCCCACACCGAATGGTTCCTCTCCAACGGAAATCGTAGAAATCACAGTATTGCTGGTTCCATCGATGACAGAAACATCATCACTTGTTTGATTTGCTACATATATACGATTGGTCAATGGGTTGACTCCCACACCTAGAGGAGAACCACCAACTATAATGTTTCCAATTACTGTATTCGTTAAGCTATCGATTACCGCCACATTGTTTAAATCATAAGAAACATAAACAGTATTCGTTGAGGGATTCACCCCTACTCCTATCGGATTATTCCCAACTAAAATGGTAGTAATCACTGAATTCGTTACTCCACTAATCACTGAAACAGTATTATCTCCTTGATTTGCTATATAAACAGTATTTGTTGAGGGATTCACTCCCACTCCAAATGGACTTGCCCCGACACTTGTAGTAGCAATCACTGAATTGGTTACACCGTCAATCACTGAAACATCCCTACTGGAAGCATTTGATACATATATTCGATTGGTTAATGGGTTTACTCCTACCCCACGTGGGTTTCTGTTTATCCCCAAAGGAATAGTCGACACTAGAGTATTGGTAGTTCCATCGATGACCGAGACTTCATTGCTGTTCTCGTTTGTTATATAAATACGGTTAACCGATACTGGAGGTCCTGGGGGACAAATACATTTACATTTTTTACAACAACGACATGGTCGAATGCCCATGATATTACCTGCCTTTTTATAATTTATAACAGGTTATGAAAGTAACATGTTTACTGCTTGTGCTATGAACTACTTATTGAATTATAGGGGGCTTATCTTCCGCGTCCTATTTTATCAATTGCTGGTATCTACTCAGAAGATGTCTCCAAGTTAGCTAGAGAGCCTAAAGAATTATTAATTATTCCTGAAGCAGACCATGTGGACTTATATGATAATCTGCAGCAGATTCCTTTTATCCTCTAAAGTGAAGAGCATTGCTGCGCAGTATAAAGTCAAATACGAAGAGACGATTACAAAATAAACGTAATCGTCTCTAGGTAATTTTCAACTTATTTGAACTGCGCATTAAAATAGTTTGTTTTATTAGTTGATCTTCTTCTAAATAAACTCGTATAGTTGAGTAACTCTAACTTTATTATCAAGTACACCGTTATATCCTTTCATTTTATCAATCAAATATTGTACCGCATACAATATATATGCTTTGTAATGTATATATATAAAGAATTGAAAATAGTTTAGCCTATTAAGACGAATAATTTTAATTTTTTTTAAGAAAGGCATGAAGAGAAAAGCAAAGAGTCCATTTGCTATCGCATTAATCAAAACAAATTTTTTAAAGTTTCCATATGAAAATTTAAGGAACCACAAAGACATAGGGAAATAAGCACCAATATCGAAAGGAAGTTCATCCCTTATAAAAGAATTTGGCATATCATAAAATTCCCACCAATTCCTTTTACGCCCATACAAATGATTCATTATTTCAAAGATAGCTATAAAAAAACTTGCTAAAGAATAACGTTTAATACCACGCTTACCTATAAATAACAACGATAACCAGGGTATAAATATTAAAAATAAATTTAATAATTTGTGCCGCTTTGAAGCCATATGTGAATGTCACCTCTCCTCGAATTGTTCCATTATTTTTTAATGTATCCAAATATTATAAAAAACTACCTATTAAAGTTGTCTTAGATAAATTCAATGACTTGACAAATGATTTCTTTAGAACTAATCAGTATCGTTTGCTTAATCCTTGTACAGTTCTTAATTTATAACTAATTTGTGATAAGTGTATATGTCTGTAAAAGTATGTATAAAACCAATCAATGATAATAAAGAACTTATGTCATTTTATCTGTTTTCAGTAAGAAAAGCGCCTATCATTCAGAGCGCTTTTTCCTTCGGTATTCCTTCAATTTATTTAGCTTGAATTCTTCAAAGTATCCTTGTACTGCGCAACAGAGAGTCCCATATACATGTTTAATTATTATGTTCACTACGCACCAATGAGGAGATCCCCTATAATCCCTACACCTTTTGCAAGGAGGTAGGAGAGCAGGAAAAAAAATACAAATTTAACATCACTATATAAAATTAGCCTAAAGAGTCCATCGTTACTCAATTGATAATACTAAAGGATCACGCTTGAATAAAATCCTAATCTAAAGTACCTATTCCTCATATGTATTTCTTTTTCAAAATTAGCGAATAGTATGCATATTAATTAATGGAATGAACGGGGTGTTGGAATGACATTCGCTATCACATTATTTGTAGTGTCTTGGATTTTTTATATTTTGTTTGCAGATAAAAGCAAACTTCCGTTCTTTTTATCAACTGTTTACTTTGGTATGATCGTCGCATTAATGAGTGATTTATTTATGCATGTTGTGGAGTTATGGAAGTTTAATATAGAAAACAGACTACATATTTTTATTGCACGTTGGTTAACTTCTTGGGGTGTCTATTTTGTCATTATGTATTTATTCCTGCAATGGCTACCCAAAAAACAATCTATTTCATCGATGTTCAAATATCTTTTTTATTGGACAACCTTTAGTATAATAGCTGAATGGCTCTTTGTAAGAATGGAATGGTTTATACATTTGAAATGGTGGAACTTATTTCACTCTTATTGGGCGGATTGGGTATTATACATTATTTTTTATTTTCATTATAAATGGATAGAAAAGAAAAGGAATAACTAACTACCACTTTATGTCTCATATTAAAACAGTAAGCACTTATAACAATTCCCTATTTCTCATACGCTTATTGAATAATTAATAACCCCAGTCTTTGTTCTAAAACCGAATTAGAAAATCAG
Organism: Bacillus sp. Marseille-P3661; assembly: GCF_900240995.1. Lineage (NCBI taxonomy): Bacteria > Bacillati > Bacillota > Bacilli > Caryophanales > Bacillaceae > Bacillus > Bacillus sp. Marseille-P3661. The sequence continues at coordinate 1,517,811 of NZ_LT965953.1, forward strand.
GATTTCTACATAAGTTATTTAAAAATTGACATTTTTCTACATTCGACTCCTCTGCTTGTTTATATAGTTTATAAAAGTGGGTAATCATTAATTGAGGGAGGCGGAAAAAATATACTTATTATTTTTTTCTATATTGATTTCTGGGTTTATTATTTATTTTATGCCCAAGAAAATTACTCTTTTTGAAATGTACACAACTTCCTTGTTCTCAACCGTTTTACAATTAATAACTGATATATATTTAGAATTTAAGTACCGTCTTTATTGGTACTTTAGTCCTGGGGTTGACTCTGAAACACTTTGGTTTGTCTTCTGGATTTATCCAGCAGTAAATATTATATTTTTAAACTTCTATCCAACAAGAAAAGGAACTCTAAAAAAGAAATTATTTTATACTATTGGATGGTCTGGATTTGCAATTGTTTATGAATGGGTAGCAGTACAGGTAGGGATATTCCAATATAATGGCTGGAAATTAGTGTATTCCATCCCCATATATCCTTTACTTTTTCTACTTCTTTTCATTAATTGGTCAATCATTAAAAATTAAAACAATATGTTAAAAACTAACTATCTGAGTAACGGGTTTACTTGTGAGGTGCAAAACGGTAAATCGCAGACCGAATCAAATAGCTAATCACATAAACTTCACAGTAAAAAGGCTTAGAGATGCAATATCTCTAAGCCATTTTTAATTTTCATTTTTTCCCGAAACAACCCGTAAGTTGTCCAATTTCATTAGATGCCAAAGCGAGTTTGATATATAAGCGGAGAAATTTCGCTTAATTAGGAAATAGCACTGAAAATAGCTTAAATAGACGGAAAGATTCCGCCTATTTACTCGAAAAACGTAAAAATGGGTACCTTTGCTTTGCTTAATCGGAAAATCTCCGCTTATATACCCCAAACCAAGCTCTATCCTGCTGTTTAACCGAAAAATCTCCGCTTATTATTAATAACTCTGGTTACTCAATTATAATCTACATACTAAATCGCAAAATCAAGGCCCTCCAATAATTATTTCATACCCTGTGATTGACTATGTGAATTAGGAGACGATAAGTTATTAAAATTCGCCAACATGTTTATAAATCAATAAAAAACGCACTGTGAATTATAAAGTGAATTCAAGTGCGCTTTCCTATGTGTTTTACAATGTTTGCACCTCTGAAGTAAACCTGTTANATTAGGAGACGATAAGTTATTAAAATTCGCCAACATGTTTATAAATCAATAAAAAACGCACTGTGAATTATAAAGTGAATTCAAGTGCGCTTTCCTATGTGTTTTACAATGTTTGCACCTCTGAAGTAAACCTGTTACTATCTGAGAGGGTTGTTTTTTTACTTTCAAGTTGTTGTGCATTTTCAGTCAAATACGAAAAACGATCACTAAAAAAGTGATCGCTGATTTTATTAATACTTATTTTCATCACTTTCAGGTTTCAAGTTTCAAAAAACTGAATGCTTATTATTGCAGGTTACTCCATGGACCTGAAAAATTTGGATACAATTCAAAATATGATACACGACCTGTATCGTCAAAGCTAATGATAGAAGTATCAGCCATAAGCCAGTTCAAATAGGTTGTGCTGCCCCAAACCTCTACAGGCTGACCCAATACAGAAATGACTTCGTCTTTCGTAGATCCAACTGAAATGCTTTTAATATTCGAATCAATTTCTGCTTGAACAAGTACCCGATAATCAATATCATCCACTTGTGGAGTAACTTCATCGCGGTAGTCCAAATCTTTAAAGTAAATCAGTTTATCGTCATTGTTAAAAGCTAGACTCATCCCCGGATAAAGATAGCTATAAGCATAACTAGGGTCTGCAGAAGAATTAATAAGGGTAGGATCTCCAAATGCCTTATGAACCTGTTCTTTTGTTGCCCCTAAATATATAGGTTCATATGTTGGCTCCGTAACATCGCTTAGCTTTAAATTCCCACCACTGTTATCAATACTAACCACTACTCCACCTTCACGATCGAATTGAACGCAAGATCCTCCGTAACAAAACCCTACGGTTTCTGGAATGACCATATCTGCACTTTCATTTCCTTCCTCAACTGTTGTTCCAACTCCTCCATCAGGATATCCCATCACTTGCAAGACCTCATCCATTGTAAATCCTAATTGGATTGGTCTAACATCTTCACCTTTTAATGTTTCCCCATCTACGACATCTCTCAATTCTGGATCAAAGTGAATTAAGATATCAGATGTTGTTTCTTTTTCAGATTGATAGTCAAGTAAAAGGTCAATGAATCTTTTTATCGTTACTGCACTCTCTGCTCTTGTTGCCCCTTCCTTTGGAATAAATTCTCCTGTAGGAACGCCACTCATAATTCCTTTTTTTACAATGACAGCAACGTCTTTTCTAGCCCAATTATCAATGTTTTGATAATCTGAAAATTTATCAAGGTCCTGAATGGAAGCTTCAACATTCGATTCAATCTTTTTAATAGCTCTTACTAATAACGCTGCCATTTCTTGGCGTGTTATTTGAGCTTCTGGTTTAAAAGTTCCATCAGGAAATCCTCCCACTAAGCCTTCCTCGTATGCCCGTGAAACAACACCCGCGTACCATTTATCCATTTCAACATCCGAAAAGTGGTTTTGACTAACTGCTGTTCCTTCCAAACCTAATGCTCTTAATATTAAAGCCGAAAATTGCGCTCTTGTAATCTCACTATTCGGTAAAAATGTATGATCCGTAATACCACTAACAAGTCCACGCATCTTTAGATCAAGGATATCAACCATTGCCCAATGATTTTTTAAATCTTGAAATACAGTTTCTGGTGCCTGTACACCACGATTTGATTCAACGACAGAAACTACGCATGTTGCTAATAATGATTCGTCTGTAGTCATTGCTGATATGACTGCAATTCCAGGAGAAACAGGTGTTACTTGTCCGGTTTGATCTACAGCTGCAACTTTCTTATTACTACTACTCCACACAACTCGTTTTGATGTCCCCAATGGTATGAGCTTACTATTTATGTTCATTTTCATCTTTTCGTTTGGATGAAAATACCCTTGTAAATCTGTTTCCATAATCCCTCTTTGGACAACACTAACAATACCTTCCCAATTATACATACTTTCTCTTACATCTTTGATTGTTGGTATAGATTGATCATTAGTAACAAGCTTTAAGTTTTTAGTAAAATATAGTGCAACATCACTTCTCGTTAATTCACGATCAGGTTGAAATTGATTTGGAGCATCTATACTTATTAAGCCATGTTCAAATGCAGCAGAAATCTCCCGATAATAAGGATGATCTTTCGGGACATCGATAAAATCAGTGTCAGATAATAATGGATTATAGCCAAAAGCGTCTACTAGCAATTTTGCGATTTCTGCTTTTGTAACGTTTTGCTCTTCTTCACCGACCGTTAACTGCATGAAATTCTTATTTAAAACAAGCATTTCAGGCTGGCTACTAGAATCAGCATAAGTAAAATTTGCTGGATTTATTAATATTAACATGAGTATTAGTAACGTAATTTTATTTATCACATGTACACCTCCGATAAATATTTTAATATAATTTCATACTTGAATAGTGATGTAATATATGGGAAACAAGTATTTTAAAAGTGCATAAGAGTGTCCTCACCAATAAATTTGATGAGGACTTTCTATGAGATTTTACAGATATATTATTAGTATTTTCTAGTTTTCTTAACGAAGTATGACCCTATTTTGTTTCTATTACATTAATTCCATTATCTCCACCCTTATGCTCGATCGTTATGATTTTTTGATTAATAACACTCATAAAATTAACAGTAGTTGATGTTTGTAATGTTCCGATCCCTTTTAATGTTGTCGCATCATAAACATTGATCATACCTGCCGAACCCACATTGACGAACATTTTGTTGCTTTCTGTATCAAAAGCGACACTATTGATAGATTGATTAAATTTATTAAAGTACTGTATATCACTTTCTCTTCCGTAGCCTGTTTTAAAGATCACTCCTGAATGGTTATAAATAAATTTCCCATCAGGCGAAAACGTAAATCCTACCAACATTGGATAATCACCATGATAAATAGAATCATAGCTTGTTACAATTTGACCATTGTTAATCATATATACACTCATATCTCTTGGTGAAGAGTTCGTTGTGATCGTGTATAATTTGTCACCTGATGGATGTTTTTCAACTGGACTTGCTTCACTAATTCTTGCGCGATCTACTTCAATCCCAGTTTCCTCTGAGTAGCTCCGTATATCTGTCCATTGCCCTGAACCTCCAGGGACGTAAATAAATCCATTTACCGCCGCGACATCGTAAGGATCAAACCCAATGTCTATTATTTTGATAACATCTAGTGTATCCGCATCGACAACGCCAATATAACCTGTTTGATCTTCTTCAAAAACATAGGAACTATGTTCTTGTGAAATAAGAGTTACATACACCTTACCATGATCTAAGTCCAATCGTTCAGGCATATATTCAAAGGTTTGTTTGTCCATTCTTTTATCTTCAATCGAATATTTCACTAAGCTTTTACTACCTTTATCAATCATATAGATGATTCCATTTTCTTCATCAAACTTTACATCGTATGGTTTAAAGTCTAGATTCTGATAGAAATCTATTGATTTGTCTACAACTTCTAATGGAGGGTCTTCATGTGATGGTGTTTGTCCTCCTCCAATCTCTTCAATATCCAAATACGTTACTATAAATTGATATTTTTCTGCGTTTTCATTGTATTCTAAGCGCGCAAACATATTTACTAAGTACTTATTTTCATTATCTTTTGTTAACACTATACCTGCGTTTGCTAAAAAAGTATCTCCATATTTATCTACTACAAAGCCGTTAATTTCGGATTCATATCCATTGTAAAGAGCTGCTGTTTCGTCAAAATATTCTACCTCTAATTGGAAATAGGGACTGTTTGGATGGAGTGTTGAAATATAATAATCTTTATTATTTGAGAGGAATGCTCTTAAATAACTGGTTATTGCATCCAGAACAGAACTACTTTCCTGATAAGAAGCTTCAAAATATTCAGCAGAGATTAACGGCATGGTATTGTAGTCAACCTCTTGATAATTCATGTACAATTCACCTTTAGGGATGACTGCAAAATTAAATTTTTCATTTTCCACACCTTGTGAGATCACACCAATGACTTCACCATATTTGTTGAAAAGTGGACCACCAGAGCCACCGTGTGTAACAGCAGCGTCTGTTTGAATGTATGTTACTCCAAAAAATTCTTCTTCTCTGAAATCACTAATAATCCCTTGTGTAGCTGACCAATACAAACCAGCAGAGTGTCCAATTGCAATAACATTTTCACCAGTTTCATTTTTAGTTACTTCACCAAGTTTTAACGATTTCGCAGCTTGGATTTTATCAAGCTTTAATACGGCTAAATCAAGCTTTATATCATATTTATATATACCTTCAACCGTATAAGTTTTCCCTGTATAATCCTCAATTACTAGATCATCAAAACCATTAATCACATGTGCATTAGTCATTACTAATCCTTCACCGACAAAAAATCCAGTTCCAAATCCTCCCACTGTTCCATTATTTAAGCCTTTAATAATGACTACACTTTCCTTCGATTCCCGAACGATTTCAGCTGTTGTCTTTTGAATACCCTTGGGTTTTAATTGTTTCGCAAAAATAGCAATAGTAGGGTCTGTATAATTAACTTCAACTTCTGAAATAAATATTAGACCATCTTTATAAAAAATTTCTTTTCCTAATGATTCTGAAATGGCTCGAATCGGTAAGTATGTCGATCCATTGATAATTTGAGGTGCTACATCAATTTTAGTACTTGAACCATTTTTCTTTAGGAGTGATGATCCAACTACTAGTTCTAACTCATTGTTGCCTAGTTCAATTGAAATAGCTTGTTTTTGAGGATTCCAATCTACATTCGCTCCAAATTGTTGAGCAACAAAGCGAATAGGTACGAGCGTCCGATATTCCTTTATAACCGGAGTATTTCCACTGTCTAATGGCGTGATTTTACCATCTACGATTGATTGATTACTATCTACCATTAATACAATCCCATTATTTAACTGATTGATTAGGTTAACAAGATCATCTTCATTATAGGTTTTTTCTTGATCTGAAATGATAATCAGACCATTTTTATAAAGAATTTCTTTACCCATCGCTTCTGTTACGGCTCGTATCGGCAAATACGTTCTATCGTTTAAAATTTCAGGTGCTACATCTAAATTCGTGATCTTACCGTTTTTATCAATCTCTGAGATTCCTACAGTCATCTTTAATTGATTGTGATCGACCTGAATAGATATGATTCTCGTTTCATTGTCCCAATCCACGCTAGCCCCAAATCTTTCAGACACAAAGCGAATGGGTATTAGCGTTCTGTTATTTTTTATAATAGGCTTAATATTTTTATCTAAAGGGTCTATAGCTACTTTTTTACCCGCTACAATTGATTGGTTATTACCTACTAGCAATGCAATCTCACCATTTGTGTCAGTTTCATTTGCTGAAACAACAACTGCATTAAGTATAAGGAGATTAAATATTAAAATAGAAATAATTTTTTTCATCTAAATCCCCCTTTCATTAACTGGGTATAAATACCTATACAAATATACATTACAGAGACTATATTAACACGGATTGCATTACTATTTGATTTCCAATTTTATCAATACATCAAACCACGCTAGAGCCAGAGGGAGAGCCAGAGGGACAGGTCCATTGGCTCATTGGTTGATTATTTACTAATTTGTGCCACGGTACCTGTCCCTCTGGCTCGATTATTTACTAATTTGTGCCACGGTACCTGTCCCTCTGGCTCATCCCTCTGGCTCATCCCTCTGGCTCATCCCTCTGGCTCATCAAACCATTCATTTTTAGATGCTATTATAGTTCTAAATATTCTGATAAAATAAAAATAATTAATATTATTATGATAAAGAGTCAATCTATACAAAGGGGAGAATACAGGTGGAGAAACATATAGCGAGAGTAAATGGATGGGTGAAATACGATGATTTTGATCCATTAAAACATGTTATTTCTGATGAAGTCGTCCTTTATATTAAAGGAATGTATGGCGAGGCAGCAAGAAGAAGAGATGAATTTGATTTGCCTAGTCGAGATTATAAAGATATAGGTGGATATGATGTATTTACTTTAACACCCGAAATGCCTTTTACAAGAGATTACTTCATTTCTGAACATGAAATTTGTTTTAACGAAATAATAGAAGGATATATTTCTAGTAACAGATCACCTGTAGCTATTTTTAAGTATAGAAATGGCCAATCACATGGAGTTTATTTGCCTGTCTTAAAAAGAGAAAACATTGAAATATAGTAGAACATAAAAAGTGTCTACAAGCCATGAATCATGACCTGTAGACACATTCTCTTGGATGCTATAAGCTCCACAATCTCTCTATAACGCTTACGAGGTTAGCTGTCGGATTCGGGCCATGAGTAGCCCTACCTATTTATAGGATTCACCCCTTGGATTCTATTGAATCTAGATGGTTCCCCCGCACACTATGGTTTCGGCGATTTAGAAAGGAAACTTTTTTAGTTGGTATTAGGTAAGTAATAAGGTTTGTCACTTTTAAGAAACTTTTGAGTTCGAATACGCTTCTTCGATAAGTTTTGAATCAAAGTCGTTATAGTAAACAACTTCACTAAGAACTTTGCTTCCTTTAATTTTCTTAAAAGATTCTTTTGCCTCTTGCTGATTATCAAATTCATACATTTGAACATCATTTTTTTCATACACAGTAATTACCCACATTAAAGTTCCCTCACTTATTCGTTTTTATTTCACAAATCGATTCCAATACTGTACGTTCTAACTCTCTCTGAATTTATATTTTTTCTAAAAACGCTGGCTTCTACCATCTCCCCTACTCTTTCGCCTGATCATTTTTAAACTTTCCAATTTATGTAATAAGCTTACTTATTACATATGATATTGTAACTCATTTTTGCTGTTTTGTTTGTAAAAAAAATATGACAAATTTATTACAAATGGACATGGGGTGAGGGACAGGGGGACAGGTTCTGTCCCACAAGTCCAAGGGTAAAAAATAGCGCATGTCCCCCACTATATATTGCTTTATTATGCTGAGGAATAGGCGCCAAAATTCGATCAAATTGAATCAACCTACACCGTTCGCAGTAAAGTGATGACCATTTGGAAACAGCGCTACTTTATTTGGATATAAATTAAGATGAAGAGATAACATATTGATATACCTTACACTTAAAGAACAAAGGAGATCAACATGAAAATAAAACTTCTTGCGCTTATTCTTCTCTTCTTTAGTTTCACTACTGAAAGCCATGCTTTAATAGGAAATACCCCGAAAAAAGAACTTGCAATCGTAATTGATGATTTTGGTAATAATATGAAGGGTACAGCAGAAATGCTTGAACTTCCCATCCCACTTACTGTAGCCGTTATGCCTTTCTTACCTACTACGGAACAAGATGCTAAGCTAGCCCATGCAAAAGGACATGAAGTGATTGTTCATATGCCTATGCAACCCAAGCATGGTAAAAAAAGTTGGCTTGGACCAGGTGCCATCACTACTGACTTAAGTGATGAAGAAGTCAGAAAAAGAATCGAAAGTGCAATTGATAATGTTCCTTATGCAGTGGGGATGAATCATCACTTGGGCTCAAAGGTAACGGAAGATGAACGAATAATGAGAATTATCTTAGAGATTTGTAAAGAACGTAATCTCTATTACCTTGATAGTAAAACAGCAGAAAAAAGTGTGATTCCAAAATTAGCTGAAGAATTAGAGGTCCCTTATTTAGAAAATGATTTATTCTTTGATCATGTTTATTCTGAAAAACATATATACCGTCAAGCTTCTAACATCGTAAAATATTTACTACAATATGAACAAATAATAGCGATTGGACATGTTGGAATCACGGGAGAACGAGTCGTCGGCGCATTAAAAACATATATTCCGGAATACGAAAAAGAAGCAGAAATTGTTACACTTTCAGAATTAATTAAACCCCCACTTTTTGAATAAAAGGGACAGGGGGACAGGTTCACTGACCCACAAGTCCAAGGACAGTGGATCCTGTCCCCTTGGAACTGCACTGACCCACAAGTCCAAGGACAGTGGACCTGTCCCCTTGGAACTTTGCCTACACAAAAAAAATACCGCTTTTTTAGGACAGGCGGTATTTTCTAATTCGTTAATTCAGTTGTAATAATCCGTTCAGGATTTGTGTAGATATTCAATGCTTTGTTGCGGATAAAGCCAACAGTGGTAATACCAAGTTCATTTGCTAAACGCAATGCCAATTCAGTTGGTGCAGATTTAGAGAGTACAACTCCACATTTAATTTTGGCTACCTTTAATAATACTTCTGAGGAAATTCGACCACTAAATACAATTACTTTATTTTCCATTGAAATGGAATGTTTAAGACAGTATCCATATATTTTATCCAATGCATTATGTCTACCAATGTCTGTTCTGGCGATAACTATGCCATTTTTATCACATAGTGCTGCATTATGAACACCACCCGTATTTTGAAAAACTGTCGATGATTTCTGCATTTTCTCCATAAGATGAAAGCATTCCTGTATGGACAACACGCTATCTTTTGTTTCAATTGGCTTGACCGTTCTTGCATCCGTATAAAAGTAAAAGCTTTGACGGCTCTTTCCACAGCACGATGTTACATACCGCTTGGAGTGGATCATTTCATTAAATTTATTTACCCGATGTGTTGTAACAATAGCCTTGCCTGTTTTTTCAATCACCTGAAGTTCCTTTATATCCTCATAGCGGCTAATAATGCCCTCTGACGCTAAAAAGCCGACTACTAAATCCTCAATATATTCTGGACTGCAAACTAAGGTCGCAAATTCTTGACCATTTAACATAATCGTCACTGGAAACTCTGTTACGATTTCATCCTCTACAAGTTGAATTTCACCATTTTCAAAACGCAGCACTTGATTGTTTACTATCATTTGCTGATTCATAGCCATCGTCTCCCTAATTAGCTTTTAGATCTACGGATTCATCGAAAACAAAAACAGTCATTGCAATATCATCTTCAATATTAATATCTGAAAAAAGCCGTAGCACTTTTGCACCGATTAATGTTTCAAATTTTTCAATGACCTCTGGTTTCTTATAGATTTCCTTCACCATTTTTGTCCGCGTCTCATGTATCATCTGTTTACCTTGTGCAGAGTTAATCATAAATTTCTCAACGTTGGTTAGGTTTCCTTTCATTTCACTGATGGCCCAGTTTCCAACAAAGCGTGTACTAATTTCCTTCGGTCCGTTTCCCACATATTCTTTTCTAATTTCCCTAACAAGCATACTGAATTGATGTTCCAAATTTCTTCCCATTTCAACTTCCCCTTATCCGTCGTTTCAGATTAGTTTCTATTAAGAAAAGGAAATCCATTCATCCGCCAAAGAACGAAAGCGCAAGCACCTTACATGGTTCCTATAATTAAACAAAAGCGTTTGTCTGGTAAAATGAGAACCCTGTATTTTCCTCGCTTCTAGAATGGACGGATCGGATTTCCTCTAATACTATTCCTTTAACCCTTCACCGACACCCTTTAGAAGATTTAAACCAAATCCGATGGCACGGTTCAGATCCGGATCCTTTAATGCCTTCATTAAATCCAGTACTCCAATCTTTGAATCTGATTGTAGTCCTTGTTCTGCTTTTTCTAATCCTTTGGAAACGCTGCCCATTAGCTTCTTAGTCATCTCAGGATCTAGGTTGGTCAATGCTCCGCCTGCTGCCATCGCGTTGTTAATGAGATTTGTAACCGGCTCGCGCGTCATTTGGCCCACCGCGATTTTCGCTACATCTTCTTTTGCTTGTACAAGGCTATTTAGCGCCTCTAAAATACCACTGTTGTGAAGCTCCTGCAGTAGATGAAGCGTCTCAAGCAAGGACTCTTTATTTTGAGCAACCTCAGAGAGAAGACTCTCTAAGGATTGTGACTGTTTTTGCTTTTCACTAAGCTCGACTTTTTTTATCATTTGAATGGGTTTAGCCATTACGCATTCCTCCTGTCATACAACCCCGGCTTAATATGTTCATTAACACCTGCGATTGGAACATAGTCACCGCGTTCCCATTTGCGGTAAATTTCAAGACCCATTTGCGGTGTGCGCGTTGCATTGCGCGGGTTAAATTTCGGAAGTGGATTTTCTCCTTCTAACTCAAGTACTTCCATCCGCACCTTTGTTTGTTTATACGCAGGTGTATGTGTAACGACGTCTACCGCACCACCTGTCAGCAAATTAACAGCGCTCTCGTGACTTGATGAATGCATGGGTACATATACTGTTTTGCCTTCTACTCTGTCTGTTACAAGAACCGGAAGACGAATCGCACCGTATGGTGACATGAGTCGTACAAGTGTGCCGTCCTTTACTCCACGCTCTTTTGCAAGTTCTGGAGAAACCTCGACAAATACTTTCGGGAATTTATATTTGAGCCCTTCTGATTTCTGTGTTAGGTTTCCTTCATGGAAATGCTCAAGCAAACGCCCGTTATCAAGCGATAGGTCGAACTCTTCCGGGAATTCGACTGGCGCTACATAGTCAAACAAGCCGAAACGAGCCTTCTTGTCTGGAAAATTAAAGCCGTCCATGTATAGAACCGGTGTGTCTGTTCCGTTTGGTGAACCCCATGTAAAGCTGTTCCATCCTTCAAGTACATCGTAGCTACAATTTGCAAAGAATGGCGTTAAACTTGCCATTTCAGCAAAAATTTCACTTGGATGCTGATAGTTCCAATTAAAGCCCATTCTGTTTGCCAATTCTTGAAGAATCCACCAGTCAGGCTTGCTATTTCCTGTCAGCTCTAACGCTTGGTATAAGCGTTGTACACGACGTTCGGTGTTTGTAAATGTTCCTTCTTTTTCAAGTGAAGGTGCACCCGGTAAAATAACGTCTGCAAATTGAGCAGTTGTTGTTAAAAAGATTTCTTGAACAACAAGAAAATCCAATTTAGCAAGCATGTCCTGTGTATGATTAGAATCAGCATCGACCCAGGCCATGTCCTCGCCTACAACATACATGGCTTTCATATTTCCTTTATCAATTGCTTCAAGCATTTCAATATTATCTAATCCTGGCTGTGCAGGAAGTGTTACACCATACGCATTCTCAAACTTCGTTCTAATTTCATCGTTCGCTACTGGCTGATATCCCGAGAAAATATTAGGCATTGTTCCCATGTCTGCTGCACCTTGGACATTATTATGTCCGCGCAGTGGGAAGGCACCTGCATTGCTGCGCATCATATTACCTGTAGCAAGCAGCAGGTTCGCAATCGCAACAGATGTATGTGAACCGGCAATGTTTTGTGTGACTCCCATACCCCAGCAAATAGCAGTTCCATCTGCATCACGAATCATTTCAGCCATTTGAATGAGTACCTCTTTAGAAATGCCAGTCAACTTCTCTGCTTCCTCAAGCGTATATGGAGAGATCATGTTTAAGAAATCATCATAATGGTTCACATGCTTTTGGATGAACTCTTCATTATGCCAACCTTGGTCAATCATGTACTTTGTAATCGCAGACAGCCATACATAATCCGTTCCTTGCTTTGGACGAACAAATAAATCCGCACGGTCCGCCATTTCATGTCTTCGGACGTCTACGGTAATTAACTTTTGGCCATGTAGCTTATGAGCACGCTTAATGCGTGATGCAAGTACAGGGTGTCCCTCTGCTGGAGCACAGCCTACAAGGATTACAAGTCCTGCGCCCATGATATCTTGAATAGACCCTGAGTCACCACCAATACCGCCGGTCTGCTGTAAGCCCCAGGATGCCGGAGACTGGCAATAACGCGAACAATTGTCCACATTATTTGTGCCAAATACTTGACGGGCCATCTTTTGAATTAGATAATTTTCTTCATTTGTGATCTTAGAAGATGCTATAAATCCTAGTGCATCACTACCATACGTATCTTTAATACCACCTAATTTTTCTGCAACCAGATTTAATGCCTCTTCCCAGCTGGCTTCAACAAATACATCGCCTTTACGAATTAGCGGTGTTGTAATACGTTCTTGTGAATTTACAAAATCCCAGCCAAATTTTCCTTTTACACAGGTAGATACGCTGTTTACCGGCGCGTTTTCAGATGGTTCAATTTTTAAAATTTCATGGTCTTTTGTCCAAACCTCAAATGTGCAGCCCACACCGCAGAATGTACAAACCGTTTTTGTCTTTTTCGTACGTGTATCACGCATGGCTGCTTCGACTTCTGAAACCGCGAAGATCGTTTTGTAATCCGGTTCTACTGCTTTTACTAGATCAATCATAGGAGTCAGCAAGTCGTCCTCCATGGATGTCATAAATCCGGCATTTCCAAGCATTGATTTTTCCATTAATGCATTACAAGGACAAACAGTTACACATTGTCCACACGAAACACAGGAGGATTCATTAATACTTTTTCCTCCATCCCATAAAACACGCGGCTGGTCGCTTTCCCAATTAATCGTTAATGTTTCATTCACTTGTAAGTCTTGACATGTTTCCACACAGCGACCACATAAAATACATTGGTCAGCATCGTAGCGGTAAAATGGATGCGACATATCCACTTCATAGCCTTTGGAACGATGCGGACGTGTTTGATGTTCGACGCCCATCATTTCAGCTGTATTATGGACACGGCAATTACCGTTGTTATTATCGCAAACCGTACAATATAATAAGTGATTTTCTAAAATCCGGTCCATCGCTTCGTCTTGTGCCTGTTTGGCAAGTTCTGAGGCTGTAAGAATATTCATGCCATCCTCTACTACTGTAGAACACGCACGCATAATCGTGCCATCTACCTCACACATACATGTATCACAGCTTTGCACCGGACCTAGAATTTCTGAATAACAAATATGTGGATGCTGTATATCTTGAGAAAGAAGGTAATCTAAAATACGTGTTCCTTCTTTTATTTCATGCGTTACTCCATTAATAATCACTTTCAATGTATCTGACAATATAAGTCCCTCCTACTAACACAGTTGCTGTACCTAATGGGTACGAACAGTTTAATGGGGAAGAATTTTTAGCATATTATTATACTAGAAGAACGAACCCACAATAATTTATGAAGAAAGCAGGATATCCAAGCAATCTCTATTACTCGACATCAATACATCCTTCTCTATTTAGCACACTATTAATTTATCAAATCACGAGCATAACGATTTTCACTTACAGTCTTTCGTTACACTTAAAATACAAATTTAGAAATATAGAATTTTTCCATCGATGTCCTCTGCACCTAACGCAGTAGGACTAAGCATAACTGCTTTTTTCACACCAGCCGCTATCACTTGTTTCGCAATTTGCTGCCGACAATGAAATGCCATAATTGTCACCCATTAAATCTTTATCTGGTCGGATTGGAATACAATATTTTCCAAATGGAAGTAAAAAACCCACCATAAAGCGGATTATACGCAAAATCGCATAGACCGATTTATGATGGGTTAATATCTGAGCATTGTAAAATACTAGAAATCCTTCCCGCCACTTCAACAAAACTAGAAAATCAGGATGAAGATACAACACTTTGTTACATTTCATCAATGAATTTACTAATTGCTATTACTATTATTTTTTAACAATTATAAATATATCATATTTTAATAGATTTTGTGAACGTTTTGTGACATATTATTTTTTGGAAAGGGCCAGAGGAAGGGACAGAGGGACAGGTTCACTGACCCACAAGTCCTAATAAAAATGCCTGACTCCCGAACATTAACGTTTTACAGAACTGGGGGGGCATGCATTTTAATCGACCTTGACGCCAATATAGTAACCATCTGGAGAATACGCACCATCAATCGGTTCCTCTATGCTAGCCACTATTTAATTGATGAAATTTGCAAGATACAAAAATGCAAAGAAAAGACAGTGTTGAAGTTGAACTTCTCTACTGTCTGCTTAATCTCTCTATTTCAGTTTCAACTTTGTAAACTCTTTTATTTAATACTTCGGTTTTGTCATCAAAATGTTCACTAATTTTATCTGAATAAAGTCCCAAGACTTTCGATTAAGTTTTGCTGTAATTTCTGTTGTCCGTCTTCAAGTCTTGCTTGTCCTGTTTTTAAATCACCTATATCAGTCTTTATTTCTTTCAGTTCGCTTAACATTTGTTTTAATATATCTTTCACAGCACTTTCCTCCGCCCCAAGAAACTTTCTTTCTAATTATACCTCCTATATATTATCCCACCAATCAAATTTTTCAGAAAGAAAATGCCTGCCCCCAGTATATTAACACTTAACTGGACTGGGGGGCAGGCACTTGAATCAATCTAATGTATAACCTGCTCACGAGCTTTTTCACTTTGGAGCAACTCTTTAATTTTCCTATCAATTCGTTCAATTTCTGCAGCAGGATTTCTCCACCAATTTCGACTCCATATTCTTTCAATTACCCATCCTCTGCTTTCAAGGAAACGTTGACGATATACATCCCTTTCTTTTGCATTTGCAGAACTATGATACATCGCACCATCACATTCAATTCCTAAAATATATCTCGAGGAATCAGTCGGATGGACGATCGCTAAATCGATGCGATAGCCAGACAAACCTACCTGTGTAGTGACATCATAGTCTAGGTTTCTTAATTGTTTGTAAACCTGTTCTTCAAACGGAGAATCAAAATGTAAACCTTGTTCCCGTACATGCGTATTAACATTTTCATTAATTTCTTGAATTACAGCATTTATTTGTTCAATTTGTGCGTTTGATACAGCTCTTACATACTTCAAATAAGATTTTAAAAGTTTTGGTCCTAATTGAGATGTGTTCGCAACATTTAATTCCTCAGGTTCTAGACTTGATACGACAATAATGCCTTCTTTTGCTCTTGTAACGGCAACATTAAGCCGGTTTTCCCCGCCTTTTTGATTCAGCATCCCAAACCGGTTATAAACCTTTCCTTCTTCATTTTTTGCATAACCTATTGAAAAAAGAATAATATCTCTTTCGTCACCTTGTACATTTTCGATATTTTTCACAAAAATTCTTTCATCTAGATCTTTAGACATCATCTGGTTGTATACAGCATTAAATTCCTCATCTTCACTTGTTGTCTTTTCAATTAAATCTAAAATTTTAGTTTGCTGCTTTGCATTGAAGGTAATGATCCCTATCGTTTTATTAGGTTGGTTGATGAGAATATCCTTCAATGTATTTACAACCTTAATCGCCTCAATTTCATTTGATTGATTGATCCATAGACCTTCGACCTTTTTCCACTTTACTGCTGGTGGACTTTTAAATGGAACGACGTTTGGAGCAATTTGCACATGGCCATTATAAAAGGCATGGTTGGAAAAATTAATCAATTCCTCATATTTAGAACGATAATGCCATTGAAGAAGCTTTTCAGGAAATCTTCTTTTAGCCAAATTTAGCAAACTAACAGATTCATCGATGTCATATTGTTCTTCATCGTCGTCATCATTCACATACGAAGACTGAAACATGCTAAACGGTGGCAGCTGTTTCTCATCACCTGCAACGATTAGTTGCTTGGCACGATAAACGGCTGGAATCCCACTTTCTACCGTACATTGTGATGCCTCATCAAAAATGACTAAATCAAATAATCCGTCTTTTAGTGGAAAAATCGACGATACAATTTCAGGAGAAACAAGCCATACTGGCATAATATCGACTAGCCCTTCATTTGCAAATTCATTGACTAATTTACGCAGCGACCATATCCTTCTTTTTTTACCTACTTGATGCTTAAGCTCACGAATACTTTTAGGATTCGTCGTTTGGGTGGCCGCCACTTTCTTCGTCAGTGAATGAAGAAGATACTGTGTCGCGACTTGTCTTTTTTCTTCAATCAAGTTTGCAAAAGACTCCCGTATCCGTGAAAATTCATTAGATGAAACTTTTTGCACCTGCGGGTATTTCTTTTCGGTTTGGTCAATCCAATGAACATATGCCGAATTTCTAAAAAGATCTACCCAATAGTCAGGCAATGCAAGATTGGATTGATTATCCTTTCCTTGAAGTTTACGTATCACTTTTTTAACTAGTTCTGAACAATCGTGCCAGTATCGGTCCATTTGGTTTAATTCTTCAAAATCCCTATGCATATATTCCAGAATTTTATCCAAATCGGTAATAGGTATATCCCCTTCTGAAATACGGCTTTTTAACGTTTCAACTTTGGTATCATCGATATATGTTTTTAACTTTTCAATTTCAGTAGCCATTTGCTTTGTTTCTTTACCTAAATCATACATGAGCACTAACGATTTTTTTATTTTGAGCCATTCAGGCGAATTTGTCCCTCTAAATTTTTCTCCATCAATTAATTCCTCAATAATGGATTTTCCAGAAAAAGAACTCCACCACCATAAACGCAAACCTTGTAATGTCCTTTTATTTGTATCGTCTAAATCAGGATATACTTTGTCTAATTTGTTCTCAATTAGCCAAGTGTACGCTGGGGTAATGTTCTCATGATTTAACGAATTCATATAATCTGCCGCATTTCTCGCCTTCTCAAGCAAGTTTTCTATTAGTTCGATTGCCTCCAGCTTATTTTTCATATTTAGATTTTCAAAAGACTTCCGTTCTTTCAATGGATAATCATCATCACCAAATCTTTCATACCATTCTGCGTAGGTATAGACCTTCTCCGATACTTCGTCAAGTGTGTCTTTATTTAAATCTGACAATACATCATTCAAATCAATAATTTGCGTGGTTTCTTCTACCGGAATGGCTTTTCCATATAAATCGTATAATCTAAAGCCGAATTCTTGATATTCATATAAAGCATTTGCGATACTATTTAACAACTCTTCCTGTGCCGATAACTTCTTAGAAGTAGATGCCAAATGTTGTTCCGCTTGCGGATAGACAATTTGATTTTGATCTAGTACAGACGCCACTTTAGCGTATAAATTCTTTCGATCATGTTTTTCATCATGGACCAGCGCAATATGATTACTCAGACCGATGCTATCTACTCTTTGATAAATAACATCTAATGCGGCCCTTTTTTGACAAACTACTAAAACATTTTTGTCTTGCTTTAACGCATCGGTGATTAGGTTCACAATCACTTGCGACTTTCCGGTTCCTGGGGGACCATGCACGACTAAGCCTCTTTTATACCGGGCTTCTTTCAAAATCTCCTCTTGAGAGCCATCCGTTTGCAAAAGATTTAAAATCTCTCCATCTTCTTGATCAGTTAACTTCATATGTAAATTTTCAGGATTATGCTCCATATTAAAATCCTGATCACTAGGTTCAATCAATTCACCTGCTAATGACAAGTTGCTGCCTTCTGAAAGTTCTATTAGAGCTTCATAATCTTTCACCAACGATGAGCCACCCTGAGGAAAATTTCCGATAACCGCATTCTCTATTAAGGTTAAATTCGCTACTCCTGGGATCTCTTCTTTTTTATATTCTTTAAGTTTCGTTATGCTCTGTTGGGAAAAGTACACATTCATTTCAATACTTTTCAACAAGTTAAGCCATGAATCATAATCAAATTGGGTTGCAATTTCACCAGCTTGTTCAAAAAAATCTTCCGTAAACGTTAAATTATTTAACTTTTTAAAAGCTAGAAATAAGGTACGATTAATTTGTGGTTCACCTTCATCAAGTTTTAGTATCCACTTTTGTGTATGAACATTATTTTTTTCTAATCGAATTGGGTATAAAAATAAAGGTGCCTGAAAAAAAGTGCCATCGGAAAGCGTTCCAGTTAGAAAAGGGAAACCTAAATAAAAATCATGAATACCGGTTTCCTCCTCGATGGCCTTTATGTTTCTTGATAAATCCGTTAACTTTCTGGAAATAGCCAACGAGGCTTCATTATTAATTGAAGGCTTTAACAGTGTAATGTCACTTTTAGTTTGTTTAATAATGTTTTCGACAATCGAAACACTTACCTTTTCTTCGGATAATTGGTCTAACTCTGTTAAGTCAAAACTCCATTTATTATAAAGCTTTAATAACCGGATCGAGCGATTCCGACGACTAATATCATTCAACTTATCCCGCATATGAACTAACTGTTCCTTCATTACTAAACCTCATCTTTCTAAAATAAATGTATGTTAGTACTATTATATAGAAAACAGCCTTATTCATTCCACAAACGAAGAGCCAGAGGGACAGGTCCACTGGCTCTTCGGTATATTTATAAATTTGGGCCGCGGTACCTGTCCCTGTGGATCTGCTATAAAAACTAAAAAACGAATCCAAATATGATTCGTTTTTTAGTTCTAACATAATCTTATATCCTACTGTATTGGGGTTGTAATTTCCGAACTATTTCTAAGGCTTAAACGTCGTCTATAATAGTACCAATTCATAGATAATATACCAATACTTGCAAGAACTGCTATTACGTTAAGTATTTGTACAATACCGTTTTGAATAGGCAGGATTAACAATATGCTAAATAATACTAGTAATGTTCTGTTAATGATACTGATTTTACCTGAGAAGTAACCTACCGTACTTATTGCTATCATTACCACACCAAGAATAGATGTGATAATTGACATTAGCATTAATGAATCATATTCAGTATGGAAACTTATTAATACGATAGGATTGTAAACAAAGATAAATGGAATTACATAAACCATCACTCCTAGTTTCATAGCCATTAGACTTATTTTGTGTGGATTGGCTTGGGCTATTGGAGCCGCAGCAAAACACGCTAAGGCAACTGGTAAAGTAAAGTTGGAAACTAACGAAAAATAAAAAACAAATAAATGGGCCGCCATTGGCTGAACACCTAATTCTACAAGGGCAGGAGCAATTAACGTTGCAACAATAGCATAGGCAACCAACGCAGGCATGCCCATCCCGAGAATAATACAAACAGCTGCACTAGCCAATAACAGGATCAATAATCCTTGCTCTCCTAATTGTGTTAAGGCTAATACGAGATTAAAACCTAATCCTGTAACACCAATAATTCCAGCAATAATACCTGCTGCTGCCAATATTATCCCAATTTCCAGCAATATTCTTCCTGTAGTGAAAAATGAATTTACTAAACGACCTAGGATATTCTTTCGCACCTCTTTTTGAATCAATAAACATACTATAGCAAAACCAGATGTATATATCCCAACAGTTGCAGGGGGATATCCCTTTACAAAAAGAAAATAAACGAGAAAAGCAAAAATTGGTATAAGTACCCAGCCTGTTTTTAGAACATCATTCAATTTTGGCAATGACTCTTTTGGTGTCCCTTTAATCCCTTCCTTTGCTGCCCTTAGGTCTACTTGAATAAATAAACTCATATAGAATAAGAAAGCTGGAATAATAGCAGCTAGTGCTACCTCTGCATAAGGAACACCCAAATTTTCAGCCATCATAAATGCTACAATCCCCATAACTGGTGGCGTAATGGATCCTCCTGTGGAGGCAAGCGCTTCAATAGCACCAGCTTGAACACGACTATAACCACTTTTAATCATTAACGGAATAGTCATATTACCCGTTAAATTAACATTCGATACTGGGTCACCTGTGACACTTCCTACCATACTTGAACCAATGATTGCAGCCTTTGCAGGGCCCCCGCGATATTTACCAAACGCCTTAATTGCCATGTTATTAAAATGGTCTGCCCCCTCAAAATTCAACAAAATCTGTCCGAATAAAATAAAAGCTAAAACAATAGTTGCAGCTAGACCTACTAAACTCAAAATACTGTTAGTATCTAAATAAAGATAGTTGAATAGAATATCAAACGAAATAGATTGTCCTTTTAACATGCCTGGCATATACGGTGAAATAAAAGCGTAGGTTAAAAAAACTGCTACGACTATTACGAGTAACCAGCCCATTACACGTCTTAAAGCCTCTAGTATTAATACAACCGCCAGTATACTCATAACTAATCTTTCCGCTGTAATAGATGAAAAGTGCAGAGCAATTTGGGGATAGAATACGGTGATATAGATCCCAACTACTAAACCTAACAAAGACAATAGCCAATCATACCAGGGAATTTTAGTTTCTGTAATTTTTTTGACTGCAGGTACACCCATAAAAACAGCAGCTAGTATTAAGCCAAAAAACAATCCTGTATATTGTTCGGTAAAAAACGATAAACCGAAATATTGATATATGGAAGTGACATAAGCAATTCCGATAATCGGGATAAGGATAAGAATAGTCTTCCAAATCAACATGGCCGGTCCCTCTAGTTTCCGGTAACGTGAATACTCACTATTTTCCATTTTGCTCCTCCTATCATTTAGTATTTCAGTAATGTTTTAAAGAAGGCATTAGGAAAACACAAAGTGTTTTCCTAGTGCTAGTATAAGTGCCCAACAATTCTGTAATAGCTACGTAAAACTTTTATTGAACTTTAGATAATAATTCTTGATGTTTTTGCTCTGCTTCTTCTGTCCATACGCCTTTGTCTTTAAAAAACTGTACGACACCCTCATGGAATGGTGCTGGAGGATTTAAGTTACTTCCTAATAATTCAGGTGACCAACTTTGAATCATAGTACCTTCCCACTCTGCGTGATTTTCCCAGATTGTCTCCATCACGTTGTAAACTACTTCATCCGGAACGTGGGCACCAACAACTACTACTAAAGGAAACTGGGAAATTGTCATACTATCAGCATTAATAAACCCACCGCCATCATAAACCGATGGTGATAAACCCGGTACGAGATTATTTAACTCTTCCTTTAGATTTTCTGGGAATTCACTAAATTTTTCAGGTGTAATATCGCCCCAATTCAAACCGTCGATACCAATTGCATTATCAACTTCTAAAAAGATACTATTATCTGGTTTGCCAGTAAAAGCAGCATCTACTCTACCTTCTCGTAAGGCTTGCAGACCAGATGTATTGTCTGTAACAGGAACGCCTTTAACATCATCCCAAGTTAATCCACCTGATAATAAATGCGCTTCCATAATCACTCTCGCACCTAAATTACCTGAATATTGAGAAGCTACCTTTTTACCTTTCAGATCACTAATTTTTGTAATCCCCGCATCTTCTCTAACGGCTATTCCAGCCATAGGTGATTGACTCCCTACTACAAGGGTTCTAATATTGGTATTTGGATCAAAATGATGTCTTCCTTCAAATCCATAAGCAACGGAGAAATAAGTATCTGTTCCAAAGTCAACATCTCCTGAATTAACTAACGGCATCCAGGCATCCGGACCGGAAAACGGTCTAACAGTAATATTATTATCAGAATGATCACTAATCATCGCTGCAAACGCCGATCCTAAAGTATGAAATGTAACACCTGCAGGTTGTGTCCCGATACTTAAATTATTAGTACTCTTAGACTGCCCGTTTTCATCAGCTTGCCCACCAGTTTCATTACTAGTGCCGCAAGCAGCTAAAAACAGGATGCATGCACTAATAATGATTACCAATTTTTTCAAACTCCCTATCCTCATACTATTCCCTCCATCTCCTCTTAACGGTAAGTTTTCATTTAATAGACATAAAGTAATTTCGAACTCTTTTTAGGTATTAAGTTAGGCCCTATACATATCACTAAAAATAAATTGGACTTTTGCCACAACTTATTAAATCTGTTTTGCTACATTCTCCGAACTACAAGGTGAAATACAATGACCAACCCAACTGTTAGTTTCGTTTACATAGTCATAATAAGTATCTATCTACAAATTCTATAACTGCGTACAGAGAGGAGAGACTCCTCTCTTACATCCTCTCCCTTCTTAGACTAAGATGAGAGAGACCTATATATTTAACATTTTAGTTGAGAAGAGCTTACCAAAGTTTAAACTTGAACTTTAGTAAGCTCTTTTATTAACAATGACAATCCCAACCCTAGGTATTATTAAAACATAACCTTTCATACAGAAACTAAGTAGTGTATATTTAATTTAATCAAGTTTACTGCGTACTAGGGTCGAAGAATTTTTCTGTCATATTTTCCTTAGATAATGTATTATTAATAGATTCGTTCCATGATAAGAGGTCTTTTTTTAGCCTTTGTGTTAGTTCTGGGAATTGCCCCGCAAGATTTACCTTTTCCTCAGGGTCATTTTCTACGTCTGATAAATGGATAGGGTTAGAAATCTCCCCGCTAAAATCGAGTTTACCATTCAAAACTAACTTCCATTTCCCTTCCCTAACAGCCAGTTGTCCATTATATTCCCAAAATAACTGCTTATGTGGGTTAGACTCATGGTTAGTAAGCATTGGGACTAGACTTTCTCCATCAACATTATTATCAGTAAATTGATCCTGAGTTACGAACTCAAGCACTGTAGGAACAATGTCCATCGTCATAACACTATCTTTATTTACTTTGCCTTTTGGCAACTTATCAGGGTAACACATAATAGTCGGGACACGGATACCACCGTCAAATAAACTTCCTTTATAGCCCTTAAAATTAGCTTTGTTTCCACCATAATATAGGTCATCTGTTCCATCCAACCAGTTTCTTGTTTCTGTAGATGGTCCATGATCACTAGAAAAGACAATTAACGTGTTGTCGTATTTACCTTTTCGTTTTAATGCATTTACAATTTCGCCGACACCATCATCCATTGCACTAATCATTGCCGCCATAATTGCTTTTTCCTTAGGAAGGTCCGGGTACCGATCTAAGTACTTCTGTGGGGCGTGCATTGGGAAATGCGGTGCATTATAAGCAACATAAGTAAAGAAAGGTTGGTTATCTTGTTGTTCAATAAAATCTACTGTCTTTTCAGTAATTAACTCTGTCAAATAGCGACCATTTTCCCATACTTCTTTATCGTTATGCCATAAATCATGATATGGAAAAACTCCTATTGATTCACCAATATAAAATATATGCGAATAGTAATCTACTACTCCAGATAAGAATCCAAAGAACTCGTCAAAACCACGGGCATTAGGGTGATAATCTTTATGATTTCCTAGGTGCCATTTTCCGAATAAAGCCGTTTTATAATCACATTCTTTTAGTCTCTCCGCTAAGGTTGGGATTTCCAATGACAATCCCTTCCCTGCCCCACGCTTACCACCTAAAATACCTTTTAAACCAGTTTTTGCAGGGTATGCACCCGTAAGTAATGAAGCCCTTGAAGGGGTACAAACTGGTGCGTTTGAGTACCAATCTGTAAATCGAATACCATCTTCAGCCAGACTATCGATATTTGGAGTTTTCACCTCTGCGGATCCAAAACACCCAAGATCTCCATAACCTAAATCATCACAATAAATTATCAATATATTTGGAGTGCTCATATCATCAACTCTCATTTCCTTCGCTACTATTTAACCTTTGTAGGCTCTTTAACTAAATCAGGCGTTCCGTAATTCCAATACGTATCTGTAAAGCCAGCTCCAATTCCACGATCAGATACTTCTTGGAGATTATCCCATAATACTGCCTCCCAAGCAGGGTCAAAGATTAGGTAGCCTGCATCACCAAATAGCTCAACACGGTTACCACCTGGCTCATATACATACAAGCAATGGGCTTGGCTGATAGAATGTTTTCTAGGTCCTAATTCTACTTCAATGTTATTGTCCTTACATAGATCCGCGATATCATATAGATGTTGAGGAGAGCCATACCAATAGCAAACATGGTGGAATCTTCCCAGTGAACCTGATGGATCATTCATAAATGCAATTTCGTGAACGATATTAGAAACACTTAACCAAGTTCCTAGCGTATAACCTGTCGGATCTACAATCTTTTCCGTTAAACGGAACCCTAAGTTATCCATTAGGAATTCTGTATTTTGTGCTGGATTTGATGCCATACAATTGATATGGTCAAGTCGTCTTACCGGTACCCCAATATTCGGGCGCTTGGATGGACGGTTTCGAAGTTTACTCTTTTTGTCTTCAGGTGCTTGATAATAGTCAACATCCCAAAGTAATTCCATTAAATGACCGTCTGGTGTTCTGAATTGATAGGCTGCACCATGACCCAAATCCCCTTCAATCCAACCTTGACCTAAGCCACTTGCTTTAAGCGCTTCCACTCTTCTTAATAATGCGTTTGGCGAGGACGTGCGCCAGCTTGCATGACCAAGACCTGCGTCTTTGGACTCAGTAATCTTCAATGTATTTTGATAGTGATCTTCATACGCACGAAGATAGACGGATTGCCCAGTCTGACCAGTTACTTCCATTCCTAATAATTGAGTAAAAAAGTCAACTGACTCTTGTGGTTTTGGAGATAGTAGCTCAACATGAGCAAGCTGCGAAACATCAAACATTGGCTCTTCAACAATACGAGTCATTTCTACTTCATCTTTAGACATAAACTTAAACACTGGATTTTTCATAAAACATTCCTCCAATTAAATAATTATTTTGCACAAACTTTCTATTATTGGATTTTTGTTACTATTCTGAAAATATAATACATTCTACCATATTGGTTGAAAGTAAGCAAAAAAATAAAACTATTAAACTACTAATTCGGAATAACCGGTAAATAAAGGTAAGACTCTGTACTTCCTCCCGTATAAACAGTTACTTTTCCGCCATATACATTTGCTGGTCGATCCTTATGCAAGAATGGTCCACATCCTTTAGACGGATAACGATGGATTTTTTTATTCTCTTCTTTCATTTCACCATCAAATTCATAGTCATTCCCACCGATCGATAGAGCTAATCGATACCCTTTAGGAACAACGATCGATGTTGGCCAAATTTCTACATCCACCTCATAAATATTACCTGGAGTTAATGGTTCAATTTTATTATGTGCATGGTAAGGTCGGTATGGAAGACTTTTTATCTCATCGAGCTTACGGTGTGACGCTCGAAGCCACCCCTGTGCAACTGGTGCATGCGCATCCATCGCCCCGCGGAAAACTTCCTCCTCGCCAGTTGGTGAAAACAAGCGTATGGTTAAAAATAGATCAGCATCAGTCGTTTCGGAACTAATAAAAAGTTTCGCAGCTAATGGCCCTGTGATCTCCGTATCTTCCTCCATCGCAGGCATATAAAAGGTAACGCTTTCATTTAAAGGCTCATATGTTGCTGTAGTTGTTTTTTCAGGAGGTTGAGAATTCAAAGTGTTTTCTTTATTATTGGCCGCTAAGTACATTTTAGTCCATTTTGTTCTAGGGATTGGCCATTCCTCTTCTGTTCGCTCTACAAATTTATCTCCTGGATATCTGACCTGCAAGCGAACTCTTGGTTCCTGATCCCAGCCGTTTTCTTCACCTTTTAAGAAATAGTCGAAAAAGCGTCTTTGTAAATCAACACCATACGGCGTGTAGAAGTGTGTCCAATGCTCCAATCCATGTATTTCAAGCCATTTGTTTTCAGAGGCTGCTTGAAGGTATCCCTCCACATTTCCACGTAAATGTAAACCTGCACCGCCCCAATTAGCAGCAGATAGAATTGGAATTGTTACTTTAGACCAATCAACTGCCAGCTCTTGGTGATATTCATCAAAAAGTGGATGGGCTTTAACATCTGCCAATAAATCAACTCTGTTATCTTTCAATTCTTCATCAGATAAAGTGACAGGTCCTGATGCCCATTCACCTGTGTTCGGATTTTTTCTTCCCCTGCTGCCATAACCGTATTGCATCGGTAATTGTTTAGGTAGCCAACTATCAACAAATGTACTTCTGATTCCCCCGTGGTAGTAATATTCTCGATACCAATCTGATGTCCCTTCCCAAGGAATGATTGCTTTCAAATGTGGAGGCTGCATAGCAGCTACCTGCCATTGATTGGCTGCATAGTAGGAAATCCCTAATAACCCGATATTACCATCACTCCACGGTTGTTCGGCAGCCCATTCGATACACTCATAAAAGTCCTCAATTTCCTTTTTGGACCATAGTTGTTGAATTCCTTCAGACCAACCCGCTCCACGCGAATCGATTCTGATTAGGCTATACCCATACGGCACCCACTTTTCAGGATCAGCCGTTTCCCAGTTCTGGTATTTATTCGTAGATCCCTCCATAATTCCTGGAAAGTCTCCAACCATTACATTCCATTGATTTTCGTATGCTTCTTGAAAAGCCTGCCCCTTCGCGTATGGACCATATGTCATGATTGTCGGATACATTCCTTCCTCTATCGGCATAAATACATCCGCTCGAAGAATAATACCATCTGTCATTTGAATAGGTACTTGCCACAATATTCTCATATTGTCACTGATCTCTTCTCGCATAACTCGATCTTTGTTTTCTGTAAACATTGCTCACCCGTCCTTCTTTATAGTTCTTTTCTCTTTACTTCTAAAAAACTAAAAGTTTTCTCTACTCTTATATAGTTTAATTATCCTCCTGGTATAGTAAGAGAACTTATAATTTAATATAAACCATTAGTAAGAATATTTGAAATATACGGAAATTATATCAGTAATCAGTTTTACTGATTAGTTAAAGACATTTAACTAACTTACTTATGAATAAATAGATTTCTATAAGACTATTTAACTGTTTAATTCATTGCAACGAAGTTGGAATTAACAAAAAAAAGCCTGGCTAATTACAGGCTTTTGTTAATTCTCACTATCAAACTATATATACATCGATTCCGGATTGTTAAAATTATTTAATTCTGCTTTTAATTCTGTAAGAAATAAAGGAATGGTTGGATTTGAATTTGTTTTTTTTCGATATACTATTACATCAAGCATATTTTCTTCGCCCTCTATGTTTCTCACAAGGATATTCGAGCTTTTATACATTTGAAGATAATTTGGGAAGATTGATAGACCTAAGCCTGCATCAACTAACATCAGAACAGCTTCAATTCTTCGTGCTTGCGTAACAATATTCGGATAAAAATTATTTTTAATACATAAGTCTATAATATAATCATTCCATTGCGGAGCTTCTTCGCGATCTCTCATAATAAAAGGCTCATTCGCTAAATCATTAATATTAATTGCTTGCTTATTAGCGAGTGGATGATCATGTTTTAAGTAGACACATGGAGAACCGCAATACAAAGTCTCAATTTCAAGTGTATTTTGATGGTGTATACCACCAAGTGATACTGTAAAGGCCACATCCAAGTCATTTGATTCTATACCTTCATTTAGCTCTTTCATTGTAAGGTGATTTAGTACTACTTCCACAGTCGGATATTTTTGGGAAAACTTTTGAATTAGTTTTGGTAAAAAATTTCTCACAGGAGAGGCTAAAAATCCGATTTTTAAAGTTCCGATTACGCCTTCCTCTGCTTTTCGGGCTTTATTTATCGCTGATTCAGCCCGTTCCAATATATCAACAGCTTCGCTTAGAAATACAGTACCGGCTTCAGTCAGCTTTACAGATCGTTTATTTCTAACAAACAATCTTATTCCTAAATCCTTTTCAAGACTAGCAATTTGCTGACTTACAGCTGATTGAGCTACAAATAATTCGTTAGCAGCCTTCGTAAAATTCATATGTTCCGCAACAGATATAAAATACCGTAAGTGTCGAATTTCCAAGACGTTTCCTCCAAAAAATAGTCATCTAATATTTATTTGGCTAGTGTTCGCATCTGTTACAAGCTTAACTTAATAATAGATTTATTTCAATATTTCGAAATTAATCACTGGAAAAGGTGCCTGCCCCCGATACATTAACACTTTACAGAACTGGAGTTCCGGCACACTAGTGTCGTCGCTCCGATCTTCATCATTACTGGCTGCAGAGAACTTTCCTTATGTTAAATTTGTTACAGATTTAATCGATTTGTAACTAAGCGTTCCCACCATTTCCAGGGGATGATCTGTTTGAACATTAATACTGCCTTAACACCTTTACCTATTGGATACCGGAGTTTTGGAGCAGACATACTTGCCACTTTTACAATTTGCTCTATAACTTCATCAGGTGCAGGTGCCGTATTGGCATTGAGTTCAACGTGCTTTATAATCTCTTTCATTTCCTTACTATACGCTGAGTCCGAAGGTAGACTAATAGATTTTAATCCTTTAGACCAAATATCTGTTTTATAGGATCCTGGTTCAATTAAAACAACATAAATACCATACCGTAGCAACTCCAAACGTAAAGATTCGCTGAATCCTTCTACTGCAAATTTAGAGGCTGCATAAGGTCCCATAGCCGGAAAGCCGACCCGGCCACTTATACTACTGATGTTGATAACCTTCCCACTGCGTTGTTCCCTCATATATGGTAAAACCTCTTTTGTCACTGCCACCATACCAAAGAAATTAACATCAAATTGACGCCGCCATTCATCAATCTGAAGTTCCTCTGTGAATCCACCTGCTGCATACCCAGCATTATTAACAAGCAAATTAATTCGACCGAAACGATGGATTAGATCCTTTATCACTACCTCTATCCGAGATACATCGGTAACGTCTAATTCAATCATTTCAATCTGACTGCTTACATGTGCTTGATCTGCAAAAGTTAACAATTTCTCGCTCTTATCCAAGTTTCTCATTGTGGCAATTACCTTATAGCCTTCTCTCGCTAATGCTACGCTTGTGAGTAAACCGAACCCACTTGAAGCACCCGTAACAATCGCAACCGGTAGTTGCTTAATAGTTTGACGCATATATACTCCTTCTCTCTTATTTATTTTTAGCTCTTCTTCAAATATATAAAAATTCACGGGACTGTTCTCCAGGTCGTTTTCGAGCAGGAGAACTGTCCCCAGTTTTCCCTTGAAACCTATGGTAACTCATAAACTAAAATACAAATGTTGAAATTTGAGACCAACTATGTACTCCCTGACGTTTTTTAATTATTAAGGGTTACGGCCAATCCCCGCTACGTTAGAGCACCGCAAAAGGGACAAACCCCGAAACATGAGACGCACTATTTACGGGGACGGTTTGCCTGCTTGAAATCTAATGTCATTGGGAGCAGGAGAACCGTCCCCGTGCTTGTTCTACCCGATTAATTTGAGGACTAACAATCCACTTTAGCCACACTTACAACAACCGCCTATGTAATTGAGTCCC
This sequence comes from Bacillus sp. Marseille-P3661, assembly GCF_900240995.1. Lineage (NCBI taxonomy): Bacteria > Bacillati > Bacillota > Bacilli > Caryophanales > Bacillaceae > Bacillus > Bacillus sp. Marseille-P3661. The sequence continues at coordinate 1,547,824 of NZ_LT965953.1, forward strand.
AGTACCGCACTTATGTTTTTTCATATATAATAACTAAAACTCCACATTTTCGATCGCAATATAATAGCTAATGCAGAACTGTTCCGCTTGAATTGGAAGGAGAAATTGTTATGGAGAAGGAGCATTTTGGTGGATATCTCCAATTATCAAAAGAAGAAATGAAAAAAATCGGCTATCACATTATTGATTTTATCGTTGATCATCTAGATACGATACACGATTCACCTGTGTCAAAAGTTGAAAGTAGAAAGGGATGAGCCAGAGGGACAGGTCCACTGGCTCATCGGTATATTTATTAATTTGTTCCACAGTACCTGTCCCTGTGGACTAAAAAACTTCTCTTATATAAGTAAAATTCTTAAGCAGATCTTTTTCATTGATTTCTAAAGTATTTATCAAATCTTTTGTTCTCAATACGAACTCTTTAACTCCTATAAACTCTGATTCACTAATTAAGTAAAACTCTGTGTCTTTTTGATATCCATTAAATTGTTTTTTTAGTTTATAAACCTTCATTGAATAACTCCTTAATAAGGTGCCTGTACCCTTCCAATTAATATTTTACTCTGTCGGTGGTCGGTGAGAACCAGAGGGACAGGTCCAGTGTCCCACTTTTAGATATACTTGCCAGGGTCCGAAAAAAACAAGCCAAGTATAAACGTTCTACTATTATATCACGGTCAATGAACCTGTCCCTCTGGATCGTCTCTGCGGTTGTGGCTGCATTTATGATGCGTACATGATAACCTGCAGTATGACACCTCCGTACCAGGTCCTCGTAATAGTGCCCCGTTGTTTCAATACCGACAATCACTTTTTCTTTCCCATGTTTCTCTTTTTCAATTTCAATGATTCTTTTAAAAGCGTCAAATCCTGTCATGGATGCATAAAACTCAAAAGGTTTAACAAGTATATCCCCATAAATGTTACAAATCATTGCCTTATGGTTAATTTAGCTGCATCTATTGCCACGACTAATAAGTTCTCAGTTCCAATGTCTCACAAAAATTGTGCCCATCGACTTCCTTTTTTTCCTTGAATATGATTCAATGATGTATATACCATCGTTTTCATCTCCTTTGGTCGGGATAGTAATTGGAAGTTCTGTGATAGGTACTTCTATTTTACAATGAAAACGGTGGTCTTTTTATTGTTTTTAACTATTTACTATACTAGGTCCAGTGCCCCACTTTTAAATATACCTGCCAGGGTCCCCAAAAAAAACAAGCCAAGTATAAACGTTCTACTATTATATCACGGTCAATGAACCTGTCCCCCTGGACCACCTCTGGACCATCATTTCCTATAAACTAATCGACGCATTAAGGTTTCAAGTGGTCCATTAATATAGAATTTTTCGAAGATAGCTGCGATGATTACAGCTACTATCCATACAGAAATAGCAACAAATGTAACTCCTATGTTATTTAACGTTCCTCCCCAATCTAAAGCTACGGGCGACAATAGAATCACTAACAAGGTTTCATTTAGTACATAAAACGTGAGCGAACGTTTTCCTAAAGCAGTCAGTGAATTGGTTACCCAACCGGGATTTTTAATTAAGTTACCTATTACTCCAAATAAGGCTGCATATCCGATTCCCCCAGCCATTCCTGTTATAATGTGAACTCCCAAAATGATTCCAGCTACAAAAAAGCTAGGTTCCCAAACTTTATGAATCATGACCACAGGTAGAGCACCAATAATGGATATGGTAATGCCAATTATAGCAATTTTTTTTAATTTTTTATGATGCAGATGTGAATCCAGCAGGAGACGTTTTCTTCCAGCCCAAATCCCTATAAGTATAGAAGGTATAACAGGAAAAAGAAAGTGAATGAAGACAGGAATTATTGGGAAAGTAACAATCGCTTTCGTAAACAATTGTATATAACTGTCATTCGCTGAAAGGTTAGTTCCAAATCCATAGCTACCCATTTCGTTTATAAATGAACCCCATATCAAGGGAAGATATAACATAATCATGAAAGTGCTTAGGATTGTAATTTTGATTAATATCTTGTTATCACGCGGCAACAACCAGCTCCCTATCAAAAGACCAGCAATACCATAAGCCATCAATATGTCTTGACCACCGATCAATACGGCTAATACTATTCCGAACAAAATTAAATATAAACATCGTATTCTAATTGTTTTTAGGGCTTCTTTTATAGAATATCCTCTTGACAGTTGTTTTTCATATATCATGACTAATCCGTAGCCAAATAAAACGGCAAACATTGGTCGTGCGCGATTATCTATCATTAGTTCACCGAAAGAGTTTACAATTGTATCTAAAAGAGTAACATTTTCCGGTCGACTCATGACCCCTGGTTCAGAAGCGTATAAATATAAAGGTGCATGCGCCAGTACGATTAATAAAAGCATAAAACCTCTAGCTAAATCTAATGAAATTGCTCGCTTATAAGGCGGGTGATTTTTTCTTTGTGTATTCAATCGCTCTTCTCCTTGATCAAAAAAAGAATCCTTAGCATCTTATTTACATCGTATTCTTATCAATTTAATGTTCATGTATTCTTTTAAAAAACACACGTTACTTTAATCATCCATTTCTTCTTAACCTTACTAGATAATAAACTCTCCTAACAGAAAGAACCAGAGGGACAGGCCCACTGGCTCACACCGTTTATATTATTAATTTGTGCCACGGTACCTGTCCCTCTGGCCGGCCTGGCCATGGCCACCCTGGCCATCGCCGGCCCTCTGGTCGTCTCTCTGGCTAAGTTCATTTACGATTCTTGTAATCTTATTTTTAGCGTTCATCCACTTTTGTTCCTCTTCTTCTGTTAATTGCATATCTAAGATTTCCGAAACGCCTTGTCTACCTAATCGAACCAACCGACCAACGGAAACTTCATCTGGTCTCATAACCGAACAAGCCACTACTTCGTTACTGTCTTGAATGATGGCGTTAACTAATTTTGCTATATTAATACTAGAAAGCCAACCTGAAGTACGTCCAGAATTTAAAGACTTCACTTTTGAAAAATGGTTTCTAATAAACGATAAAACTTGTGCTCTCTGTTCATTGTTTAACTCGACTATATTTTTGTCTACTTCAATACGGCTGAAAATTGGACATTGTTCTTCTCCATGCTCACCAACGACGTGAGCTGAGACCGTTGAAAAATCTACTTGTAATGTTTGAGAAATGGCCAAGCGAAAACGAAAGGAATCATTAAGTGAAAAACCAATTAGACGTTCGGGGGAGATTGCTGTAAAGTCATAAGTCATGGTATTAATTATATCCATGGGATTTGTAACAGTAATAATAATTGGATTGGACGTATAATTCATAATATGCTCACTAACCTGAGAAAGAATTTCCAAATTATTCTCTAAATGAGCCATACGGGAGTTCACATTTTTCGTTCCACCTCCAACCATATTAATCACAATTTCAGACCCTTCCAATTTATCAAATCCGCCACTTGTTATTTTGGTTCTAGAGAAGTCTAGAGCCGCCATCCCCATATCGAACTCATGATTTTTAGCAAGGTTTTCATTTACATCAATCAAACAAATTTCATCCACTACATTCTGTTGGGCTAATACAAACGCTGATGTCGACCCTAAAGTCCCAGCTCCTCCAAGTATGCTAACTTTCATACAGAACCTCCTAGTATTTTTGTCGTTTTGCCAAAACTTAATATAGGAATAAGTGAATACATCCAATCATAGAGGCTTTTTTAAGCAAATCGATTTCAAAGGTCATCTTCAAGATAACCACCTAGTACACTATTCCCCTCGCTATCCAATCAATCTTTTCAGGGCTTTTATCATGATAAAATTCCACGAATAAAGGAGGAGTAGGAAAACGTATTGTCCTCCTACTCCCACTTACAACATCGAATAAAATCCATTCCCAAAATCGTGGATAGTATGGATTTATCGCGATAAAATCTGATTTTCTATTACTTCGCCAAAGTACCTTCTGATTCAAATTCAAATTTGCAATAAGGGCACTTTAATTTTTGTTTCGGGTTTTTGACTACAATTTTGTATAAAATCGTATCCAAATGATAATTTCCGCTACATTTTGGACAAGTCACATAGTGTACCTTTGACAAGCTATACCCTCCCTTTTAAGCTACCATTAGACCATTCACTTTATAGTTGAAGGATCGAAGTAGTCCTCCAAACAAATTTGTTTAGTCATGTACTCTGGTATTTCGATTTTTTTAGGAAAGGTCAATTCTTCGAGCGGCTTTGTGGCGTCTATTCCACCCTTGGCTGTAGAAGTATCATTCGCAGATGGGTCTAATCTAGTTCCCAACATATTGGAAATCACTACAAGGTCTTTATCCCATTGTGACCTTGTAGCAACCGCGAATAAAACCTGCTCATCATCCCAAATATCGATATCCTCATCAACTACTATCACATGTTTTACCCTGTAATCAGAACTCAAAGCCGTTGTGATGATTGTGTTAGGCTCAGATTCCTTAGTCTTCTTGACTTGAACATAGGCATGCAACCTAGCTGTTCCAGAAACTGGCATGTGAACCGCCGTAACACTAGGTACCACCTCTTTGATTCTACTATACAAATAAGCCTCAATCATCGGTGCATCAAGTAAAAGATGATCAGCATGCCCTGGCATAATATCCAAATAATAAGCGTTTCTTTTACGAGTAACGGCTGTCACCTTTGTGACTGGGTTTATTCTTTGTCCTCCATAATACTGGGTATATTCACCAAAAGGACCCTCAATGTCGGTTTCTTCAATTGAGATTTCAGCCTCAATCACTATTTCGGCATGTGCTGGAACCATCACATCCGTTCCCCAAGTTTCCGATGGAGTTACTTCTAGTGGCTCTCCCATGACTCCACCGATAATTTCGGGTTCGTCTGCTAATATCTTAGTTTGAGCACCCATATAAAAGGCCGGATGATGGCCAATGACCAAGGCCATAGGCATAGACTTGCCAAGCTTTTTGTACTTTTGAAAAACATGATGCATGTGACGGGCAACGTTAAAGTTGACCACCATACGATCCGGTCCTGTCACAGCAATACGGATGATCGAACAATTAACCCTTCCATTTTCCGGGTCTGTTACCCATGCGCTTCCTGAAGTAAAGTATGGACCTAAATCCATCTCATGGTGAGTGATGACAGGGAATTCATAAAGATCAACCTCATCTCCTGTTTGAATGATTTCCTTAACCGGAGCCTCTTTTTTATCAATAACAACCGGAGGTATTGGTTTCTCTCTGGAAATATAGTCAAGCGGAAGCTTTGCAACTGTCGTTTCAATTGCATCAGCTAACCTTTCTCGACTCCCAAATAGATTAATTAAAACCGGCATTTTGGAAATTTCACCTTTTAAATTGTATACTTGTTCGAATACTAGCGCCGCACTATTCTTCTTACGCTCCATAGCATCTAATACCGCTGGTATTTCGAACTCTGGGACCACTTTCTTCTTGATTTTTACTAGACTCCCCGGTCTGTTTTTTTCTAAGTGATTAATAAAATCATGCAAATCTTTATTCATTTCATCCAATCTCCTCATAGGCATGATTCTTTGTTTGACTAGTTGGTATTAAAGCAACAGCTGCGATGGTTAACCCAATTAGGGCCGTCAACCATCCCGGCGCAATTAAGATTAAGCCAGCAATGAACAATAATATACTTTGATAGAAAGCGAGGTTTCGAAATAAAAACCTGCGAAGAGCACCAGCAATAAGAGTTACTCCTACAAAGGCCGTAACGGTACTCAAAATAATATTCAACAGACTGCCCTGTAACAACAATGCTTCATTATAAACGAAAGCAAATGGTATCACGAATATCGCTATCCCCAAGCGAACTGCTTCCCAGCCTGTTTCCCATATTTTGCCGCCACTAATACCACACGCAACGAAAACCGCTAGGCAAAGTGGTGGGGTGATGAAGGAGGCCATTCCCCAATAAATAACGTATAAGTGGGCGACCATGGGTTCTACACCTAGGGTGGTAAGAGCTGGTGCTGCTACCGTTGCTAACGTAATATAAGCTGGAATCGAGTCCATCCCCATCCCTAAAACAAAGCAACAAAGTCCGATTAATATGAGCGTAACTAAAAGCTCACCACCGCTTAAATCAATAATAAATTGAGCTAACCTGACACTCAAACCGCTTAACTCCAAGGCACTGATCATTAAGCCTACGCCGGCCGTAATCACCCCGATAAGCAACCATGTTTTTACACTTGGCACAAACGATCTCCATATTTTTATTGGTACTAAATGATGTGATTTGTCTTTAGAAGCGAAACTACAAAGAATTAGCGTCAATATTGAGAATATGGCGGCCATATCTGGTGAAAATTTTTTAACAAACATTAGATAAACTAAGACTATTAGTGGCGGAAGATAGAACCAACCTTTAGTAAAAGTTTTCCAAAGGGGAGGTACTTGATCCACTGGAACAGGTTTCAAGTTTAAACGCTGAGATTCAAATTGAATAGACATAAATAGCACCATGTAATAAAGCAGAGCTGGTATTAAGGCAGCCATGGCAATTTGAGCATAAGGAACACCGATCCATTCAGCCATTACGAAAGCAATGGCCCCCATTACCGGCGGTAAAACCTGACCACCTGTGGATGCTACTGCTTCTACTCCGCCAGCAAAGGATGCCCGGTATCCAACACTTTTCATTAACGGGATTGTGATACTACCGGTTGTCGCTACATTAGAGGAAGGCGAGCCCGAAATCGAACCAAATAACGCGCTCGCTAAAACTGCTGCTTTTGCAGGTCCCCCCCTTAATCGGCCGGTCATTGCCAAAGCAATATCAATAAACCATTGTCCAGCCCCACACACCTGTAATAGGCGTGCAAATACTATGAAAACAATTAAGATTGTGGTGGCAATACCTAAGGGCAATCCGAAGATGCCCGAAGGTCCAACATAAGCAGCGAAACCTAGCCGGTCGAGTCCAAACCCGTTACCATAGAGAATTCCCGGCAAATACCCCTGAAATAACGTCGCTAAAATAATTAAGCCGATTAAAGAAGGCAATACCCAACCGCTCACTCGGCGAATCATTTCAAATAACGGTATCCCAATCAAAAGGAATAGTATGATCCCTTTTGTATCCAGAAAACCATACATCGAGTATTCCAGAATAGCGTCTTGAAATAGAATGGCATAACCAGCTCCAACCACTCCCATCAGCATGAGCAGCAGATCATACCAAGCGACGCCTCTTTCTCTTTTATTGCCTTTTATCGAATAAAAAGTAAAAACTAGAATCACAATCACAGTTAGGTTTATAGCTCTGTGTACAGCACTAGGAACATAGATACCTAGTAAAGTTATCACCCTACTTGCAGCAATAATGTTGTATAATACTAGCAATGAAGCTAGCAATTCTACAAATACGATATAGCGCGACTTACCTACGCCCGAACTTCCAGATTCAGTCGATACTTCCTGTGGATCTGAACGAAACTCATCTTTCGTCACCTACATCCCTCCTATCATCCTTTCCTATACCACTCCTAAAATGAATTCACAAGGTCTTGTTGGATTTTCTCTAATTCTGGAGTCCAAGCATTAATTTCTTTGAAATACTTAATTGCTCCAGGATGGTACGGGATAGGAGGATTCGTTAACGCAGCTTCTAAAGTCCACTCCTTCCCTTCGTTATGAAGTGCGGCTACTCGCTCCTCGTTCTCCAAAAGGGCTTTGGTAATTTGATAGGCTACATCCTCTGAAAAGTCCTCCATTACTACAAGTCCTGTAGGTACTGCAGGTATATGAACTTCTTCATCTTGACCTTTATACGTACCAGCAGGTATCGTTACTTTCTTCCAAGCTGGTCCCATTTCTTCTAATACTATCGACATTTTATCATCTGGTATCGAAAGGAACGTCACATCAGTGTTTTGTGCCATTTCGGTCAAATTACTAGCAGCAATGGCCGCTGGAATAAGGGCTGCATCTGCCGTACCGAGTTCTACAGCTTCAATCGCTTCATTCGTTTCAGCCGTTTCTAATATTTTCACATCATTCTCAGTTAAACCGTAAGCTTTCAACATCGCTAAAAACGACAGTTCCACATCAGATAACGCTCTGCGTTTGGCAATAACTGCTTTGCCCTTTAAATCTTCTACCGATTTAATGCCCGAATCACTTCTCGTTACTAAAATACGAGTACTCACTTGCCCTTGTGCCAATATTCGGGTAGGTTGTTTGCCTACTTTGGCAAAGTCACCTCGACCGCGAAAAGCATCCGTTGAACCTGCATTACCGATCATACCGATATCTATTTTATCAGCAATCAAAGCATGCATATTTGCACCCGACCCGCCTACCGGTTCTACTGCGACATTAATCCCGGCGTTCTCATGAATAATCTCACCCATACCTACGGAGAGAATATAAAAAACAGATCCAAGTGAAGAGGCTCCCCAGGAAAGGGATGTTGGTGACGATTCCTTTTGAGTCTCTTGAGTTTCTTGAGCCTCTTGAGAAGTATTTCCTTGTGTTTCTTCGGTACTCGATTTACTACTGCATCCCACAGCAACCATAGATAGGAACAGAGCTATTACAAGAATAATGACAACATTCAACCTTTTACTAACCGATTTTTGTTTTAAATTAATAATAATAAAAACCCCCTTTTTTTTACAAAACACTTGCAAAAGCCCTCGTTGTATACGTTTCCAATATTTACACCAGTTTTAATATCCTTATTAACCTTTTTACTAATGGCTACGTTGTAAAATAAAAGTTTTAAGGTATTACTTGGTTTCTTTGATAACAGCGGAGCCTCTGAAGAATGTTGCAAATAATCATGATCTATTGGGGTTTCGAAATAATGGCAATCCGCATCCTCTATCGGGAAAATCAAAAAATCATTTATTGATAGATTCCTATTCCGCATGATTCCAATCATCCTGTTTCATATCAGTAGCAAAATCGGGCTTACCACTTCGCGGTTAAACACTTTTAATCTGTTTGTTTCGAAATGGGTGGCAACCTCACATCAATAACAGCACTGCGATTGTTTTTCACTTCATGTAAAGCAGCGGTTAATACTTCTTTTAACTCACGGGGATCTTGAACCGTCTGGGCATAAGCTCCACCTGCCGCTTCAGCAATTTTAGCAAGGTCAGCGGGTTGATCAAAATTTACCCAGAAACGGTCGTGCTGGCCGGCCATTCCATCGGGATACAACCTCAGCACGTTCTCTTTTGTCGCATTCCAACCCTGATTATTATAAATCACAGTTAAAAAAGGTGCGTTGTACTTTCGGGACATCCAATGTACAGTAGAAGGGACGCTGAGCAAGTACGATCCGTCTGCGGTCAGATTCACCACCGTTTTTTCCGGGGCCGCTAGCTTGACTCCCAGAGCTGCCCCTCCATTCCATCCCAGAGATGTTCCACCTTTTCGGAAAAGCGTCCCCGGCTTTGTTCTTGGCAAATATTTATTAACATTACCAATATTCGTGCCGGACTCATCGATAACGATCGTATCCTCATCGATGAGTTCCTGGATGCATGTCGTTAGCATCGCTGGAGTAATCACCCCATCATCGGACATCCTTTCTTGCTCCCACTGAGCTCGTTGTTCATCGTGTATGTTTTTAAAATATTGATATCGCTCTCTGACCAGAGTCTGATCGACATGTTTATTCTGCACACACTCGTTAAACTGTTTTAACACTTCATAAGAATCTGCCTTGAAGAATTTATGTGATGGCATATACCAAAGTGGCAAATCCTCTTTCAACGGATCCATATCCACGTAGTAGATTTGGGCGTCTTCACTAGGTTGATTCAAAGAAGCCAGCCATGGAACATCGTTGTCTAAAACAAGGATGACGTCTGCCTGCGATAAAAACTTACCCTCCTGGAACCCGAGATGCAGCGGATGATCTCCAGGAAAGTTCGTATAGGATGCATGCTGTTCAATCACTGGAATACCTAGGCTTTCACTAAATTGAATTAATTCATAAACCGTTTCTTTTTTTCTGCCCAGATATGATGTCAGAATTAAAGGGTTCTTGGCTCCAGCTAGAGCTGAGACAATTTCTTCTACTGCATGTGCAGTGATCGTTGACGGCTCTGTCGGAGACCATTTGTTGGTTGGAATCGAAACGGGTTCGACTTCTTCTTCCAGTACCTCTCTGGCACCCGTTAAATATACGGGACCACAGGGCTCACTATGTGCTAACTGTAAAGCACGGCTGACCAATTGTTTGACATTTCTGCCCGTCCGAATATCATACTCCCATTTCACATAAGGCCGTACAATCCCCCTCTGGTCATGAACATCCTGTAGAAAGTTTACATGGCGATTACGGGTACCTCGCAGTTCTTTTTCCAATGTATAAGGGGTTTCTCCAGCAAAAATAAAGGCAGGAACACGCGCTCGCGATATATTATGCACAGCCCCTCCCATACTCTGTGTGCCCACATCACAATGAACCAAAACTGCCTGGGCCTTTTGGCTTATCAGCGCATAACCATGTGCAGCTGCAAGTGCCACCTGTTCATGAGGACAGATAATGACCTCTGGTAAAGGAATATTTTTAGATCTGGCTTTGGCCAAGCCTTCAATAATAGACGAATGATCGCTTCCCAGATTGGAAAAGAGATAGGAAACACCCATCTCCTGTAATACTTCAAGCAGCGCATCAGCAGTTGTATATCGTTCTGAATCATTTATCTCGCTGTTTTCAGCCATCACCTTATCCTCCTATATAGTAATTACAAATACATCGCAATGAGAGGTTACAGCGTTTAACTATGTGTACCCTTTTTCATCTGTTCTATATTAGTCTAAGAGTGTTAATTTTTGCGAAAGAGATATATCGTTTATTTTTTGCTGGGATATTTTTAACGGCGATATTTTTTACAAATCTACACGATGAATTAAGGCTTGTAATTCCGTAAGAGCAAGTAATGCTTCTACACCATGACCTCTTCCGATACCGCTCTGTTTAAAACCTCCAAAAGGCATGTTAACAGCAGAAGCGCCGCCCCTATGAATATTTACAAAAACACTTCCAGACTGAAGGTTTCGAGCTACTTCAAAGCCACGTTCAACATCAGTTGTCCAAACCGAATTTCCTAACCCGAATTCGGTATCATTTACCAATGCAATCCCTTCTTCCTCCGTATCATAAGGAATAATCGGAACAATCGGACCAAATTGTTCCTGTTGAACGATCGGATCCTCTTGCGTTACATTCGTGACAATCCTTGGTAAGATAAAGTACCCATCTGAAGGATTAGTTCCTTCTACAAAATCTCCCACTTGATGAACTACAGCATCCGTTTCTTCCAGCTGCTTGATTAAGTTCATGATCGATTCATACTGCGCTTTATTGTTAACAGGCCCCATCGTTGCACGCTCATCCAGACCAAAACCGACTCGAATCCGGTCCGCTGACTGAATAAACGCTTTAACAAAGGCATCATAGTTATCGCGATGCACATAAATTCTTTTAACGTTGTAACAAATTTGTCCGCTGTTCGTAAATACTCCTTTAATTAATTCATCGACTAACTTCTGGTTCACATCGGCATCTTTCAAAACTAATGCTGCATCATTTCCGCCTAATTCCATCGTTACATTCTTGATGGTATCCGCAGCATTACGAAGCACACTGGCTCCCACTTCGGTACTGCCTGTAAACGAGATTTTTCTAACTTTTGGATGTTTAACCATAGCTTCACCAACGGTAGAACCTGAACCCAGAAGTACATTGAGGACACCGGCAGGTAACATTTCCGCCAAATCATTCAACACTTTACCCACTGTTAAAGGACAATAATTAGATGGCTTTATCAGAACCGTGTTTCCTGCTAATAAGGCTGGCGCAAGCATCAGACTGCCAAGAAGCACAGGGGAATTCCAGGGGACAATGATTGAGACTACCCCCATAGGTTGCCGAGCCAATATCATTCTACCCTGTTCATTATCAATGACCCGGTCATTTAATTCATGAGCGAGAGTACTGTAGTAACGTAGGACATTAGCCCCTCCTAAAACATCGCGTTTAGCCTGTGAAAACAGCTTGCCGTTTTCCCGAACCAACAGCTTAATCAGCTCATCCTGATGTTCTTCTATATGAGCGGCCATTTGTTCAAGCTTTTTCGCCCGTTCTTCAGGAGGCGTGCTCCGCCAGTGACTCCATGCGCATTCCGCCGCTTCTACAGCACGATCGACATCTGCTGATGATCCTAGAGCAATTTCTCCCACCACTTCTTTTGTGGCAGCAGGATTGTAAACATTCACAGTTTGCTTGGAATCCACCACAGCTCCATTAATGTACATCTTTCCACTGGCTGTTTTAATCATTTGTCGCCCTCCTGTTTGTTCTTTAATTATAAGAAGTTTGAAAATTAACTCTACCGCTATTTAAATTTTTTGATCCCATCTTTAGCCAATAATTTAGGTTCAAGATTCCATAACTTTAATGCGTTTTCCCCTAAAATTTTTCGTTTTCCTTCTTCACTAAGGAAAGGTAAATCATAAATTTGTCCGGGTGTATTAAAATCCTGATGCGGATAATCGGTCGCAAATAACAATTTGTTTTCACCGTCAATCATATCGAATATCGCTGCTAAATGTGCTGGATTGTCGTAGTGGTCTAATGGCTGCGTGGTAAAATAGAAGTCTCTAATGTATTCACTTGGTTTCTTCGTTAACAGAGGAGCCTCTGAAGAACGTTGTAAATAATCATGATCTAAACGGCTCATAACAAATGGAATCCACGTTAATCCTGCCTCAATAAACACAAACTTTAAATTCGGGAACCTTTCTGGAATTCCATTCACAACTAAGTTCGTCATCTGAATCATGTTGTAGAATGGGAAGCCCAACGCATGAGCAGACATAAACTTATTTAACTGCTGGAACGGTCTCTCCATCCAAAACGATACCGTGTGGAATGCAAGAGGCATCCTCTTTTCTTCTAAAATCTTGAATAAAGGCATGTAACAATTATGATGTATAGGATTGTAACGAGTACTTGTTACCATAAATCCTACGACACCTTCTTTATCCGCGAATTCATTGACAATTTCCAGACAAGCTTCTGGATCAGATAATGGAAGGTATAGTACAACCTTTAATGTTTCTGAGTGAGGGCAAACCTCTTCAGTCATCCAACGGGCATATCCTTTTGCAATCTGTACTTCTAGCTCGGATTGGGGATGTAAACCCAACGTTAATAAATCGGTAGGAAAAACAATCGTGTAATCAATCGCCATTTTATACATGGCTTCAAGTAATGGATAAAACTCACGATTTAACTTTTCGTTCTTTGGCATGTCATAATATTGAAACAGTTCCTTACTTTTAGTTCGGCCTTCAAGAACACGATCACCTAAATCTCTAGGAAGAATATTAGGTTGAGCTCCTTTAGGTACACTCATTAATCTTGACTTCCATGGCTCATCTAGCATTTTACCAATCTCTCTGAATGGGGTTTCGAAGTAATGGCAATCCGCATCCACTATAGGGAAATCAAAAAATCCTTTTTTAATAGCTTCCTTTTCCGCATGATCCAAATAAGCTTTTTTTATATCAATAGCCATTCTTAATCCTCCTCACAATTTCAATTAGTAACCTGATCCCATACTTCTCCAAATCTGAAGTTCGAAAATATCAATGTCTCCAGCCTGTAATAGTTTGTCAGCAAATGTTGCAACCTCAGTTACGGTCAACTGCCCCCTGCCAGGAATTGGTCGGATTGTTTTTGGTCCCTCTTTTAAATCGTAGTCCGCATTAGAGACCTTTTGGGCATACAATTTAATCAATTGTTCTATTAGTTCCTGCATATAAATATCTTTTATTTCATCGCTTACATTGCTATTCTTTCTTAATAACTCGGTTAATTCTGAACATTTTTGCTCAAGTTGACTTTTACTATTTATCACTTGTTCACTCACCTAATACACCATCCTTTATGATATAACGTTTTTATTAACAGTCATGAAATTACAAATAGATATAAACACTATCATCTTTTATTTCAGTTTCATATTTTCTTAATTTCATTGCTTTTTCCGGAATACATTGTCCGGTTTTCGCTTCGAATTCAAAACCGTGCCATGGACAAACTAAACACATTTCATTTTCATCTACATATTCTCTGATTACTTCCTGATTTTCCCCAAGTTCCACCTTAACTCTTGGAAAAAGCTCACCTAACCCTACAGGTCCACCAGCATGGGGACAATGATTTCTATAAGCGTATACTTTGTCGTCTAGTAAAACGACAGCCACCTCTTTACCATTTACAATAAAAACATGAGATTTGTTCTCTTCAAGATCTGATAACCGACAAGCAAAATATTCCACAAAATATACCTCCCATCTTTTTGTTTGGTAAAATACTTCAACTAACTAGCAAATATCTAAATAACTGCTGTTAAATATCACTTAAAAAGTATGTACCGAATTCGAATATTCGAAATGAAAGAATTCGGAGTTTTTTAATTATTTTGAATATTTGCTTAAAAAAAGTATAAGCCATCTGAAAATATATTTCAACATTTTTGTGAAATAAAATTCCAAATATACCCACTCCACTTATCTGAAATAGGGAATGGAATGAATTTCATGTAACAATCATAGTATATTAACGCAAGACCTAGCTTATATTTGTTTATGGTAATGATCGATAGAACTTGGAATAACTAGACACTTCGGGTATAGAATGAGAAACTTCTCTTGAAACATTCAAATACCAGTGTTTTATATTAAATAAAACTTCGTTTACTTTTAAAGAAATTTTAATTCAATATAGTTAGTAAATTAACAGATTTTTCCCCAAGAGATTCGTAAGAGAATGAAGGAAAGTAATCCCTGAGTTATTTTAACCTATCTTTACGGGCACAAAAACAAAATCACATACAACATACTATCCTTATAAGAATAAAGTACGAAACACGGTAAATACATTACCCCAGCCACCGCTTTAAGGCGGATGATTTTCCGCTCTATTAAGGTAGATGTATTATTTCAGTAATTCTAATACTTTTGAAATTACGATCATAGCTTTTAGCTGTAACTTTAATTAAATATGAATATGGGTCTCTTTACTCCTTATCGCGTAATTAGGCACCAATATAGGGTGAAGTAAAAATGAATCACAATCTATTGTATTTTACATGTATTATTTCTGTTTTAACTCCTATCTCTGCCGTCCGACCTATGACTTCCTTATTCGCAAAAGATCTAGGTGCATCTATGTTAGAAATTGGTATTTTAACAGCCTGCTATTCTCTGACTCCCTTTTTATTTGCTATTTTAATTGGCCAACTTGTGGATCGGTTCGGGGAAAAAGTTCCGTTAATGATAGGAGCAGCCGGAATGACTTTTGCCCTTTCACTACCTTTTTTTCACCCTGTATTATTCGTTCTATACATCTCACAATTTATATTAGGTGGTTCACAGTTGCTAGCCCTTATCGCGCTTCAAAACGGAGTATCTGGTTCCGTTTCTATAGAAAAGCGTGATAAAGCATTATTCACACTTAGTTTATGTATGTCTATCGGACTAATGCTTGGTCCAATAATTGGAGGTTACGCTACGGTTCACTTAGGATTCAAAAACTCATATTTATTATATGCGTTAATATCTATTATCCCTTGTATAGTAGGGTTATTTATTACTCAATCCAATCACAAAAAGAACACGTCACAAAATAAACAAGTACACCGAATGAAGGATTTGCTAGCTATTCCAGGATTAATGCGTACTATTTTTGTAAGTATGCTAATTTTAGCTTCACTTGATCTATTTTTTGTTTATTATCCTTTATATGGTAGTTCAATAGGAATGAGTCCTACCGAAATAGGATGGGTCTTAATGGTTCAATCATTGGCAAGTATAATAGTTAGACTATTTATGCCTGCAATTATTGAAAAATATGGAAAAGTTAAAACACTATCTACCTTTATGTTTTGTGGTGCCCTTGCATATGGTTTTATCCCATTTTTCGATATATTTTTTTACATCGTTTTATTATCATTGATCCTTGGTACTGGAACTGGAATTGTTTCACCGTTAACTTTATCCCTAACTGTACACTTAGCTCCGCAAGAACGCAGAGGTGAAATTCTCGGAATTCGAATGGCCGGAAACAGGCTCTCCCAGGTTATAATTCCCTTACTATTTGCCGGGGTAAGTAATTTTACAGGTTTAGGAGCCATCTTTACAATTGAAGCTATTATTCTAGGATTAGGAGCAATGATGGCAAGTGGAATTAAAATAGAGACAGGGAATGAAAATAAAGAGGGATAAGAGCCAGAGGGACAGGTCCACTGGCCTATCGGTATATTATTTACTAATTGTGCCACGGCACCTGTCCCGTAATGGTCCCGATCATTTTTCCATCAAGCTTTTCACATGACAATCTAAAGGACAAGAAAGGATTAACTTCTTGGATTATTCTAGTTTTACATTTCAAGAAAAGCATAAAAAAAGATGTCCCAAAAGCAAGCTAGGCTTCTAGGGACACCTTATAATGAAGATTAAAAAATATCATTGATCGGCCTTACATTGTGCTAATGTCGATTACAAATCGATACTTCACATCTGAAGCTAGCACTCGTTTGTATGCTTCGTCAATTTGGTCGGCCGATATCACTTCTATTTTAGGAACAATGTTATGTTCAGCACAGAAATTTAACATTTCCTGAGTTTCACGGATGCCTCCAATCATTGACCCTGCAAATGAACGGCGATGGGGAATTAGAGAAAACACATGTAATGCCAATGGCTCTGCAGGCGCACCAACATTTACTAGCGTACCATCTAGCGCTAAGAGTGAAAGGTAAGCATTTATGTCAATTTGTGCACTTACCGTGTTAATGATCAGGTCAAAAGTACCTGAAAGCTTAGTAAATGTTTCAGGATCACTTGTGGCATAGTAGTGGCTAGCGCCGAATTCCAAGCCATCTTCTTTTTTATTCAATGTTTGAGACAGTACAGTAACTTCTGCACCCATCGCGTGTGCAATCTTTACGGCCATATGCCCAAGACCGCCCATACCAACAACCGCAACTTTCTTACCTGGGCCAGCACCCCAATGGTTTAATGGAGAATATGTCGTAATACCTGCACAAAGTAATGGTGCTGCAGCATCGAGTTCAATGTTTTCAGGTATTCTGACAACGAAGTCCTCCGTTACGACAATGTGGGTAGAATAGCCACCTTGTGTTGGCTCGCCGTACTTATCAACACCAGCGTATGTAGGGACATTTCCTTTTAAACAGTACTGTTCTTCTCCTTTACGGCAGTTCTCACATTCACCGCAGGAGTCAACCATACATCCGACTCCTACTCGATCACCAACCTTGTACTTTGTAACCTCAGCTCCTACATCTGTAACAATTCCCGCAATCTCGTGTCCGGGTACGAGTGGATAGTTCACTGGACCCCATTCGCCGTGAGCAGTATGAATGTCAGAATGGCATATACCTGCATATTTAATTTCAATGAGGACATCATGCAAATCAAGATCGCGTCGTTTAATTTCAGCTGCTCTAAAGGGTTTATCTGGACCGTCAACAGCTCGTGCTTTAGCAGTTATCATGAATAAAACCTCCAATAATTTATACTTTTCAAGAGAATGTCCTAATAACAGGTGGAAATTCCCTGCATATTTTTTTCTCTTGCAAACCAATGTTAATCCCTATAGTTAACTCTAGGTCAAGAGTTTAATTTATTTTCCTTTTAGAAGGTCACCCTACTTATTAACTATCAATCTAGTTCATTACATTTTTTATAGCGGTAGTATATCGAGTCGACTTATGCTTTCCTTGTCTTTGACAGTCAGTACGTACCGTGATAAAATCACAAAATCACCCTCATAACACTAGAGTTAACTCTAGGTCTATATTATAAAAAAAGGAGATAAAAGATGAGTACATATTCAATCAGCGAAGTTGCAAAAGAATTGAATCTTACAGTATATACCTTACGTTACTACGACAAAGAGGGACTTTTGCCTTTTGTAGAACGAACAGCTAGCGGAATCCGATTGTTTAAAGAATCGGATATCGATGCATTAAGAATAATTGAATGTCTAAAATCAACTGGAATGCCCATAAAGGAAATTAAAACTTTCATTGACTGGTGTTCTGAAGGAGATTCCACATTGCAGCAGAGATATGACATGTTTATCGAACGAAAATCTACAGTAGAAGCACAGATGGAAGAACTAAAAAAAACGATGAAACTTATCGAGCATAAATGTTCCTACTACAAGACTGCATTAGATGCCGGAACGGAATAAGAGTCCAGAGGGAGTCCAGAGGGACAGGTCCCGTGACCCTTTTCCCTTGCGCTAGAGTCGACTATAACTTTTATACTAATTAATTGTGTGTAAGGGTAATTTTTTATTACAGGAGGTTTTAATTACATCGTATCGGTAGGACTCCTATCATTGATTTAAGTTAAGTTAAGAAACGATTTTCTTAAGTACCTATATGTATAGTCCTGTAAAACTTTTTACCCTAGACCAAGTTTAGTAGTCGAAAATGGAGGCTTTAAAATGTCAGATAATACAAAAGTTGCACTTGTTACGGGCGGGAATCGAGGAATTGGATATGAGTTGGTCAAACAATTGGCTTTGAAAGGCTTTAAGGTCATTTTGACAAGTCGGAATCCAGAGATGGGCGAATCAGCAACGCAAAAACTTAAGGAATCAAATCTTGACGTTCACTTTTTGGTGATGGATGTAAACGACCAAGAAAGCATCCATCTTGCAGCCATTACAGTTAGTAAGGAGTATGGAAGATTAGACGTATTAATCAATAATGCTGGTGTATATTTGGATGAAAATAAAAAATTAGTAACTGTGGGCCCTTCCATTTTGGAGAAAACAATGGCAACAAATTTCTTCGGTGCATACTATAGTCTCTGTTCCTTTATTCCACTCATGGAAAAACAAGGCTATGGAAGAATTATTACTATTTCCTCAGAATATGGAGCGATGAGCGAAATGTCATATCCAGGTGTCGGCGCTTATAAGTTGTCTAAACTCGCACTGAATGGATTGACTCAATTAGTTGCTGCAGAAATCAAAGGTGATATCAAAATTAATGCAGTTGACCCAGGATGGGTAAGCACAGATATGGGTGGACAAGCTGCCCCAAAAACTCCTAAGCAAGCTGCAGAGTCTATCCTTTGGTTAGCAACAGTTGGGCCTGACGGACCTAACGGGGAATTTTTCAGAGTAGGAAAAAGAATTGATTGGTAAAATCAGACGAGCCAGAGGGACAGGTCCACTGGCTCTTCGGCTTATACTTACTAATTTGCGCCACGGTACCTGTCCCTCTGGCCCACTACTAATTTGCGCCACGGTACCTGTCCCTCTGGCCCAGCCCACCTGGCCCAAGGAACCAAAATCAAAATAAGAATAGATTTTAGATTCTAGTTTTTTGTAATCTAATAGAATTAAGGACTACTGATACAGAGCTAAATGCCATAATGGCCCCAGCTAACCACGGGGCTAAGAGACCGAACATTGCGAATGGTATGCTGATGATATTATAGAGAAAGGCCCATATAAAGTTTTGCCTAATGTTGGTCATTGTAGCTTTACTAATCTTAATTGCATCCACGACCTTTCTTAAATCACCTTTTATCACAGTAATGTCACCTGATTCAATGGCAATATCGGACCCTGTACCCATTGCGATTCCAATATCAGCAACAGTTAAGGCTGGTGCGTCATTGATCCCGTCTCCAACCATTACAACACGTTTTCCATCGTTCTTTAAACTTTGGATCATTTCTGCCTTTTTCTGTGGCGATATATTTGCTTGAACATTTTCAATTCCAGTTTTTTTAGCAATAGTCATGGCAGTCTCCTTGTTGTCACCTGTTAGCATGATGACTTCCAATCCCATCTGTTTCAAGCTACTAACCGCTGCTCTTGACGATCGTTTTACTTCATCGGCAACTGCAATAATCCCTACAAATCGAGAATTGCTTGATACTACGATCACCGTCTTTCCTTCTCGTTCCAATCTTCTAATCTCTTTTTCAACTCTTGGTGGAATGTAAAGATGATTCATACTAAAGTAACTAGGACTAGCAATCAACACCTTTCTACCATCTACATTTCCCATGACCCCATAACCCGGAATGGATTGTACTTGGCTTGCATTTGGAAGATTTATGCCTCTTTTATTTACTTCATTAAAAATTGCTTTTGCAACAGGGTGCCCCGAATCACCTTCAACTGCAGCTATTAGTTCAAAAAACTCACGTTCACTAAAATATTCAACAAACACGTCGGTTACTTCAGGCTCTCCTTTTGTAATCGTTCCTGTTTTATCTAATACGATGACATTGATTTTCCCTAGCACTTCCAGGTGTTTTCCCTCTTTAAATAGAATTCCTGACTGTGCGGCTCGTCCACTCCCTACCATTATAGAAGTAGGAGTAGCCAATCCAAGGGCACATGGACATGCAATAATTAAAACAGCAATCATCTTTTCTAAGGCCTCACTTAATTCCCCCGGTTGAATCCACATGTACCACAGTAAAAATGTAACGATTGAGACGCAAATAATAATCGGAACAAAAACCCCTGTCACTTTATCTGCTATATGTTGAATCGGTGCTTTAGAGCTTTGTGCTTCCTCTACAATACGAATGATTTGTGACAAAGTAGACTCAGATTCCTTTTTCATTACCCTTATTTTTAATGTTCCATTATGATTAATGGTACCTGCAAACACATGACTCCCAATGCCTTTTTCAACTGGTATACTCTCCCCAGTTAACAAAGACTCATCAATCATCGAGTTTCCTTCCATAACTTGTCCATCAATTGGTACCTTCTCACCAGATTTAACAATAACCACATTCCCGGGTGTGATTATATCGACAGCTGTTGGGTATTCCTTTCCGTCCAAAAACAATGTGGCTGTTCTCGTTTGCAATTGGTAAAGCTTCTTTATTGCCTCCGTTGTTCTCATTTTTGTTCTTGTCTCAAGTATATTCCCCAACAAAATGAAAGTAATAATGAATGCGCTTGTTTCATAAAACAATACAATCGATTGTGGATGTCCAGAAATACCTAAATGAGAAAAAGTTAAATAATGACTATAAAAGAAGGCTGCTGAAGTACTTAATACAACTAAAACATCCATATTTGCACTTCCACTTTTCAGCGATTTCCAAGCCCTCTCATAAAATTGGAGCCCTATAATAAACTGAATTGGAAGGGTAAGCGCAAATTGGAATAAAGGGTTAATAAAAACTTCCGGAACTTTAATAAACGAAGCCCACTTAAAGTGGGAAAACATCGCCCACGCTAAAGGGAATGTAAGCAGTGCTGAAATAAAAAACTTCCACTTGAGAATCGTAATCTCACTACGTTTCTTCATTTCTGTCTGAATATTATTCTTTCGATCAATTTTCGCATCAAATCCAATTTTATTTATTTTATTTATAATTTCATTAATGTTTGTCAGTGTGTTATTAAATATCACACGACCCTTTTCAGTTGTTAAATTTACATGTACTTCCTCTACTCCCTCTATCTTTGAGACTACTTTTTCTATTCTTGTTGCACACGCAGCACAATGCATTCCACTTATCTCTAAATGGTTTGTTTCTTTCATTTTATATGTTCACCTCTTTCAATACCGTCAAATTAATATATTCTATTAGAAATAGATGCTCTTTAGAACAATAGCATTGATAGATTATAAAAAAGCCGAACT
The DNA here is from genome assembly GCF_900240995.1 of Bacillus sp. Marseille-P3661. Lineage (NCBI taxonomy): Bacteria > Bacillati > Bacillota > Bacilli > Caryophanales > Bacillaceae > Bacillus > Bacillus sp. Marseille-P3661. The sequence continues at coordinate 1,569,551 of NZ_LT965953.1, forward strand.
TCAGTAATGAGTTGAAGTTCGACTTTTAGATGTATTCATAAACATACTTTTTCCACCTGTGTGTCTGATTTACTATCAAGCCGAGCTGTTGCCATTAAAGAAATTTTGTGGATTCCCAGTATAATAAATCCTGCGATTGCTTGATCATACTTTGTATTAAAGGGAGTGGGAAGTATATTTAAGGAAAAGGATTGCGATTGCGAGGGAATGCATAAATGAGCTGTTAATTGTGTCAAGAAGGGGTTGTTTGATCCGTCAATTAAAGCACTAAAAACGAATAATAAACAAGCTGGCATTAAAAGAACCCCACTTAGAAATGCAAATCGGTTTTTTTCCTCTTTTTTGAATCGTTGCCTTGGATCAGGTGACACAATCGGCCACCACATACTAAATGACAAAATCAATAGCACAAAAATATATCCATTGTGAAGAAAGGAATTTTGCGAAAAGACATTTAAAACAACCGGCAAATGGTACATAAAGAATAATATCGCAAAAACAAATAACGCGATTCTTGGGGATAAAAACCACTTGCTAACTACATTAGCAATCGGGGTTTCCCTTATTCTTTGAAACAAATTGCTAGGTGTCCCTATTAATAGAATGGGTGGGATAATAAAGTATAAAATACTCATTTGGATCATGTGTAAACTGAAGGAGAGATGACTTATAGTTGTTAGAGGACTACCAATAGATACGCATAACAATCCTAAACTCAAGTAAAAGAATAGTGGTTGTTTCTGATACAATTTTATTTCTGTAAAACGATGTACGAACAAGGAATAGATAACAGCAATTCCTATCATGCCCACTAACAATGGAGTATTCCACATTAATTGCCCATTGAGTAAAACATTCATAACCATGTTAATCCCCCTCTTCGGAGTGTATCCCTTGACTATGAAGTATCGTTCTTTATCAACCTTATATATTATGTTTGAATTTGTGATTTATAACAATATGTCACAAAACTTTCACACTATTGTAGTTTCTCCTTATTTATATCAGAGATAAAGGTGATAGAATATGGGTTGTAGATTGTTATTTCAAACAAATAGTTTCACAATCTAACAGAAAAGGTGAAGAAAATGTTTCCTATTGAGAGACAAAGTAGAATTAGAAAATTGATCCAAACAAAAAGGACATTGAAAATTAGTGAACTTAGTGAACAGTTTAATGTCTCTGAAATGACGATTTATCGAGATATTAAGCCTTTAGTAAAAGAAGGTCTTATCTCTAAAACCTTTGGTGGAATTTCACTTGTTGAAAAAGATAAACATGTGTTACCAAATCAAAGCCAATGTGTTTACTGTCACAAACCAAACAATTCTAAAATGGCGTATCGATTAATCTTAGAAGATGACAAGATTGAAACCGCTTGTTGTGCTCACTGTGGACTCCTTCGACACCGTCAACTGGGTGAAGAAGTGTTACAGGCTATATGTCATGATTTTTTTATGAATACAACGATAAGTGCTCCGCTAACTTGGTTTGTCATGGACACCACCCTTAACGTCGCTTGTTGCCAACCACAGGTACTAACATTTGAAAACCGAGAGCATGCCGAAAAATTCGTTAAAGGTTTTGGTGGAGAAATCTATGGATTACAGGGTGCCATGGAAGTGGTTTATCAGAAAATGCAAGGGCCTTCAGGGTGTTGCAGTAAACATCATTAAGAAAGGTTATTGCGTTTGAAGTTGCTTGTATAAATAAAAATAGATTAATAAATACGGAGGAAATGTAAATGGGTAGAAGAATTTGGATCGTAATGTTTGTTCTAGTAATAGGTATTTTATCTGCTTGTACTAATGCGAAAGAACAAGTATCTGAAGAACCAATGCCGATTGAGGTTGAGTTTATCGTCCCTGATCAAGCCAATGCAGGTGAAAAAATCATTCTAAAAGCAGTTGTTACACATGGTGAAGAGAAAGTTAAAGATGCTGATGAAGTTGAATTTGAATACTGGGAAAAGGGAAATAATGAAGAAAGTACAAAGATTCAATCTAATAATAACGGTGATGGAACTTACACAGCCGAAGTAACATTTGGCCATGATGGGGTTTATGAAATGTATGCCCATACTACTGCAAGAGATATGCACACAATGCCGAAAAAATCGATTACAATCGGTGAGGGTGCTAGTTCTGATCATACAGAAGAACAACAGGAGCATTCGGAAGGTCATGAAGAAGGACAACAGGAACATAATGAGGGTCATGCGCATTCTGGGCACGATGAAGGATTCGCTTTACATTTTATGGAACCGAAGGAAATTAAGTCCAATCAAAAAACTCAGTTGACTGTACACTTACAACTTGGAAATGAACCTCTTATGAATGCTGATGTTCGTTATGAAATCATTAATGAAAGCAATTCAGATAAGCATGACTGGGTTGAAACAGAAGAAACTACTTCTGGTGAATACACTAGCTCTTATACATTTGCAGAAGAAGGAAATTACACGATTATCATCCATGTTAAAAATGACAAGGGTCTTCACGAGCATGAGGAGTATCAGGTTGAGATAGGTAAATAACGAAGAGCCAGAGGGACAGGTCCACTGGCACTCTGCTTATACTACTAATTTGCGCCACGGTACCCTCTGGCCCATGGCCCACTCCGGCCCACCTCTTAGTTTTTAATTTTAAATAAGTATTTTAAAAAACTAAATGAAGTAGTCTTCTTTCGTCTTCCTTTATTTCTATCTCTATTTCTGTTTCTCAAAAAAGCAGGAATGTCCAACTCGAATTTTTCATCCGTCATAGTTGCTTTTCTTTGATTAATCCTTCTTACTTCTATCCCATCAATATATTGTTCAATTTTCTGTTCTCTGTATCGATATATTCGTTCTGTTCCAAGTGCGAGTATTTCCAATGGAACATCACTATAATTATCGCTTTCCATTATGGTTTTCATCAGTTTCCATTTCATTTCTTGGCGTTCTTGCTTAGTCATTTTCATAATGAATTTGTAATTCTCACTTTCTCCAGTTGATAAAAATAGATAAACAAACGTATTACCATACTTGCAATGTCGGTATATTGACGAAATGAGATTCATCATCCATATAAAACAAATTGCTCTCTTTAAATAATTTAAGCCATTCATCCTTAGATCTATGTTGCAGTATCGAAACTCCAAAGGGATCCGTTACAATATCAATTCTTGATTTGTGAATCTCAAATAGCTCATTCTCTTTAGTAACATGATTCCCTAAGAAATTTACCATTTCAAATGCAGTAGGTATTTGAACGCCTTGTTCCAAACATTGGTAATAAGCATTAATAATAATTTCATTGTGACACATTCTATTAATATCCATTTATGGTTTCCTCACTTATTTCGGTAAATAAGAGTTACACTCTGTTTTAAATTTTCTATAAAAAGCCATATCATTACCATTACCATTTCTTAGAGATTTAGCAGCTTCTTTCCCTAGTTGATTTAAAGTTGCTTCAACTCCTTCAATAGCTCCATGTTTAAACCCTTTATCATAGCCTACTCTTAAACCATCATTAAAACCTTGTGTATAGATCTCAATTGGATTGATCTTTTTTTGATTACTCAAAATAACGCCTCCCCTTTTTTTAACAAACATTTCTCGACAATACAGACAGACACAATAACTAAGACTTATTATCGTGTTGATTGATTAATTTTTCTTTAAGTTTTCGATAGTTGGATTCCATTTTTTCTAATTCCAATATTTTCATTTTATAATCCAACTCTAATCTTTGTTTTTTTATTTCTAATCTTTGTAATTCAAAATCAATATCTTCAATATTTAATAGAGAAATACTACTATTGTACATAGACAAAATTTTGTTTAAAGATGTTATCTCTTTTGACTTAGGCTCAGTTAGTGGTGGATCCTCAAAAACAGCATCCGGCAGATTCTTCATAGCTTCCAATAGGAAGCCTGAACTTCCCATTAAAGGATCAATATGTAGTAAGTTAGCCTTTTGGGATAAAGAAGTTCCTTTTTCCTTTGACTTTTTCTCAACAAAATCCTCTAAATCTAACTCTTCAACTATATAACTCTTTCCGTCTTGCTGAGCCTTTAATTCACCAGAACGTATCCATCGTCTTACTGTTTCCTCAGAAACATTTAATTTCATACTAATATCTTTTGTTGTTAACAATAAATTATCACCAACCTTACAACTATATACACATATAATACTACGTGTGTGCGTTTGTGTCAAAATAAAAAACCAGAGGGACAGGTCCACTGGCACTTCTGATCATACTACTAATTTGTGCCACGGTACCTGTCCCTCTGGCCCTTCCTCTGGCCCTTTTAAAGAATCTTATCTAAAATTGCTACGTATATCAAAAAAAAGAGTAGCGTTAATAATCCATATTTAAAGTTCCATTGTAATCCAGTTCTAAATGGGTTTTTATGAAGTAAATCTGCAAGTACTATGTTCGTCGGTGAAAGTGGTGAAAGAACGGTCCCTAAAGACCAGGAATATAATAATATTAAAGCAAGAATAAGCGGGTCTATACCTAAAAACGCTGGGTCTACGTTGATTGCAACAACTGTCACCAAGACACTCTGATGGATCCCTACCATAGAAAGAATTAGCACTGATAAAATTAATGTAAGAATTAAAATATACACATTAATATCTATTAAAGTAAATAACCATTCTTGAATAGCTTTTCCCATCGGTGTTCTTGAAAGCACATAACTGAAAAAACCAGCTGATAAAAATAAAAGAGCTTCGTTATATACCATCGATAAATTTTGGGGGAGCTGTTTAATTTCCTTTGTAAAAGAAGTCCATCGTTTTAAATATACTACCCATAATACAGTCGTTATCAAAACAGCCGTTACCACTATTACTGGAATTTCAAAATGGAACATTGCATCTAAAGTGAGCGTAAAAATAATCATGGCAAAAAAAATACTCATTAACTCTATGATGATAGACCATTTTACAGGCGAGGGAGCTTCCAGACTATTTTTGTCCCATTGCAAGTTCTTATGTAAAAAAAAGTTCAGGATACCACCTATCCCAACCATTAGGATAGCGGCTGTTAAAGCATAAGCAAACATACGAGTATACGATAAATCTTGCAAACCGGTTGTAACAATGACCATTGCACCAGTTGTTGGTGCCCAGAGAAACGATGCACCAAAGCTTCTGAGAATGGAAGCACCTATTAATTGGGAACTCGTATTAATACGAACAAAATAAGGTTCTAAAAATCGCAGTACAGATATGTTAAACAAAGGAGTAAAGCAGAAAGTAAGTGTACTTAGAAACAAATATTTTTTATTGGCGGTCGTTAAATATTTATTAGAAAGATTCGTTACCTCGTCCATATAATTTCTAAATTGGACTGGGATTTGCAATATACTGACCGCAATGAAGATACTGACAATGCCTATATTTACCTCAAGAGCATGTAACCAATCATCTAAACTTAAATTAAAATAAAAGAAAAGGATGTGTCCTATTAAAAATAAAGTGATGCCTAGTATTTTAGGTACTCGTTTCGAAAATAAAACAAGACCTAGTATGATGGCCATTAATAAGAAAAACAAGAGCAGTTTTTCATAAATAGCATGAAATGAAAAACCACTCAAGTAATATAAAACTACTGCAAGTAAGGAATAATTGGTCAACACCTTCACTTTATTTCCTAAGTTGCTCCAAACCTTTTCCCGAATCAGCCTTACCAAATTTTTTTTATATTCTACTTCCCCAATGATTGAGTGACCTCCTTACAGCAGATGGAATTAAACAGGTTATGTTGACTTCTTTCTATCTACTATACTGCTAATTTACTATAGACCTTTCTACATATCAGTTCGTCGGATAATTGCTTTTAATTCGGTATGTTCGTGCAAACCTTCAACGGCATGGCCTCTCCCAATTCCGCTTTGTTTATAGCCGCCAAAAGGCATGTTAACAGCTGATGCCCCTACTTGATGAATATTTATGAAGACACTTCCTGACTGAAGGCGTTTAGCTAATTGAAATCCACGCTCCTCATTTGACGTCCAGATCGAATTTCCTAATCCGAATTCAGTATCATTCGCAAATGATATGGCTTCCTCCTCCGTTTCAAATGGAACGATTGGGATAACCGGACCAAATTGTTCCTTTTGAACAATATCATCTTCATGGCTTACGCCTGTCACGATTCTTGGTAAAACATAATAGCCATCCTCTTCCTTTACACCTTCAACAAAGGCTCCAACTTGAGTCACTGTCGCATTACTGGTCTCAAGATCCTTAATTAACTTTTGCACACTTTCAAACTGCGGTTTATTATTAATTGGACCTAATGTCGCTTTTGGATTAAAGCCGTGCCCGACCTTTAAGTTATCTGCTGCAGCAGTAAATTTCTCGACGAACTCACTATATCTGTCTTTACTAACATAAATTCTCTTGATGGCATAACATATTTGACCGCAAAACGTAAATACACCTTTAATCATTTTATTTATCATTTCTTCATCTATATTTGCATCACTAAGCACAATGGCAGCATCATTCCCGCCTAATTCCATGCTGAAATTTTTGATCGTCTTAGAACCTTCACTTATTATCTTACTTCCTATTTCGGTACTTCCTGTAAACGTAATTTTACGCACCCTTGGATGCACTGTCATTTCATGGCCAACTGTAGAACCGGAGCCTAAAACAACGTTAAGTACACCGTTCGGCAACATACCTGCCATATGTCGAAGAATCTTTGTAAGTGTCAGCGGTGAAAAGGTCGAAGGTTTTAATACAACGGAATTCCCTGCAAGCAATGCCGGGGCAGCCATCATAAATCCCAATAATACTGGAAAGTTCCAAGGAACAATGACAGAAACAACCCCCATTGAATCTCGTGTTAAAACCATCTTCCCCTGTTCATTTTCAATCACTTTATCTTCATTTAATTCGTTTGTTAAAGTACTGTAATACTTCAAAACATTTACAGAAGCTACTAATTCTGCTTTCGCTTCAGATAGTAACTTCCCATTTTCCAATGCAAGGAGTTCTGTTAAAGACCCAATATTTTCTTCTATATACTTCGCAGTTGATTGCAAATACTCAGCTCTAGCGTCTGCTCCTAGTGCTGACCACTGCGGCCACGCAATATGTGCACACTCTACTGCTTTGTTCACATGTGCTTCATTCCCCATCGGTATCTCTCCAATAACAACTTTGAGATTCGCTGGGTCATGAAGTGTTAATTTTTCACTATTTGAAACAGATTCACCATTAATATACATATCCACAGAAAAGTTTTTCACGTTATTTACCTCCAGTAGATTTATAAAAAACATTAATGACCAGCTGCACAAATAACAGCGACTTGTACAGCCAACTTAGCTTCCATTTCAAGACCTACAAAATTCTCTTTTATTGTGATTGATTTTTCTCGTTTTACATTTGAAGTTACGACACAAATAACCCAACTCTAAGCGGTGTACACCTACCTGCAACGGCCACAGGTTGTTTGGCATTAGCAATTGGTTTAAGCGCTTTTTTCCTTATTCAATTTTGCAAGAAGGCATAAAAATGTTCTTGCCTTCTTGCCAAAAATGCTTTACTCATCAAATCATTTAGCCAAATAACTAAGTCATCGTTACTGTCTTTTCAGACTTACTCTTTCTTATTTGACTAAATAAAATATACAAAATTGTTACAACGGCCACAGCATTGAAAATCCAAGTTGAATTGGAAAAATTTATAGGTAAAAGTAGAAGAAAACCGCAGATACCTAAGACAATCCTTTTTCCAGAGTCGACTTGCTGTAAAAAAAAGCCTTCAACTGCAGATGCAAGAATAATACAGCCAACAACTGCTGTTGCAACAGACAAAATCATAGTTGAATAAACTATATCTCCCTTCAGCAGTAAGGAAGGAGAAAATACAAATATAAACGGAACAATATACCCTACCAACCCCAGCCGCATAGCTTGAAGTCCAATTTTGTTAGGACTCGCATTTGCAATGCTTGAAGCAGCAAAACATGCTAATGCAATCGGAGGTGTAAAATTTGACAAAATTGCAAAGTAAAAAACAAATAAATGAGCAGCCATAGGTTGAACCCCTAATTCAACTAGTGCCGGTGCTACCAATACAGCAACTAGTGTATAAGCTGCCACTGAGGGCATTCCCATACCTAATATCACGGCAACAATCGCACTTGTTATTAACAGTGGTAATAGTCCATATTCTCCGACGTAGCTAAGACTTAAAGCCAAATTAAACCCTAAACCAGTAACGCCGGTTACTCCGATAATAATCCCTGCTGCAGCTAACACAATACTTATTTCAAGTAATAATCTGCCGGTACCAACAAATGCATCAGTAATTAACTTGAAGAATTGTTTCCATAAATGTCTTTGAAATACAGTTAAAAACAGAAGACCTATACCCGTAGCATAAATACCCGCAAGTGTTGGTGGATATCCTAAGAAAAATAAGCTATAAATTAAAAAAGAAAATGGAGGTACAATAAGCCAACCTTTGATTAATGAATCTTTTATAGCAGGAAGATTATCCTTAGACAGGCGTTTAAATCCATCCCGCGCAGCAATAAAATCAACTTGTGCGAAAAGGCAAATATAAAAAAGTAAGGCAGGAATTAATGCAGCTAAAGCCACTTCACTATATGGAACCCCCATATAATCGGCAATAACAAAGGCTGCAATTCCCATAACAGGAGGCATAATTTGACCACCTGTTGAAGCAACTGCCTCAATCGCTCCAGCTTGTTCTGAAGTATATCCATTTTTTTTCATCATCGGAATTGTAATGGTACCTGTTATCATAACGTTTGTAACTGGACCGCCTGTTACACTTCCCACTGCACTTGATCCAACAATCGATGCTTTCGCTGGTCCTCCACGAAACCGTCCAAATAAGCTTAAGGCAATATTATTTATTTTATCGCCACCATTAAATGCAAGCAAGACTTGGCCAAAAAGGACAAATGTAAGCGCGATAGTAGCAGCAAGCCCAAACATATTTAAGGTACTACTTGCATCTAGGTAAAGATAATTAAATAGATTTTCAGGTTTAATTTGTTTACCACTAAGTGGTCCTGGAAAAAACGGTGCACTCCACGCGTAAAAAATAAAAATGGTCACGATCACTACTAGTATATTGCCTACCAATCTTCGAAGCGCTTCCATAAATAGCAATACCGCAATCACACTTAGGGCAATTCGCGTTGGAGTTAAATGTGTAAAAGTTAATGAAAGCTCCGGGTAATTAATAGCAACATTTAATCCTACTATTAGTCCAAGCATCGCTAAAACGAAGTCATACCAAGGAACTTTTGACTTCGTAGAACGCTTTGAAATTGGTACACTTAAAAAAATACAGAAAAGGATCAAACCTATGAACAAGCCAATGTATTGTTCTTCATAAATAGAGATACCGAATTTATATTGGAAACCCAATAAATAAAGAACTCCAACCACCGGTATTGCTGCCAGAGCTACCTTCAAAACAACAGCCATAGGACCCTTCAAATTTCTGTATCGCGAAAGATTGGTTTGCTCCATCTTTTCCCCCCTCTACCTATTAAGTTAGGAATACCCTTACAGCCTATTCGGCTAATTTAAGTAGTTCGTCTTGTAACGCTTGAACCTCATCCGTCCAAACACCTATTTCTTTAAAATATTTGATCGCTCCTGGATGATAAGGAACAGCAGGATTAGGATCAAACATTTGCTCTGGAACCCAAAGCTTTAGTGCAGCGTGTATTGGATGCAATTCTTCATAATTTTCAAATAGTGTTTTTACAATATCATAGGCCACATCATCTGATATGTCAGAATAGCTTGCAAGCATAGTTGGATATTGGGTAACAACTGTCTCTTCACCATCTAATATGCCTTCTGTTCTAACAGCCAGTGTAGTACCTGGAACCAATTCAGTAAGCGGTTTCATTACTTTCTCTGGTATATCATTATTTTTAACCTGTTCGACAGTTACATCCGCAAAATTTAGCACCCTTACCCCTATTGCATTATTTACTTCCATAATTGTTGGAGATGTAATTGAACCGGCAAAGACTGCATCCGCATTTCCTGTTTGTAACGCTTCCATGCCAGCTACAGAAGAAGGAACTGGAACTTTGACAATATCATCCCATCCTAACCCCACACCCCTCAACTGTGCTTCAAGAATATTAACTACAATTTGATTTCCCGCATAATCGGAGGTTGCTTTACGTCCCTTTAAATCCGATGTACTTTGAATTTCTGAGTCTTCGCGTACTGTATATCCAGCCGTGAACATCGGATTACCTCTAACAAGCATACGGACATTTTTATTTTGATCATACGTCGATTCTCCTCTGAAAGCCCAGGCTACATCAGGTACTGAAGCTACACCTAATTCCACATCCCCTTGATTCAGTAAAGGTATCCATGCATTTGGGCCTTCATAAGGAGTTACGGCTGCCTTATTTTGACCATTTTTACTAAGAATACTTGCTACGCCTGTTGCTACACTGTTATAAACGGACCCTTGTGGATGAGAAGCTATTGACACATTCACACCATTTCCGCCGCCGCTTCCACTATTTTCAGATTCACCCTTATTATTATCGGTGTTCGTTTCCTGCTGACCGCTACAAGCCACTAACATGATTAGCGACATGAACAAAATAGAAATGATAAACATATTTCGGTTCATTTTAAAACACATCCTTCTCATCTCATTTAATCTCCCAGCGCAGCTCAAAAGGCGCAAGGTTTGCCCCCGCGAGGTTATGGTTGGCGTTGGATTTTGCTAATTTGCTTGAATGTTCTGAATGAGCACCATTTTTTGGTTCATACAGTCTGAAAATCTCACGTACTGGGAGAAGGAATTTCTAGGCAAGCGGCTCATTACAAATGGGATCCATATTAAACCTGTTTCAATAAACACAAACTTCAATCCGAAAAGCGCTCAGGAATACCATTTTTAACGAGATTTGTCATTTTAACCATACTATAGAAAGGAAAACCTAATGCATGTGCAGAAATAAATCTATTTAATAGCTAAAATGTCATCCCTTTTTCTTCCAACAGCTTGTATAATGGCATATACGCGCCGCACATCTGTAACCTCCTTATTCAAATTTTGTATAAATAATTTGTGTTGCGAAATTCTATTAATCTATGTAATAAATCACCTCCTTAACTGAGGATATTTACATGAACACATAACGAGTTCATATGATCTATGATTTAATAGGCAAAAGACTATATCAACGTTTTACACTTAAAAGATATAACTGCAAACTGTTGATTTTTTCTACAGCCTACTAATCCACTGATTTAAAAGCTGACATTACAACACTTAATCCTTTTACGTTGAATTAGCAAATTACTTATAAATAAAACAACTAGTACTAAACCTTTGAAAAAGTATATTTAAATAAAGAACGGGTGGATTATATTATTATTGGAAAATGGGTGATAAATAAACTTGTAGTATAGTAGTATTTGCATTAATAAAGCGGAGATTTATAATATATTATTATGATTGGATTATTTTACATCGAATGAAAAATATATAAGTAAAATATAACATAATGATTTAGCAATCTTTTCATTGCTCACATAACTCTATAACTTAACTTTTCGCAGTAAAATATTGTTAATTTTTGAATTTTCTTAATTATATAATAAATAAAAGTTTTTTTCAATACTTGCTGTTTGATTTTTGCTTAATTTAATAATCCGTATAATAATCTATGGGAATCTAAAAGTTTTTTTCATTTTTTTAAATGAGTGACAGGACCACATAAGAAATTTGACTTTCTAAAACTAGAACTTAAACAATATATGTTTGTAAATCTTAATTACTAGAGGAATAGACATACAGCTCGATTTCGCACCCCTAGTTTAAAAATGCTAAAAAAGAAGGAGAGGATTTTATGTCTAACGTTATAGACCGAGTAAAAAAACTATTACCTACATTACCAGCTACCCTCAAAAGAATAGCTAATGTTGTTATAGATGATCCAGAATTTGTAGTTAAAGATAACCTAAATGGACTTGCGATAAAATCAAAAACTAGTGATGCTGCCGTCGTTCGGTTTGCCAAGCGAGTTGGATACAAAGGTTTCAGAGATCTTCAAATCAGCCTTGCTTATGAACTTGGGGATAGTCACACACAAATGGATCAAGAAATAGGGTTACACGCAAGTATCGAAACCATTGTTAACGTTTCTTCTAATGCAAATATACACGCCGTAACCGAGTCGCGGGAATTTTTGAATTATACCTCCGTGGAAAAAGTAATCAATATAATTAAAAAGGCTCGAATTGTTCATATTTTTGCACAAGGCATCAATTACTCAACAGGAATTGATTTATCCTATAATCTTATGAAACTTGGCATATTATGCAATGTTTATAATGATTCTTATATGCATGCAGTTGCTGGAGCTATTTCAAGCCCTGATGACGTTGCCTTGGCGATTTCTCATAGAGGTTCAAATAAAGAGGTGATTGAATCCTTAACCATTGCACGTCAACATCATGCAAAAACAATTGCTTTAACGACAAGGGTCAATTCGCCAATTACTAAAATTGCGGATATATCACTTTGTGTTGCAGAGAAGGAAATAGTATTTCAAGGCGAGCCTTTAACATCCAGAATGAGCATGATGCACCTTGTCGATATTTTATTCCTTGGAATAGCAGCAAACATGGACGGAAAATCTCTTCAACGCTTAAAGGAAGTAAAAGAAGTACTAAATGAAAAAAGAGATCCTATCCTCTAAAAAAACAGAGCCAGGGGGTCAGCTCATCCACTGGCCCAGGGGAAGAGCCAGAGGGACAGGTCCACTGGCCTATCGTATATATTCACGAATCATGCCACTGATCCTATCCCTCTGGCTCTAAACAAAAATAAGCGTGTCCCTTATCTAAGAGATACGCTTCAACTCAATTGCTATTTAATTCAGAGAACCAGCGGAAACCAGAGGGACAGAAACCAGAGGGACAGGTCCACCGGCACTGACTCATTAGCATATACATACTAACTTGCGCCACGGTACCTGTCCCCCTGGCCCTCACCCCTGGCCCTCTGGTCCTTCCTTAGGTTATTCAAATGTATTTTCTTTAAAAACTGATGGAGAGTTCTTAAACCCTTTTGTCGTAATAGCAAGGAAGATGATTCCTGCAGCTAACCAACAAAATCCAACTGTCTTTCCTATTACATCCATACCTACTAAAATATAACAACAAACTAGAAACCCTAGAATAGGAAACAAAACGTTTGTAATTAAAAATAGGCCAGATCGCTCTTTTCGTCGTATAAAATATTCTACAAAAACAGATAAGTTTACACATATAAAACCTATTAATGCACCAAATACAACGATCGAGAAGAACACACTTAATGGAATGAAAACTGCCCCAATATAACCAACCACAGCCATAAAAATAATACTATTCACTGGAGTCTTATGCTTAGGATGAAGTCGCGAAAAGAAGTTTGGTAAAACCTTGTCACGCCCCATACTGAATAACACTCTTGATGCTGCAGCCTGGCCAGCAAGCGCAGTTGAAATTCCCGAAATGGCGATAATCAGTGTACAAAACGTAGCAAGAGTTCCCCCACCAACTGAAAATGCAATTTCAAAAAATGCAGTATCTGCCGTTTCAAAAGAATTAAAATCCGGTTGTGCTACTGTTGCAAAATAAGCTTGAGCGATATAAAAAACAGTACTAACCACACAAGCCAACACAGCAGCTCTACCTACCATTTTCCCTGTAACATTTGAATCTTCTGCCATCGTGGTTACAGCGTCAAATCCGATATACGATAGAACAGCAATCGATGCTGCCGCCATTAAACTGTCCCAAGAAAATGTTTCAGGATTATAAATACCCTTAAATGTAAAGACCTCTCCATAGCCAACACCATTTGCTACTGCTTTTATAGCAACTATTACAAATGCCACAATGCTTAAAATCATAAAGATTGTCATAATAATATTTACCCGTGATGTTGTTTTAGCACCAAAATAATTACATATTGTAACTGGGACTAAAAATACTAGTAACAGCACCCAAAGCGGAATAAATGGTAAGAGTTCCGATAAAAATAAAGCACTTACTTTATAGATTAACATTGGGAAAATTAGATAATCTAACATAATAGACCAGCCCGCAATAAAACCCACATTTGAATGAACAGCTTGTGATGTGTAACTATACGTTGAGCCAGCAATTGGGTATGCTTGAGCCATTTTACCGTAACAGTAAGCTGTAAATAGCATAGCAATTAAACCAATTAAGTAGGCTAAAACGGCATGACCTTGAGATACTTGAGCAAGAGCACCAAATAGTGTTTGAGCTGAAACCGGTGCCATAAATACCATTCCAAAAATAACTAAATCCCGAGTTTTTAATACTTTCTTAAATTCCTGTTTATATCCAAATTGTTCGATCCCCTGTGTTTTTGAGGACTCTAAACTAGAATAAGACATGATTCTCCCCCAATCCTTATGTTGTTAACCAAGCATGGACCAGATAATATCTTTAAGAAACTGTTATACTATATCCATCAAATTATGGCCTGGTGTTAGCTAATTTTCTTATCTCTTCTATTAAAATAAGCTAGATTATAGGAACCGGTTTCATTAACCCGTTCCTACTGTCCTTCTAGGACTCAATTTATAAGGTTCTAAATATATTTTAATAGTCTTATTCATGTTATAAATACCAAACTTAGTCGTTAGACCATCCTTTTATATTAACAATAACGATTCTGTGGATTAAAATAATGCCAACAACCTCTTAGTTTACTTTTTTATTAGACTGCCATATATTGTTCGATTCTTAATCTAGAGTTTTGATCTACCAAATCGTTAATTACGATTTGCCCTTGGTTCATTACTGCGTAAGAATGGGCTACACTTAGGGCAAAATCAACGTTTTGCTCTACAAGTAAAACCGATACCCCTTGTTCATTCATTTTTCGTAATGCATTTGAAATATTATCAATGACAGAAGGCTGGACACCCTCTGTAATCTCATCCAATATAATTAGTTTTGGTGATCGAATCATGGCCCTTGCCATAAGCAACATCTTCTTTTCTCCACCACTTAACGTACCCGCCTCTTGTTTCAATCTTTCCTTAAGGATTGGGAAAATTCGAAAAGCTTCCTCGCAAATGGTGCTAAAACTTGTACTTTGACGTGGAAGGCCCACCTTCAGATTTTGCTCCACGCTTAAATTATCAAATAATGCTGATTCCTGGGGTGCATAAGCAATCCCCATATTTGCAATCTGGAACGGTTTTAGTCCTGTAATCCTAGCTCCGTCAAATGAGATTTCTCCCTCAAATGTTTCAACAATTCCCATGATAGTCTTTAATAGAGTGGATTTCCCTACACCATTTCTTCCCAATACACATAAGATCTTACCGTATTCAACCTTTAATTGTATTTCTCTGTCAATGACCGTTCGCCCATATCCCGAAGACATCCTGTTTATTTCCATTAGACTCATGTTGCCCTTCCCCCTAAATACACTCTCTTAACAAGCTCATTCCCAGTAACGTCTTGTACAGTCCCATCTGCCATAATTGTCCCATCATGTAAAACGGTTACCCTATCAGAGATTTCCTTTACAAAATCCACATCATGTTCGATGACTAGTAGGGAAATATTATCCTTACGCGCAAGTTGTGTCAGCATTTTCCCTATGTTTCTCCGCTCATGTAAAGTTAAACCTGCAGTAGGTTCATCTAAAAATAATACTTTCGGTTCAAGCGCGATTGACATACATAGTTCCAGCAATTGCTGGTCTCCATGGACTAGGTTATCTGCCTCAACTGATAACTTTTCCGATAACCCGCTTTGGCGCAGCAACTGTTCAGCGGAAGGCGTTAAAGTTAACGTATTTGTTCTTTTAAAGAAAGAAGGGAACTTACCTTTTCCTGCTGCTAATTGTAAGTTTTCAGCTACCGTTAATGAACCAATTATATTTGTGGATTGAAATGTCCGAGCTATTCCCAAGCGAACGATGTCCTCTGGTTTCTTATTCTCGATTCTTTGTCCCTCTAACTCCACAGCTCCTGTTGGAATATTCCGTCCTGTAAGACTGTTTATCAATGTTGATTTTCCTGCTCCATTTGGTCCGATAATACATAACAATTCTCCACTGTTTAACTTCAAATCTATACCTTTTAGTATATTAAGAGATCCAAATGAAACCTTAAGATTTTGAATATTTAGAATACCATTTCCGTGTTGTTTACTTTGAGAAGGGGGCTTCACCACAACTTGATATTGGTTTTCCTTATCCGATGTTTTTTTGTTAAGCAGTGAATACAATCCATTTGGCATAAACACTACGACAAACACGAAGAGCAGTCCAAGTAGCACTTGCCACACATAAGGAAAACTTTCAATAAAATACGGTTCTAAAATATTAATTAATAATGCTCCAATAACTGCACCCACTAGCTTGCCGCGTCCACCGATTGCAACCCACACGATAACCTGCGTAGCTAAAACAAAATTCAATAGACTAGGTGAAACGAATCCTGAGTAAGGAGCATATAGAACGCCGGCTAAACCTGCAATGGTCCCTGAGAGAACAAACATTAACGTCCGAACCCACGCTGTTTTGTAACCCATAAAGCGAGTTCGCTCTTCATTATCCCTAACAGCAACAACCACTTTTCCCATATTACTGTTCAAAAATTTGTACGAAAGGTAAAGAACGGATACAAAAAAGAAAAAAATAACAAAGTAAAGCGGAATTCCAGATAAGGGATATCCAGGCAAGCCATTTAATCCATTTTGCCCCCCCGTCAATTGAGGGAAACGGAGTGCCACTTGTTCCGCCAGTAGAGATAATGACAGGGTAATGACCCCGATATAAAATAGACTCGACTTAGTAAAAAAAAGAAACATACTAACGACAAGAGCCAGCAGTGCCGGAAGAGCAATGCCCAAAACGACTCCCAAAGCAATAGAAACACTTGAATCCCACTGCAATGCAGTGATAGCAAAGGCGTACGAACCCAAACCAAAAAACACACTGTGCCCCAAAGATAGGATACCACCATATCCCCATGCCAAATCAAGACTTATAGCAAAAATAGCAAATATCAAGACCTTCCCAATCAATGATAAAAAGTAATCAGTTGATACGAAAGGCAATAACAATAACAGAAGACAAATGATAGTAAGGTGCTTAATAGTAGTATTTTTCAAGAAATAATTGTTTAACAAAAACATCACCCTATCGTTCCTAAGATAAATTGGTTTTTCGGAATCTCATAATTACCATTGCCAGAACCACGATCGAAATGCTTCCCCAGATTGAATCGTACCAGAAAGAAATCAATGTTTGGGATCCTCCTAAGATAGTAGCGCTTCCTGCAACCCCTAGTATAGACCCCATCCCACCAACCAACACTAAAAAAAAGGCATTCATTACGTAGCAAACCCCCATCCCAGGGTATACACTAACAAAAGGAGCAAGTAGAGCTCCTGCAAACCCCGCCAATGCACTACCTACCACAAAGGTAGTAGTATAAGCCCTATTTACATTAATACCTAGCGAGGAAGATAATACCGGATCTTTAATTACAGCTCGAACCGTTACCCCTACGTTTGTTTTACGTTCTATTAAAACAAGCATGATTACAACGGCTATTGCAATGAAGACGATAAGTATACGGTAAAGCGGATAACTTACATCGAACATCGACACAGATTGATCTATAGGCATTGGTACTGGTTTGTAGTTTTTTCCAAAGATCATCTCAATGCATTGCCGTATTACAATTCCTACTCCCCACGTTGCAAGAATAGACTCCATGATCTTGCCATAAAGACGACGAATCAATAGCCTCTCCAAAACCAGTCCAAATAATGCTACAACAATAGGTGCAATAAGCAGCGCTAACCATGGACTCAATCCAAGGCTAGTAGTTAGGTAGGCCGAATAAGCTCCTAACATCAAAAGCTCTCCATGCGCCAAATTCACTACACCCATTAATCCAAATATAATTGCGAGTCCGATAGCGACAAGGAATAATATCGCTATCGAACTAATAACATCTAAACCTACAATCGTTGCGGTTACCAATTAAACCACTCTCCAAAATTCGGATTGAATCTTTCTAACCTTATCGACGGCTTCGGATTGGTCAAATGATACTTTGTTTTCAGGGAGTTCGTTGAAAATACTTTGAAACGGATCTTCCACTCCACTCTCTAGACCACTTAGACATTCAATAACCTTCAATGTACAAAACGGTACATATGTTGAACTATATCCTCCTTCATGACAAGCCACAAGACGTCCGTTACAGTGACGGTCAGCTATTCCCTTCACAATTGAAGCCATTTTATAAAATCCTTCTGCTGTTACTTGCATCCGACCAAGCGGATCATAAATACTTGGGTCTTGCCCAGCCGATACTATCACTAGTTCAGGCATAAACTCATCAGCAATCGGAACGACGATATTCTCTAGCGCATAGAGGTACCCTGCATTTCCTGTTCCAGCTGGTAATGGAATATTAACGTTGTACCCTTTTCCTGGACCTTCTCCTATATCTTCTGCATTTCCCCCTCCAGGAGGAATAGTCCCATGTTGGTGCAGTGAAAAAAATAATATATTAGGATCATCATAAAATGCATGTTCAATACCATTTCCATGATGTACATCCCAATCTATAATCATAATACGTTTTAAACCATACTTTTCCCTGGCGTAATGCGCCGCGATGACAGCGTTATTGAATATACAAAACCCTAGACCTTGATCTTTTTCAGCGTGGTGCCCACACGGTCGAATAAGAGCGTAAGCATTTTTTACTTTACCTTCCATAACTGCGTCAATACCGGTTAAAGCACCTCCTACGGACAACTTAGCAATTTCATAGGTACCTTTCCCTACAATGGCATGAACACCTGCGTCACCGCCAGTAGTATCACTAAGTTCTTTGACTCTATCGATATATTCCGGCGTATGAAAATATTCAATCTCATTTCTAGTAGCATACCTTGGTTTC
The DNA here is from genome assembly GCF_900240995.1 of Bacillus sp. Marseille-P3661. Lineage (NCBI taxonomy): Bacteria > Bacillati > Bacillota > Bacilli > Caryophanales > Bacillaceae > Bacillus > Bacillus sp. Marseille-P3661. The sequence goes on from NZ_LT965953.1 coordinate 1,588,559, forward strand.
AAAACTTCTAATTCATTGATAAACCCGCTACGCTCTAATAGATTTTTTATACGTCTTTTAGTACTTGGATTTTCAGCGTAAATATCTGGCTCTAAATATCCTTCCGCTCTGAGCATAAGTGCTCCGGTACCAACATTATGCCAAAAGTAACTTTCATCACATATAAATCCTGTCTTAGCCATATTCTTGCACCTCCAAATTCTATTGCGGTTTGATAACGCCAAAGTCTTTTACCACTTTGAACTCTAGGTCAGACTGTACTTCCCCAAGATAGATTGATAGATTAGCATATTTTGATTTCTCATCAAATGTAATCTCTCCTCTAGGACCTACAAATGAAACCTTAGATATTTGTTCTTTAACCGCCTCTGTCTCTAAAGAATTCGCTTCCTTCACCGCCAAGGCCCACATATGAATTGCATCATAAGGACCGTTTGATATGAAATTTGGTCTTGGTGCGTTTTCTCCGAACATTTCATTATATCTCTCAAGAAATTTCTTATTTTCTTCAGTTTCTAAATTGTAGAAATAAGACGCAGGCTCAATCATACCCACTGCTCCTTCGCCCATCGCTTTCACGGAATCCTCATCAACTACAAAGCTTATTATTTTTACTTGCTTATCTAAACCCATACTGCGAAGTTGCTTAATAAATGCAATTGCATCAGAACCAATAAGCTCCATAGAGATCATATCAGGTTTAGCAGCTTGTATTTTTGTTAGGATGGTCGAAAAATTTGAAGTACCCATAGGAACGTATTCCTCACCCACTACTTCAGCATTTTCAGCCGATAACGTTTCCTTTAACACATTACTAACATCCCTCGGAAATTTATAGTCATTTCCTACGATATACCACTTTTTTGTATCATACTCTTCGATTACATATGGCACTACCGGTTCTATAATTTGGGAAGGAGTTTCACCGTTTATATAAAGATTCGGTGCTTCCACATATTCAGTAATTGGTGTAAAAAAGTACATCTTCCCAGCCTCTTCAGCTATAGGGCTAATCGAATCCCTTTCTGCACCACTTGCTTGGATAAAAACTACATCCGCTTTATTTTTGTCAATAGCAATCTTGGCTTGTTCATTCGCAACTTTAGGATCAGTTCCAGTGTCTCCTACCATTAACTCGAGCTTTTTTCCTAACAGTCCTCCCGCATCATTGATCTCCTTTATTGCCATTTCCGCGACATTCACCGAGGTTCCGCCATAAGGAGATGCTGGTCCGCTTAAAGCGGTAAGTAGACTAACTTTGATCGTGTTCCCGGATTCATCGCTGTTTGTTTCACCCGCGCTCTGATCTACTTTTTCGTTAGATTGTGCACAAGCGCTAAACACGATTATTGATAGTATAAGTACGAATAGCGAAAATACTTTTTTCATCGTTTGACCTCCAGTAATTGTCATCATCTAGGTATTGAATAATTCTCATAAGCTTTATTTTCTGCCAGTTGATCGGCATAAGGTTTAACCCGCTCAAAACAATCACCAATTTGTAAAATCCTTTTTTCAGTAAACGGCTTTCCAATCAACTGCAATCCTACCGGCAAACCTTCCGTCACAAAACCACACGGAACTGATAACGCAGGGAAACCAGTAAAGTTTCCAATTGGGGTCCGGAATAGGCTCCAAATTGCTTCTGCCATGTTTTCTGGAGGAACAGACCAAATTGAGAATGCAGGATGGATGTTTGTCGGAGTTAAAAGAATATCAACACCCTCCATTGTTTCTAAAAGTCTTTGAGTAAATAGATTCCGGTACCGTTGGGCATCAATATATTCTTGTGCACTTACTCCTTTTCCATCCAAAATATGCTCCCGTACCCCATTGCCATATAACTCTGGATGTGAGTCAATAATGTTTTTATGAAAAGCATATCCTTCTGAAACCGCTATTGAAAAAATGGATTGGATTGCTCTATCAATACCTTCAATTTTAATTTCCTTCACTGTCGCTCCAAGGTTCTCCATAACACTGATGGCATCCTCAACAAGCTTAATTACCTCTGGATCAGCACTTTCATCAAAGAAGTATTCGCGACAAATTCCGATCACTACACCATTTAAGTTTTCTAGAGAGTCCTCAAATGCAACATCGACAATTTCCTTGGAGGAGGTTGGATCTTGACGGTCATGTCCTGAGATTAGCTGTAGCATTAACGCTAAGTCCTTTACATATCTTCCCATAGGTCCGATATGATCAAATGTCCAACTCATTGGCATGTTTCCGTATCGACTAACCCTTCCGTATGTCGGTTTGATAGCAGTACTGCCGCACAGTGCAGACGGTAGCCGAACCGAACCTAGCGTATCTGTTCCTATTGCACCGAAAGCCATACCGGCAGCAACTGCTACTGCCGAGCCCCCACTTGAACCACCCGGAATTTTATCCGGATTCCATGGATTTCGAGCAGGACCATAATGTAGATTTTCATTAGTGCCACCCCAACAAAATTCATGTAGGTTGTTTTTTCCAATAATGACGGCCCCCGCTTCCTTCAATTTGCGAATAATAGTTGCATCTTTATCGGATTTCCAATCTTTAAACACTCTTGAACCCCCGGTAGTAGGATGCCCCTTTGTATCAAACACATCTTTAATAGAAATAGGTACACCATGCAACGGACTCCGGAAGTGCCCTCTCGCAGCCTCTTCTTCCAATTCACGGGCTTGAGCAAGTGCCTCATCCTTCATCACACTTATATAAGCATTCAGTTTTGGATTCAATGTATCAATCCGGTCTAGCATAAGTTGTGTTAGTTCAGTCGGTGAAATCGCTTTTGATCTTACCATTTTGGAAATATCAGTAATGCGCTTAAAGTATAGTTCATTATTCATTCTCTGCACCTCCAGCCGATAATCTGTATGAGAAAGCAGGTTCTGTATCCATCAACAGCTCCTTGTTGGAATTCAATAATTGTTGAACAAACGTTTCTAAATTCACTTTTCTTTTCCTCCTTTAGATAATCACTAGTGAACATCCCGTTCAAGATAGAAAGATCATCGATATCCATTCAGGGTGAGTGCCAATTTGTTCGTACTTCAATAAACAGTTAAGACTTTTCACCTATCCGTTTTTACATATCAATGTTTTTTCTTTTAATGTCTTTTCTCATCATTAAAATACTTACTATCTTACTGTTTGATTAGCTTTTACCCCCATCTAGTTTATCCCCTGTCACCTAAAAATTTAGAATATTCACAATTTAAATATAGCACCCTTATATCCAATTTTCTTGTAAAAAAAGAAACTATTTATTAGAAATAATATAAAACATTAAGTACCACTCATGACATTTAAAACTATTAATGTACATGTTCTACCGAAATACGACTCAAAAATTGAGGGGAAGTGACTATTATATGAAATCCAATTATGATAAAATGTTATTAAATTCAAAATATTAACACTATTATCAAGCTAATTAATCGAAGAAAGAGGGATAATGAATGATTCAAAAGTCCAGCAATTATATACCTATGCAACCTGGATTGGAACAAGTAACCTTCCATTATTGTAAACCGCCCTTGAATCATTTTCGTTCAAAGTTGCCGGTTATACTGTTTTATGAATTTAAGATCAACGACCCAGCTTATGAATATATATCCGTCCTACCTGATGCTTGCGTTGAAATTGTCTTCGAGCTGAATCCAAGCAAGCCAACTGCATTAATCGGTGGAAGTGTATTGGAAAACAAGGAAATACGTTTTCGCTCTGGGGTTAAGCACTTCGGAATTAGACTTTTGCCGGAATATGGCATCAAATTGCCGGATGAGCCAGTAATAGATGACCACATTCCATTCTCGTCATTTTTGAAACAAGAACATCTAATGGAACAGATGTTAACGGACAATAGTTTTCATAATTGTATCAATTTGTTTAACCGCTTTATTCAGTCTGATTATTTCGCTGTCCGAGATGTTCCAGAATTCATACAATATTCCATACAACAATCGTATCTTACTAGAGGAAATATCGAGATAAACCACTTGGCTGAGAAAACAGGATATACAGTTCAATATTTCCGTAAAAAATTTGAACAATATACCGGTATGACCCCAAAATTATTCAACCGTATTATCCGTTTTCAGAATTCTCTGAACAGAATTTTAGACAAAAATGGGGACCTGCTAGATATTGTCGAAGAGTTTGGTTTCTATGACCAAGCACATTTAACCCGTGAATTTAGGAAATTTAATTATTTAACCCCCTTACAGGTTAAAAGGTCGATAAATAGATAGAACTCACCCCTCGACATAGCAGGACATTGTAGATATATAAAAGTTGAATAATTAATTTCATAGAGAGAGTACAAGCCCACATTTTTTTCATAAATGAGGGCTATATATTATATCAAGGTCTTTTTAAACCTAAATCTCTTAGGAAAAACAAGTAAAGAGTCAACCATTTTTTTAATAAGACATTACGTAAACAAGATCTCCCCAGCTCTATTCCATTATCCCCGTAACAATATCTTTAGTGGTTTCAATGAAGGCAGTAATGTCTTCATCCGTCATTGGTAATGAAAGAGAGAACTGCCCTCTGTATACCGGAAAAAAGCCACGTGTAGCTATTTCTAACGAGTAGATAGAGGTTTTATCATTGTCTGCATAATGCCAGTAGTCTCTATGCGTTTTAATTTCCCTACCAACTTTGTCTGTAAATGTATAAGCAAGAAAAGAGAATCCCTTACCATAAACGGAAAATGGATAATTTTTACTAGTAGACCATTCATTGATTTCTTTTTTTATTCGATCAGACTGATTATTCAATTTACCTAAAGCAGCCTCATCCATTGTTTGCATACAAGCTATCCCTGCAGCTGCTGCTAGTGGATGACCGTGGTGAGTTCCTGAAATCGCCACTTTGTCACCTTCAAGTACTTCAAAGATCTTAGATGAACCCCCTACTGCACCAATAGGAATGCCACCACCAATCATCTTTCCCATTACAGTTAAATCCGGCTTTACTCCATATATGCCCTGCAATCCATGATAGCCAGCACGCAATGTGATTGTTTCATCGAAAATCAGGACAATACCAAGTTCTTCTGTAAGTGCACGAATGCCTTCAACAAAATCCTGTTCCAGCACCACTACTCCACCTGCACCGGACTGCAATTCCATAATAACGCATGCGGTGTCATGAGCATTTTCCCTCAGAATCTGTTCACAGACAGCAAGGTCGTTTTGCTTTAATAATACAGTGTTTTCTGTAACAAACGCAGGAATTCCGCCAGAGTCAGGGAGAGGGTTTGGCTTATGATCAGGACCGGAAGACATATCAGGGCTAGGGTGCGCAGATACAGCAAGATCATCTATAAACCCGTGATAACCACCTTCAAATTTGGCTACTTTGGTCTTTCCTGTATACCCCCTCGCCATTCTAATGGCGCTAAGACAAGATTCACTTGCTGAACATGAAAATTTCACTTTTTCCACTGATTCAATTCGCTCGATAAGAATCTCCGCCAATTTGCTTTCATATTCAGTAGGATTACCAAAGGAAAACCCTTTTGGAAGTGTCTCCATAATAGCATTTGAAATATTCGGATGGTTGTGTCCAAGGATATTTACTGTAAAATTATTATTCATATCCAGCAACTTATGTCCATCAACCGTGTAAATATACTGCCCTTCCCCACGTTCAACAAAAATTCCATGAGGACCGTAATTGAAAGTTTTCCTACTAAAACCACCAGGAATACTATCTTTGCATTTTTCTGTTAATTCCTTGGACTTTTCAAATTTTTTCAAAAAACCTTCCATACTACTTTCTAACGTTATTTTCATAAAATACTTTTCTCCTTTTCATAAATAATAATGGATGGCGGACTCCACGCATAATGAAACTGATACTTTAATTTTTTACTTAATTCCTTTACTAGAGAAAAACAATTCCACAAAAAACATGTTCTTATCAAAGGTAAATGCTTAATTTAAAAGGGATATTGTCTATTCCTTTCCTGGATCGACACCCATTTCGTTACAGTAAACTCTTCTACAATCCATGGGTTTCCAAATCGCCCCAAACCGCTTGCTTTATTACCTCCGAATGGAATGTTTGGACTGTCATTTACTGTTTGATCGTTGATATGGGTCATACCACTATCAAGTTGTAATGCAAGATCTTCCCCTTTTTCTAAGTTGCTTGTAAAGATAGCAGAACTTAATCCATATTCGGTGTCGTTTGCTAACTCTATCGCTTCCTTATCTGTACTTGCTTTAATAATCGTCGCAATAGGTGCAAAGACCTCTGTTTGTGCTAGTTTACTAGAATTATCTACATCGACAAATACATAAGGAGTCAAAACATTTCCCTCACGTTTACCTTCTAGTGCTACTTTAATCCCTTCTTTTTTTGCTTCCTCAATCAAGCTAAGCGCTTTTTGCATCTGGCGTTCATTTATTATTGGTCCAATGATCGTCTTTGGATCTCTTGGGTTACCATAAGGAACCTGCTTTGCTCTTTCCACAAATTTTTCAACAAATTGGTCATAAACATCTTGATGAACAATCATACGATTGATAATCATACAAATTTGTCCTTGGTGAATGAACTTTCCAAAAATAGCAGCATTAACAGCCTGATCGACATCTGCATCAGATAGAACGACAAATGGACTGTTTCCTCCTAATTCAAGTGCGACCTTTTTTAAATTGCGGCCAGCAATTTCACCAATATGTCTTCCGACAGCTGTAGAACCAGTGAAACTGATTAAGCTGGAATGACGATTTTCTAACATTTCGTCACCGATTTCATCGATATCTGTCAAAACTACATTAAATACTCCCTTAGGCAGCCCAGCTGCCTCAAACGCTTTAGCTAGAATTGTACCTCCAGACATCCCTACTTGAATATCCGGCTTATGCACAACACTATTCCCCAGTGCAATTGCGGGAGCAATCGTTCTCATTGAAAGGTTCACTGGAAAATTAAACGGTGAAATGGAGGCAATTACACCAAGCGGCAGTTTATATACATGATTTACTTTTCCATCAGTCGTAGAGGGAATTTCCTTAATCTGATATATTTCATCTGTGAATTTAAGAGCTTCCTCCATTACCTCCAAAGCAAGATGGAGCTCAACATTTGCTTTTAAAACTGATCCCCCTGTTTCCTGACTCACAATGGAAACAATTTCTTCTCGGTTCTCATTTAAATATTGAATGGCCTTTTCAATTACTATCCTTCTCTCCTCAGCTGTTGATTGGGCCCAACTTTTTTGTGCTTCTTTCGCGATTTCAAAGGCTTCTCTTAATTGTTCAACTGTAGCTAGACGTACCTTTGATAATACTGAGCCATCATAAGGATTGACAATATTATACGTATTTTGACTCTTCCCCTCTACCCACTTACCATTGATATAACTGGTATTCAAAGATTCTAGAGATATTTTAGTAGATTCAATATTTATTGACATGCGTGGCACATCCTTTCATTATTTTTAACCATAAAATAAACAGCTAATGTTTCTGAAGTTCAGCAGCTTTTTCTGCCTGCTTAATTACGGTAGGCAAACCGAATGACTTGATTAGATACACTTCGCCAGACTTGTTGCTTCTTCCCTTCACTTCTAGCCATTTTTCATTTATTAAATAAGTTACCCATATTCAAAAAACACCCATCACATAGTTGATGCATTCCTACATCACATCTAAAGAGATTCCGATAGCCCGTGTTCCATTTGTTTCACTTATGCTTCCCTTACGTTAACACCGTAGGGACAGCGCATTTCTATTGTCTTGATAAAGGACAAAGAATACGGTTTATCCCAGTTTTCTACTCAATCGATTCTATCAGCCACCCTTATCTGAAAATTTAGAATTCCATGAATAAAATATAACATTTCTAAATATAGATTTATTGTAAAAAAAGAAACAAATGTAACCGTTTCAGATTACGGTAAATAGCTTTGAATAAAAAATTCGAACCATATGTGGAGAACACTGTAACCATGACATTTTTTCAAGGTTACAGAAAAAAAGACGACTCAAGAAATTGTATTTATAAATTTCTTGAGTCGTCTTTTTTTTATAGTTTGAAACTATGCGCTAACAAATAAATTACTATTTTAATATCACTAATACAAATCTGTCCTTCTATCTTCAAATATCGGTATTCTTGTTCGAACTTCGTCAACGAGTGAAATATCAATTGTCGTGGTAAGGATTGTTTCATCCAATCCACCCTCAGCAATTACTTTACCCCAAGGATCGATAACGATTGAGTGACCTCCAAACACATTGTTAGGATCTTCTCCTACTCGATTACAAGCAACAACATAACATTGATTTTCAATAGCACGACTAACTAGAAGGTTTTTCCAATGTTCAATTCTTGCTAGCGGCCACTCGGCACTAACAAAGATAAGTTTTGAACCCTCTATAGCATGTGTCCGAATCCATTCCGGGAATCGTATATCATAGCAAATAAAACCTGCACAAGGAATTCCTAATAGCTCAAATGCTCCTTTTTTATTTCCGGGTATTAAATATTTCTCTTCATTCATTAATCGAAACAAATGGACTTTACTATAGTCATGAACAAGTTCCCCATTCGAATTAACAATAAACATCGTGTTTTTCACACCGTTTTGAACAATATTTGCGACGGAACCCGCAATGATATTGACGTGATGCTTTTTCGATAATGAAGATATAAATGAAATCGTTTTTGCTCCTTTATCATCAGCAATCTCTTCTAATCTCTCAAGATCATAGGCAGTCGTCCATAGTTCAGGCAGCAAAATAATATCAGGCTTTGATTTTACAGCTTCGTTAATTAGTTTTTCTACTTTATTGTAGTTCCCTTCTGGATTGCCAAACAAAATATCAAATTGTAAAATCGAAATCTTTATTTCTCTCATTTTTCAGATCCCCTTTACAAAAACCAGAGGGAAAACCAGAGGGACAGGTCCACTGGCCCATCGGTATACGATTAACTAATTGTACCACCACGGTACCTCTGAGATTTTCACCAATTGTTTACTAAAACAATCTTTCCAACTGCCTTTTTGGTTTCATAATATTCATGTGCCTCAGCTATTTCGTCAAAGGTAAAGCGTCTAGAATCAATAAGTGGTCGAAGCTTTCCTTCCTCAATAACGGGTGTAACCTTCTTCAATATCTCTCCATTTATGTAACGGAATTCTTCATGTAGAATGGGTAACTCTATGAAAACGACATGAAAATTCAGTGCTTTTAAAAGAAATGGACTTAAGTTATAGTTTTGACTTACAGCAATAGCCACAATGGTTCCGTATAAAGAAGCCGCCTCAATTGACCGCTCTAAATTTTCACGATCCACGGTATCGAAAATATATTTAAACCCTTTTCCTCTCGTATACGTCTCTACATAGTCTCGTACAGACGTTTCTTTATAATTAATGACTACATCGGCTCCAAGTTCTTTCGCAATTAGAGCTTTTTCTGGTGTGGAGACGGTTGTATACACCTTTGCACCGATCCATTTTGCCAACTGGACAGCAGCATGTCCCACCCCGCCTGTGGCACCATGAATCAGAATCTCATCTCCAGCTTGAATGTTGGCGCGTTTAACGAGAGCATCCCAAGCCGTGATCGTAACAACGGGTAAGGCAGCTGCTTCTGCGAATGACAAATTTTTCGGTTTATGAGCTAGCAATCTAGCATCTGCCAGCATGTATTCTGCTAAAGCACCTCCCGAACCTCTAACACCACCTGCAAAACCATATACCTCATCACCTGGTTTAAATTCAGTAACCCCTTCTCCCACTTCGGTAATAATACCCGCTACATCTCCATGTAAAACAGCCGGAAATTCAGGAGCAAATTTGGCAAAAACGCCACTGCGTATTTTTGTATCAATGGGATTCAAACTTGTAGCTTTGACTTGAATCAAAACATGCATTGTTTTCACTTCTGGAAGAGGGATATCTTCTAATTGAAAAACAGATGCAGCCCCAAAAGAACGGATCACTTGTGCCTTCAAACCCATCACTCCTCAAAATTTTGAATAATAAGTATACTTACCTTTAATTTTACATTTATTTCTACCAAATTGATACTAAAAGAGCCCAGGGGAGCCGGGGGGACAGGTCCATTGGCCCATCGGTATGTGATTTACTAATTGTGCAACTGTACCTCAACACACTAACGCATTACTCTACTGGGGGTCAGGCACCAGAATAAAGATTAAGTACCACCCCAATGTGAAATACTAAACCATGTATAAGGATTGGATCGTATCAGCTTGAATCTATGTTGTTCGGAGGGAGTGAGTTATTGGGTGTTTCATTCATCATTTAGTCCTACTTTGATTATCTTTTCTGTTTTCATTGCTATTATTTCTTCTTATACTACTTTAGTTTTGGTAGGAAGAATCTTTGACGCCAATCGATCAAAGAAAATGATTTGGCTTCTTTCAGGGGCATTTGTGATGGCTACAGGAATCTATTCCATGCATTTTATTGCCATGATTTCATATTATACGGATTATCCAGTGACATATGATATATTCCTACTACTTCTGTCTTTCGCATCTGCCATTTTGTTCTCATTTACTGCTTTTTATATACTTTATGTTCCGCCCCTAACAAAAACCAAAATATTAATAAGTGGCCTAACTCTGGGTATAGGTATTGTTATCTTGCACTATATCGCAATATTTGCGGTAAACGAACCGGTAGAAATTCAACTTAATTCGATTTATGTTACCCTTTCCATCGTAATTTCGCTTGGGCTCTCATCACTTTCTATTAAAATGTTTGTTAAAAATAAAGATGACTTTCACAGTTCAATTCTTCGAACCATTCTTAGTGCAGTGGTCTTAGGGATAGCCGTATCTGCCATGCACTATACAGGAATGAGGGCGACTCATTATGTCGGTCTTCACCACTATGATGACATAACTACTGGAATTGATGCATTTATTTTAGTTGGTATTATCTCATTCAGTACCCTTTTTATCATGATAGTTGCATTATACTTTGGATTAATTGACTACCGTTCCTTACAAACTGAAAAAGTTTTATTAAAACAAATAAAGGAAAGTGAAGTACGATACCGTCGCTTAGTTGAACTTTCCCCTGAGCCCATTATTGTCCATGACGGAAAAGTAATTATGTTTGTTAATCAAGTTTGTTTAAGGATATTAAATGCATCAGATAAAAATAATCTAATCGGAAAACCAATAATGGATTTTGTCCCTGCCAATTTTAGTAGAACCGTAAAGGAACAAATGCAGACCTTAAGCGATGGTGGACAGATAAAATCTAATGAGCAACAGATTATCGCCCTTGACGGTTCTATTATCGATGTTGAAGTTGCAGGAATTGGAATACTATATGAAAATAAGCATGCCTTCCAATTAGTCTTAAGAGATATTACGGAGCAAAAACGGATAAGAAGAGAACTAGAGGAAAAAAAACAACAATACCAATCACTGTTCGAGTATAATCCTGATCTAGTTTTTTCAATGGATCAGAAAGGCTTTTATACAGAACTAAATTCCTCTGTCTGGGACTTGTTGGGGTATTCTAAAGAAGAGCTTTTATGCATGTCCTTTCATAAAGTGGTAGACCCACATTATTTAGATATGACAATTTCAAAATTTAAAAGTGCATTAGAGGGTATCCCTCAAAATTACGAAATCAATATAGTTAATAAAAATGGCATCATAATCCCCGCCTCCATAAAGAATATACCCATCATTATTGATGGAAAGGTTGTTGGGGTTTATGGTATCGCTAAAGATTTGTCTAAAGAAAAGGAAGCTATTCAAAAAATAAAAGAACTTGCCTATACCGATCAACTTACAGGTCTTCCCAATCGCACGTGGTTTTACAAAAACCTTGCGAAAGTATTAAACAAATCAAAAGAACTAAAGGAAACGGTTGCGATTCTTGCAATAGACTTTGATAATTTCAAGAATGTTAACGATACTTTGGGCCACCATGTGGGTGATCAATTCCTACGTCAAGTCTCTGAGAGATTAAAAAATTGTCTCCGTGAAAATGACAGTATTGCGAGGGTTGGTGGTGATGAGTTTATCATCACTGTGGAAGATGTAACAAAGGACGAGGTCAGTCAGTTGGCTAAAAGAATTCTTAAAGAAACGAATCGTACCCTCAACCTATTTGGACATGAAATTGTTGTGACCCTTAGCATAGGTATTAGCATGCACTCCAATTTCCCGACGGATGTAGAGACCGTTATTAAGCAAGCTGATTTGGCGTTGTATTTAGCCAAAGCAAAAGGAAAGAATAATTATCAATTTTTCACTGAGGCATTAAATGAGAGAGTTACTCGTAAATTAAAATTAGAAAGCTCCTTGAGAAAGGCTATTGAGCAAAAAGAACTGAAACTCTTCTATCAGCCGCAAGTTGATATTCAGACTAGAAAACTTGTAGGATTAGAAACTCTCCTTCGATGGAATCCTTCATATGGTTTTGTGTCGCCAAGTGAGTTTATTCCGATTGCAGAAGAAACAGGACTTATTGTTCCACTTGGAGAATGGGTCATTAAAGAGGCCTGTCGCCAAATCAAAGAGTGGGAGAAACACGAATTACTCAGGGTGCCCATTTCCGTAAATGTATCTGCGAGGCAATTTAAAGATCCATATTTCATATGGAAAGTAAAACAAATAGTAAGGGAAGCGAAAATAGAACCTCACTTCCTTGAAATAGAAATTACAGAAAGCGTCATGTTTAACGTAGATGAATCGTCGGTATTATTACAAGATTTGAGAAGGTTTGGTATTAAAGTTGCAGTTGATGACTTTGGAACAGGTTATTCCTCACTACACTTAATTGCTAACCTTGATTTTGACTCATTGAAAATAGATAAATCGCTTATTGATGATAGTATAACTAATGAACGCAAGATGGTTATTTTAAAAGCTATTATTGGAGCAACAAATAATCACGTAAGGATCGTCATAGAAGGCATTGAAACGATACAACAAGTAAATGCCTTAAAAAGTTTCAGCGTAATTGGACAAGGATACTTCTACAGCCCTCCACTACCACCAGAACAATTAGAACAAAAAGTGATGCAAATAGATGGATAGACGGCCTATTTGTTTCTTCTCATGAAAAAAGGTTCCTGACCCCCAGTACAATCGGGGGTCAGGAACCTTTATACTCTCATTATTGATGGTGTTCTTTTTCTTTGTCTTTATCTTTTCGGCGTTTCGGTTTATGATACAGCCCGAGTTCCTTTTTCTCTTTCGTTAATGAGCGATATAGTGAAATCAGCATAAGTAACATTATAAATGAAAATGGAAACGCTGCAGCAATAAGCGCATTTTGAAGTGCTTGTAATCCGCCACTATATAACAGAATTAACGCAACTGCAGACTGAGCAATCCCCCAAGTCAGTTTTACTGAATTTGCTGGTGTCAGTGACCCATAAGTTGTTTGCATACCAAGTACAAATGTCGCAGAATCTGCTGAGGTAATAAAAAATGTACTTACGAGTGTAATCGCTACAATCGACAGAACAACCGACCATGGGAATTCATTAAAGACGGCGAATAATACCTGTTCTGTAGCAAATTGAGATAAATCTAAATTACCTAAACCTTGAACTTGGATTGCTGACGTTCCAAAAACCGAAAACCAAAAAAAGCTCACAAGTGAAGGTAGTAATAAAACACCAATTAAAAATTCACGAATCGTTCTGCCTCTCGATACACGCGCAATAAAAATACCAACAAACGGTGACCATGAAATCCACCAAGCCCAATAGAAGATTGTCCATCCATTAATCCAAGAGCGATGCTCTTCATTAAGAGGCGCAATTCGGAAACTCATTTGAATAATGTTTTGTATATAACCACCAATTGAATCTGTAAACATATTTAAGATTAAAATCGTTGGACCAGTAATAAACATTAACGCTAATAGCGCAACTGCTAAAAACATATTGGCATTACTTAAATACTTAATCCCTTTCCCTAATCCAGACCATGCAGAGACCATAAACAAAACGGTTACTACAGCAATAATGATAAATTGAACTGTAAAATTATTAGGGATACCTAGTAAATAGGACAATCCTCCATTAATTTGTGCTGCTCCAAATCCAAGCGTGGTTGCAACCCCAATCACAGTAGCAAATACCGCAAACACATCAACTACCGTGCCCCATGGTCCTTCCATACTTTTTCCTAACACAGGTTTTAATGTAGCTGAAATTAACCCAGGCTCATCTTTGCGAAATTGAAAGTATGCTAATGCCAAGGCGACGATTGCATAGATCCCCCACGCATGAATGCCCCAATGGAAAAAGGTATATCTCATCGCTTCTTTATGAGCTGCATTCGTTCCCCCTTCTGCTAACGGAGGAGACAAGAAATGGGATAACGGCTCTGCAGCCCCCCAGAATACAAGTCCAATACCCATACCTGCACTAAATAACATCGCAAACCAAGTAGCTGTCGAAAACTCTGGTTTCTCATCTGGTTTTCCCAATTTTATGATTCCAACAGGGCTGAAAATAAGAAATACACAAAATATAACAATTATCGTAACTAAAATTAAATAATACCATCCGAAGGTTGTGGTAAGAAATGCTTGTAAATTACCTGTTGCCTCTTCAAAACTTTCTGGTGCTGTCACACCGAACACAAGAGCCGCAAGCACTAATGCAACTGCGATCCAAAAAACGTTCGAAATTCTTTTCATCTAATGTTCCTTTCTTTCTTAAATTGTTGCTTATATCTTTTAGTTTCTTTCTTATAATATCCCCTATATTGGTACTTACACCTTTATCGATTCTCAACTCACTTATGTAACTTTTAGTTATCATCTGTATTTATTTAGGAAATTATTTATATAAAAATTATAAGATTGTTGGATCATGACAATTTACTTTTTTTAAGAAAAACACTGATCTAATTCACTCTTAATTACAAAAGTAAAATGTCGTTTTTCTTTAGAATGGTTACGATAATAAGGATATAAACTTTATATGTCGATATTTTTTTACAAAATATGACAAAGATAACACAACTCTCCTATTATAACATATCTTCACACTTTAAAAAAAAGATACGAAAAGGTTCCAAAATCAAAAGACTTGGTACCCATAGTGATTGAAAAAATACTTTTGTTTTTATACTCAGTTGTATTTTCCATTGTTAAACTCATGCACCTGATAAATGCCTAAAAATTTAATAGCTTACTTACCGCTAAATAATACTATAACAAGAATTTTATATTTGGCTTAGTGCACAGATTGCACCTACCGGATATTCGATGACAGCATAACTGCCAGAACCCTCACCAAGAGGCTCAGTAAGAACTTTGCCGCCAAGCTTACGGCATTCTTCCAGGCTTGCTTTTAAATCCTTAACTCCAAAATATACGAGCCACACCGGTGGAAGATTAGTAAGACTTCCTGCTTTTTGACATATACCCGCTACGGGTTGCCCATCCGGAGTTGTCATAAAATAGTCCGTATAATCCCCTCTTTTGTAATCACTATGTTCCCATCCAATAACTTTCTTATAAAAATCACGCACTTCCTCTGAGTCATCTACAGTTACATCAGCTGAAAGGATTGTACCAGGGGGGATACTATTTTGATTCTCTTTCATAAATAACCTCCACAAGTTAAATTAGGCCAGAGGGACAGGTCCATTGGCTCATTGGTATTATTTACTAATTATACCACGGCAAGCTGTTCCTCTGAAATTTACAAAGAATGACTAGTATTAGTATTTAGTTTCTCTTGATAAATCCTCATCACTTTCTCATGCTTCAACAATAAGTTCTATCTGTCAATTTCATGAAAAAAAGCGCAGATCCATACTCTGGAAATGCGCTGATTTCGGGAATTTTGCTGGCTAAGTATTGAGCTGTTATACATTACTTTATTTCAAAGATTTTCAGGGTTTCATCTTCTTTTTTTTCTATATTGTTCTTTGATGAATTTCCTAGCGTTTTTCATGCCGCCCATACTACTAAACATTTCATTTATTTTTTCTTTTTCAATCATTTTAGAATTCAAGCCTTCATACTTAGTTTCCCTTTTAAGTTTCCAATAGCTTTCTAGTCTTTCAACTGATAAAGTGCCATCTTTAATTGCTCTTTGCACTGCACAGTTAGGCTCATTCTTGTGAGTGCAGTCGTTAAATCTACAATTTGAAGCCAGTTTTTCTATATCAGCAAAGGCTTTCGTTAAATCTGCACTAATAATCCCAAGTTCCCTCATACCCGGAGTGTCTACAACAATACCCAAATTCGGCACCATAATCAGTTCGCGTCTTGTAGTTGTGTGTCTGCCCTTATCATCGTTTCTTAGCCCATTTGTATCTAATATATTTTGACCGAGCAGACAATTTATTAAGGTAGATTTACCAACTCCAGAAGATCCTATAAACGCTACTGTCTTACCACTAGAAAGATACCTTTTTAATGATTGATATCCTTCATCAGCCGTATTTGTTGTAACAACCACATCTACACCTAGTGCAATAGAAGATATTTCGTTAAGCCTAACCTCTATTTCCTTACATAAATCTGATTTTGTTAGTACAATAACTGGTATTGCACCACTGTCCCAAGCGATAGAAAGGTAACGTTCTAGTCTACGAAGATTAAAATCATTGTTCAGTGACATACAAATAAAAACTGTATCAATATTTGTTGCGACAATCTGTAACTCTTCCTTGGAACCGGCCACTTTACGCGCAAAAACACTTTTCCGTGTAAGTATATGGTGAATTATCCCGTTTCCCTGTGAATTATCAGTTCTGTCGACCATAACAAAATCTCCAACAGCTGGATATTCAGAAAGTCCTTTTGCACCATAGTGGAATTTCCCTGATATCTCAGCTGCAATATCACCATTTTCGGTAATCACCTTAAATGAATTTTTATATTGCGACGAAACTCGGCCAATAAAAAGAGCTTTATATTGTTTAGACTCCAGTATCAATTCTTCAGTAAGTCCTAGATTTTTCATATTAATAGTATTCAACTTCATTTCCTCCTAAAGTTTAGATCATAACCTTTGGGAGGTTCTATGCATGATTTTATTTTGCACATACCTCCCCATTTGTTACAATCTCAACGTTTTGCTTGTTATTCATAAAAAGAATCTCCTTTCCGTCACGTATTAGTTTTACTCTATCACAATGTTTAGCCGCTTAAAATTATGAATTTAGGCATGGAGCCCGCTGACATTCGATAAAAGTTGAAATCAAATTCAGGCCCGATTGTAAAGTGCTATTAAAACTTATCGTTGATAATTCGCAATTGTTGGTAGGTCCTTTGTAAAAATAAAAAAAGAGCAGTATTTACGTTGAAAACGTTAAATACTGCTCTTTTTTATTATAGTATTCATGTCCCATACATTGAAAAATACATGATTCTGTGGTAAGTTTATATAGATATGCATTGTGTATGTTGAATTTAAGTATATTTTCCCTACTTTAATTATACAACGTCCACAATACGTTAGTCAACCCTTTTATAAACTTTTTTGAAGGAGTGTTTGCCTATGAATTTGGAACTTCTGCAGGAGCAACAACGAGTAGACAGTGTAATGGAGACAATTACAGAGGAAATCAACAAATTGGAAGAAGAAACTGCCAGACGTAAGAACGAAGTCGTTCATATCCGCAAACACTTTTGGGATGAAAACAAGATGAATATTGATACCTTCGACGATTTTCTTGAGACTATCATCGGCTTGAGACAAGAGGCCCAAGCTTTATCCGTCAGCCAAAGCACACATAAACATGCATCCAAAAGATTGTCAACCCTGCGCCGTATGCAGGAGGTCCCTTACTTTGGCCGAATTGATTTCATTGAAGAAGGTCTTTCAACTTCTGAACAAGTTTATATTGGAATCTCCACGCTTACTGATAAAAGTGGCGACCATTTCCTGATCTACGACTGGAGAGCGCCGATCTCGAGTGTCTACTACGATTACCAGCCCGGTCCCGCTAAGTATGCAACCCCTGGCGGCGAAATCCAAGGCATATTAGAGAAAAAATGGCAATATCTAATCCGCGGCGGCATTCTTCAATCCACGTTTGATACGAGTCTTACTATTGGAGACGAGATTTTACAGCAGGTTCTGGGCAAAGGTACTGACAAACATATGCACAATATAGTAGCAACCATTCAACAAGAGCAAAACCGGATCATCCGTCATGACCACGGGAGACTGCTCATTGTTCACGGTGCAGCAGGCAGTGGCAAGACATCGGCCGCCCTGCAACGAATTGCTTACTTGCTCTACAAATATAGAGATCGCCTGAATGCTGATCAAATCATTCTGTTTTCGCCTAATTCCATGTTTAGCAGTTACGTGTCCAATGTACTTCCAGAACTTGGTGAAGAGAATATGCAACAGGTCACATTTCAGGAATACTTGAATCATCGTCTGAGTCAAGAGTTTAATGTTGAAAATCCCTACGAGCAATTGGAATATGTTTTAACTGCAGCGAATACTTCTTCATACAGGTCAAGGCTTGCGAGTATCCGTTTTAAAGCCACTACCTGTTTCTTTGAGACAATTCAATCATACACACAGTCACTAGAATTATCAGGAATGCTATTTAAAGACATTACTTTCAGAGGAAAACCAATCGTTAGTGCACAACAAATAACAGAAAGGTTTTACAGTCATGATACCGCCCTCCGCTTCCATAATAGACTTAATAATTTGAAGGATTGGTTATTAAAAAAAATGAATGAAGTTCAAAAGATCGAAAGGGCAAAGCCTTGGGTACAAGAGGAAATCGAGCTGCTAAGCAACGAAGATTACCATAAGGCACGAATCTACTTAGCGGAAAAACGTGGCTTTGCAAGAGAATCGATTGCGGACTATGAGGTCGAGCCCGAAGCACTTGCACGTTTGATTGTTCACCAAAAATTAAAGCCGCTACGAAAACGAGTCCGAGCGTTTCGATTCTTAGACTTTAAGGGAATGTACAAACAGCTTTTTGCTGATCCCCTGCAGAGTAAACATTGGATTGAAGGAGAAACACCCGCCTTGTCATCCGCTGTTTGTCAAGCGACGCTGAAAATGCTAGATGAAGATAAACTATTTTATGAAGATGCTACTCCATTTTTACTTTTAAAGGAACTGATTCAAGGCTTTCAGACGAATAGCTCGATCAAACACATTGTTGTTGATGAGGCTCAGGATTATTCCCCATTTCAATTTGAGTTCTTAAAACGTTTGTTTCCTGCCGCAAGGATGACCGTGCTCGGTGACTTTAATCAGGCGATATTCGCCCATGCAAGCGAACAGGTTGATTTCAATACACTTACCAGCCTTTACGGACCGGATAAAACAGAACTGATCAATATAACACGGAGTTACCGATCTACCAAACCAATCATTGAATTCACACGAAGACTTGTTCCTAATGGAGAAAATATTATTCCTTTTGAACGCAATGGTGAGCGCCCCGTCCTAAAACAATTAGTGCATCACGAAGAGCTGCACAGAAACATTGAATCCAAAGTCGCAGATTTGCGAAGTCAAGGGCTTCATAGTATTGCAATCATATGCAAATCTGCTGAGGAAAGTATAATTGCATATGAAGCCCTGTCCAACATCGATGAAATTAAACTTTTAAAAAGCAGCTCGATTGATTATGAACAAGGAGTCGTTGTCATACCGTCGTATTTATCCAAAGGTATCGAATTCGATGCCGTCATCATTTATAATGCATCAGAGCATGTATACGGTGATGACAGCTTGCGCAGAATTTTCTACACTGCCTGCACCAGAGCCATGCATGATTTGCAGCTATACAGCGTAGGTGAACCGAGCCCATTTTTACGAGACGTATTGCGAGAGGGTTATATCCAAACTTGACTTAATTGATGATTAAGCAAAAATAATCCACACTAACAGCTGTACAATACATTGCATCAAGTATTGGGTGCTTTTGGTTACTCGTGTGTTGATTACCGTAATGAACAACCAAACGAAAGTATCATGAAATAGGATGGCTGAAGAAATTGTTGTTAATCATTTACAGCCTGTTAAAGAGTGAAAAAGTGAAACTCAACCAGTGGGGGGATCTTCATCCCCACTGGTTATTAAAACCTAACTCTTTTTATAAAGGTAATTTATAGGCCCTTGAACCAGCTCCCCCACTAACAATTCTTCACTACTGTTGAACTAGTTGTACCATAATGCTGTTTTATATAAATTAATTCTTAAGAATGTATTTTTCTCCTCATATATTTAATGCTAAGTCTTTCCTTGGAAAAGCTTCATTTTTTGAAACACGAATTATCTCACTAGGAAAATACTTATTAAAATATTTTTCCACTCTTACATGTAAATCTTTTTGGTACCACTGCGAAAGTTCATGTTCTTGAAATAATTGTGGCATTCCTAATCTCTCTGAACGTTTACCCATCAAGCCATCCCCAATACTTAAAGTGTCAATCCAAATATGGTCCACAATCCCATCCAATACCTTTGGAAAGTCGGGGGTAAATGGTAAAACGGGAGAAATCGAAGCTTGAGTGGAAATTCCAGCATCATGAACCTCTTTTAAGGCTTTTATCCGTAATTTAAGTCCAGGAGCCACTGGAGCAAATAGTTGCTTGATGTCTTCCCTGTCGGTTTCAATCGTCATCGATACAAGGACTTTACATTTTTCTTTCAATTTTACTAACACATCTATATCTCTTGTAACGAGTGGGCTTCGTGTTTGGATCTGAAGAAAATCAGGCGGATTTTCGATCATTTCTTCTATAATCCCTCTTGTAATTTCTGCTTTACGTTCAATGGGTTGGTAAGGATCTGTTGCGGAAGACATAAAAATGTTTACGGGATTATTTTTCTTTCGAAGTTTGGTAATTTCTTTACGGTAATTTACTGATGCATTTGTTTTGATGTCCAACCATTCCCCCCAAGGGAGTTTATTGAATCTTTGAATTGGCATTTCTCTTACATAGCAGTACCTGCAAGCAAACACACAACCACTATAAGGATTCAATGAATGTGTGAAGCCAACATCTAAATAACCTTTTGTTTCTGTAAGGATTTTCTTTGCAAGTATTTGTTTTACTTCAATTCCCATTTGGAAGGCACCTCTCTTTATTTAGTGCTTTGTTGTAATTGGAGATTGAGCATATGTCGGATAGTTAACGTGGCATAAGCCACGCCCCATCCAAAAGTAATACCTCTCATAATTTAGAACACGATGTCCTCTGCTAATTAGTCCATCTGTATGTATTCGTGACCTCAAATAATGTTACTGCTGCGCTATCTGAATAAGGTTGCCGCATGTATCGTCAAAAACAGCTATTGTGATTTCACCCATTTTTGTTGGCTCCATTGTAAACTTCACGCCATTTTCCATTAATCGATTATACTCTTTATGGATATCTTCAACGCCAAACATTGTTGCTGGGATGCCCTCGGCAAATATCTTCTTTTGATATTCTTTGGCGGCTGGATGGGCGTTCGGTTCAAGTAGAAGCTCGGTACCGTTTTGTTCATCTGGAGAAACAAGTGTAATCCACCTATATTCTCCGGCCGGAACGTCATGCTTTTTAACAAATCCCAGCGTGTCTGAATAAAACTTCAGTGCCTTGTCTTGGTCTTCTACGAATATACTAGTAACTATGATTTTCATTTGTTTTATGTCTCCTTTGATATTTTCTATGTGCGAGCCAGAGGGACAGGTACAGTGTCCCACTTTAAAAATACCAAAGACAGGACCATTCCACAACAGAGGTATTTCTGTTTTCGATCAAATCCTTCTTTAATACTTGAACAAAGAAAAAGGAGCTGCCAATGTTGCAACTCCTGGTTTAACTCTGCCTCAATTATAAGAATACATACTTTTTTTAATTAGCTTTTATAGCTTGAACTTAAGAAATCGATATTAAGATGATGCTAATTTCCCCCTGTCAGCAGCTTTTGGGGGTTGTTCCATCCAACCCTTCTCAATCATAATTTTTGCTGCACTTTCGACAAATGCGGAAATTTTCACTAACGATTTAGAGTAAAGTAGTCCAATGTCATGCCTTCCATTCACAGCTACTGAATTCCCGAAAGCTCGTATTTTCATCGAAAACATATCCATCTTATGAAATAACATTAACTTATCTGAAAACGGTGAAAATGTTGATGTAGTAACTAAATCATCAACAAAAGATGGCGATGGCAAGTTTTCGTTATGTAGTATTTTCATATACAGTTCAATATTTTTGCTTGTCATGTCTCTACCTTTTTCAAACAATTGCCGAATCTGTTCATCTTTCACAACTTGAGTAAATGCCATAATTAGTGCTTTACTTGTAACATTATTTTCTATATTATCGTAAAAATGAGCAATTTCTAGTGCATGCAAAGGGCGAACATGTCCAAAATAACCGTTTAAAAAATCCTTATGAACGAATTCAACATTTTCTGGAATTGGGATAATAGGCGGCTTAATGACTAGTCCTTTATTCATTAGAAGCTCTTTAATCTGTTCCATTAAATCCATAACAGACTTCATACAATAAGTAAGGAACTCTTTGACATCCTTTCTATAAACAAGCGGCAAACCTACGCTATAGATACTCATACCTGCTTTTGCAGCATATTTTAAATAATGTACGTAATATTCATCCTCAAATAATCTTGGTGCACCTAAATTGACATCCTCTTCATTAAAACCTCTTGGAACAGGAAAATCTTCTTTTTCAAAAATTCCTTTAATGGTTTGCATGAGTTCCTTAGTTAATTTATATGCATTTTCTAATAAGGTTTTAATTTCTTTATCCTCAACATGTTGTAGGTAATAGCTTAAAATACAATTTGACATACTATTTCCCATATATGTTGCCCAAAGTTTTCCAACCTCAGCTGATGTTAGTTTTTCAT
Source organism: Bacillus sp. Marseille-P3661 (assembly GCF_900240995.1). NCBI lineage: Bacteria > Bacillati > Bacillota > Bacilli > Caryophanales > Bacillaceae > Bacillus > Bacillus sp. Marseille-P3661. The sequence continues at coordinate 1,611,409 of NZ_LT965953.1, forward strand.
TCATACTAATCTTATTCGACCCAATTTTAATTGGCTTAATTGTTTCCATTTAGGCCACCCCTAATTCAAATTAATAGTTAATATCCCCCATTTATAAAGTCCTATTCGATATGCCCTTATTTTACTGAGCAGCCATTTAGTTGAATAACAAAAATAAGTCGCCAATAAGGGGATCTGTATCTTTATTTCTTGCACACATTTAATTCGTCATTCACATAACAAAAGAGTAGGCATCTAACCACCTACTCTCTGTCGAAATTATTCATCATCACTTTATTTCTTCACGTTGAATTTTAACATTTTCATATTAACGCTCTTCTTGTTTCTTTACTTCTTCACGTTTACGCTCGTCTGCTTTGTTCGCTGCTTCTTCTTGTTTTTTCGCAACCACACGTTGTTTTTCTTCTGCTTTTTTTGCCGCTTCTCTTGCTTTCTCTTCTTGTTTTCTAGCCTCTTCACGTTCTTTTTCAGCCCGTTTTTGGGCTTCCACGCGTTGTTTTTCCTCTTGTTTCTTCACTTCTTCACGCTTACGATCTTCGGCTTTTTTAGTTTCTTCAAGTTGCTTTTCTTCTGCTTTTTTCTTTGCTTCTTCTTCCTTTTTTACAGCCTCACGTTTTTCTTCTGCCTTTTTACGTGCATCGTCTTCACGGTCAGACACGTTTTCTTTGTCCTCGTTACGTACTTCTTTTTTAGCTTTATCTACATTTTTTGCTTTTTTAAGAGCACCTTCCACAACTTCATCGGTCTCTTCATTAATTTCTTCCATGACTTCAGCCTTTTCTTCTGCTAACTCTTCATTTAGTTCAACTAGTTCTTCGTTGTATTCTTCTTCATTTAGTTCACCTGATGCTAACTTAGTCTCAAGTTTTGCACGTTTCGTATCTGCCTTTAATTCTTTTTCTTCTAACTTGGCTAATTTTTTATTTACCTTCTCTTCAAATTTTTCTTGTGCTTTTACAATATTTTTCGCTAAAGCCTCTTTTGCCTTCGGATTTTCTACTTTATCTAATACAGTCTGTAAGGCAACTAAGTTAGCAGCGAATTTAGCTTCAAGTGCGGCACGCACTGAATCAACAGGAGCTTGTTCCTGTGCAATATCGCCCTCTACTGTTTCTGTTGGTTCTTCAGTAACAGATTTTGCTTCTTCAGATGATTGAGATTGCTCGTATTTTTCCAATGCCAATTCTTGTTGTTCAATGGCTTGTTGAAGAATCTCATTAGCTAATTCTTCCTCACCTTGAGCAAGTAAGGATTCTGCTTCTTTAATTCGCTCTTCTGCAAATGCAGCTAGCAATTCTGCCTCTTTTACTCCATCAAATGTTAAAGCCAATTGCACATTTTCCATTAGTTTTTTAGCAAAATAGAAAAAGTCACCAGGTAAAAGTGAAGAAGTATCTTCTTCAGATTGTTCTATTGTTTGTGACTCCTCTGAAGTATCATCTTCTGTCACTTCTTCTTCAATCTCAGGTACTGTTGTCTCATCTGCTAGTTCAGATTCTGTTACTTCATCTACAACTACGTCTGTTGTTGATTCTTGAGTTGTTGCATCTATTTGATCTTGTTGTACACTTTCTTCTACTTGTGTTTCAGTTGGTTGCTCATTTTCTTCCGCAAAAGCCTGTATAGTTCCTAAAGAGAACGCGAAAGCTGTCGCAACCATACTAGTAGCAAGTACATTGCGAACGTTTTTATTGAATAAAAAGTAATTTTTTAACATAAAAAAAATCCCTCCAGCACAGTTTTTTGTAAAGGAAGAATCTCGAATTAACTCTATTAAACTTGAGTCTTTTCGCCATTCTTCATTTGGTAGCCCAGCCATCATAGTGTTTTCACCGTAGATCTGTAACTTTGCAGTCTCTACCTTTCGATAGATTTGCCTTTTTCAAATGAGGAACGAACTAACTCACATATTCGCTCATCACTATTTGAATATAATATATAAGAAAAACAGGGAACTGAATAGTATTATTTTTTACCAAAAAACCAGAGGGACAGGTACAGTGTCCCACTCTAAAAATACCAATAATGGTATAAAAAGAGGTATATAGTGACTGGTTTACCCGCCCTACTTCTTAAGACGTCAATGGACCTGTCCCTCTGAACCACTCATTAATCCTTCAACATCGCATCTTATCTTGTAAAAGTCCGCAATCAAAGGATGTGTTTCTTGGGTCAATTCTAATTTTTCTAATCTTCTTTTACCTAACCTTCTATCTAACATTGAATAAGCTTTAATAATAATATTTTCTGAATTCATCGCTTCATCAATAGACAAAGTAGCATATTCCATAAAGGCTGCATAAAGAAAATAACTTTCAAAAATGTTTTGATTTATCATGATTTCTTCAGCGTCAGATGAGGACTTTATTAGTTGTTGTCGTTCTTCAGAAGCAAACATTACCTCCACATCATCATCATAAGGAATTCCTTTAAGGTTCTTTTTCTCTTTCATCTTTTGATATAGTTTCACATGCGCTATTGCATATGTAACATCAGAAACACTTAGTATTTCTTTTTTTTTCGAATGTAATCCATACCCTACTTGGACCATCATGGAAATTCCGATATACCGTTGCATAGATCTTAATACGTCCTTTTAATTTATCACATAAAAAATTTTCTAATATTGTTTTCGTCTTACTCCATTGCAATCCAATCACCATCTCTGTTTCCAGTAATTTTCTTTACATTTATTAAATATTTTCTTGACCAATCCTGTCTTTTAGCAGAACAGAGGGACGGTTTAGTACATAAATAAGCATTCTTTTAACAGGCTTAGTTAAGCCTTTAAATTTCCTTTTGCTTCATTCAACGCATTTATCAGTTGTTCTAATTCAGCTTCATTTAAATGAACCGTTACATATGATGCCATTAACCCACTACTATTGGCTTCTAATGTAGTGGTCTTAACAATTTTATCTATTCTAATTGACAGATTATCATTTTCCCATATAAACATGTATTTTTTTATTACAGGAACCAGGGGGTCAACTCATACAGTGTCCCACTTCAAAAAAAAGTAACACAAATTCTTTCCAATACTAGTAAAAGTAATAAGACCCTACTTCTGGTAAATACTATTCTTAAAACGTTCCTTTCTAATTATTACCGTCCATCATTCATTAAAACCTAACTTCAACTTGCCTATAATCACATACCAATCGCTGAACTGCTAGCTTATCCTTATTGACTAACACTAAGAAAGCATCTGCTATCTCAGGATCAAACTGACTTTTTTTCCCATCTTTTATTTGAATCACAGCCTACTCCATATTAGTGGTATTTCTATAAATTCTTTGTGATGTCATAGCATCAAAAGTATCCGCGACTGCCATAATCCGGGCATAAAACGGTATGTTCGTTCTACCCGTTGAATAAAACAGAAACATCTTTCCAACCATAAGCAACATCATCAACTGCCACTCCACCAAACTCACTTTTTCTGCGAAGATATTCCTTCCCACCCATACGTTCATAAAAACCCAGACCAGATTTATTTTGTTCCATTACCCACACCAATACAGAATTAATGCAATTTTCTTTAAAATGCTTTGCAACAGCTGAAAACAATTGTCTTCCTACACCCAGTCCTCTACATTCCTTTAATAGATAAAGGGCGTATAATTCTCCATCATAGAGTTCATCGTCAATACTTTTCCCCGCTGCAAAACCTACAACATTTCCTCCATCACTAATTGCAATATATATAAAGGGGTCATTTTCAGTGTTTAAAAAATAAAGCCATTTTTGTTCTGATTCTTCATACGATAATCCATTCAAATAATCTTCTGGTACTAAACCACGATAAGTAGTTTTCCAGCCATCAACATAGACTCTTGCTACAGCTTTTACATCTTCTTTACTTGCTTTTCTTATCTTCAAACTTATCACCTCAAATAGTGCACCATAGTATTGCGAAACCAGAGGGACAGGTCCAGTGTCCCACATTAAAAATACCCGTAGGGGTGATGCACAAGGATAGGTTACCCGCTCTACATTTTAAGAAGGTCAATGAACCTGTCCCTCTGACCCATGACCCACCTCTGACCCATGATCATTTATCATAGATCTTAAAAAGTGTATTGGTTTTCTTAGCATGGTACATTGCGATGTCTGCATGACGAAGGAGCAAATCCATATCTACTCCATGATCAGGATAATAGACAACTCCAATACTGGTAGTAATTTGTACAAGGATATTTGTTATAGAAATGGGCTGTTTGATGACTTCAGCAATACTGTTTGCTATTTCCCTTATTTCTTCTTCACTTTTTTGTCCAAAAAGAACGATGACAAATTCATCTCCACCTAAACGATATACGAGACCATTCGAACCCAGAACTCCAGTTAATCGGGCTGTAACTTTTATTAGGGCAACATCACCAGCTTGATGACCATAGGAATCATTCACTGTCTTTAGTCCATGCAGATCTAAATACATAATTGTAAAAGTTGTATCTTTGTTAATCTCTTCTTCTAGGTCTAGTTGGAATTTAAGCCGGTTTGGTAAATCAGTCAACGGATCATGATAGGCTCGATATCGAATTAGATCCTCTTCTTTCTTTTTTTCAGTAACATCCCAAAACACTACTTGGATAGCCGATTCTCCATTCAACTGAATTGGTATTCTATTCACATCAACATCTATCTCCTGACCATCAAAGCGAACAAACTTTTCGTATTTTGATGGAGTAAACTGACCATTATTTTCTATATTTTCAATTCGTTTTGATACAATCATTCTATAATCCGGATGGATGATATTATGGATGTGTTTACCAATAATTTCTTTTGATTTTTCAATCCTTAATAATTGTAACGCTGTTGAGTTGACATATTGGATAATACCTTTCTGATGTACCAATATCCCTAACGGTGAATTCTCTACTAAGCGTCGATAACGATCTTCACTTTCTTTCAAGGCTCGTTCCATTTTCTTTCGCTCTGTGATATCTCGATAACTAACTAAAATCGCACTTTTCCCCATATAAGTAATAGGAATTGCAGAAAGAACCACATCTATAATTTTCCCATTTTTGCTCCTAAACTTTACATCAAAATCAAGAAGTGGTTTGTTATGAAGCAAAATTTCTTGTGTTAGGTCAGATGCCTCATCTAACCTTGTTGGTTCAATAAATTCCCGAATAGATGTCCCTTGTATTTCTTCTTCTGTTGTACCTACAAGGTCAGCAGCAGATTTATTAGCGTACATGATATTATCTCCATCATGTACCATGATAGGATCAGGTGAATAGGTTAAGAGGTTGCGGAACCTTTCTTCACTTTCGATTAAATTAAGTTCCAATCGCTTTCGTTCCGTTATATCTTGGACTTGAGCTATAAGATATAAGGATTTATCTCCTTCTCGAACAATCGAAACTGAAAGCAACACCCATACAATGTTTCCATTTTTGTGAATATATCTTTTTTCCATTTCATACGACTCTTTTTTTTCTTCAATCAGTTCCTGAACTTGATTGATATCTACTTCTATATCATCTGGATATGTAATGTCTTGAAACGTAATGGATAGAAGTTCTTCTTCCGTATAGCCTGTAATCTTAGATAAAGTTGGGTTCACTTTAATCCAATGTCCCTCTAATGAAACTAAAGCCATACCAATAGGTGAATAGTAAAAAACTTGATCAAATCGATTTAAAAAATTTAACATAATACTCCCTCTAATTGTATATTTCACAAGGATTAGTAAAAACAATTGTTAGTTGCGTTGATTTAATTTTGCATACTTGCCTTTGACTTGAACGAACCAGAGGGACAGGTCCAGTGTCCCACATTAAAAATACCCATAGTGATATCAGGGTTGGTGCTCAGTAGTAGGTTCCCCACCCTACGTTATACGACGGTCAATGAACCTGTCCCTCTGACCCACACATGAATGTTTCATACATAGAAATACTTCATTATAACAATATTATAATTGGAGGTGTAAAATTTGAGAAAAAAAGGATTCTCCTATTACTTATTAATTTTTGCTACTATAACCGGAATAGTTTTATTGCCTTTTGCTATCGTAAAACGATCATTTAAAGATTGGATTATTGTATACCTTGTTAGTATTCTTGGTAATTTCTTTTCAGATACATATCTAGTTTCAAAAGGTTATTTAAAATACCGAAAGAAACCTTTTCCAAGATTTAAAATTCACCTCCCTTTTGATTTTGTACATTATCCTTTAATGTTACTTTATTATAATCAATGGACACTAAACAGTAATCCTGCAGGGATTTTTTTAAAGCTTTTCCCTTTTGTAATACCGCAAACAATCCTAGAGACTATTGCCGCCAAAAAAACCAAGCTCATTACATGGAAAAAAGGCTGGACTTGGTATCACTCTTTCATAAGTCTAATGTTAAAACTATTAATATGCAGAAGTATTATTGCAATGATTAGAATAATAAATAAAGGGAAAACATCAGTGAATTAAAAAGGTTCCAGCTCCCGGGTATACTAACTTACCGGGGGCGGGAACCAACATCAAAAATTCATATTGAAATTCTATACTAGAACTTTTTTAAAAACTTTATAAAAAAATAAATGACTACTATTAACAGTATGCCCACATAGAGCAATCCACCAAGAATAAGAGTTGTCGGAACCATTCCAGCTTTATATAAAGTATTGAGTTCTAGCATAGTTTTTTATCCCTTTCATTTTTTCTCATGATGTTTACTTTTAACTTAATTATTATAAGAAGCAACACAGGAATAAAGATTTGAAATATAGGATAGACCATTTTGGTATTTATTTCGAGTCCCGCCCAACGATAAAAAATAAAATCGTCAAAATAAACATGAGTGTACCATAATAAACAGATTGATAGTACGATAATTAACCATTGTTGGTGTTTTTGTTTAATGTTAAATACAGTTTGAATGGCTAATCGTGATCCATTAAAGTAGAGAAGACCTTTAAAATAACCTCCTAACAAAAGGATCATACCTCCTATAGCATCCACTCTTTGCAGAAAATTTCCTACGTTAATTTTTCTAATAACCTGTAATAAAGGAAAAGGTGAACGCGAAGTGATATCCACTCCTAAAACGCTGATCATCGTAATGACTGTAAGCATAAGAATAAAACCTGAAATACTGACAGCTATGATAGAAATTTTCCGAACAATTTGTTTATTATTTACATAACACCAGTACATCAGAAATATAATCATTTCACCGAATGGAAAATTGACAACTTGTGGAGTGGTTTTTAATACAGGTAAAATACCACCTTCCAAGATCGGTAATAATTGTTCGCTTTTGATATCTCCTGAAAATAAAAGCAGAATAATAATAGAGACAAAGAAAATAGAAAACCATGGTAAAAAGATTTCAGCAGTACGTCCGATAACTTCTACTCCTAACAGCATACTGTAAACAACCACTGTCAAAATACAAAAGATAATAACGACTAAAGGAGTATCTCTTAGGAAATATTCTACAATTGACGTTGAGAACTCATAGAGAATGAATGATGATGTCCAAAAAAAGCTTAAAGCGTACAAAAGAATCAAAGGGAGTGCAATCCATTTCCCTAATACAAAATTTAAAATTTCAGCCAAATTTTTATCAGGAAAGGCACTTTGGATCTCAGTAAATACCCATAGTAAGCCTATACCCGTTACTAAAGCAATTAAAATTGCGATCCAAGCATCTTGTTTAGCTTCAATCCCTATAGCAAATAAAGTAGTGCTGCCAACTTCAAATAGTATAATTAGGGCAAGTAATTGACTCTTGTTAATCTGATCTTTTCTCATAGTAGAAAACACTCCTGAACTACTTTACTTACCTATTACATCATCTTTTCCATATATCACTGCACTTAATCGGGACAGGGGGACAGGTTCATTGTCCTAACAGGGTCAAGGGATGAGGTGCACCCCAAAAGTTAGAGTCAAAAAAACTAATCTTTTGGGGTGTTTATTTTGGCTAAAAAATATAGTGATGATTTGAAATTAACGGTGGTTAGAGAATATCAAGAAGGAAAGCTAGGGATAAGACCCCTAGCCAAAAAACACGGGATCAAGTCTAAATCACTAGTTAACAGGTGGATAAAAATATATGAGAAATTGGGTGCTGATGGATTAAAAAGGAAGAGGAAGAACAAACCTTATTCTGTTCAATTCAAGCTAGATGTATTAAGCTATATGAAGAGAACAGGTTCTTCAGAAACGGAAACTGCCCTTCACTTTGGAATAACAGAACCTACTACAATAGGTAGGTGGAAGAAAGCTATTTTAGAGGGGAAAGATGAAGGCCTGAATAAACATAAAGGTAGGCCCTCCATGTCTAACAACAAGAAAAACGACAAAGAAATGACATATGAACAAAAGCTGGAAAGAGAGAACGAGCTCCTTCGTTTGGAGGTAGAATATTTAAAAAAGTTGCGAGCTTTTCGGATGGACCCCACGGGCTCTCTCGAAAAGCACAAGCAGCAATATCATTCGAACTCAAAGAAAAGTTCAAACTAAAAGACGTATTACTAATCGTTGGTATTCCAGAGTCTACTTACCACTATCAAATAAAAGCGATGCAAAAAGAAAACCCAAAACAAGACCTAGAGGATTGTATTCAATCTATATTTGACGAGAATGACAGTAATTATGGGTATCGTCGTGTTCAATTAGAACTGAAGAACCGAGGAATTAAAGTGAATCATAAAGCTGTGCAGCGTATTATGGGAAAGCTCGGTCTTAAATGTAGCAAATTTAGTAGAAAAACACGAAAGTACAGTTCTTATAAGGGGAATGTAGGGAAAGTTGCAAAAAACCGTATAAATCGTCGTTTTAAAACCAGTGTATGCCATCAGAAGTTAACAACTGATATCACAGAATTTAAGTGTTTAAATGGTAAAAAGCTTTATCTGAGCCCTATTATGGACTTATATAACGGTGAAATTCTTTCTTATGGGATAGGTACTAGTCCAACTTTGGATCTTGCGATCAGACCCCTTAAAGAGGCACTTGAAATTGTAAGAGAATCAAAGTTTAGGACAACGATTCATTCTGATCAAGGATGGCAATATCAACATAAAAAGTGGGGTAAGACACTTAAGGAAAGTAAGGTTTTTCAAAGCATGTCTCGAAAGGGAAACTGTTTGGATAACTCCCCTATGGAGAACTTCTTTGGCATTCTAAAACAAGAGATGTATTATGGAGAGGCATTGTGTACGGTTGAAGAGTTAAGCGAGAGAATTAAGAGATATATAGATTACTATAATAACAAACGTATTAAGAAAAAATTGGAGGGAATGAGTCCAGTTCAATACTGTACTCATACCAGCCAACTAGTTGCATAATAAAAACTCTAACTTTTGGGGGTCAGCTCAGGACCTGTCCCCATGACTGTTTCTTCATAAGTGATGCTACTTGTATCTGATCTGGTTGAGACGTGTTTTCTAGATTCTTAATAATTAACTCTTGTCGTTCCACAGAGTGATTTTGGCTTAATTTAGCTTTTGCTTCAATTTTTGTAATTTTGATTCGGAACGCTACAATTCCTTTAATCATTCCTTCTATAAAACTAGGTTCAACATCATTTAAATGGTATGTACTATCAGGACCTTCGTATTTATTGACCAAGTCAACTAAAGACTCAACTATTTCTTTTCTATCTTCGATAATCTCTAGCTTTCCATATAAATGGATAGACACATAATTCCAAGTAGGTACTGCCTTGGTTGTTTCGTACCAAGTAGGTGAAATATAACAGTGAGGCCCTTGGAAAATTACAAGAACTTGTTGATTTGCAGCATCCTTCCATTGCTCGTTCGGACGTGCAAAATGACCATATAAGGCATTTTCAGATTTATTTAACATCAGCGGAAGATGTGTGGCGTAGGGCTCCCCTTTATGCTGAGAAAATAAGGTTGCAAATCCATATTTCTCAATAAAATCATGAATTACTTCTTCATCATCCATTTTAAAATGTTTTGGTATATACATACTAATCCACCTTTAAAAAAGTTATATAAGTGTTTTGCTCATTATAAAGTCCAATTGTTCTTCATCACCCATATAAAAAGAGTGGGCTCCGGTTTGAACAAATCCCATTTTCTTATAAAAAGCTATCGCATTTTCGTTTTTTTCCCATACACCTAGCCAGATGTTCTTTTTATTCTCCCTTAAAGCAATTTCCATTGCTTTATTTATCATATGTTTGCCTAGCCCGTGTTTTTGAAATTTGCTCTTTATATAAATCCTTTCAATTTCAAGTGATTCATCACCCATTTCTTCGGACTGAGCATCATGGGTATTAACCTTTAAATATCCAGCCACTTCATTATTAAAATAAGCAAAAAAGAATTGCGACAAACGATTAGATAACTCTTTTTCTAATTGATTTAAATTAAATGCACGTTCCAAATAGGCCTTCATATTTTCGGGTGAATTCTGATCTTTAAATGTATCGTTGAAGGTTTCAATACATATTTCTTGGAGTATATGAATATCTGCATCGCTGCACTTTTCTATATTTATAGTCATCTTGATATGTAGCTCCTTTGATCATCAATAATTTCTTTTGTTGCCCTTTTTTACAAACTCCCAATCTTTTTCTATATTTTTTCTTACTCTTTGCAGAAGATTGAAAGCGGCTTCTACTTCTGTTTCTGAAAATCCCGCTAATGCAACGTTATTGGAATAATCATGTTCTTTTTTTATATAAGGATAAACATTTTCCCCTTTTTCTGTTGGAAAAAGTTTTTTTATTTTTTTGTTATGTTGATCTTCTTTCTTTTCAATAAAACCATTCATTTGGAGTTTTTTTATAGCACGAGCAGCAGTTGTTCGGTCTACTTTAATCATCTCAGCTAACTTTTCTTGAATGATGCCAGGGTTTTCACATATTCGCACAAGGTACAAATACTGACCTTTTGTAAGGTCATATTCTTTAAACTCAATATTACTTATAGAATCTAATGCCCTTGCTATCATTCCTATTTCACGAAGAATATCCTTCATAATGAACTCCTTAGTACATATTTTTGTTGCATATGCATTAAATTTGGCATATATTAAATTTAACTTAACTTTGTTGCATTTACAACAATAACAAAAATATAAAGAGGTCTTATCAAGTGAAACATATTTTTTATGTACTAGGAATTTTACTATTAACCTTTGGTATTTCTTTAACTATACTATCTGACCTTGGCACTTCACCTTTTGATGCATTACTGGTAGGATTGTCCATAAATGTAGGGCTAACTGTGGGAAGTTGGGAAATCATACTAGCTTTAATAATGATTTGTTGTAATTCATTATTAACAAGACGAAGACCAGAAGTTTTGGGGTTGTTAACAGCATTTATTACAGGTATTGGCATTGATATGTGGCTTTTTTTATTGCACAATTTGCTAACACCTGAACTATGGTACAGCAAGCTTGTTTGTTTTGGAATCGGCTTAATTATTATTGGATTTGGAACAGCCGTTTATTTACAAACAAATATTGCCCCGATTCCAGTTGACCGATTAACGTTAATCATTCAAAAATTAACGAGAACCACTATATTTTTTTCGAGAACTGTCATTTACCTCTTATTTTTGATAATGGCAATGATTTTCAATGGACCAATTGGCATTGGAACTTTATTAACCGTTTGTTTAGGAGGGCTACTACTTAATTACTTTATGCCATTTACAAAAAAGATGCTTGACAAAATCCTAACGCACTCTGGCACGAGAATAAGTCATGTTACTGAAAAAAACCATTCCATCTAGAACGGGACAGAGGGACAGGTTCTGTCCCAACTGGGCCATGGGACCTGTCCCCCTGTCCTCCCCTTGCTGCATCACCACAAACTTAAGACTTCATCCCAATTCCACTTTTCGTAATAATAACTCCCTAAATTGATATTTGTTATCCATTTCTTGGGCTTAGTGCTATCTAAATTGGTAACCCAGACATCAGCAGTTTCTCGGTCTGTCCGGATCCAGATTAAATGGTCATCGATATACTGTGGTCTAAAGTCTCCCTCCTTTGGCGAAGGTGATGTTAAGTTTGTGTGTTTCTTCATGTTTAAATCCGTCTTAACTAACGAAGGTAATGGCCTTTCCTCAACATCCATCCAAATCGTTTCAGCTGATCTAGAAGTAATGATTTGATGATCGTTGACCCATGTTAAATCACGGTCCACAAAACCTAAAGGTGTATAGATTTCAGTTGTATCTTGAAGCAAATTATAAATCTTTAATTGTTTATTACTAATCGCCTCTCTACCTTCTCCATTAATAGTCCCTAAAAGGGCTTGTGTAGGAGCCCATTGAAACCATTCTTCATCATCTAACATTCCACTAAACTTTTTAAAAACTTTCCCATCCTGTGAAAGAACACCTAGTATATTCGAATCGGCTGACAATGAAGCGGTTGGATTTAGTAAAAAAGCAACCCATTGGCCATCATTAGACCATTTAAACCCACTAGTTGAAATAATAAACTCATCTTTTTCAACAGGAATGGTATGAACATGAATAGGTAAAAAATTTTCTGTTGATGGATCTAAGATAATTTTTGATACCACAATATTGGCATCGACTTGGTCATCGATTTTAGATGATAAGATAAAACCTTTGCCATCCGGCAGCCATGAAAAATTAGAAATTTTGGACGCTATATGTTGATTATTAGTAATGTCTCGAACGTCCGCCATAAATAATCTGCCTGCTGATTCAAATCCCGATTCATTCGGAGATGGTGTAGATTGAAATCCAATCTTATTCTCGTTAGGTGCCCATTGAAAATTTGACATTATATGGGTAGCTACTTTTGTATGTATGTCTTTCTGAGTGTCATAAAGCCAAAGCTCTCCTTCATTTATTGGAAAATCAGCATTCTTTTCTCCTTTTAAATAGGCTATCCAAGTTCCATCATTTGACCACTTTGGAAACCTAACGAATTCTCCATCAGTGATTTTTTTCTCATTATCTTCAACTTTTATCCATAAGTTATCTTCTTTAATAAAAGCTGCTTTTAATTGTTTTGTCTGATCTTCTGCAGCTAGCGGGATACCGGGAAATGATAACAAACAAACAACTAAGAACAAAAAGATTTTTAACATTTTTTGAACTTCCTTTCTTAATGCGATTCTATCAGAGTTTATTATTATTCCCTTTAAAGGTAAGAATTTATGAATGGTCAACCAAGCGATACTTATTTTTTTCCGAGGGGAGGGGCCAGAATGCCTGCTAATTTAATACTCTAATTTTTTTATTTTATGTAAAAAGTACGAGTTTCAACTTGATCAAAATTTAACAATTAATCGATTATTTTTGTATTCCACAAAAACGCGTAAGGAAACCTCACATTTATGACCCAAAACTTCTTGAACAGTTATATACTAAATGTAAGAAGAAATTACAATTTTAATAACTACATATAACCAGTAAGGAGTGGGATTAATGAATACTTTAACAGCAAAAACAATGTCTAAGGAAATGGCCACTGAAGCAATTTTACTTGCTAAACGTGACAAAGGATTAACATTTGAAGATTTATCAGCAGCGATAAATCGTCATCCTGTATGGACAGCCTCTGCAATTATGGGACAATCTCAAATGAGTACGGAGGAAGCAGATAAACTTGTTGAAATTTTAGAACTTGATCCTTCCATTTCATCTTCGTTACAGGAATTTCCAATGAAGGGCTCGTTAAAAGAAACGGTTCCTACTGATCCATTAATCTATCGTTTTTATGAGGTTTTGCAGGTATATGGAACGACAATTAAATCGATGATTCACGAGAAGTTTGGAGACGGAATTATGAGTGCGATTGATTTCACTTTAGATATCGAAAAGAAAGAGGATCCAAAAGGAGATCGAGTAGTTGTAACGTTAGATGGTAAGTTTCTTCCATACAAAAAGTGGTAATGAAAGTAAAGAAATCCTTCCAGGTCAACCAAAAGGGTGAGAATCTATATTTTCTAGTTTCTCACCCTTTTCAATTTCATTCCCTTTACTTCCTTTAAACACCTAATTTTAACTACAAGGCACCCACTATTTCTTTACATTCCGAAAGTGCAAGCGTTATGACCAGCCTTGAAGAGCTTACGATCTTTAACCGCAAACCAATTACTTTAGCGCTAGATACTGTAGCATAACAATCCTTTGTATACCTTAAATTTATGCATACCTAAAACAACTTCCTCTCAATGTCCATGATATCGAAAGGAGGTTGTTTTATTATTTTGCTTGATTTAACTTATCTTACCACTCGATTACATTGTTTCGGATCGTATGTGCTACCGGTGACCATCGCAATACTTTTTCCTGCATTATTTCTGCTTGCTCTGGTGTAAGGTCACCTTTAATAAATCCCCTTATCCTTATCTTAGGAATTCAGGTGTTTCAGATATACCCCATACTGAGCAAATATCCATGTCACCTTCTATTTTAGTTCGTCAAAAGGGATTCCCATTGCAGATGCATTTACCAATATAGCGTTCCAGAAAGACAGCTACCTAATGATACTAACACATGCTCCTATGGATTAGCTGTTGAATTCGAACCAAATAAGTGACATGGCTCATCACTGACTACCGGATTTAAATCACGTACATACGTATCATTTGAGTAATTGCCTTTACATTCTGTCGGTCCTTAGAAACCCCTTTATCATTTTCTGTTGTAGCTAAAAATTCAAAGGTTTTGTGTTGAATCTAGTAAATAATTACCATGGACACGCACCATTCTATTCCTCTTTTCGCATCGGATATTGTTTAGAATGATGGTTCCTATCTTCTTCAAAACTTTGAGTTAATTCCTTCGTACCTCTTTTAAACTCCAGTAATGTTTTACCAAAGGCATTCCCGATTTCAGGTAATTTCTTAGGACCAAAAATAACTAACGCAATAACTAGAACAAGAATTAAACCCGGAATTCCAATATTACTAATCATCCAAAGCACACCTTTCTATCCATATATTCTTAAGCACTTACCTCTTCTGAAAGCATGCCAGTTAGTAGTTTTCTTAATTTTATAAATTCGTCATTACCCATAATATCTGATTTTTGCCTTGGTCTTGGAAGATCAACCTTGATTACATCACGTATATACGCTTTGGGGCCATGACTCATTACGACAATGCGGTCAGATAGAAGGATGGCTTCCTCCACATCATGCGTGACCATTACAACCGACTTTTTTTCTTCCTCCCAAATACGCTCTAATTCATCTTGAAGACTCCCCCGCGTTAACGCGTCTAAGGCTCCAAAGGGCTCATCTAAAAGAAGGACCTTAGGATTGTTAACAAATGCCCGGGCTATACCTACTCGTTGCTTCATACCACCAGAAATTTCCTTAGGTTTTTTATCTTTTGCTTCTAATAGTTTAACAAGTTTCAAGTACTTCAAAGCAATTTCATCTTTCTCTTCTTTACTTGCATTCTCTTTTACACAATCTAAAGCAAACATAATATTTTCATAGACTGTCATCCAAGGAAACAAAGCATGATTCTGAAAGACCATGCCACGTTCCACACCTGGTTTCTTGATAATCTGGCCATCCAATTTCATCGTTCCATTGTCATAAGATTCAATGCCTGCAATCATGTTTAATAATGTACTTTTCCCACAGCCGCTGGGCCCAATCAAGGAAATAAACTCACCTTCGTTAATGGTAAGAGAAATTTCATCTAATGCTTCAAATACTTCTCCTCTACTCTTAAACGTTTTTGTTACTTTGTCAATCTCAAGATGACCATTAGTTTTCATAACCAACTCTCCTTTCAACATAAGCCAGCATACGATCCAATGCCGTTCCGATTAAGCCAATTAATATAATTGCAACAATAATACTGGAAATGTCAAGATTATTCCATTCATTCCAAACAAAGTAGCCAATACCTCTTCCACCAATTAGCATTTCTGCTGCAATAATAACTAACCATGCTACACCAAAGCTAATTCTTAATCCCGTCACTATATTTGGTAACGAAGCTGGTAATAATACCTTTCTAATAAACATTCCGCGCCTTGTTTCTAATGTTTTAGCCACATTTAGATAGGTAGACGGAATATTTCTTACACCAAAAATTGTGTTAATAATAATTGGCCAAATACAACAAATAAAAATAACAAATATTGCAGTAGCTTGTGAGTCTTGTAAAACTGCTAATCCAATAGGTAACCACGCTAATGGGGATACGGGTTTTAGTATTTGAACAAACGGATCAATAGCCTTAGAAACGACCTCTGATGTTCCAATTAAAAACCCGAATGGAACGGCAACCACAACTGCTAATGCAAAGCCAATTAATACCCTTTGCAAACTAGAAAGCAACTGAATTCCAATACCCACATCATTTACTCCCAAATAATAAAACGGATTACTTAATAGCTCAATCGCACGTACAACTACTTGCGATGGCGCAGGCACTAGCGTAGAGGCAACTCCCATACCTACAAACAATTCCCAAATAACGAAGGTTAAGCCAAATAACCCCAAAAATACAACGAATGCTTTTGTATTAACAGACCATTCACGTTTGCTCACTTCCTGACCATCCACGCTAGTTTTTCGAGCCAGATCACTTATCTTTTTTGCACGACTTAGCTGTTCCATCTACTAATCCCTCCTGCTATATTTTTAACGAATCATCCATTCTTTTAAACTATTCATGTCTTGGGCATTGAAATCTCTACCCATAATTTTTTCAATTTTATATTCATCTGTTGGAGCAGATACGCCTAATTCTTTAGCAATTTCTCTCACATCATTGGTTAGAAAAATTTCATCTGCTACTTTGTTAAAATCTAGGCCTTCAGCTTGTGCTGGGGTAATATAATTCCATCGAATCATTTGAGTCGTAATCCAAACTGCAAAACTCTTCCAAGGATACGGATCAAAATCAACACGTTTCGGATCATTGATTGTATTGCCTAAGCCATCTGGAAACTTACCCGTTAATACTTGTTTAACGACTTCTTCTGGCTGATTCAAATATTGGCTAGGTGATATCGCCTTCGCAATATCTGCACGATTTTCTGATTGACTACTATAACTTGTAGCATCCACTATCGAACTTAGAAGAGCACGATATGTTTTCGGGTTATTATCGATGAATTCCTGTTTCACTCCAAACGCACAGCATGGATGGTTTTCCCACATATCCTTCGTTAATTTAAAAATATAACCAAAGCCTTCTTTTACTGCACGTTGATTAAACGGCTCAGGTCCTAAGTAACCATCCAGATTACCTGAAGCTAGATTAGCGACCATGTCAGGTGGACGAGTTACCCGAATATCAACATCAACATCTGGGTCTAAACCACCTTCTCCTAGATAATGGCGTAACAATAAATTGTGCATCGAATAATCAAAGGGAACCCCTAAAGCCATTCCTTTTAAATCTTTTATTTCTTTTACAGAATCTTTATATTTGTTCGCTAATGTAATGGCTTGACCATTAATATTTTCAATGGCCGCCAGTCTTGTCGGAACTTGGGATGAACCTAAACCTAAAGACAACGCAATTGGCATTGGAGATAATAAATGGGCTGCGTCAATTTCTCCTGCAATATACGCATCACGAATATCTGCCCAACCACCATATTTTTGAACTGTGACCTTCAATCCATGTTTCGCATAAAATCCCATCGGTGCTGCCATAATAATTGGGGTTGCACAAGTAATTGGGATAAATCCTATCTTTAGTTCAGGCTTTTCTACATCTGCTAGATCTACAGGAGCACTAGTAGAGTCTGATGGTGGAGAAAAACATCCAGAGAGAGTTCCTAACAAACCACCACTAGCTAAAAAACCTAACCCCAATGCAGCTGACTTTACAAAACTTCTTCTCGTTACAGATGCATTTGAGCTCACCGCATTAATAAGACCTAAATCCTTTATTTCAGAGCGGTATTCCTGTAAATCCTTTTCATCTCTAAAGGAAGTATCTTTGTATTGGTGGTCGTGGTCATGTGTACAACCCTGTATGATACAGTCATGTTTATGTTTATCGCTAGTCATAATGTACCCCCTAAATAGTTATATTTATAGATTAATCATTAAAATCATAAATAGATAAAGTCGTGAAAAAATATAATATTGCCCCATATATACTTCATCACCAACTTAAATCTATTACCTAGTAACTATGATTACATTTATCAACCTCCCGATATAAACTTAACCCTTTACTGATATGCGATTCCCCCTAAACAATATCAATATTTAACCTGATTATATTGAATGTAGTAGTTTCTTTGTTAATTTGTGGCAGGAATTCTCACATGTTTTTTTCTAAAAATAAAATATATATGTTAGATAAACTAACCTAGCCATAATGAAAGGTCCAAAACTAACTGAAAAAGGACACTATTTATTAGAGGAGTAAGAAAAAACGCCTGATAGTATTTTTATGATAAAACACAGCTAGACATCGTTTTTTGAGAGGATAGTACATGTACTTTCCACTTCAAATGAACTGCAATTGCAGTTCATTTTACTTATAAAAGATCATGCTTTTTAGACCGTACCCCTTGGCACGGTCTAGCCTTTGAAAATTTTTCATATCAACGTTTTCCATTTAAAAAAAGTGCTTGCCCCCTTACATTTGAAATAAAATAGTATTTATCAACAAGTCAGTATTGCTACAACTACTGAACAAGAGCCCATAATTGCGCAGTAACTACCTTTACACAAAGAAATACTGAAAACCTTGTAAATAAAGGCTTATTTATAATGAATGTTTTTTTAGTAATGCCACCCGTTATGAAAATAAACACACTTTACTGATTAAATAGTTCATAAATATAAAATGATCCAATTTACCTTTGTCAAAATCCTCTATGTAGTCCCACACCAAATAGGCATGGGAAAAACAACTCTACCTTTATTTTACTAAAGCAATGCAAGGATTAAATTTTAAATCGAGCCATTACTACTTATGGTACGGTTCTCCGCACCAGTTTAAGCGGTGGTTTTTAAGTGAAGATAAAATAAAGGCAACTAATTAAAGTGCCATATGAACTTGCATAATCCCTTTTAAAGGACTCAATTGAAAGAATTCAGGTAGATTCATTAAAAAACAGTTTCTATTTAAGATACAATACTCCTAAAGTCTTGTTTAATATTAGGTACTAATTGAATGGTAATTGCAAATATAGTTTCCCAATTGCCTTCTTTATTGGATTTTTTCTTATCGTAAAAAAACGAAAAACCCTTGATGATTCAAGGGTTCTACTACAGCCCCGAGAGGACCTGAACTTGCAAAGCACGGTTTTGGATTTGGTTCACTACTATAGTGTCTAATTAAGTATCGTATGAAAAATGTCTATCTATTAGGGTTAATTATGAACCCGTTAGGTAGCATTAGTAGATGCTTTGAAACGTTTGTCACCAATTTGTTCCCAATACCTTACTAACACTTTTGAAAAAACAAAAAACCTTTTTCCCCTACCACTATAATTTTTATTGATTATGGTAGATCTTATACTATTAAACTCGATTTCTCGTTATAGCGCTTATGATTTCATCATTGCTCATGGATGAATTTAGTTTATATTCGCCAATTTGTATATATTTGGCACCATTCTTTGATTCGAGCGTTTTAATGAACTCTCCTTGGTTTTTAATAAGGCCTTTCTTCTTCAATTGAAAGGCTACATCACTACTTAACATCCCTTTAGTAATCTTAAAAAGTTGATCCTCGGGTTTACTTGTTTCTTTTTCTGAATTATCCTTAGAAACTTGTTGTTTCAGTTCTTCGTCATTGTCTGCAACCTTTGGAGAATGTTCTGACTCAGACTCATCGTTTTCCTTTTGTGAGCTATGATCACTTTGTTCCATATTTACTTGCTCTTCTTTAGAAATGACGACTAAATTATTATCTTCTAGGAACGAGGTGATGGTTTCTTGATCTAGAATTGTTTCATTAGAGACGTTAGAAGATTCCAGTGCAAAAATAGGCTTAAAAACTATTAAAATCATGGCTGTAAAAAATAAGCCAATTGCTAGACCACGTGCAGTATGTTTATCCACGAATATTACTTCCCTTCTCCAAGTCCTTGATTTTTTCTTTTAGCTCTATAATTTCGCGCGTAAGGTTAATATTCACATTACAAACTTGTTTTGTAATCTCAGATTGATAGTCTTTCGCAAAAAAAGAGTAAATAAATAAACTAACACTCGATAGTATCAATAGTGTAATAAATAGCGTCATATGAATCCTCCTTCAATTTTTGTAGTATTATTAGTTTGTTATACCTTCGCTATAATACGACATATTTCGCATATTCTATCTTACCATCTTTTAAATATTTTATTAACAATCTTTAGACCCGAATTATCTCTAGGTCTTTATTATGGTCATCTTAATTTCTTAAAATTTACCTTACAGTTTCTTATTTTCCAGACTTTCATACTTTAAATAGTTATATTTTCTTGAAGAAAAAATAAAAGAGCCTGACTCAAAAGTTCGTTAAATGCTACTTTTCTGTCCGTCTCTTTGACATACTGTATATAAGCTTTGGTAGAATAACAACAATATTTACCATATATTATACCTATATACCTTTTACTATTTATTAATCACAATCGATAATTTATAGCTTACATAATTACTTATGTCAGTCAAAAATTCATCTAATATTTCATTGGATGGAAACTTGCATTCGAGAAGGTAACAACTTTCTCCACTAACTTTGTAGTTGTTTATGATATATGGATCTTGTTTTTTTATAAACGATAAATAAGGTTGATGATTGGTGCTTTTAGTAAAAATATGAATAATTGCGTGCACAGAAAACCCCATTTTTACTTGATTCACTTTAATCGTATAGCCTTCAATAATTCCACTATCTTCTAATTTTGCCACCCTTGCGGATGTAGCTGGTCCAGTCAAGTGGACTTTCTCGCCTAATTCCTTCATTGTAATCCGACTGTTCTTGGAAAGTTCATCTAAAATCAGAATATCTGTACTATCTAACATTTCTTTAACTCCTTTCATAAATAAAGTCAAAAGGCCAAAAGATTTTATTTAATCTATGTATCCAACAATAGGTCTAGTTTAAAATATACATTGTTCGAAGGAATTTTTAAAGAAAAGGAGTTTTAGCAGATGAATATACAACTAATTCGAAATGCAACAATCGTTGTTGAATATGCAGGGAAAAAGTTTTTAATCGATCCAATGTTAGCCGAAAAAGGAGCTTACCCTCCTCTCCCAAATGCACCAAGACAAGATCAAAACAATCCTTTGGCAAGCTTACCAACATCCATTGAAACTATTATCCAGAATATCGATGCAGTCATCGTCACTCATCTGCATCCTGACCACTGGGATGATGCTGCTATCGAAGCATTGCCAAAAGATATAAAACTATTTAGTCAAAACGAAGAAGATGCTGTACAAATACGTAACGCTGGCTTTCCAAATGTAGAAGTATTAAAAGAGGATACAGTCTTTGAAGGTATTCAATTAATTAAAACAAAAGGCGAGCATGGCAGAGGCGAAATCTTAAAACTTGCTGGTTTAGTATGCGGGGTTGTCTTTAAACACCCAACGGAGAAAACATTATATGTTGCTGGAGATACAGTTTGGTATGATGCTGTACAGGAAGTAATTGAAATACACAAACCAGAAATCATTGTGGTCAATGGCGGGGATAATCAATTCCTACAAGGCGGATCTCTAGTAATGGGTAAAGATGACATTTATGAAGTTTATAAAGCTGCACCTAACGCAAAAATTATTTCAGTCCATATGGAAGCAATCAATCATTGGACATTATCGAGAGAAGAATTAAAAAGCTTTGCTAACGAAAAAGGAATTTCTTCTAATGTTTTAGTACCAGATGATGGAGAATCCTACTCATTTTAACAAGCCAGGGGAAAAGCCAGGGGGACAGGTCCCTTGGCCCGTTCTTTCTTTACTATTTACTTGTTGAGCCACCTTACCTGTCCCTGTGGTTTATACTATTTACTTGTGAGCCACCTTACCTGTCCCTGTGGTTCTCCCTTTGGTTAGAGCCTTAACGAGCCACGAAAACCTCTGGCGGCATAGTAGGAATCTGCTCCATTGTGATACACGAAGACATGCCCGAACCGATAATCGCAAAAAAGGGCACCACCTAGCGCTCTAATATCTGAGGGTGTTTGCACCCAGCTCGACGTCTTCATATCAAAATTACCAAGGTTCTGCAGCTCCCGGTATTGTTCTTCTGTTAAAAGTTCAATCCCCATCTCAGTTGCCATATTAATCGCGCTGTTTTCTGGTTTGTGTTTTTTCCTTGACTCTAACGCTTCATGGTCATAACAAACACTTCTGCGACCTTTAGGACTTTCCGCTGAACAATCATAAAAAATGTACTCGTCCGTCTTTTTATCAAAACCAACAACATCCGGCTCACCGCCAGTTCTTTCCATTTCATTAAGCGACCATAGTTTTTCAGTATTAGCATCCAGCTTTGCTTGGACTTTATCCCAATCTAGACCTTCATGGCGGCCCATGTTTTTCTCAAAACGGGCTTTCAAGGCTCCGAGAAGTTCTTCACGTTGTTCTAGTGACAATTCCTTATCATTGCTGATTTTATTTCCATTTGTCATACTAATTCCCCCTTCGTGTTTTTCCGAACCAGAGGGACAGGTCCCAATAGTCCAAGGCGAATAGATCCAATAATGGCGTTTAATTCCCGGTTCCACGGTATACTACCCCAAATACTATCATTAATCCTACATCAAAAAAACTATTTTGATACAAATACACTGTTTTTAGAGTTACCTCATTTGTTAGATTTTTGATCAAACAAATAGGCAACGACTACAAAGATTACAACAGATAGTATTTTAAAGCAGCATCTATAAGAAAAGCTTCCATCAAAGGGCATCTGAAACTTATACAAATCATCTTGACTGTAACTATCATAGGAAATATGTATAGGTTTAGACAAATTCAGTCATCAAAATTGAAGTTACAATATGTTTAAAGGATAACTCAATAATTTATATAAACACTAAGTTTACTTTTTTTGAATTTCAGCTATCGCATCTATTACGGAACTACGGAAACCCTTTCTTTCCAAAGTGGTCACCCCCACTATAGTTGTGCCGCCTGGAGAACATACTTCATCTTTCATGACTCCTGGATGCGTATTCGATTGCAATTGTAAATTTCCTGTTCCAACTACCATTTTACTTGCTAACTTATATGAGATGTCCCTCGGTAGACCATGCAGTACTGCAGCATCGGATAGGGCTTCTATGTACATGCTTGTAAAAGCTGGACCGCAACCACTAATGGTACCTGCAATCCCTAAATTTTTGGTATCAACATTTTCAATAAGTGCAATTTGCGAAAATAAATTGGCAAAGGAGTCATACTCTTCAGCTGTTAATGAGCTTTTAGTTTCACAAACAATGATTCCATCTCCAATTGATACCGGGGTATTTGGCAATGTACTTAAATGATGAGTATTTGGAGCTAATATCTCTTCATAATCGTCAAACGTAAAGTTTACGACCACCGAAATTACGATCTTATCCACTAGGTATTCTTTTATAGGTGTAATAACCTCTTTAACAAGATTTGGTTTCACAGCTATCACAACCATATCTACATGTTCCACTAATTCCAATGAATTTCTACAAGGTATAAATCCTTTAGACATAGTATTTTCACATAATTTATCCCAATTCTTTGCACTGGCGTATATCTGTTCAGGACTAATTGCATTTTTATAAACCAATCCATTGGCAAGTGCTTGCGCCATGTTTCCAAATCCTATAAATCCTATTCGCATTTTTTTATCCTCCCAAACTTTTAAAATAATCGTCTATTTGTAATTATTCTCGTGATTCTTGTGTGTTGTTACAACCTAATAAGGCTAAAGGTAATGTCATAACTAACAATAAAACAGAAACGCCCTTCAACTTATTTTATAATAAAAGAACCAGAGGGACAGGTCCAGTGTCTTAGTTTAAAAATACCTTCAGGGTCCCGACCAGATAAACAACAAGCAGGTTTACCCCAACTACTTACTAAGATCAATGGCAATTGGGATAGTTCTGACACACAAAAATTCAAATGGGACATCACACCTGACCTTATGACCAGATTAAACAGAAATAGCCAAAGTACCTATCTCCCAATCTGTATGCTATAATTTGGAGAGTAAAATTGATTTAGAGGTGACCATTCTTGGCAATACATGTTGTACTATATCAACCTGATATTCCGGCTAATACTGGAAATATTGCACTTACTTGTGCAGCAACGGATACAGCCTTGCATTTAATCCGTCCACTTGGCTTTTCAACAGATCCAGAAATGCTAAAACGAGCTGGCATAGATTTCTGGGATTCTGTAAACATAACGTACTATGACTCGTTAGATGACTTTTTTGCAAAAAATGAGGGTGAGTTTTACTATATCGAGACTTTCGGTGAAAAAGCACATTCGGGCTTCGATTTCAGTGATGTATCAAAAGACCATTATTTTATGTTTGGAAAAGAAACAACAGGTTTACCAAAAGATTTACTAGAAAAAAATAAAGATCACTTTCTGAGAATACCAATGAATACTCATGTTCGTTCACTAAATCTTTCAAATACAGCTGCGATACTGGTATATGAGGCTCTGCGCCAGCAAGGATATCCAAATTTAAAATAATAAAGAGTCTTCCGTCTTGGCGGCTTCCATTAACACGCAAAAAAAAGGTTCCTTCCCTGAACACTAACCGTATTGGGGACAGGGACCAATATTTGGACTAGGAAACAAAAAACAAGAAGTCACATTGTAGTCATGACTACAAAATCAGAACTTCCCCCTCATCCCCTTTGCCTTATTCAAGTAGGTGCAGATAGTCTACATAAACAATATTGTATATCCCTTTCAAAACAGCCTAATATCTATCTTTAATTACTTATTAACTTCTTTTGTTATTTAAAGTTTTTAACGTAAACTACGCTTGGATGTTTCTCTCAATTCATATATGTATATTTGGGAAGAAGTTTATGATCATGTGAAGTTGCGTCTACTAACGGGCAGCATCACTAGACTGATACATTTCTTAAAAATCGTAAATAATAAATAAGTGATAATACTTTATAGAGAGTGTGTTAGTACAAAATGAATAAATCTCTAAAAGAACAAGTTGAAAGTACTTATATGCTTATTAATGAGGCGAATGATAAAATGTTTTACATTTGGAAAGAGAATATTCTTTTCACATGGCAATGGGGGCTAAGTATAATATTATCTATTTTACCTTGGCTTTTATGGATTAAGTTTAGAAAAAAGGATAGTACAATTCGATTGCTTTGTGTTGGTTTTTTTGTCCTTATTATCGCCTCATGGTTAGACTTTCTTGGAGTTGCTTTTGGACTTTGGTATTACGTATATGATGTTACTTACCTTATACCAAATTATTTTCCTTGGGACTTTACACTAATTCCAGTAATCACCATGTTTTTTATTCAAATTAAACCTAATTTTAATCCTTTTATAAAATCAGTACTATTTTCAGTGATATTATCTTTTTTAGCAGAACCATTTTTTATATGGTTGGGACTGTATCAATCTTTAAAATGGGAACATATATATTCATTCCCGATATATATCTTTATTTATTTAGTTGCAGACTTTATTAGTAAAAGAAATAGCTGGGCTAAAATTTAATAGATCCACAGGGACAGGTTCACTGGCTTTGTTTAATAGAGAGTCCCCCTATACTTCTAGCGAACATTCCCTATTTATGGAAGTGCACACTCTAAAATTCCAATTCCTAACTAAAAAAGCCCCTGCTCCCCCGTACACTACCGCTTTAACGTACTGGGGGACAAGAGCTTTCATTCTATGTAGAAACAGAACATTTTAATAAACTTTATAAGTTTGCCCTGTCTGAGCACCTTCAACACTCTTAACATATGCATTTGCCACTTTGTTAGCTGGTACTGGATTAAAACCTTTAAAAAATTCTCCATATTTATCCATGGATTCTTCCAGAACGTTTGGACTTACAGTATTAATCCGGATATTACGTTTCAATTCAATCGCCGCAGATTTAACAAAACTCACAATCGCACCATTAGCCATAGCTGCTGAGCTACCTTTTAAAATTGGATCATCCATCATAATTCCAGAAGTTAATGTAAAACTTCCACCTTCATTTATATAATTTTGTCCAATTAATACTAAATTCACTTGACCCTTCAGTTTACTATTTATTGCTATTTCATTTAGTTCCGGAGTGAGCTCACTGAAATTCCCAAAATGCGCTGCTCCTGTTGTGCTTATAACAGCATCAATGTTATGTAAATCTTTATACATTTGTTCTATGCTTTCTACAGACGTGATGTCTACTTTATAATCCCCATTTGATTTGCTAGCGATAATAATTTCATGGTTAAGTTTTAACTTCTCAGCCACAGCTTTTCCTATTGTACCAGTACCACCAACTATAAGAATCTTCATACTACCACTACTCCTAGCTAAAAAATTATGAATCTATGTTGCTTTATATATTCTTCGCTTTCGAAGAATCCCCTTCCTGTATAGTAAAAAAGGTTTTATTAACATAGTGGTATTTGATAAAACATTAAAAGGAACAAGGTACCTGTCACCCTGTTCCACTTTTTCTTGTTAAGTTTACTGGTTATTTGTTATGGCTTAAAAAATGATAAAAATACAGATTTCAAAAAATGTTTCTGTTTCTCTGGCACACTACCGCTTTAACGCGCCAAGGTCAGGAAACGAATGTAAAAATCTAATACAATGTTTGTTTTTGTGTGCCATCTGTTCGTATTCTGTAAATCATTTTTTCAATTCTAGTGTAGTAGATCCAGTCGTCAAAAATGATGATATTCGTTACAAACTCTTCATTTAAGAAGGTTTTTTCTGTTCCATCAACTCTCATTTTATAAAGATCTCCGCCAGGTATATCAACAGTAGTATAGTATATCCAACCATTAGATATATTCAAGTTAGAAGCAGAATCATTGCTTAACCTCATTTTATTAGATCCATCAAAGGACATCCTATAAATTCGGGTTTCATCTGCTGGATTTCTAAAGTAAATCCAATTATCATGTATAAGCATACTATATACACTTGTATCATTTAATTTTGTTCTTTCTGTTCCATCAATTCTTACACGATATGGCTTTTGTTGGTCTGTGATATTTTGATAATAGATCCATTCGCCAATTAAGTTTATGGAAGAGGATTGATCTTCATTTAGCTTTGTTCTTTCCGTACCATCTGCTCTAATTTTATATAGTTTTGCACCATCCGATTGGTTTGCATAAAAGATCCATTCACCTCTAACAAGGATACTCGTTGAACTATCATTATTTATTTGAGTTTTTTCTGTTCCGTCTATTCTTATTTTGAATATGTTACCATTATCCCATCCGCTTCGATAATAAACCCATCCATCTAATACATTGATATAGGTTGGATCTACACTAGCTGTTAGTAATGTATCCATTGTAAGGTCTGTTTTCTTCTTAGTTAAAGCTCCGTATACTTCCTGCCCTTGACGTTTATTAAAATAAATCCAATCATTTTCATTCCCCAGGAAACCAGTGTTCATAATATTTCCTGCCGTATTCCCTTGTTCCACCATCTGAATATCGTTGATAAGGGACTGTAAATACTGATTTTCCGCAGTAAGCGTTTCAACTCTACTTTTCAATTCGTCATAATCAGACGTCACGTTAATGACCTGATTTACAGGGTCCCATAAAACCTGAGCACCGACCCTGCTAAACTCAGCAATAGGAACATAAATATAAGGATAGGTTGCTCCTTCTGGTTTAAAATTTAATACAGGATACAAGCCCGTATTAATATCGACACCATTTACGTATATTGGGCGGGTAGCTGTATATGCTGTAACAGGTTTGTACTGCATTTGTCTTCCTTCTCGTACAGCTATTTGATTCGGTATGAATAGCGTTTGACCAACATATAACATCGGACTTACAAGCTTATTTAGAGAAACAATGCTTTCTATAGTAGTATTAAACTTCTTTGCTATGAAATATAAATGATCACCGGGTTGAACAATATAAACATTAGTACGACTTGTTTTCATAATGCACCCCTTCATTTTTGAACATTATATTTCACGGGGACGGTTCTCGTGATTATTACTCGATAATAAGAGTGAAGAAACTTACACCAAACTCGGAAATAGAATACGAGAATTACGAATAATAAAGTTAGTCATGAAGAATTAGACTACAAGCCTTATTACTTCACGAGACGTTACCTGTCTTTTTCTTCATTTCCCCGGAAAGCGCAGAAACCGACAACCTCTCGCGAATAAAGTAGAAATTTATACTACAAAATGGTTCCCGCTACTCAGTACACTACCGCTTTAACGTACCGGGAGACAGGAACCAAATTTATATTTTTACCACCACGGATAAGGATAAGGATATGGGTATGGTGGATATGGGTATGGAGGATACGGATAATAATATGGTCTTGGAGTTAATAGTGCTCCTGCGGCTAAACCAGTTAAAAACGGAAATCCAAACCCAAAAGGTCTACCTATTCCAAAGCCTGGTCGACCAAAACCTAAACCTGGAAAAAAACCTAAACCGGACCCGAGTCCGCCTAATCCAAATCTTTCGTCAGTTGAATGATATGGATTATGATTTTTATAATAAATAGAATGCACTTTAATCAGCCTCGTTTCATTTTTAAATGCAAGTGAACGATTGAATTTTGCATAAGCTTATTCAAGTATTAATCCATTGTCATTCGTCTAAATAAGTTATTGATTCAAATGGTACCGAATAAAATAACGCCATGTCCATATATACTTTTCTAATATCCTTATTCGTCTGCTTATACAAAATATCACTTCTCGAATTTTTCAATACATCTTATTCATTAGTTATTAGTCTATAGACTTGTACTTCAAAAATTGTGTGTTTACCTATACAGAAATAAAATGGTCTCACGGGGACGGTTCTCGTGATTCTTACAGGATAATAAGAGTGAACAAACTGACTGTTGCCCGGAAATAGAATACTAGAATTACAAAATATGTAGTTAACTAGAAAGAATTAGCCTTTCATGTCTCTATTGTCCTATATTTCGAAAAAGTACAATTTGTGCAGACCCTGCACCTTTCCTTTATTTTATTATGAACTACGAAATAATTCCTAACGTAATCCTAAGTAAACTACCGCTTGAACGCACCGATGGTGCAAAAACCATCTTTATGGATAAGCCCAAAGTTATTTTGTACATAATAAAAATGTTAAACAGAAATTAAAGGGGGAAATGTAAATGCAACAAGCTCAACAAGCTAAAGATAATTTCGGTTCTATTATGAAACCAGGTTTCGCAGGAACTGATGCTCAGAAAGTAAAACAAGAAATTCAAAAAGATATTAGCGAAGGACAAGGTGCAATGACATCCCGTGAGGCTGGAGCAATGCGAGATTAAAAAACCATTCTGTGTTAAATACAAGGTAGAGTTTTTCATCGAAAGATAAAGCCTGTATCGTAGATTACTAATTAATTTTTGATACAGGCTTATTAACGCTCTCTCTTCAACTAACATTCCATTTAACACAAAATTTATAAGTATTAAATGAATAAGATGGAACCGTTGCAATGACAATTTGGTAAGTTGTTCAAAGTCAAATGGATACTTAAACTCTGTCATGGGCTTTTGGTGGAGATTCCAACCAACCTTTATCGATTAAAATATTCACACCATCGTCAACAAATGCTCCGATGTTAACAAGAGTTCTTATATATAACATATTTATATCTCTTCTTGCAGTTACTGCCAGTGAGTTTCCGAATGACCTTATCTTCATTGCGAACATGTCCACTTTATGAAAAAGCATTATTTTGTCAGAAAAAGGAGGGTATGTAGTTGTTGTGACTAAATGTTCTAAGTAGGATGGTGATTGCATGTGTTCAATGTGTAGCTTTTCCTTATACTGTTTCAGTGCTTTATCAGTCATGCTTATACCTCGTTTAAACAAAGCCTTTATCTTTTCATCTTTAACGGTCTGATAAAATCCAAATAACAACGCCTTACTCGTTGTGTTATTTTCGATATTATCCCAAAGATGTATGATTTCTAATGCCTGTAAAGGTCTTACTTCTCCCAAAAAACCATTTAAGTAACTTTGTTTATCAATTTTATCAATTCCTTCTGGTATAGGGAGGCTAGGAGGCTTTGCAATTAACTTTTTTCCCATTAAAACATTATTAATTTGCCCTAAAAAGACTGTCGTACATTGATTACAATAAACAAAAAACTCTCTTACATCCTCTTTCATTATTAAGGGAACTGCTACTGCGTAAATACTAAGACCTGCTTTAGCAGCATATTTTAAATAATGAACATAAAATTCATCTTCGTATAAACGAGGGGCACCAAGGTTTACATCATCTGTAGAAAATCCACTAGGTATTGGGAAATAATCTTTGTTAAAAAAAACCTCTATCCTTTGCGTGAAATCCTTTGCTAAAGCTAACCCATTTTCCAAAAGTCTCTGGATATCTTCATCTTCGCAATGCTGAAGAAAATAACTTAAGATTTGAATGGACATACTATTTCCCATAAAAGCAGCCCAAAGCTTACCCATTTCAAATGACGTTAAAGGTTGATTCTCATCTCCTGTTTTTGCACTTATACTTAGTGATTTCATCACATTCATTGGATTTAATTCTTTATCGGCAGTCATAACTAATCCCCTTTTTTTGCTCTTTTTGTTTAGAGTAACCAAAGGAAAATAATTTAATTCAACACAACTCTAGGAAAGCCAGAGGGACAGGTCCACTGGCTAATTTTCAAAGCTAAAAGGGTAATCGGTTCATTCCTTGTAGAATTAATTTTCCTTCACTTTAATCGGATTGAATTGCAGTATGAGTACAAAACTTGGATAGAAAATTCCGTTCTATACTTTAATGTATACGGTATTACCACTTCATCATATTCGTCCTGCCTAAACCTATAATTTTTCAATCGTAATTATCGTATTACTAATGATTTTGTTTGAAATCTGTTCTTTTAAAAACTGAAAGCAGAGGATGAAATACTCCTCTGCCCTGCAAGCCCATATTATACTCATTCCTCAATAATCACCCCTTCACTCCAAGGGAATTCTTTGAACCTTTGAACTGATTCTTCACAAGAAATGTATTGTTTGTGACTCGATGTATCCTTCAGACCTTATATTCCACCATACCTTCTCTTTCGTTGCTGGTATTCCTCAAGTGCATGCAGAAAGTCCTTTTCTGAAAAATCCGGC
Source organism: Bacillus sp. Marseille-P3661 (assembly GCF_900240995.1). Classification (NCBI taxonomy): domain Bacteria; kingdom Bacillati; phylum Bacillota; class Bacilli; order Caryophanales; family Bacillaceae; genus Bacillus; species Bacillus sp. Marseille-P3661. The sequence continues at coordinate 1,642,648 of NZ_LT965953.1, forward strand.
CAAAGCACATTGGTAAACCAGAACTCCGTATACGCTAACTGCCAGAGTAGGAAATTGCTCAGACGGTTTTCCCCGCCGGTGCGAATAAGCAGATCAGGGTCTGGATTACCAGCTGTATACAGATAGTCTGAAAACTGTTGTTCATCCAGTTTATCCAATGACAACTTTCCTTCGTTTATATCCGCGAGCATCCCTTTCATGGCATGCATAATCTCGTGTCTGCTTCCATAGTTAAGCGCAAAATTAACCTGAAGACCGTCATTGACACTTGTACGGTCCATTGCATACTGTAAGGTTTCACGTGTATTGACTGGAAGATTTCCCATATCACCAATAACCTTAATGCGTACATTGTTGGATAATAGGTCTGGCAGATAAATATGTAAAAAGTCCTTGGGAAGTCTCAATATAAAATCTATCTCGGGCTGTGGACGTTTCCAGTTTTCCGTGGAAAACGCATAAAGAGTCAGAACCTTCACCTTGCATTTAACTGCTGCCTTAACAATTCTAACGATGGTAGATACCCCTTCTTTATGACCAGCAATTCTGGGCATTCCCCGCTTCCCTGCCCAGCGTCCGTTTCCGTCCATAATGATGGCTATATGAGCCGGTATATTACCTTCCGGATAATGGAAGGTTGTTTCCGATTGTTTATTATTAAAAAAAGGAATTTTCATTGACATTCTCTATCCTCCCGAAATATTTGTAATCTATCCAAATCCCCTCCGCACACCATTCAGCACTGCAGGTAGGGATCATATACAGCATATTGTCAGAATATAATTCAGACGTCCTTATGACTCTTAGAATCTCTTTTTCTTTCATTTTTAAGTTCTTCAATCATGCTGACATGATCCTTTGTCGTCTTCTAAACATCATCCTACAGTTGAAATTGAACTACATCTACCTTCATGAAAATTTTCCCTTAAACTGCTTTAACGTCGCAACTATAAGAAAGCTAACAATCACTAATAAAAGCCATGAGCTCACCTTTCCTAGATGGACAAGACTCCATGCATCGGTTTGGTTTGGATATTCCCATGCTCCGAAAAACGTTGCAATATTTTCAGCAATCCATATAAAAAATCCGATGAGCACAAATGAAAGTGTGAGTGGCATACGATAACGAATTCCATTAACCTCGTATGTGACTCCTGATTGCCAAAAGACGATTAAGACAAGCCCAGATAACCACCAACGGATGTCAATCCAATAATGGTGCGTGAAGAAATTCAAGTAAATTGCAGCAGCAAGAGGTACTACAACTAAAAACGGCGGCCACTTAATAAGTTCAACCTTTAATCTCCTCCATGCCTGACAAAGATAACTCGCCACACTTGCGTACATGAATCCGCTATACAAAGGCACTCCAAGTACTTTGGTATATCCTGCCTCTGGATAAGACCAGGAGCCCATATGCACCTTGAAGAGTTCAAGAGCTAGGCCAATAAGGTGGAACAATGTGATAACTTTTAGTTCATCCTGTGTTTCAAGTCCAGAACGCACCATCCACCACTGCATCAGAAGGCAGATGATCAGCAGCCAGTCATACCGTGGTAGGAAAGGAAGTGGCAAGATTTGTGTCAAAGCCAAAGAGGCAAAAATAACAACAGGAAACACACATGATAGGGCCTGCTCCCAACCAAAACGAACGAGTTGTTTGAATGCTCTCATGATTTGTTTCCATACTAGTATGGTAATATTCATGAGTAGCTCCCCTCTCAAAATTTGGTTCATTGATATAGAGGAAAATGACATCTTACTTTTCCTTTTCGTGTCAAATATACCCATTTTTTTACTACCCTTGAGTGTCTTCATCACTTCTATACTCTAAAATATCTCCAGGCTGGCATTCTAACGCTTTACATATTGCCTCTAAAGTTGAAATCCTGATTGCTTTTGCCTTGCCATTTTTCAATATCGAAAGATTAGCCATTGTGATTCCAACCCTCTCCGAAAGTTCAGTTACGCTCATTTTTCGTTTCGCTAGCATCACATCAATATTTATTATAATCGCCATGTTAATCACCTCAGACCGTTAAATCATTTTCAGATTTTATATCAATTGCTTCTTGTAAAAGTTTTTGAAGAACAGCTGCAAAGACTGCGATAACCATTGAAGCGAAAGGAACAACCAATCCGACGAAGATGACACCTGGAGCGTCATCGATCTCCGCAAAGATATAGAAGATTGGTAAGACCAGGACATGCAAACTACTGATTGTGATAGCACAGTATTTGATCTTCTTTAAAGCTGTTACAGAAATTTGCGAGAAAGCTTTATTTTTGTCAATGTAGCGTAAAAGATTGAAAGCCTGATATAAAGCAAAGTAATAAGGGATCGCCGATGCATAAAAAACGATGGAAACAAGATATTTTATATACGCATACTCCGGCAGCATTTGCCCTGTAACATCCCCTATCTCAGGCACCAAAAAGATGCACAAAGCAAGAACTGGTAATCCTAAAAGAATAACAGATATTTTTAAAAATAAAGTTGACACTAGTTTCATAAAAAGCACCTCACTCATTTATTGTCATTTTGAATTTAACACACTTTTTATCGTTTTACAATAAACTTTTATTTAATTTTATAATATTTTTATTGCGATCTTAAGTTGGTTTTAGACAAAACAAAAAGCATTCCTTATTATAAAAGAAATGCTCTCTGTGGCTTAAAACTATTCAATTAACACATTTTATACAGTAAAGCCTCAAATCTTTGAATTGTGTTCCTTATCTTTATTTATATTCCCAAAAGATATAAAAACTTCCACAACTTGAATAGCGTAAAATGTAGCCACAAAAACTCCTTCTTCCGCTAAAGCCGCCCTTGGTTTGACCTATGTCTTTATCCCATTTAAGTCTGTTACTAATATTTAAAATATATATTTAACCAAATGGTAATAATAGCATGACAGGGAACATTTCCCTTCGTTTAATTGGCTAATTAAATAATAGTTTTTTCTACAATTGTTCTATTTTTTGTTTAATAGGAGGTAATAAATTTGATCTTAACAAATCCTATAAATGTATCCGAAATAGGCTCTCTTTGGCAAACATACCAAGAAAAAACTTTAATCATGAGATTTCTCGAATACTTTATAAAAAAGTCAAATGACCCGCAAGCAAGAAATATTTTGGGAGGATTGTGGCAGGAATTAAACTTTTATGTTAAAGAGATGGAAGAATTATTTTCCGAACAAGGAATGGTTAAACCTATTGGATTTACATCAGCAGATGTTAACTTGAGTGCTCCTAAGTTATACGACAATGGTTTTGATATTATGTTTGTCCGTATTTTAAAGGAAGTAAGCATGGGGCTTTACACCTTAGGTATGAATATGACATATAATAAAAAAGTGATGGCCATTTTTTGAAGGACTAACTACAGTCACTCAAAAAATCTATAAACTTTCAACCTTATATTTACTTGAAAAAGGGATTCTTTCACTGCCACCCAAAGTATCAATGCCTATAAATAATGAATTCATTAAATCTAAAAAGTTTATGGAAGGGTTTAAATTAATTGGCGAAAGAAGAGCTCTTACTGATCTTGAAGTTGGTATGATTCATCATAACCTTGAGACAAATAATATTGGCATGCAACTTATTACAGGTTTTGCACAATGTGCTCAAAACAAAGATGCAAAACAATATTTTTTAAAAGGAAAAGAACTTGCCAAGAAACAAATTAAAATAATGGAAGAAATACTTCGAGAAGATGATGTACAACTTTCCGCGACCTCTGGAGCTACGGTAACCCCATCAACAGTTCCTCCTTTTTCGGACAAGTTAATGATGCATTGTATCTACATACTAAATGGGTTTTCGCTTGTAGGCGGCGGAATGGGTGCATTCTTTAGTTTAAGAAATGATATCGCGATGAAAACCATGCTACTAGCAAAAGATATATACTTCTATGCACAAGAAGGAATTGAGATAAAAATCAAATACGGCTGGTTTGAGCAACCTCCCCAAATGGAGGACCGCCCCCAGATTATAAAGGACAATTAATAAGATCATAAAACAATCATAGATTAAAGTTAATTACATATTACATATAAGGAACTAACTATTAAAAAGCAATGGGACCGAATGTCTTCTCGTTGCTTTAATTGCTCCTTCTATAATGATATGTTGCGTCTTGTTGTGCACAGTGCCAGCTATATTTTCCTTGAGTGTGGTCGTTACTGATGTCTGTAATTTCAATAACATAACTTTTACTTAATTACACATACCGTTTTTTAGAACTATAAATATTTCATTGAACTTGTATGGCAAGATTTGATTCATTGACCTTATGTACCCTTATACAATGTAACTATCAATAAATAATGCTGCCATCGATATTTTTTCCATATCAATGGCAGCATTTTATATTTTGGCTATAATTTTAAAAGTCTATTCATCTCTATCTTATTTCCATACGAAATCTTGCACAAAATCTTCAAATAGCTTAGACCATGCAAACCAGTCATGTGCTCCAAACACAGGATGCTCAACCACATCAACATCCAATTCCTCTAGTTTTTCATTAAAAGTATGAATGTTTTCTTGACTAATAACATTATCATATTCCCCATATCCTAGCATCACTTTTGGAGAATCCAGATTGTCATAATTATCTAAAGCACCAGGTTCAACAAAGCCCTGCCAAACGCCACTAAGTATTCCAAAATAGCCGATTTCTGTAGGATGCTCAGCATATAGGATAGAAGTTAAGTAGCCACCTCTTGATAATCCAGCAAAGGCACGATCCTTGCTTTCTTCTGAAACATTATAATTTTCTTCTACATACGGTAAAACGTTATTAAAGAAATTTCGGTTAATCATTGAGTAATTCCATAGAGTATCCGATATATCTCCTTCTTTGGTGTTCCACGGAGTATCAGATGTATGCAGCACTGATGGTAGTTCAGGATAATCGTTATTGTCAATAGCAACAACTAATGCAGGTTCGGCCTTACCTTCTGCAACTAGATTATCCATAATATTGCCTGCATTTGCTAGTGCGAACCACTCTGTTTCATCTCCACCAGTACCATGGGAAAGATAAATCACTTTATAAGGCTCTTCTCTATTTTTGTCATAGCCATATGGGAGGTAGACGCCTAAGTATTTTTTATCTCCATTGATATCCGTGATTGGAACATAGTTAATTTTTCCAACTTTTGCATCTTTTCTTGGAAGTAAAATTGAATTATCTGTTACCTGCTTGTGCTTATCAAACTGCCCGTAGACAATACTATGTTCTTTAGGATAACGCTCCAGATTGCTTAAAGGTGCTATATTAGCCGGATCTGGAATTGTTATATCGATTGCCTTGTCATTTCCATTAAATGCATATGCCACCTGATATTGGTAGGCAAAAGAACCACTTGGAATTGGCATACTAATTGTCCACAAATCCGTACCTTCAATCCTTGTCATGTTCTCTTCATATCTTGCTGTCTTAGCTGGGAGCATACCTGGTTCCCAATCGTAAGGTGAATACCATTTATTTAGATCTTTTTCCTCGGGTTTATAAAATCTAAAATCCCCGCTGAATACTACATAATCAGCTAAAGAATCCTTGTATACAAAAGTAGCGGTATAGCCTGTTGGTGATTTTTTATCCACTTTAACAGTTGCCCCTTCTTTTACTCCCGATACATTTTTATTAGCTGCCATTGCAGGGGAAGCCATTGCTGTAATTAACAAAATTAAAGTCAAAATCAAATATAAAATTCTCGAATTTTTGGTTTTCATTTCTTTTCTCCTCTTAGGAAATTTTTAAATTCAATGTTTTTAATAAAGTCTTTCTTGCCTTAGCTCCCCTATCCGAGTGTGATGAACAAAAAAGTTAAGTTCTAAAACCCCATTTTCTTGTCTCTATTAAAACCCTATGTATCTAGTTGTTACCCCCTCCAATCTATTATTTTTTTGGATATAAACCGACATTATATATTAATATAGACATATAATATCCACCTCTGAGATACAGGTATTTCCTTATGTACTAGCACCCAACTGTGTTTCGACAACGCTGCCTTTGACTATTTGGCTTGATCCTCCATAACGTCAGACTACTAGCATTAATGATTGTTAATTATCCTAATATTTATATTATTTCGAAAAATACTATATACAAATATTACCATGAGCTACACATAAAAAAAATAGGCCCTAAAACCCCATTTCCAAATCCATGGGGACAGGTCCCTTGACCTACGAGCAAAACAAGCCGGAGGGACAAGCCGGAGGGACAGGTACACTGGCTCGTTTATTACTACTTACTAGTCGGGCCACCTTACCTGTCCCTCTGGTTCTTCGATATTTTTGTAACCTTTTTGGTGATAGTAACGTCTTTTTCATTGGGAAGGAGTGATGAGATGTTTAATCAAAAAAAATTGACTGTCTCTATGCTAGTTTCGTTGTTACTTTTTTCTGCTGGATGTTCTTTGGTAAATCAATCAACAAGTGAAAATAGCGGCGGTGAAACAGTGAAGGTTGTTCAACCAGAGGAGAATTTACAAGCGAATGATGAACAGGTGATAAGTGATTTTAGAAATTTCATGGCTCAAAACCCTGAGATCAGTGAGGTTACTCAATTTATGGATGACAACGTATCTAAGGTGTCATCACAAAAAGTTTCTGCCATGATTTTGGCATTAGAAGATCTACAAATCAATAATTTACCAAAATTCGAACAGAAGTTTACCACTGACGAAGATATACAGATGAAATTTTGGGACTTTTTTGAAGGAATTGTTGATACGAGAAAAATCGATAACATTACTGATACAGAATTAAAAACATTGCTTGAAGAAGCAAAAAACAGCGGTTATAAGATTGAAACAGCAGAGGGTTTATATTTTCCAATAATAGATTATCAATTTTATAAAACATATAGTTCAAAAGCCACTATGGAAATACAGGATTATATTGAAATTATGGCTACTGAATCAAATCAGGTACCTGCCAAAGACGGTGCATTAATGATTAACTGGGGCGATATTGTTGAAAGAGCACTAGCTCAAGAAGCATTTTTGGTGCATTATCAAAATTCCGAAAGAGTGGCTGAGATGACTGAGCTTTATAATACGTATAAAATGTTTACTTTCTTTGGACTAAATAATACACCTTTGTTTGATTACGACACTAAAAAAGTTGATCCTGAGGCGAAGGCTGTATTTGAAGATGCTGTCACAAAAGAAAAAAATAATAACAGTAACTATATAGATATGCTGGATGGCTTTCTTAAAGTTTTATCAAATAATAATGATACATTAACCGACGAGGTAGATGTATATAGAAAAGATCTAACCGATTTCCCAGGATAAGATTACAAAAGACATGGGGACAGGTCCCTTGACCTAAATCTAATGGTCCAAGGTACCTGTCCCTCCGGCCCTTCTTAATTAAAAATTATAGGAAAAGCAAATGTAACGAAAGCTGCCCATAGTCCGTAGACTGGCAAATACTTAGTAACGGCATCTTGGATAGTTGAAAGTCCGGATTTGTTTTGTAGAAAACGCAAATAGGCTATCATAATCCAAATTAGATTTGCCCAGATCAGTATGTTTACTCCCAAAACAGCAAGTCTATTTGGCGTAATCCCATAGGAGGAAAGTCTGAACACAATGGCTGACAACGCCACACTGTCAATGATCAGCGCAAGAACAATTAAGGCAACATTTATATAATCTGAAAGGTTCTTTTTCTCGTCTGAGTCGCTCTCAGTAATAGAAAATATGGTAACGGCCAATACACCAAGGAGTATTCCGTTGAAGGCTAACAGGAAATTGCGGTCGAAGAATGGATTTTTTCCGACATATATAACGGTTATAAGATAGACCACCAATGTGACCAGAACAAGAGGACTAAAAATTTTAGCTAGATACGGTGTAATATTTTTAGCAAGTTTAAGATTCAGTGATGCTAGGTATGCAGTCACAATAGCAAGAGCGGCAGCACCAAATAAAACGACATTACTAAAATAGAAGTCTTCTATATCTAAGCCAACAAAGCTAAATAACTGCATGGTTACTGCTGCTAGCACCATTCCGCTAACTGCCATGGCTGCGTAGAGAATACTATATTCCAAATTAAATTTAATATAGGCTAATCTTATACTGCTTTTTGAATAGTCATTTCCTGTAAATGCAAGCCCTACCAATACCCATAAAACTATAGGAAGGTGTAAATAAGCAAGGATAATACTGTCACTATTATCTAAAGGCAGCATATTAAGATAAATCCCTGAAATTAGGAACAGCGCTGCAAGGGAATAAATAACACTTCTGTTCGGAGTATTTTTGTAAACAAAATAGGCAGCAATAAACGGGATTATACCAAAAGCGAGGTTAATTGGAGCAATTGCTCCCTGTTCGACAAAGTGGAAAATGACCCTGCTGCTGATCCCGGCTAGAATGGCTAAAATGCCCATGAATAAAAAACCTTTTTGAAACAAGAAAGACTTTTCTGTATTTGCATTCTCCTTGAAATGCAATCTTTCATACCAAACGCCAAGTACTTGTGAATCAGGATTTTGTTCCCATGCTTGTGAGAATGACTTTTTAAATGCTTTCGGGTCATTTCTATATATTCTCTCCAGCTCATGAGGGTTAGCTATATTTTCAATAATTAAATTGACCATCCTTCTATCTCCCCTAATAATTTTAAGTTTATTTTCAAACTGACTTCGTCTCTATAGTACCAATTGTTTTTGCCTTTCCATTTTTCAATATCGATCCAAAGGTTCGCCATTGTTATTCTAACCTTCTCCGAAAGTTCTGTTTTGCTTATTTTCCTGTTGTTTCTGGCAAACATTACAACAATATTAAGACCTCTCAGTCTCCAAAAAGATACACAGAGCAAGATTGGGACACCAAAAGAATAGCAGCTATATTTTTAGAAACACGTTGTTACTTTTTCCATTAAAAGCACCTCACTTAATTTTGATTTTAATATATACTTTATCGTTTTACAATAATTTTTTATTAATTTAAACAGAATTTTTATTGTAGGTTTTTATTTCACACAAAAAATAATCTTAAATCACTATATAACTTGTACAGCTAAGTTTCTCCTCAGATTGTAAAAAGAGACTCCACAGCAACTCGTAAATTATTGTGACCTTTAAATTTACCTACTCTATTCGTTCGGGTTGTATCTTTCATTTTATTAGAGTAAGTTTAGTCATCCGCTATACTTGAATAAAAGTTGGTTTAGGGGGTAGTTTATACCATAAAAGAGGTGATAGTAATGTCAAACATGATGAAACAAGCTGAAATGGAAACATTAAGAGATTTAATTAAAGATATAGACACGGCCATGTTAACTACGGCTACTGAAGAAGGGCTTGTTTCTCGTCCCATGAGAACACAAGAAGTAGAGTTTGACGGTGACTTATGGTTTTTCACTAAAAAAGAGACGAAAAAATATGATGAAATAATACATAATAAAGATGTAAATGTTGCATATGTAGGTAAATCCTATGTTTCCGTTCGTGGAAGAGCGGAAATCGTTGAAGATTTAGACAAGAAAAAGGAATTATGGAGCAAGATACACGAGAAAATTATGCAAACTTCTTATGATGATCCTAACGTTATCTTAATAAAGGTAAAAGTGGAGGCAGCCGAATATTGGGAAGAAGGAGATTTCATTAAAAAGATTGCCTTTTACTACAAACGGTTAACAGGGCAAAGTTCTAACACGACAGACATTAATGAAACGTTGGAATTGAATAATTAACAACAAAAAGGGGTTGTCTGATTTTAGGACAATCCTTTTTGCAATATTGAGTTATGTTAATCCATTTGTAGCTCTATTAAAAAGAATTGAGTTGTTACTATTAGTTACAAATAACCATATACACAGTTTCGTTCCTTCACTGCCGTGACCCGCTTATTTATTAAGAATTTCAAAGTAAATTCCTATAAATATTACATCTTATACAACGTAATATATTTAATTGCACACTATTGTGATTTTTAATCTTACTAAAATTGCATAAATTGATTGCCACATAATTCTTCATGGGAGGTGAAACAATGTCATCATCAGTTTTTCCTCTTCTAGATTCATTTGATGAATCAAAGATTTAGTCATACCATCACCTGATTTAGTATTAGTCTTCTATCTTTATATGGTTAAGTCCATTCCTATACAAAGCTCGCGTAAGAAATAGACTATAGACAATATCTTGTGTTCTTTTTAAACATCTTATTATGAAACAACCGTTTGGGAATCTGTTTTCTTTGGTCGCATTTAGTAGGCGGATTTTTTACATTAAAATAGGCTCTTATTCAGTTTATCTCGCACTGAATAAGAGCCCTATTGTTGACCAATTAACTTCACATCGAGACAATCACTTGCCCTTAAATCTAATGGGTCAAGGTACCTAGTATAGTAAATAGTTCAAAAACAATAAAAAGACCACCGTTTTCATTGTAAAATAGAAGTACCTATCACAGAACTTCCAATTACTATCCCGACCAAAGGAGATGAAAACGATGGTATATACATCATTGAATCATATTCAAGGAAAAAAAGGAAGTCGATGGGCACAATTTTTGCGAGACATTGGAACTGAGAACTTATTAGTCGTGGCAATAGATGCAGCTAAATTTACTCATAAGGCAATGGTTTGTAACTTTTATGGGGATATACTTGTTAAACCTTTTGAGTTTGATGCATCCATGACGGGATTTGACGCTATTAAAAGAATCATTGAAATTGAAAAAGAGAAACATGGGAAAGAAAAAGTGATTGTCGGTATTGAAACAACGGGGCACTATTACGAGGACCTGGTACGGAGATGTCATACTGTAGGTTATCATGTACGCATCATAAATGCAGCCACAACCGCACAAGAACGACAAGCGCTCTTAAATTGGGCGAAAACAGATAATTTAGATCTTATGGCTATTGTACAATCTATCCTTCATGGTCGAGGGACGTCTAGTGAACTATCTTCTGGTAAAGTTTACACTTTACAAAAGTTAACACGTGCTCGTCGTGAATTGGTAAACGAACAAACCATGACGCAGAATCTTATAAGAATGCACATGGACCATATTTTTAGGGAGTACCAAGGAAAAAGTATATGGATTAAGGGAAAGCGTGAACATATAAAACCCTTTTCTGATCTATTTGGTAAAGCCTCCCTCTTCATGATGAGAAACTACCCGCATCCAAGCGATATACTAGCCCTTGGAGAGGCAGGCTTACGCAAACTATCTATTCGTGAAAACCTTAAATTAAGAGACGATTGTATAAAGACCTTAGTAGAGTTTGCGAAAGAATCCATTTCTCAATCAAAAGACCATGTGGAAGTGGAACTATTTCTTCTGACCCAAAAACTTGATCGATTGGATTTATTAAAGGAACAGATCAAGGTCTTAGAGGAAAAGATTGAAGATTTGTTCGTAGAAACAGAAGGTGCAATGATTCTTAGTGTACCAGGTATTGGGGTTGTGACCGGGGCTGAATTGTTTGCAGAAATGGGGGAAATCTCCGATTTCACTCACGCGGGGCAACTTATAAAGATGGCAGGGACGAATCCGATTGTCAAACAATCCGGCGGTAGAAAACCGACGTATTATGGTATTTCTAAACAAGGGAGGAGACCTTTTAGGAATATTGTATATCAAGTGGGAAAATCCTTGTCTACCAACAATCCTGAAATGAAGGAGAAATATCTAGCTTTAAAAGATAGAGGTAAATTAACCGGTCAAGCCTATATTGCCATTGGAAATCGAATGATTCGTCTAGCCTTTTCAATGATTCGTAATCAAACTTTATACCAAACAAGACAAGAAAACTATGTGTTATTAAAAGAATTAAGCAAAAAGCTACGAACTAAAAATGTAAAAAAGTTTTATGAAAAGCACGTCTCGTTATCAAGTGGCCTATCAGCATAGTTAAAAGATTAGTTGTCATAAAAAAATTACTTTACTAACACTTGTTTTACTAGAAAAATGGAGCTCCTCTAGGACGTTAGATCACATTGTCATCGAACCTGAGGCTAATGACCTCGTGGGACAGCGTTATGGATCTTGTCCTATAAGTACGAATAATACGTGAAAATCAAAGTTTATATCGCTAGGCAGTATCTCTGTAGGATGAAAAAAGCAAGATCCTTTCACGTTCTAGAGGAGCTCTATATATACTTTTCTGTGATAGTTGAACTTTACGAAAAATGGAATTTGTAGGTTTTACTTAAGGTCGGCCTTTTTTAAATAAAAATGTCCCTTGACTTATTTACCATTATACGCTGTCCCTCCGACCCGGAATTAAACTTTGTTAATCCAGCCAATAAACACATCATACTAATTGCCCACAAAATTCCTGCTGAACCTAGACGCATAGAAGCGACCTCTGAAGCCATTGATTGATGCGTATTTGAATTCACTTTCATAGCATTTAAAAGTGCAATTCCTGCAAAAGAAAAAATAACAAAATGTGCAATAATTAGGTTATATGCACTTTTATAACTTTTATTTCTTATCCTCAATGTAATTACAGTGATTAATGAAACTACCATAAAAAATGAAAATCCCCAAACTAACATTGGATATACTTCTTGCTCCATTGGCATCAATATACACTCCTTTACAATAAACTGTCTCAATAATACGTGTAGTGAAGGAATTTAGGGTAACCGCTGCCATTTTTTCTTTTTTCAACTATTAAAACTGGCTAACCTGAATTAGATCCGTTAACTTCATGTTTTTTGTTTCCTTCGAAGAACGAAAGTCAACACTACTAATAATATAGGTATTCAATCAACTAGGCACACCCCGTTTTCGGCTCCATTGTTGCTCTTTTCTATTTTACAACCCGTTTAACTTAATATATATTCATACTCTTAATCTAAAATAAATAACTCATTCACAGAAATGTAATTTATTAAACTTTTGTTTCCAGCAAAACACCTTTTAACTCAGCAACGCTATTCACAATATGTGTAGGCTTTGAGTGGCATAACTCTTCAAATGATCCATATCCATAAGTAACTCCAATAGAATCAATTCCAGTATTAGAAGCACCAATAATATCGTGTTTCCTGTCACCTATCATAATGAAGTCACCAAGTTTATGTTCATTATATTTACCTAGTATGTATTGTATAATTTCAGTTTTTGAAGCTCTTGTTCCATCAAGATAACTCCCTACTATCATCTCAAAATATTGATCAATATTAAAATGCTCAAGAATCTTCTCAGCAAAAACAGTTGGCTTTGAAGTTGCTACAACTAAGGTAAACCCTTGTTCTTTTAATGACTTTAAAAGTAAAGGTATCTTCGAATATAACTCATTCTCATACATTCCCTTTTCCTTAAACCTCTCCCTATAAAAATCAATTGCTTTAGGTATCTGAACCTCATCAAAGTTATAATATTCAGCAAATGACACATGTAATGGTGGTCCAATAAAACATTCTAGTTTATCAAGATCAGATTCAACAATGTCCATTTTTTGTAACGCATATTGAACTGATTTAGTTATTCCTACTTTTGGATCAGAAAGAGTTCCATCTAAATCAAATAAAATTACTTTATACTTATCCATGTAATACTCCTTTCTAGTAGTTAACTAAATTTTACCACAAAGAGTATATTTTCGTTTAATCCTTGCAATATTAAACTACTAAAATATTTCTAAACATTTTATAGTGTGTCGCGCCAAGAATTCAAATACAACACTAAGGTAATTTCAATAAAAAAGCTCAATTTCTCTTTCTAAAAATAGAGAAATTGAGCTTTTATTCGTTATTAAATCTAGAATTTACAATAAAAGGATATAAATACTTTATAAATCTGTTACCGTTAACTTCAAAACTCGCAGCAGCCTTTATTTTGTTTGTGAAATTGAATGAACTAGTTGTATCAGTGCTTCGCTGATTGGCGTAACTGGGCGACCAAGAACTTTCTCAAAATCATTGCTTTCAACTTCTAGTGTACCGTTCCGAATGCTTTCTTGAATTCCTACTACAATTGGAATCAGAAAATCAGGTAAACCTAAGCCTTTCATGATCTCTTCATACTTTTCGTCGCTTACTTGTTGGACAGGTATTTCTTTACCCAATACATTTCCTAGAGAAGAAACTAATTCTTCTTGAGTTAAAAGAGGACCAGATAGTTCATACACTGTATTTTCGTGACCCTTTCCAACAAGAACCGCTGCTGCTGCATCTGCGTAATCTTGTTGTAGTGCCCAGCCTACTTTACCCTCTCCAGCAGACGTTACCCATGGAGCACCTGCCATAACACCTTGAATGCTGCCGATTTCGTTTTCCAAATACCAATTGTTACGCAAGAAAGAATATGGGATACCCGTCTTTATAATTGCTGCTTCTGTCGCTTTATGAGGAGGAGCCATTAAATTTTTGCTTTCTGTTGCATTTGCTAAGCTTGTGTAAACAATAAATTTTACCTCTGCACGCTCAGCTGCACGAACAGCATTAGTATGTTGATGAATTCTTGTTTCATTGTCGCCATCGGCAGAAATAATTAATAAGCGGTCAATCCCTGAAAAAGCATGTTCTAAAGTTTCTGGACGGTCAAAATCTCCATGACGAACTTCCACACCACGAGCACGAAGTCCTTCTGCTTTCTCTGGATTTCGAACACTTACTGCCAGCTCACTTGCAGGAAGAGATTTCAATAATGATTCTACAACCTTTGAACCCAATTTACCTGTAGCTCCTGTAACTAATATTTTCATTTTAAATTCCTCCCATTCAATTTTACCTGTAACAACATTGATTACATGTATTTATTTTAGTTACCTGTATTCAATTTGTCAACAGGTAGTATAGTATATAATTTTTTTGTAAACTGGTATACTATACTTGTAATCAAACTAATTACATGATAATGAAATTAATTTAAAAAGGAATAGTTAATAGGGATGGTGACTGAACATGTCCATCAGCAGCCGATTCGCTGTTGGAGTTCATATATTGACTCTAATTGAATTAAATAAAGAAAGAGTAGCATCTTCTGAATTTTTAGCTTCAAGTGTTAACACGAACCCCGCCGTGATCAGAAAACTAATGGGGATGTTAAAAAAAGCTGGCTTGATAGAGGTACATCCAGGTATTGCAGGAGCCAAACTCGCAAAGGAATTATCAGATATTACACTGTTCGACGTTTATAAGGCAGTGAATGTTGTACAGGAGAAAGAATTGTTTAGCTTACATGAAAATCCAAATCCTGAATGTCCCGTAGGTAGGAACATCCAGAATACAATTGAACCAATATTCACAGCAGCACAATTGGCAATGGAGAAGGTTCTAAGAAATGTTACTTTAGATGATGTTGTGAAGGATATTGCTACTAAAGAAAATTTCTGTTAAAAGGCATTCCGATCGAATGTCTTTTTTCATTGATATTCAACATCAATAAGAAAAAGCCATTCTCATTATTGAAGAATACTCCCCCTTAGCTTAACAAACACTCCCACCTCGATTAGATGTTGAGCCGTCCCTTTTATTAATATAAATGAATTTCTCAATACAATCATTACCCAGGATTTTAGTATGAATGATCCAATTTCCATTTTTGCGTTCTGTTTTACTTATATACCAAGTATCCGTATTTCCCTCTTGAACATACTTTAATGCAATCTCCTTAGCTTGTTCTAATTCGATTTTATTTCCACAACTACTTAATAAAAAAACGAAAGTCAAGAGTAGTAAGTATTTTTTACCCATATATACCCCCCAACAATTTTACATTTTAAAACAATCAAAAATAAAATTACCGTTCCTGCTTTACTAAACGCCCTCGCTGCCTCAGCAATTTTAGCTTGTTCTGCATTAACAACGTCGATAATATTCAATAAACATATTAACCTTCTACCATTTTTAAATATGGTATCTCTTCTCCTTTAACTATTGCTATGTATGCTGGTGTATCTGTTTCGAATATCTTTGTTCCCATTGGTAATTTGTTCGCTGCCCCATCTTTAAATTGGGATGTCCTATCTGCTTGTTTCGTAATTACACCAACTTCCTCACCTAATTCATATTCCAATTCTGTTACCCACTCCACATCTTGTGCATTTGAAAAAACATACCCATCAAGTACAAAAATATCAGCATTTTCGTACTTTAGATAATCTATTGGTCTTGGGTTGCCGGTAGATGGGCCACTTAAGCGTGAGTAGTCACTATTACAACCAGCAAAAAAGATATTCAAGAAACAAAGTAGTGGTAAGATTTTTGCAAAATTCATTACGAACCTCCTAGAATAACAGACGACTTAACTTTAAAAGAGTTACAATTCAACCAATCCATTATTCTACCCTTTACCACAACAACAGCTACTTATCCCGCGAGAACCAGAGGGACAGGTCCACTGGCCCGTTCTATTTGTTGAAGGCCACCCTACCTGTCCCTCTGGTTACATCCCAAGTACAATCATAAAATTAATAATAAACCAACTGCTATAATCCTTTCTCTTAAAAATCTGCCAATCAAAACCATACACACCTATGAATACGTGGGGAAAATATCTATTACTTTGTTAAATCGCTATAGAAAAAAACCAACATAGAAAAACAACAAAATTAATAGAGAAATCTGTTGTTTAGATTCTTAGATTGTATGTTATGCTTCTTCTTCGATGAAGGTAATACATGATACCCATCATGAATTCTCCGCCAATCAAATTTCCAATCGTAACAGGAATGAGGTTATTTATAATGACGCCAAAACCTATGAACATGCTAGCTAGTACACTTCTTGCGATATAATTTGTTTTGAAAGTGACCAACCGTTAATAATAACTTCAAACTAAACTTGATTAATTAAATATCGCGTAAAAAGTCATTTCAGATAACAAAAATATCCAAGGTTCTCATGATAGTAAAGATCAAGGGGAGAATAAAAAAGAAAAAATGTTCAAGGGAGGTTCATATGAAAGGAAGCGTAAACAGAGTTGTCTTGGTCGGAACAGGATTTGTGGGTTCTAGTTATGCCTTTGCTATGTTGAATCAGGGCGTAACAGAAGAGCTAGTATTAATCGATTTAAACAAGGAAAAATCAGAAGGAGATGCCATGGATTTAAATCACGGACTACCTTTTGCCCCCGCACCAACAAAGATATGGTTTGGAGATTATAAAGATTGTAGAGATGCAGATCTTGTTGTTCTGTGTGCAGGTTTGAATCAAAAACCTGGAGAAACTCGTCTCGATTTAGTAGAAAAAAACACCAAAATATTCAAAAATATTGTTGATGAAATTATGATAAATGACTTTAATGGAATTTTTCTAGTAGCAACGAACCCAGTTGATATATTAACTTATGTGGTTTGGAAACATTCAGGTTTTCCAAAAGAACGAGTAATTGGTTCAGGAACTATTTTAGATACAGCTCGCTTTCGTTTCTTGTTGGGGGATTATTTTAATGTGGATACACGAAATGTTCATGCCTATATTATCGGCGAGCATGGCGATACAGAATTGCCAGTTTGGAGTCACGCAGTTATCGCAGGAAAAACGATTGCAGATTGGAATCGGATGAAAAAGAACTTCAACCAAAGCGATTTAGAGGAATTGTTTATTAATGTGAGAGATGCAGCTTACCACATTATCAAACGCAAAGGAGCCACGTATTACGGAATTGCAATGGGGTTAGTCAGACTCACAAAAGCCATTTTGGAAAACCAAAATTCAGTATTGACTGTTTCGACTTATTTGGATGGAGAATACGGTCATAAGGATATATTTATTGGTGTTCCTGCAATCGTAAATCGGTCAGGTATTCGAGAAGTAGTTGAAATTGATTTAGATGAGGAAGAGAAAAAGAAGTTCGACCATTCGGTACAAGTATTAAAGAAAACAATGGAACCTATACTCGATTAATTACAGAACCAGAGGGACAGGTCCACTGGCCCGTTTTTACTTGCTTAGGACCACCGTACCTGTCCCTCTGGTTCTCCCTCGTTATTATCGAATGAATTCATCTATTACATGTAAAATGGTTGGGATTGTGGCATGGTCGGCAGGTTCTAAGTCAATATGTTGCCAAAGAATCTCTCCTGAGGTATCAATTAGCCACGTTCCTCCTAGTTGATATACATCCTGTCGAAACATGGCGTTTTTCACGATTTTCATTTGTTCAGGATCTTTCGGGAAAATTTCTCGTATTCTCCCAGCAAAAAGATACTGGCTCATTATTTTTACTGATTTTACAATAGAAACTCGCTTTAGTGGAAGTTCTTTATATGCATTGAGGTTTGGATCACCTAAGATTTTATAAGGATAAGGACCATAGACTTTTAAAAACTGTTTTATTTGATCTGAGTCTGCTGGAACAACAGCGATAATCGATACTCCTTTATTTTGAATAGTATCTACCTGCTCACGCAACTGCGCGAGGAAATTCCGACAAATCGGTCAACCTATATGCCTTAATAATACTAAAAGAATAGGTTTTTCCTTAATCAAATCAGACAATAGAACTTGCACATTTTGTTCTTCAGTAACAAACCTGTAATTCATCTCAACACTCCTCAAACTTGAGAATAAACCTGATTAATAGTATCACAATCTTATATATTTTATTACAAAAGGTTCAGAATTTAGTATTGCTTTTTTATTATTTATTACCTCGATTGTATATTAAGCGATCGGTTTAATTAAACCATCGCCCCCAGTAGTTATTGCATTTCACAGAATTCTTTTTAAGAGTTAAGAAACGGAAACCATTCCTGTAGTGTAAAAAGCTTACATATTTTCAGCTAATTAATATTTAGCAAAAACACATGTTAGCGAAGTAATGGTTCCAATGTTCTGTTCACTATCCTATATATTTCTACTTTATCTTCCCTACTTAAAACTTTAGAATGAACCATCATTTCGATCTATAGTTTTTCAGAAGTGGAATTTATGAATTCTTTCCCCCTTAACATTTATTCAAATTTAGTAGATTGGCTAGCTGCCCAAATAACAATGGGAATAAGCAGTAATGAAAGCACAGTACAAACAATTGAAAGAGTTGCATAACTAGAATGTGCTACAACCATTCCTGATAAGCCTCCTCCTAAAGTTCCCGACAAAGCAATACAAACATCTACAGAGCCCTGCGTCTTAGCTCTTGTAGAAGGTGGAGTTGAATCTACAAGAATTGCTGTCCCACTAATTAAACCAAAATTCCAGCCAAGCCCAAGTAAAGCAAGTGCTGTTATGAGTACACCCATTGAATCCGCAGGTCCTATAGCAGCTAAAATGCCAGAAACAAGTAGCGTAATGGCAGAAGCAATTGCCATAACAGAACGGCCAATTTTATCTACAAGAAAACCAGTTACTAACGACGGCAAAAACATAGCACCTATATGAAATCCAATAACAAGTCCTACTTCATCCAAACCATGTCCATGGTGTCCCATATGAATGGGTGTCATTGTCATAATTGCCATCATCACCAATTGAGTTAGAACCATTACTGCAGCCCCTGTAAAAATCCCTCGCCTGTTGATCGATGACGAATTAGACTGTTCCCCTAAAGGTAAATTACCGCTTGTTGTTTGAGCATCTGATATTGCTTTTGCAACAATAAAGGGATCAGGACGAAGTAAAAAGAATAAAACTAAACCAGCAAGTATATACGCTGCAGCAGCTAATATAAACGGACCAGCTAAGGTAGGAATTCCTATGGATGACGCAAACTCACCCATTATATCCGCAAGATTTGGCCCTGCAATAGCACCGAATGTGGTGGAAACCATGCCCATGCTAATAGCCTTTGCTCTTTGTGTTGAGTTTGCCAAGTCAGTTCCTGCGTAGCGTGCTTGTAAGTTTGTAGCCGTTCCAGCCCCGTAGATAAGCAATGAAATAAATAAAAGTAGAATGCTATTCATTAATGCAGAAATAACTACTCCTATGGCCCCGATACCTCCAGCCAAAAATCCTACGGTAAGTCCAGTACGACGACCAAATCGCTGAGAAAATCGTCCCACAAGGAGTGCAGCCCCTGCTGACCCCAAAGTAAATAACGCCGTTGGAATTCCTGTTATACTTTCTGTACCAAACATATCTTGAGCTAGAAGTGCCCCCACTGTTATTCCTGCTGCAAGTCCTGCTCCACCAAAAATTTGGGATATAACAACAACAATTAACGTTCTTTTATATAATTGTTGTTGTTTATCTGAAGAATTTATGTAGCTTTTTAACTTAGATGAATGAACGTCAAACACTTTTTCATATTCTTTAGGTAACACAACCTATCCCACCTTTCTAATCTATTACTTATTTAGCTCCAAATAGATATGAATCATCGTAACACGCACAAAAAAACCATACAATGCTATAATTGTATGGCGAACAATATATTAGCTAAGACCGCTTAGTAAACGTTTAAGGATAATTAATCCTCGCTCAAGCTCTCCAATCGTTTCCGGTGCACAGACAGCAACCCTTACAGCCCTCTCTGGACAACTATTTCCAACTACAAAACGTTCAGCTGCATACACTTGTACCCCCTGCTGTGCAGCTAACTTTTCAAATTCAGCACCTGTAATTTTTCCAGGTAATAACAACCAACGGAAGATGCCTGTATCAACACCTAAACACGTATAGTCTGCCAAATATCGATTTACGACTTGGTTTCTGCGAATAGTTTGTTTTTGATGCTCCTCAATTAAGACTTCAAATTGGTTCGATACAATAGTACGTGCACCCAGTTCTGCTAGTAACGGGGAAACTGATACATTTAAATTATAAAGTGCCTTTGAAATTGGCTCCTTAAATTGACTCGGAACTGCTACATAGGCGAGTCGTAACCCCGGCGCTATTGATTTCGATAAGCTCGCAATGTAGATGACCTGTTCTGGTGCAAAAGATGCAACTGCTGGAAGTGGTTCTTTGTTGAGGAGATGATACGACGCATCTTCAATAATGAACTGATTATGCTTTTTGGCAATTGCTGCAATCTCTTTTCGATTCTCGACAGACATAAAGCAAGCTGTCGGATTATGATAATCTGGAATCAAATAAACGCCTTTAATATTGTCATTTTTGCACGCATATTCCAAGGCAGTGGGACTCATTTCATAGTTCACTGATTTTATCGGTACTAATTGCACACTAAGCATCGCTGCAACAGTTTTTAAACCAGGGTAAGTATGATAATCAACTCCAATGCGATCTCCAGGCTTGCAAAGACTAGCCAGTGTGGCAGCAATCGCATTTTGACCCCCATTTGCAAATAAAATGTGATCAACTGTTGTTTCAAACCCACCTCTTCGGATTAACTTTATAGCTGCATCCTTTTGCCAAAGGCTTTCGCCTGCACGACCATAACTAAACCATTTTTCATAATCGGTTTCTTGTAGCATGTTTTTCAATTGGAGTAGTAGTGGCTCGTATGAAGCATTATCTGGTAGTGTCGCTCCCATTTCAATTAAATGTCTCGGCTTTTTATCTTCAAGTAAATACGAATTCGATAACGCATCATACGATACAAATGTGCCACTTCCAACAGTGGCACTTAACAAGCCCTTTAACTCACACATTTTAACCGCTTTTGAAATGGTACTCAAATTTAAATCTAAATAATCTGCCAGTTCTCGCTGTGGAGGAAGTTTTGTACCAGGTAATAAAACTCCGTCTAAAATATCCTGTTCCAATTGCCCTGCGAGTGCTTGATAAATTGGCTTTTCAGTTTTATCAATCGATGGTTTCCAGCTCATCGGATAATTTTCAAAAGAATTAATCGGCATGATATGCATCCTTTTTTATACAATTTTTTAATAATTCAGCATCCTTTATTATAACCCCTTGTCCCTTAATTGCACTAGGGCAGGTTAGTATTAGGACATTATTTCTCTAATGCCCTTCAGCGGATTGATAGCAGTGCTCCTTACAGCATTAGAGGAATTTCCCTTCTATTATCCATTGGAAAGTTCATATATTTTTGATGCTGTATCAGATTTGCGTGCACAAAGATCGGATACAGTCTTAGTTCAAAAGTTTTCAAGCTTTTTACCATTAAAAAAAGAGAAACCGTAGCGGCTACTCTTACTTACAAGCATTTTGGTTTTTCTGATGAACTTTTGTGACTTCTTCTAACACTTTTTCTATAAGGTGAATAACTTCTTCTGGCATTTCAATTCCATCCCAATGAAGTCCTCTCTTACTACACTCTTCTTTAAGTCTATTTTGAATGGACACCTCAATATTTCTCTCATCTGTAAGTCCTAATATATAATCAACCGATACACCATATAATTTGGCCAAACTTTTTAACTTATCTAATGGTGGTTGCCGGTATTTTGTTTCGTAGGATGCATAGCTGGATTTTTTTATTCCAATAATTTTGCCAACATCTTCTAACGTATACCGATGCTCTATTCTAAGTTCTTTTAATCGCTTACCATACATATTTCGCCCACTACTTTCATCTGCATTTTAAAACTGATTTTATATACAGAATTCTACAAAAAGAGTATATGTATACTAATTTAAAACACAAATAGCAAAGTTTATGATAAGGTTTCCCGATTATAGTAAAAAATTCAGAAGATAAGCTATGTCTCTGTGGAGATTAAGTTATTAGATAATCTATATATTTCATCTTCATAATCCAAAACCAATTGTTTTATTTGCTCAATTTGAATGTTATTCGGCTTCTTTCTTATAGTTTGAAAAAGTGCAAATGTGCCCATTATTGAATCATGTTTAAAAAAAGGAATTGACAAAACTGATTGAAAACCTCTTTCTTCAGAGAAATGTCTCTCATGAATACATTGTGGATCTGATAAAATATCAGAGTATACAATTTCTTTCGAAGCAATAGCTCTTCCACAGACCATTTCATGAAACAGTTGCTTATCATTTATCTCATTAAAAAAATCAAAAAAGTGTAGAGGAATATTCGGCGCAGCTCCATGATAGATACGATTTTCCTCTTTCACATAAAAAAGAATAGTAGCAAAACTATTAGGTATTAATTCTTCTAAATCAATACATAGTTTCCCTAACTTCATTTTTGCATCTATTACCATAAATTGTTCATCGGTAATTCCATTATTAATTAAAGACTCTAGATGGATTCGAAGATTACTCTCTTTTTTGGCAAGATAGGGATTAATTTTTGTTAGCAAATCTTTTATTTTTTTGTTAGTGGCAAAATCTTTCATAAAGACTACTATATTCTTATCCTTCATTAATTTCCTCCATTTTATAATCTCAACAAGGTACTTTTACCAAATTTGTACAATAAGGACGAATATTACGATTATATTTTGTACGCTTTAAGCGTACCAAATATTATAAAAACAGGCAAGATAATACTGTAAATGTAAAGATAAGATATACTATTTACCTATTAATACAACCAGAGGCAAGCCAGAGGGACAGGTACACTGGCCCGTTTTTACTATTTACTTGTTGAGGACCACCGTACCTGTCCCTTTGGTTCTTTGGTTCTTCTTTGGTTCTTTGGCTTGAAATTAGTTAGTGAGGATATGGCTCAGGAAGGAGCTGATTCCTAATGGCGTGGATCTTTTTAATGTTACTATGCGGTCAAGTAGCAGTTTATTTTATACTTGTAGGTAAACATACAGGTATTCCATTTTCCAAATGTCCCTGCAACTGGAAAAAACGTTAGGTTTTCACTATGATGCTGTTTCAAATAGCTGACAGCGATGAAATGATATTCTTCGGCAACTTAACTCTTTATTTCTAAAGATAAATAATATGTGACTAGGGGCCCTTTAAGGAATTATCTTTCTAAGACTAGTTATTCAGCAGGTTATATCCAAAAACCATCCTAATCTTGTACCCTATTATTCTGATCTTATAATATTAACCTTGACCTTTACACAATTAAGGAAAAGAACTGACGATCCATGTTAATCTTTAATTCTTGCATATGTTAGTTAAAGATTATTCCCAAGTGTTCAACTAGTATTTTAATCCCTATTAATATAAGAACAAAACCACCAAAAAGGCCTGCTTTCTTTTTTAATCTTTCTCCACTTAGCTTTCCAATAAAAATACCTATTATTGACAATACGAACGTAGTAACGCCTATACAAATTATTGAAAACAAAATAGATACATTTAAAAACGCAAAACTAACACCAACCGCTAAAGCATCTATGCTTGTTGCTAAAGAAAGGTAAAGTAATACTTTATTATTTAGTGGATTAATATAAGAATCATTTTCTTCATTTTTAATGGAATCATAAACCATTTTTACCCCAATTATTCCTAACAGAAAGAATGCGATCCAATGATCAATGTTTTTTATATAAAAAGTAAACTGACTACCAAAGCCCCATCCAACTAAAGGCATTAATGCTTGAAACAAAGTCAGAAAAAGACCAATCTTTAAGATATTATTTACACGAAATTTTTCCTTTAAAACCGTACCACTAGTAATCGAAACTGCAAATGCATCCATTGCAATTCCAAAAGAGATCATTAGAATTCCACTTAAATTCATTATTTCCGTCCCCACATAGTCAAATTTTATTTCTTAATTAGATTAACATCTGCTGATGGAGTGGGTCTACGGAAATCTTGTTGCATTAGGGCAAAACACAAAATCATTCTTCCAAAAAAGGATTTAAATAACACCAAGAAACGTTCAATAACAGAAAGTTTAACTAACCCATAATGTACAAAGAACCAGTTAGGATCAACATGAATTAACTAGAGCTATGATATTTACCATATGAAAGACTAAAACATTGATATGAATGGTTCTATTTAGTAATTGAGTTTCACTTTACACTACTCGATATAAACATGGAGGCATCCTGATTCATAAAAATTCTATGCCCATGATAGAATGTCTTCATTTCAATTGATTTAAATCCAACTTCGGATAATCTTTCTTTCAGTTCGTCATGCGAAAAACCGTTATGAACTTTCGGATGATTTATTTGATCGTTTTTGTCAAAATCAATAATAATTAGCTTGCCGCCATTATTTAAAATGCTAAACAATTCTTGTAAAATTTTTTTAGTATCTGGAATATGAAGAAGGACTAGTGACATTAGAACTATGTCTGCCGCAAGTTCAGGCGTTTCTTGAGTAAAATCTGAATAAAGTACTTTAGCGTTCGTAATTCCTTTGTGAGAAATTTTAGCTTTCGCAACCTCCAACATTTGTTTTGATGAATCTACCAATAAAATAGAATCTACTAAATCTGATAATTCGAGACTAACTAGACCTGTACCACTCCCATAGTCGATCAAAGATTTTGATTTACTATTTTTTAATTCTGATCTTACTTCCTTAACAATAACTTTAGCTAATTCAATTCTTTCTTCTGTATCATATCTTTGGGCCATCTCTTCAAATACGTTATTTTCCATAGTCACTCCCCTATTTATTTAAAATTAAAGTTATAGTGGTCATTATAACAAAAAAGGCACGATTCCCTCAGTCTCCCCCTTTATTATAGCCCCTGATGGGCGTGGAAAGATACATATTACCATCTCGTATATTCCTTCTTATCAAAACTAATGTTGGATGGCCCACTTCTGCTTATTAGCAATGGAGAAGCTAAACAATAAAAAGATACTAAGCTTTTTTCCATTCTAAAATTTTGTCTGTCAAGGTCATATATTAAGCTTAGTACATACATATACAATAAAAATATCTTCCTATTCAAAAGGTATAGTGTAGACGTTCTTGATTTTTGTCTTATTAAACAGAACAACCTTCTATATATCGCTGAATGACTATTGGGGTATACTTCCATTTTAAATTTTCCTCAAATATTTCATTTTGTGGAGGGTAGAAGGTTATTTAATTATTAAAAAGTTAACCCTGCCCTAAGACAGAGTTAACCTAAAACTATAAAATCTTAATAAAGTGAAACTAAACAGAGGGGATTTTTATTTTTACCAAAAGATATAACCTACTACCCTCTTTATTCCCCACTGTGGAAAGAAAGTGCATAACACTGCGCCAGCCCATTCATACTATTTAATAAATCCGCTGAGATATTGATATAATTCCTCTAATTCTTTCTCTTTTGCCACAATACAATTCGGATATTGTTTAACATCGTTGACACTAGTTATTTTAAAATCATTTGGAGTAGGTAGTCCAGATGCACAAATCACCAAATAATCAGCATTAAAAATTAATCCTGTAATTGCTGATGTTTTGAGCGTCATCAGACCCATTGTTCTTCCTGCAAATAATCCCTTGACTGCACTTTTCCCGCCAGTTCGGTCAATGACAATCTTATTCTCATCAATGATCACATTGGTTCCCGATTTCAATTCGAAAGTCTTCATGTACACCCTCCTCCATTGTATACTGTGATTATTTTCCCAACAAACGTGAAAATTATTATATAAGAAAATAATTTGGAGACGTTGACAGGTTTTACCTTCGATGTTTAACCAGCTTGACGGGACAAGGGGACAGGACAAGGGGACAGGTCCATTGACTTAGATAAACGATGATCCAGCAGCAAACTGGATTACCGGTATTGCTCTTTAATGACGATCAATGAACCTGTCCCTCTGGACCACCTCTGGGGACCATGGACTGCCATTACCTAAATGGTAAACTGAAAATATAACCGATATAGAAAAACAACTCACGTAAGAAAAACGGAACTTTACTTTTTAATGTCTTATATACAGAACTTTGCGTAGGCGATGAATATGCTTCCATACCTATGTTTTTTGCCATTAAGATTGCTCTTTTCATATGCAATGGGTCGCTAACAATTGTAAATGTGTTGAAGTTTTTTTCAACAGCAATTTCATAAGCGTATTTTAGGTTCTCTTCTGTGATTTGTGATTTAGTTTCAATCAAAATATCTTCAGCATTCACATTGTTTTCAATCGCGTAATCCCTTGCAACCTCAGACTCTGCATATTTATCTAATTTTCCCTTGCCGCCAGTAAAAATAATTTTATCTACATAATCATTCTTATAAAGCCAGATAGAATGATTTATCCTCTCGCGTAAAACAGGAGATGGTTCATTATCCCAAGCTGCAGCACCAAGTACAACAGCGACATCTGTTTTTTCTAAATGAACTTCGTCACTAAAAGACCAAATACTAATGGCTGAATAGCTAATAAAAATAAAGAAAATAACCATTATGGCAAAAGCTAATCTTAACCCTGATTGTTTGTTCAATTTAAATCAATCCTTTACAATATCGCGGGTGTGAACTCGTCATCAAACAGACATGCTCCTTCCTAATAACTCGGTCTTTTGATGCTCCATCACGTTTACGAGGTTTTCATTCTCCACTTTACAATTCCCCATATCAGAGTATAAAAATAAGTCTCGTCCATTTCAACAATTCCGGAAAATTTTTCAAAATCAATTTATTTTAATGCTGTTAATTATATTAATTAGGCCACGGGGAACCTGTCTCTGTAGATCAAATTCCCCTCCAAAATAGGCAATCAATAAATAACAACTAGGTATATATCTACATATTTTAATAAGGTAATTACTGAGTTTAGAAAGAGGGGAAAGAATTTGTTTTATAGAGAAATAGGAAGAATTGGACCTCGTTATTCACAGCTACCAATTCCTAATCCGATTAACCAATCATTACTTCAAGGGATTCTAGGTCAAGCATTAAACCAATTACCAGGGCAAGTCTACCCACCCTATACGCCTCCGACACCAAGTATGCAACCTTTGCCGTACCAACCCATTTACACTCAACCTACAAGCCAACCCATCAGTCCGCCTTTACAAGGAATAGGTCAGGGAGGATTGCCTGCACGCCCTCCTGCTACGACACCAACCAAGCCATACTTAGCTCCCGGAACGGAAGCGATTGTTGATGTTAATACTCTAAACGCTTGTTTAAGGAAATGCACGTTTGTATGGCTTAAAAATGGCTCTGCATTCTGGACCTGGATTAGTCAAGTTCAACCAGGTTCCTTATCAGGATATTACTGGAACGGTTACCAATGGACTCAATTAAACTTACAAATGCAACAAATAGAGTATTTTAAATGTTTCACCTGTTAGGAGGAAAAATTACATGTTTTATTATCAATTCGTTCCACCTTATAGATGGTTCCCATACGCCTATCGTCCACACTATCTAGTATCTTATCGTCAGAATACAGGAGTATGGTGTGATCCGGTAACAGGTCAATGCTTTGAAGGAGCTACTGATGCTGCGAGTTTGCCACCAACCACTACAACACAACCACCTATTCAAATTGATGCACCATCAACGATCCCAATACAACCACCAACTATGCCGCAACAGCCTATTCCCATTACTACACAACCACTACCAATCTATGAACCACCAATACAAACAAATCAACCAATCTATGAACCACCAATACAATCAAATCAACCAATCTACGAACCACCAATTCAAATTACTCCTCCATTTGAGCCTAGTTATGAACCTCCTATCCAACAATTACCAACCCAACCCATTTATGAGCCACCGTTTGAAGGAGTAACAGAAGGTGTTGCTGTACCGACAAAAAAAGTACCAGGGCAACCATCTACTGATGATGTCATATACCCTAAAACTCAACCGCCAATGAATAAAGAGTTAACAGAGATTGTTCAAAATGGCAGACGTTATCAATGTCAATGGGTCTACCAGTGCAAACTGATTGAGGAGACTGGTCTACCTGGAAAACTAGAGCCTGGGCCAAATGAGGATGTTATGGATCGATTACTTTGGGAAGAGGATGAGTTTCCAGAATTCAAAGTAGGAGCTTGCACGAATGTGGATAACTGTATTCTTTCACGTAATTCAACCTTGCGTATTATATTTAGAGTCATTTTTCCAAAGGATGCATCTGAAGCAATAAGAAAAGAAATTGAAGATTGTTTCAAAGTCGCCGTTGCTGCAGCTGCTGCAGTTGTGGCTGCAGAAATTGCTGTGATTGAAGCAGCTCCGTACTCTAGCCCAGTTGTACTTCCAAATTTATTAGAATCAGCTCTTGTTGCCGGAAAAGAAGCATTTATTAAGTGTCTCAAGTCAAAAGCAAATGCAAAAACCGTCATGAAATACATTAAATACAACGTGTTCCATGAA
This sequence comes from Bacillus sp. Marseille-P3661, assembly GCF_900240995.1. Lineage (NCBI taxonomy): Bacteria > Bacillati > Bacillota > Bacilli > Caryophanales > Bacillaceae > Bacillus > Bacillus sp. Marseille-P3661. The sequence goes on from NZ_LT965953.1 coordinate 1,671,657, forward strand.
CAGCATAGCAATGAGGATTGGTCAACTTTAAACGGGCAAGAAGTACTGAGAATGCTTGAACTGATGTATCTCTATTATACAGGTCTTATTTTCCTTCCAGGGGTCGACTCGTTTGCTGACCTAGGAAAAAAACTTGGTGTAGATGAACAAGGTATTACGAATTTCTTTAAAGATCCAGCCGGAACGGTGAGCAGGCAATGGGAAAAATTAAAATCAGCAACTGGCGATATCAAAATAGGAGGCGATGTGGGAAAAGCAGCTGAAAGCTTAAAGAAGAAAATTGGCTGGTAGTTTCATGACTAGGAACCAACGTGAATAAAGAAGTGTTCTAAGTAAGAATTCAATAATCGAAAAAATCCAAGGTGTCCTTGGTTTTTTTTCGTTTACGGACAGTTCCAACGACTCCATGTTAGATAATTTTCTGTTTAAGCCCATGGCCCCTCCCCCTGGACTGTGTAAATAATGATAATTAGTTGTATAAACGATTAATGTCCCACTTTTATAAGAATAAGAATTACCTCCGAGGTTAGAATTATGTAGAAAGGATATTTAAGAATTGATTTCAATTGGAGGTATTTATTTGAATGACAAATTAACAGAAAGTGAGTTTCAAGAGATTATCCGTAGAAGGAGTAGCGGTGAGATAAGCTTTTCCCAATTCTTAACAGAATTGTCCCAAAGTGGCATAAATGAATACGAAATAGAAGTCGCTACCGGTCAGGCCACATATAAAGGAGTTCATTCGGAATTTAAAACAGATTCCCAAGTAAGTTTGGTTATTTCAAATAAATTTAATAGAGAGAAGGTTCTTAGGGCAATCGCTAACATCTCTCTGCCCTTCATAGACTTCTTAAAAGAGATTGCCGAGGCCGGAATTGTAACCTATCGTGTGTACATACCCGCGAAAACTGTTACTTATATTGGTATTGGAGAAGAAAAAATTGAAGAACAACTTAAAGTTTAAAGAAAGGGACAGAGGGACAGGTCCATTGACTCAAATTGAGCATGGTCCAGCGGCTAACTGATTGGTTTAATAGTATAGCTATTTTAAGCAGGGTCAATGAACCTGTCCCCCTGGACAACTCTGATATGATGTTACCTAACATAATTATTCACATTCTATTTTTTATTGGTTTTGCATTCATCACTATGTTTGAAACAACTATTCACTTGTTTCTGTTTTGGATTGTAAATGTATTAAATTTATTTGAAATACCTGTAATTGGGCTATTGTTTTATCATTTCATTCATAATTTACAAGTATCTTACTTGGTTATGTGGGTATTAGTAGGCATAGTTATTTACTTTCGGTCAATTAAGAAATAGCAAAGAATTAAGGGAAAAGAAACAAGAAAATTAATAGGACTTGTAAAGAGTAGGCTTTTATATTAGAAAATAGAAATTTACTAAGATAGAATTTTGTCTATTCTTATACAATCCTAAACCGTAAATGCACCCGTTGTATAATCAACATTCCTATAATTTTATAATTACTTCTCTTCAATATGATAGATGAGTTGAACAACTCCAGAGGAAAACGTTCTTGAATCAACCAGTCTGAGGTTGAGTTTCTTTTTTATATCAACAAACAAAGGTCTTCCTTCTCCCAAAATAACAGGATGTATAGATAATCTAAATTCATCAACAAGTCCTAGATTTACAAAAGTTGTAATAAGACCTGCCCCTCCATATAGCCAGATATCTTTACCGGGCTTACTTTTTAATTTATTTACTTCTTCGTGAATTTTATCGTTTATATAAACCGCCGCTTTATTATCAGTCCCTTTTTGTGTTCTAGAAAACACATACTTTTCTTTACTTTGAATGATTTCCCACATTTCTTTTTCTGTATCAGAATGTTTTTCTGGAGTATACTGTCCCCATAATTCGTAGCTTTTTCTTCCATATAAAATAGTATCGATTTGATTTAGGAAATTATTGAACCCCATCTCGGAATCCATAATGCACCAATCAACTTCCCCATTTTTCCCTTCAAGAAAACCATCTAAAGTAACTGCTAAATCTAAAAGTATTCTTCTTTTTCTTACGTTAGTGGACATAACTCTTTCTCCCATTTTTCGTTTATTTTCCCTATTTTACAGTAGAAAGTTTCTTCTCTCAACCTGTCAAGGAAGGCGCAGTTCTACTTTTTCACAAATTCTTTTAGTGCTTTAAAAGGTCAAATTTAGACTAATCTTTATTATAAAATTTTCTCATTTTTTGGTCATTGCTAACTCACTTCGGTCCTCCGCTAAAGGAGGTTGCTCAAGCCAACCATACTTAATCATTAGATCCATCCAATTATTTCCGATTAATAAATCCCCTGAGATCGCTTTTATGTATTTAGGTGTAAGGTCTCTCCTTGGTGAGGACGCCCACCCCGTACCGTAATATACCTTTGCAGTCGAGAACAAAAAACCAATTTGAAACATCATAAGTTTATCAGAAAAAGGAGCTGTCGTGGAATCGGTGATTTCCGCCTCAAAAGTAGGTGGGGTGGGCAGGTTTTCTACATTCAAAATTTCATGGAACATTTGAATATTACTTTCTTTAGCATTCTCTGCTTTTAAGAAGAAGTCGCGAATTTTCTTTGATTTGGCCACTTGACTAAAAGCAACTATTAAGGCTTTTGCCATAATACTTTTCTTTAGATTAAAATAAATGTCAGTAATTTCTATACAACTTAATGGTCTTTTATCTCCAAACCATCCCGTTAAAAAATTATGATCTTTTACAAAATCTGAACTTTCAGGTGGTAAAACCACTGGTGAACGGTAGTATAACCCTTTTTCTAACAAAACGTCCTTCGTTCGATTACATAATTCTACTGCAGAAACGTTACATCTAGTAAAATAAGCACGGACGTCAGAACGAGAACATGTAGTAACTGCCCCACTATACCCATGACAGCCATGAATAGACATAATATTTAAATAATGTAGACATAAAACATCAGAAAAAAGACGTGGAGCAGTTAGCACCAAGTCATTATCGGTAAATCCTAAGGACAGAGGGATAAGGACAGAGGGACAGGTCCATTGACTTAGAAAACCATGGTCCAGTAACTAACTAATTCCTAGTTTGGCTTTTCTAAGACGGTCAATGAACCTGTCCCCATGGACCACCCCTGGACCACTCACTTAAGCAGCTTTATTTGATTGATTAGAATCCTTCTGGCTAAACAGTTGATTTATTGACAAAAACTTACTACCCGTGATTGCTAGAAATATAGCCATTGCCATAAATGCCAGATCTAATTCATAACCTGCCATTTGTCCATTACCCAATAAACCCACGGAAAGTTTTACTTTTAGTATTGCGCCAATCATTAATAGTGCATACAAAGCAGCTACAATCCTAGTGGCAAATCCAATAATTAAGGCAATACCTCCGATAACTTCAAGCCATGCAACTCCATAAGCCATAAATCCTGGCAATCCAATACTACTAAACCAACCTACGATATTTTCAATTCCACCCTGAAACTTTACAATTCCATGAACCAAAAATAATGCGCCTAATGTAACTCGTAAAATGAATGCCCCGATTTCGTTTTTTAATGTCATTGTTGTTCTCTCCTCATTTATGGTTTATTTATAAATCTCAGTACTGATTATTACTAATTCGAGGTAAATGATAAAAAATATATAATTCCCTCTTTTTTTCATTGTAAAATTACCCTTGCTTATCGAAAAATACGACATGCCTTTTCTCAAAATCATATTGTTAATACAGCGAAGTTCATAATTTAATTTCAGTTTCCATTTGTAAAACCTCCTCATATATAACTTTATAAATAATAAAATATTTGCTTTTTCAAAGTTTTCTTTTATGAATCTTTGTTCTCTTATAAAATACCAAACATAAAAATGACTGTCAATTATTTTTTGTTAATATGAAATAAAGTTCAATATTTGAAAACTATTTAAGTGTACATGGATTCCAGCTCTAAAAAAAAAGCTGTGCACTTGAAATTGAAAAAAACTGTTACCTAAACTATAGTAGCCCTCAACAAAGCCCACGAAGTTAACATTCCCCCACGATATTCAAAATGAAAGTTTCTCAAAATAAGACCACAGAAGTAGAGGGAATTAAGACTTCGGCTCATTATAGATTATTCAGCCCCCTATTATAATGATGTGTAGAAGAAAGGGTAAGGCACTTTTTGATAAAAAAAAAGTTTTTTAAATAAAAACAAGAGAGATACTTTGGAGGGTAGGAGAATGAAAAAAATTGGGCCTAAAGGTATGAAGTGGCTAAAGATAATCCACGTTTTTCTAGTAGTCTTATTTTTCGGAGGAATTTTAAGTTCTTTGGCTTTAAATCTTCATATTGATTTCACAAATTATGATGAGTCCTACCTGGGCTATAAAAACATTGTCATCATCAGCGATAATATTGTTAGATGGGGGGCGATTGGAACATTACTAGTGGGTTTTACATACGGATTTTTTACTAACTGGGGTTTTTTTAAGCATCGATGGGTTGGTGTAAAATTTGTTCTTTATTTGATTCAAACAATCATTGGGATTTTTGTTATAGACAAGTTAATGCTAGCTAATATGGAATTATTGGAAACTCAAAAAGAAATGGCATTAACTAATCCAATCTTTATTCAAAATCACGAGATAAGACAATTCGCGGTCTATTTACAAGTTCTAGTTACAATTTTCATACTTATTATTTCGTATTTAAAACCTTGGAAGAATAAAAAGCTTCCTTCAAAACCAAGTTAAATTTTACTTTAGGACGCAGGTCCATTGACTCAGATAAACCATACTCCAGCGGCTAACTACATTACTGTTATGGCTTTTCTAAAACGGTCAATGAACCTGTCCCTCTGGACCATCCCTCTGGACCAACATGGACTATTTTGCATTCTCGTCTGGTTGATGAATACCAAATATATTTCCTTCGGTATCCATATAATATCCCTGCCACGCCATTCCAGGCAAAGCATATTTAGGCAGCGCGACCTTCCCACCATTATTTAGGATTTTAGACTCAATTGAATCGTAATCTTCCACTCCCATTGTACAAGCATAGCCATTCAAAGCTTGATTTGGTTCTGGTGGAGGACTTTGTCGTTTCATCAAAGCTCCATTTATTCCAGGTTCTTTTGCATCACCAGTCACTGCCCCAAAATAAGGCATGCCTGCAAAATCGCTCCAATCTTCAAATGTCCATCCGAATACTTCTCCATAAAACTTTTTAGCACGTTCCATGTCATCCACATGAATTTCGAAATGCACAAGTCTTCCCATGATTTCCTCCTAATTGCAAGCAAAGTTTATTTTCCCATAGACCTAGTATGTATTCTATTAATCCTGTTCATACTCCTCGGAATTAAAAGATCCCTTAAACATACAGTAGAAAAAAAGTCCTACCCCTCGGTTCACTACACCATTAACGTCCCAGTGGAGGGGAAGGAACCATAAATCCTAGTCTATATTGTTTTACCCTTTTTCTTAGCATCTGCATCTAGGCCCGCTCCGATTGCAATACCCATACTCATTCCAATTGGTATTCCTAATCCAATATTATCAAAGATAGTTAATCCAAAAAGGACCCCAAAGCTTATCCCCACGGACATGAAAATTGTTAGATAATATCCCTCTGTCACTAACTTATGTTTCTTTTGGAGGTGTGAGACAATATCATTGATAGATTGTTTGTATTGGTTATAGTCAGTTTCATCTATCCGGTCAAATTCCGCTCCTAGTTGTATGAAAGTATCCTTTAATTCAATCAGATATTGCTGACAATCCTTACAGCTTGCGGAAAAGGTACCAAGCTTTTCAATAACTCATTCACATTTATCTAAATCAAGCTGTTTTGAAAATTCTTTACTAATGGCTCTCCTGAGTTTCCTTAGGATTGATTTTATATCATCTACATGGTTTTCCAATACATCGTCTCCTTATAAGAGAACTATTACTTTGTCATTCTATTTACAATTAAATTCTTTTTTCTCTTTATCATTAACCTTGACACATTTTTCACCTGTTAAGCATGCTGGTTCTTCCATCTGAAGGCACCAAACAGTTAATATTATTGGCAATTAATTGATTTATTTTCATAATGAATGGACATAGAGAAAAGTTCATCGTCCTTACTCTCCCTATGTCCCTCAGAAATCAAGAACTAAACTAAATAAACATCAGCATATCCATTTCACCACGCGCGTTATCAAGCAATGGCAATGTTAATATTTAATTTGTTAGCAACTGGCTTTATGTAAAGGGCAATTTCCTCTTTTACCCAAATCTCCCTTGGAATACTATTTATTTGTTTGAGGTTATTCTCAATACTAGTATCTGTGACAGATTGATTGATGCATTCACCGATCACTTTCATTACCAAATTGATCAACAAGCTCTTCATTAATTGCTGCCAATACTTCTTTTTGGTTGATCGTCTCTGTGACGATACCTGTTACTACATAATTGAATCTACTATCTTCTTCTGGTACTGCTCGCATAGCTTTAGTGCAACGTGGATAATATGTAACAGGTTCCTCAGGAAGTATCTTCTCAAGAACAATATCATGTTCCCAATTATCACCGTAGTCATATGTATATAAAACTCTATCTTTCTCCTTTTTTAAATACATCTTTCAGTAAAACTTCCTCTTCATCATATTCAAAACCTGCCATTCCATAGTCTTCTTCTTCAATCGGCCCTATCGATATGAAATCAAGTACCTGATGCGAATTTGATTTTTTGATATCAAATCCATGCAGATGACTATCCAACCATTCAAAAGCAATTTGAATTGCTTGATGGAGCTCGTGAAACGTCATTGAGTCTTTGACCTCAAGCCGCCTCCAAATAGGTGGTTTTGAATTCTTTAATGTAATTTTTAGTTGAAATATCATATTCCCTACATCCTTAACTTTGTTTTTACAATTGCTTTCATGACACTGCCACCTTCCCTAATTATTTCACTGACAGTGCCAGTCAAAAAATAGGAATTAACTATCGAAACTTGAACTTACTCTATATAGCCGATATTTTTACTTACACAAAACTCCCTGGCTATTTCCTTATAACTAATATCACGGTAAGTATACCATTGGTTAATTATTCCTAAGTGCTCAACACTGTCCCTAAAGCGCCGAAATGCTCCTTTTCCTTTAATGGCATTTAGTAGCTTGCCTTGTATGTTATCATCTGAAATACTATAACAAAACCTTTCCATAATTTCATAATCATCAATTTCGAATTTAGTAGGCAGTTCAGCATACTTCCCCAAGCTATCAACAATGTCATACGCTATCTTCGCAATTTCTTGCTGCCATTCAGGTAAGTGATCATAATCCTCCCCATCTTCCGCAATCAACAATGCCTCACGTGAGACATAAACAAGTTCCCCTGTTTCAAGATTAAGGTAAGATATAGTCTCCTCTGATTGCATCTCCATTCCTTCAATAATGTCTTCCAACTTTACTTGCATTGATCTTGCCTCCTCGGTATAAATTAAATTTAAATTTCTATTCAGTAAGTCGTTAATACAAACGGAAAATTTGACTTCAAAATACTTTCGATAAAGTTGACAACTGTGCTTTGGCAAAACGTGCGCCATTAACAGCTTAACCTTTACCTATGAGAACTTATAACTATTTCACCTAAGCCCTACCACCGCCTACTATGAATATAAATCATGTTTAAACATCTTTTCCATTTGTGAAAAATTAAATATCATCTGTATTAGTCCTGCTAATGTGTACCAGTTCACATTTTAGTTTAAATAATGTTTTTATTAATGTCAGTCTATAATCATTAGATTATTATGGTTCTTTAGCTAGATATGTTTTTGGGTCATATTATTTCTTCTCTTTCTAACCTGACTTTACGTTTATATTCCTCTAGAGCCTCTATTGGATCTTTACGTTTATTAGAAAACCTGTACGTTGACTGTAATTGTTTCTTTTTCTCCAATTCCACTAAATCATCCATCGTTTTAATACCACTAGAATAACAGTTAGTAAGAATGGCCTTTGTATAATTCCAGTTTCGTATATCCCGCTCAATTGTCATTGTCATTGCTCGTACAACCAAGAAACTTTTCATGAATGGATTCAAATGAATCTACTTCATCCACCAATACATTAAAAGGGCTTTGGTTATTTCTAAGCATCTCACTCATTTTTAGACTCCTCCAAAAATTTTATATAACTTAGTAGGGCTGATGATACACCTTCACAATATATAAATAGAAAAATCCTTACAAAAAGGTGAACCACAGGGACAGGTCATCTGACTGACCGAATTTAATAGGATAATATTTCATCTCTCGATAAAAATAAAAGAATGATGATCTACGGGAGGCTAATACAAATGGATACAGAAATGCGAGAGAAATGCGGAGTATTTGGGGTTTTTAATCACCCGAAAGCAGCTGATTTAACTTATTATGGCCTTCATGCCCTTCAGCATCGTGGACAGGAGAGTGCCGGGATTGTTGTAAGCGATGGAAAAACATTTAGACATCATAGAGGAATGGGTCTGGTAACCCAAGTATTTTCTCGAGACATTTTAGATGGGCTTAGTGGAAATATGGCCATAGGACATGTACGATATTCCACCTCTGGCGAAAGCTTACTCCAAAATGCTCAGCCCCTAGTTTTTAAATACAGTGAGGGCGATTTGGCGATTGCTCATAACGGTAACCTAGTGAATGCTACTATCGAACGGAAAGTTCTCCAGCAACAAGGTGCCATCTTTCAGACAACAACTGATACGGAAATTATCGCTCACCTACTGGCCCGTTCTAGTAAAAAGTATTTTACAGAAGCTGCACCAGAGGTCCTTAAGCGGCTAGATGGTTCATTTGCTTTGCTTATCATGACAGAAAAACAGATACTAATTGCCCTCGATCGTCATGGGTTACGGCCCCTTAGCCTAGGAAAAATTGGGGAATCCATTATCGTATCTTCGGAAACATGTGCTTTAAATGCTGTGGATGCAAAATTCTGGAGAGATGTTGAACCGGGAGAGTGGCTTCTTGTCGACGAACAAGGAATAAAAACGGGAAGATTTGCCGAAAAAGGTGAAGTTTCCCTTTGTTCTTTTGAATTTGTTTATTTTGCCCGCCCTGATAGTGTGATTCACGGAAGAAGTGTATTAGCCATCAGGAAAGAATTAGGTCAAATTTTAGCAAAAGAACACCCAACCCAAGCTGATGTTGTGGTTGCCGTTCCAGAATCAAGTGTTCCAGCTGCTATTGGCTTTGCTCAACAATCAGGAATTCCGTATGAAATGGGAATCATTAAAAACCCATATGCCGGACGTTCCTTTATTGAACCAACTCAGGAATTGCGTGATTTAGCTGTCCGTCTTAAATTAAGTGCCGTTCAGGAAATTCTTGAGGGAAAAAGGGTTGTACTTGTCGATGATTCGATTGTCCGGGGAACTACAAGTAAGCGAATTATCCAACTGATTCGCCAAGCAGGCGCCAAGGAGGTCCATGTAAGAATTACTTCCCCTATGGTAAAAAACCCTTGTTTTTATGGTGTGGATATGCCAACAAAAGAAGAACTTTTTGCAAACAAACATGAACATGAAGAAGCAATGGGACGTGTTATCGGAGCAGATTCATTAGCGTTTTTGAGCACCGAAGGGTTATTAGAGGCAGTTGATGTAGATCTTGCAGATACTAGCAGTCGTTGTATAGCCTGTTTTAGTGGGGCTTATCCAACCAAAACGTATTTAAAATAAACAACTGGGGCAGATACGCAAAGCTTTTTTTATAAAGTGCAGTTTTGTGGGTGCCAATTTTTAATGTCACAGGTTTAATAATGTTGTTAAAACGAGTGTTAATTGTTGTGATAATAAGCTAACTAAAATTGTGTTTAATGGCGATGAAAAACTACATCAATCTAAAAGAGATTGCTACGATTAGCAATCCTTTTAGATTTAATGTTTTTCTCTTGTGCTGAAGTTCCTACTTATTAAGAAAACACAAAACATGCAGTATTATTAATATTAAAATAACGGTATACAATATCACTCCTTTTGTAGAGATTAAACCGACATCTGAATCAGTAATTACAATAAATCCATTTTTGCTCAATTCAATAACAACTAACCTATTCAAGTAAAACTGATTACTTTGTTAAGAAATTAGTGAATGCCCCTGTTGAAATTACGCACCCGTTTATTGAATTAGTGGAAAAATATTTTTAAAAAAATTTAAACTTATTTATTATTAGCTCTAACAATTGGCTTTCCTTCTTTATCCAACAACGGTGTTATTCCACCGCTTTCTCCGTACCAACTATATAAATATTGAACACCTGTTTCTTTATCCACCAGCACTTTACAACCTGCTAAAGCGCCTATTTTTTCTTTGTGAATAACCTCAAATCTTTTATTCGAACTTTTACCAAACATCTCTTAAATCCTCCTTGAATTAAAGAATGTGTATCTTAAGTATTATTTTATCATTGCAACCCATTGTCCTTCTAAACTCTTAAAGACCTTTTTGCAACCAAAATAAAAAATTACTTTGTAATCTCCACTCCCAGTTCCATCGAAAATGGATCTTTAGGAATAATCACTAACTATATTAAAAATAATATGGTTATGAAAACTCTAATTATCATGATTTTCACAGTTTTTTTACTATCGTTCACAGGTGATGTGTTGGCCGAAGAAATGATTTCAGTGAAATTAAAAAATTATATCGGAAATACATACCAATTATCACTTTGCTTACAAGGGGACTATTTAACGTTAGATCCAACATTGAAGTTTAAGGAAGGAGACGAATATACACTTTCGTTAAAAGGAGGGAAAATGTTTCTTAATGATGGTGAGACAAAAACAGAACTAGCTAGTCCATTTATTTTATATCCATCTTCTTATGATGAAAATCATCTATTATATATTGATGGAAGACCTTATATGGGTGCAGTAGAATTCAATATCGAAGAGAAAAAAAACATAAGACCAGTCAATCAGTTACTATTAGAAGATTACTTAACTGGTGTGGTACCATTTGAAGTTTTCCCTGAATGGAATATAGAGGCTTTAAAAGCGCAAACTTTAGCGGCCCGTACATATACAATCACACATCTAAATCCCAAACTTGACGATACCATTCAATTTCAAGTATACGGAGGGTACAATCAATTCGCTAAAACCAAAAGGGCTGTTATTGAAACCAAGGGAGAAATCATAACTTTTAACGATAAACCAATTGGTGCTTTTTATTCTGCAAGTAATGGCGGGATGACAGAAAGTAACGAAAACGTATGGGGTGGAAAACCAATCCCCTATTTACCAATCAAACAAGATCCTTATGATCCCATTCAACCTTGGAACTTTACATTAAATAAAACGCAAATAGATTTAGATAAAATAAATTGGGATAGTTCGAATTGGTGGGATGAAATAGAAGAAAAAGATGGTCAAATTACCTCTTCTATAAAAAATTGGCTTGATCGAAAAGGATATGCTGGTGAAATTAAAATATTGAGCATTCCCTATTTTGCTATCGATCATATAAAAAATGAATCCAATAGGGCGTTGAAGGGTTCGATCCAAATCGAATTTATGAGAAGATTGATTGATGGCACCATTTTATTTGAAAAAGTCTCATTAGACGATGTTGAATTAAAAAAGATACGACCTATGATAGGTGGAGGCATTTTTAAAAGTTATTTAATAAGCTCGTTTGAAAATAATCCAACGTCTTATACAGTAAGCGGCAAAGGACATGGCCATGGTGTTGGAATGAGTCAATGGGGTGCAAACGAAATGGCTGAAAAAGGCAAATCATATAAGCAAATTATTCAACATTATTACCCTGGCACAGAAGTGAAAGTTAACTAAAGAGCCAGGGAGAGCCAGAGGGACAGGTACACTGGCCCAGTGAATTACCAATGGGCCACCGTATGAGCTGACCCCCAAAAGTTAGAGTTTTTATTATGCAACTAGTTGGCTGGTATGAGTACAGTATTGAACTGGACTCATTCCCTCCAATTTTTTCTTAATACGTTTGTTATTATAGTAATCTATATATCTCTTAATTCTCTCGCTTAACTCTTCAACCGTACACAATGCCTCTCCATAATACATCTCTTGTTTTAGAATGCCAAAGAAGTTCTCCATAGGGGAGTTATCCAAACAGTTTCCCTTTCGAGACATGCTTTGAAAAACCTTACTTTCCTTAAGTGTCTTACCCCACTTTTTATGTTGATATTGCCATCCTTGATCAGAATGAATCGTTGTCCTAAACTTTGATTCTCTTACAATTTCAAGTGCCTCTTTAAGGGGTCTGATCGCAAGATCCAAAGTTGGACTAGTACCTATCCCATAAGAAAGAATTTCACCGTTATATAAGTCCATAATAGGGCTCAGATAAAGCTTTTTACCATTTAAACACTTAAATTCTGTGATATCAGTTGTTAACTTCTGATGGCATACACTGGTTTTAAAACGACGATTTATACGGTTTTTTGCAACTTTCCCTACATTCCCCTTATAAGAACTGTACGTTCGTGTGTTTCTACTAAATTTGCTACATTTAAGACCGAGCTTTCCCATAATACGCTGCACAGCTTTATGATTCACTTTAATTCCTCGGTTCTTCAGTTCTAATTGAACACGACGATACCCATAATTACTGTCATTCTCGTCAAATATAGATTGAATACAATCCTCTAGGTCTTGTTTTGGGTTTTCTTTTTGCATCGCTTTTATTTGATAGTGGTAAGTAGACTCTGGAATACCAACGATTAGTAATACGTCTTTTAGTTTGAACTTTTCTTTGAGTTCGAATGATATTGCTGCTTGTGCTTTTCGAGAGAGCCCGTGGGGTCCATCCGAAAAGCTCGCAACTTTTTTAAATATTCTACCTCCAAACGAAGGAGCTCGTTCTCTCTTTCCAGCTTTTGTTCATATGTCATTTCTTTGTCGTTTTTCTTGTTGTTAGACATGGAGGGCCTACCTTTATGTTTATTCAGGCCTTCATCTTTCCCCTCTAAAATAGCTTTCTTCCACCTACCTATTGTAGTAGGTTCTGTTATTCCAAAGTGAAGGGCAGTTTCCGTTTCTGAAGAACCTGTTCTCTTCATATAGCTTAATACATCTAGCTTGAATTGAACAGAATAAGGTTTGTTCTTCCTCTTCCTTTTTAATCCATCAGCACCCAATTTCTCATATATTTTTATCCACCTGTTAACTAGTGATTTAGACTTGATCCCGTGTTTTTTGGCTAGGGGTCTTATCCCTAGCTTTCCTTCTTGATATTCTCTAACCACCGTTAATTTCAAATCATCACTATATTTTTTAGCCAAAATAAACACCCCAAAAGATTAGTTTTTTTGACTCTAACTTTTGGGGTGCACCTCATNTAGGGGTCTTATCCCTAGCTTTCCTTCTTGATATTCTCTAACCACCGTTAATTTCAAATCATCACTATATTTTTTAGCCAAAATAAACACCCCAAAAGATTAGTTTTTTTGACTCTAACTTTTGGGGTGCACCTCAGTTCCTGTCCCCGTGGGCCATGGCCACATTTTCCTTTATCAAATCATATGTTGTACACATTGGTTTATCTGTTCTTGGATCACGGCCGATTTCAGCGTCAATGTTAAATACACTCTTCAGAATGTCTTTTTGCATGACCTCTTCAACTGTTCCTGCTTTGATCAGACTGCCATTTTTCAGTGCAATTATATTATGTGAAAAGCGAGCTGCATGGTTTAAATCATGTAAAACCATAATAATGGTCCTATTTTGTGTCATATTTAAGTCCTTCAGCAACTCAAGGACTTCTAATTGATGTGCCAAGTCAAGATAAGTTGTTGGTTCATCTAAGAAGATAATTTCGGTTTCTTGAGCAAGTGCCATCGCGATCCACACACGTTGTCGCTGGCCGCCTGAAAGAGAGTCTACCGTCCGAAACTTATAGCTACTAATTCTAATCCCTTATGCAGTATATAAAGCTAGATTTCTTGATGTTTTACATTTAGGTGATGAAGTAGCTACTGGAGTGGGTGTCCAAATTGAAAAGGAAAGAAGAATTTTACTTATTGTCTCAGTTGCATTAGCGGGCGTTTGTGTATCAGTCGGTGGTGGCATTACTTTTCTAGGATTAATCGCACCACATATTGCTAGACGTCTAATAGGTGCAAGAAATACGAAACTCCTTCCGTTAACAGCTATCATTGGTGCGTTATTACTTCTATCAGCAGACACGTTAGGAAGAGTAATTATGGCACCTGTTGAGTTACCTGTAGGATTAGTGGTTTCAATTTTAGGTGCTCCATACTTCATTTACTTATTAGTCAAGACAGTTTAAGAAAATCGTATAAAAAGTAGAAAAGATTCTAAGATAGAAAGGAAAGTAGGAAAATGGAGAAAATCAATTTTTCAACTGAAGCTGTTACTTCGGAGAAAGAACTAAGAGAAATAATCGGAATTCCTCACGAGTATGTCATAAAAAAGGAAATTACCTTTATAGATGAACAATGTGAAAGATTTATTTCGTTGTCACCTATATTTTTCCTTTCGACCTCTAAGGCTGACGGAAAATGTGACGTTTCACCTCGAGGTGATTTACCAAACGAAATTATTATTTTAAATGAAAATCAATTAGTTATTCCTAATCGCCCAGGTAATAGAAGAGTAGATTCATTTATCAATATATTATCAAACCCACATGTTGGACTCGTCTTTCTAATTCCGGGTTTGGATGAGGTTCTTCGTATAAATGGAAAAGCAACCATTATTAAAAATAAAGAAATCTTAGACACAATGAGCATTAACGGGAAACCTCCATTACTAGCGATTGGAGTAGATGTAGAAGAATGTTTTATTCATTGCTCTCGAGCTCTGAAAAAATCAAAAATTTGGAACCCTGATACATGGCCAAACTAAGATGCAATACCATTAGGCCTTGATATATTCCATGCTCATCTAAAAATAAATGGTGTCGAAGTAAAGAAATAGTCTAGTAAACTTAAAAATTATAAACAAAACCATAATGGATTTCGTCCATTATGGTTTTTATTTTCATTCCTAATAAAATTTGTAGATTATGCGAATTAGAAGTCAAAATTATCCGGGTCTGGCCCCACTCTTTTGTTTTGATTTAAGCTATCAATCTGTTCCATTTCTTCTATCGTTAATTCAAAATCATATAGGTTTGAGTTCTCAATGATTCGTTGTTCTCTAATAGATTTAGGAATGATCACTACATTATTTTGTAAGTTCCAGCGCAGAATAATTTGAGCAGTGGATTTCTTATATTTTTGAGCAATTGATACCAAGACTGTGTGATCTAAGATTTGACCTTGCATCAATGGGGACCATGCCTCCAATTGAATCCCATTTTGTTGGCAATACTGCAGCAATTCTTTTTGTGTTAATCTAGGATGACGTTCAACTTGATTAACCATAGGCAAAATAGATGCATTTTTCATCAACTCTTCTAGGTGATGAATATGAAAATTACTAACACCAATTGCCTTTACTTTGCCTTCTGCATAAAGTGTTTCTAACGCTCTCCATGCCTCAGCGAACTTTCCCTCCACAGGCCAATGAATTAAATAAAGATCTAAATAGCTTAGGCCCAGCTTTGTTAAACTTGTATCAAATGCTTTGATGGTAGCATCATACCCCAAATCATCGTTCCACACTTTTGATGTAATAAATAAATCTTCTCTTGTTATACCTGTTTCCCTAATCCCTGCAACAATTCCTTCGCCCACACCTTGTTCGTTACCATAAATAGCTGCTGTATCAATACTGCGGTATCCATGAACAATTGCCGTTTTAACTGCTTGAACTAGATCTGGTCCTTCCTCTACTTTAAATACACCCAGCCCCAGCCATGGCATGTTTACCCCGTTTTGTAATGTTGTTGTATCTTTAATATGATTGATCATTATGTTAATCCTCCATTACTAATTTTTTATTTTTTAAACTTCTCAGCAAGCATTTTTTAGCTTTGCTGATTCTCTTCTAAGATCTTTGTTTTCTAAACTAACACTCCATATTGTTAAGATCACTGCGAAAGTAACCATAAGTCCACCTAGCCATCCTGTGTGAATGAGACCTATCGATTCAGTTGTTAGGCCTCCTAAATACGATCCAATAGCAATACCCGCATTGAATGCAGCGATATTGATCGCAGAAGCAACATCAACAGCTCCTGGAACGAATCTTTCAGCTAGCATAACAACATAAACTTGCAAACCAGGGACATTCATAAATGCAAATAACCCCATAATTGAAATCGTTATTAAGCTAGCAATTTTAAATGGAGCAGTAAATGAAAGTATATAAAGAACAATTGCTTGGACGATAAACATATATAGCAAGGATCGAATTGGATTTTGATTAGCTAATTTACCACCTAACATATTTCCAATGGCAATGGCAATCCCATAGATTAATAGAATTATAGTTACTGTTTCCGACTTAAAGCCCGTTACTTCTTGTAATAAAGGTGATAAATAGGTAAAGACTACAAATGTCCCGCCATAGCCTAGAGCTGTGATTGCGAATACTAACAGCAAACGTCGATTCTTTAGTAGTTTTTGTTGATCTGAAAAAGTCGAACGCACTCCTCCTCTCAATCCAGATGGCACTAAAATACTGTTAGCTAGTAAAGCAACGATACCGATCAATACAATTGCTAAAAATGCAAACCTCCAGCCAAGTTGTTGCCCTAGAAATGTTCCAAATGGCACTCCAGTAACGGTAGCAACCGTCAATCCCGTAAACATAATTGATATGGCACTTGCTCTTCGATCTTCTGGAACTAAACTAGCTGCAAGCGTCGAACCAATAGACATAAACACTCCATGAGAGAATGCTGATAGGACCCTAGCAAACAATAAGACCCCTATACTGGTAGCACTAGCTGCAATACTATTTCCAATGATAAAAATAATCATGATCCAAAGTAGCAACGTTTTTCTAGACATGGATGAAGTAAATGACGTTAGGATGGGCGCCCCAAATGTAACTCCAAGAGCATACATTGAAACCGTAAGCCCAGCCATTTTAACTGATATATTTAAATCATCTGCGATAAGTGGTAATAAGCCCACACTAATAAACTCTGTAGTACCAATCGCAAAAGCACTAACCGCCAAGGCAAGTAATCCGAACAGACTACTCTTACTTTCCTTTAACATTGTCTTTCCTCCCTAAATTTGTGGTAATTTTTCGCCGGCAAATGTTATTATGATATATATAATTCAAAAGAAAAAGTACGTACTTTATAGTGCTATAGACACCAAAAAGTAATATAGGTACTTTTAGGTGCCCATTAGAAGGAGGAGGAAAATCGTGAACAAAAAGAAATACAATATATCAGTTGAAGCTACGTTAGAGGTAATCGGCGGGAAGTGGAAATGCGTAATTCTTTGCCATTTAACACATGGAAAAAAAAGAACAAGCGAACTAAAACGGCTAATGCCAAACATCACTCAAAAAATGCTCACACAACAACTCCGCGAACTCGAAGATGATGGGGTTATCAATCGTATTGTTTATAATCAAGTACCTCCAAAAGTAGAATATGAGTTAAGCGAATATGGTCAGAGTTTAGAACATATATTAAGTTCTTTATGTGCTTGGGGAGAAAAACATATCATCAAAGTTTACGGTGACAAATCAGAAGTTTTAGAAGAAAGTATCTTAAATAATTAATAGGATCTGAATTCTTAACCTCAAAATTTCCAATAACTTAATTAGACGGGGCACAAAACACTAACACTAGTGTTTTGTGCCCCTATATTCGACTTTATTCAGAAGGAACGAAAGAAATACTCATAGGTTGTATCCCTTATCCCTTGTATGCTTTCTTTAATTCGACAAGATCAAATTTTTTCATTTTAAGAAATGCTTTTGTTAGTCGAGCAAGTTGATCTGGTGTCCCCTTGCTCATCATCTCATCCATCCCACTCGGAACGATTTGCCAGGATACGCCAAATTTATCTTTCAGCCAGCCGCATTGCTCGGCTTCAGGAACCGCAGAAAGCCGATCCCAGTAGTAATCAATCTCTTCTTGTGTGTCACAGTACACCATAAAGGAAAGTGCCTCGTTAAAACTGAATTTATGCTCATGCGCGCTATCCATTGCGACAAACCACTGATTTTCAAGCATAAAGTCAGAGAACATAATTGTTCCTTCTTTGTCAGGCTCCATGCCTTTCGGGTAGCGGGCGATATGTCCCTGCTTGGTGTTTTTAAAGACGGATAAATAAAAATTCTTTGCCTCTTCCGCGTTGCCGCATTGATCACCGACAAACAAAAGTGACGGAACAATTTCTGGATGCTCTTCACCTTCTGAATCCGTAAGCATTAACTGCCAGGATAAACCATACTTATCCTGAATCCAGCCATATTTCTCACTAAATGGATATTGATCGAGCGGCATTAACGCAGTGCCGCCTTCGGACAATTTGTTCCAAACCTCATTAATTTTTTCACTGGCATCTTTTACGCGCGATGGGTCAAAATTAACGATGAAAGACACCGAAGGATTGAGCTTGAAATGCGGCCCAGCGCTAATTGCCATGAACTTCTGCCCCCAAAGCTCAAATGAGACAATATCGGAGTCGCCTGATGGTGTATCGTGAATTGTTCTAACACCCGTTATTTTTGATTCTGGGAAAATAGAAGTGTAAAACTCCGCTGCCTCCTTTGCCTCTTTGTCATACCATAAATGTGGTACAATTTTTTGATTTGTTATTGACATAATTTATACCTCTCTAATTTTCTTATGAATTTTATAAAACATAAAAAGAACACAACCTAGTTCCAATTTCACAAAAAGGCCTTTAAATGCAAATTTAGGCTCTTCGGGCTGTCCTTTTATCTCCCCCAATGGTCGAACAGTCTGCCTTTAACCAAGATTAATTTCTCATTAATCATTTAATCCCTTACCATTAAGAATTTGCTGCATATATTTTTCAATTCTTGATAGTCGAGTTTTGGACTGTTTGGGTGCAGAAAAATAAAGAATATATGCTCTTTGACGTCCCGGCGTTAAGGCTTCAAAAGCAGTTTTCAGAGCAGGGTTTTCCTCAAATTTAGTTTGAAGTTCTTCAGGTATTATGTATTCTGCAGTCTTTTTAAAACTCACTTCCAAACCCTCTTTTTCAACTTCAATTGCTTGATAAATATAGGCTTTTAAGATCGTTTCCATTTCAACTATTTCTTGCACTTTGGTAAATCGAATCTGGCGCTGCGCCTGCGAGTTCTCCCCAGGTTTAATTAAAATTCCATTGGGATCATTCAACAACGTACCTTTGAAAAACATAAGCGCACAGTATTCTTTAAATCCTTGAATGATTACGATATTACTTTTCTGATATGTATAACAAGGCAATCTCCACTTCAATTCTTCAGTAAGCCCACAGTCAAGAACGATTTTTCTCAACTCTTCAAATTCTTCCTTCCACTGTTTAGCTTTGTATAAAAATTCATCAACCTTTGGATTCATATTACTAGTTGCCATTAAAGGACCACCCCTCTTCAATTTTTCAATTCTCTGCCAGTCAAGGTAATATACAGCGGTCCCTGCCCGTCCCCCATACGTGTTCGATTCGAAACTAATTTTAACATCTTACATATTTGCGTTTGAAACCAAGTCTCTTTTTATCGATTTCTTTTTGGATACTTTCGTAAGCGTTTAGGAAACTGCTTTTTTTCTTGTCCCGCTTGACTTCTACTATCCCTACTTCCTTTGCAGTCTCGACTGCCTTTTCATGTAACGGTAAAAATGAAATTCCCACTGTATAAAGAAAATTATTCATAGAGGATTTTGTTCGTTCTGGAGAATCGTGAATCGACTGTTTCACAGCATCAAGCATAGTGGAAATCTTGCTTTCAGAAAATTCACTGTCTTTGCAATTCCCTAACAGCCAGCAGTAGCAACTCCAGCCTGCTGACATTCTCAGCTCTTCACCGCTTGCGATCCATTTATCAGCAACCTCTTGTGCAATATCCGACTCTGATAACGTTACGGCCACCACATAATCAGACAGCATATAAAAATACGCTCCATCCATCCATCGATCATAATCTGATTCTGTCATGGCTTTTGGGTCGGCAATAATGCCCGCAAAGTACATCGCATCATAGTTACCTGTGGCATAAAGCTCTTCAGCTAAACGTTGATTTACTTTTATTTTCTTTGCAATTGGTTTCATAGCACCTGTAGCCACACCAAAAAGTGGCTCGTGCGCACCATTGGATATGTATATTTTTTTCGTTCGTTCCTTACCAAGAGCTTCAAGCTCTTGCATAACTGTTTCGAATTCCATCGTATTGTACGTCCTTCCTTTATATTACTACCATTTATTGTAACTCACTTATTTTATTAAAAAAAGTACCTGCCCCCGATGTACGTACACTTAGCATATCGGAGGGCCGGCACTGAAGTTTTTTGATGATAGTATAATAGGTTATTAATTACTCTTACGGTAGTCACCTGAAATTTTATGAATTTCATCTTACTATTTTATTAAATATTTCTTGGTCTTTTAATCGTGATCAACGCGCCATACAAAACTCATTGTGGGAATATTTTATATTAATGAAAAGACTGCCAAAACTCTCCTTTTGTATTAATAATGTCTTTTATTTCTTTAAAAGGAATTTCGAATGAAGGAAATCCGATTGCAGGAGCAGCTCTGAAGTAAAGGTTTAGTGTATTCTCAGAAATATGGAAAGATTGATTTTCATCGATTGCGTTTTTGATATATTCTGGTGGAAATGGAGGGTCCTCCATCATCCTCAATTGTTCTTGGAGTATATCACCTAGTACATTGACATAGTCACTATTTTCCTTGAATAAATCTTTTAATTCATAAAAATTTCCGTTCTGTAAATTAATATGGCTATGCCTGATACTAAACATTCCGTGTGGCGTACCAAAAGGGTAATCGTAGCTCTCAGTACGGATCACTAAAAGGTTCTTTTTAAAGAAAGTAACCTCAAACTCACTGTCATAGCTGCCAGATAGTTGAACTCCGCTTGGAATATCGATAACTTGAGCAATCTCCTTTAATTTTTCATTCACTGATTCTTGGGCTACTTTATTTTCCATCCCTACGATACGCGGATAATAAACCAAATAATCCTTGTTAGGTTTATATTTAATTTCCATCACAATAACTGAACTGTGTCGTAAAGATATTGAATTTTCAAGCCAAACTATATTACCATCATAATCTAAGTAAAACAGTCTTTTATCTACATTTGCCTTAATTAATTCCTCTTCCAAGTACAAGGTTCCCGTACCTTCTACAACCGGAAGGGAAGGCTCAATGTTTCCTTGCTTGTTTATAAAAAAAGCCTCTTCTCCATTATTCGCAGATGCAAAACCTTTTTCATAATCCAACACATCATAATATTCAAAATCTGATAAAAAACGTCCATCGACAGTAGCAATTGCAAACACATTACCGAAAATAGGAAACGGAAGATCAGACTCGATTTTCTTGCCGACAGAGACTCTATCTTCTCCTAACATATGAATAAGTTCGTATTGCGGTTTGATCACAAAGGATCCACTTTTATTGATTAGTCCAGTATGCATGGTATCACTTGAGTAGACAACGGCAGCTCCATTTTCAAAAGGCTGAGCATTAGTAAACTGTGGTTGAATGACAATATTTCCATTTTCTTCTATATAGCCAACTGGACCCCCTTGCTCTTCACGGAAAGCAAGTAAACCATCTCCTCTATTCCCAACAAAGGGATAGTGGTATGTTTGAAGAATCTGACCATGTCTGCCAATTAAGGCATATTCATTATCAGCAATCTTAACAAGTGCTTTGTCCTTACTAAAATCTTCTCCTGCTAAAAATCGTGCTGGAATTACTTCATTTCCTTGCAGATCAAGATAACCATAAATGGATCGTCCTGTTTCGCCTATTTTACTAAATAAAGCCCGTTGATTTTCATAAGTCCCGATAAAGCGGTAAGTCTGTGAAGTCACAATGTTTCCTCTTTCATCAATGACTTTATAACCCTGAGCATCCTTTACAACAGCCCGCCCCTCAGAAAACGGTTGAATCGCCTCGTACCGTGGTTTCAAAATAAAATGGCCTGATTTATTAATCACACCGAATTTTTTATTTTCTTTAACTACCGCAAGATCATTAGCCTGAAAATCAAGAGCAAGTTCAAACTGAGGCTGAATCATAAAATTCCCTTTACTATTAATATATCCCCATCTCTCTCCATTGACGATTCGTGAATATGCAGGATACAATGTTAAACTTTTCTTTTTTTTCTCCACCATTATCCCCCTTCATTCCATTATGTAATTAGGATATGAAGAGAAAGCTGGAATTGGTGCTTGACTCACACTATACCCGACGACGTAACAAGTGTTAATAAACTATTAATTAAGAGACTATCTTTTACCTGTAAAATAATTGTTAATAAACCAGTTAGAACAAAGTAAACCTAAAAACACCCTACTATCCGCGAGGTGTATTTAGGTTTACTTGTTGTTTACTTTTAGATGCTAGTAGGTTAGATAAATAATTGCAATACTTACTACTGCTACTAGAACAGATGCAAATAATCCTGTATAAATCGGCGCCATTCCTAAGTGCCTAATTTTTTTAATATCTGCACTAAGCCCGACACTAACCATGGCCATTAGGATCATAAACTTAGAGATAACTGTAATGACTTCTACCGTACTAGCACTAAAAAAACCGACTGTATTAAGCAAAGACATTCCCAAAAATCCGAATAAAAACATAGGAAACACTTTGTGAAGTTTAATTTTTGAACCTTCATTTATATCTTTATTATTTTTGATACTTACCCATACACCAATAATTATTGCTAATGGAACTAAAAATAGTGTACGAGTTAATTTTACAACTGTTGCAACCTCCCCTGCCTCGTTACTATAAGCGAATGCTGCAGCTACAACAGAAGACGTATCATGAATAGCCGCTCCCGCCCACATTCCGAATATTTCATTCGGCATTCCGACTAGTGCTCCTATTAATGGATACGCGATTACTGCAATAACGTTAAAAATAAAAATCGTTGTAATGGCATAAGCTGTTTCTTCTTCCTTCGCTTTCATTATGGGTGATATAGTTGCAATAGCTGTGGCTCCACAAATAGCAGTCCCCACACCAATGAGTGGAGAAATATTTCCTGATAACCCAAGTCGCTTTCCTACAAAACTAGTTAATAAAATTCCTAAAATGACTGTAATTACAATTGGAATTAAAGAAGAACCTCCAATAATTAATACCTGATATAAATTAAGACTTGAACCTAACAAAACAATTGCATATTTTAAAACTTTTTTTAAAGAATATTGAATGCCCGCATCAAATATCACGGGTATCGTTAAAAAATTCCTCATAAGTACTCCTAGCAAAATAGCCATTACCGTTGATCCAATTAGTGGTAACTCCTTCCCAACAGTGTGTGCGATATAGGCTAAGACAAATACAAGGAGAATCCCAGATAAATACTTCCCAAATTTCAATTTTTTTAAAACCTCCACCTTACCTAACCTAGAAACCATTTTTATATGCTGTGATTGTATATCAGCCATTATAGCCTCCTGTACCTTTCCAATTAATTCTACCATCAGTATGGGCTTTTTATCCAGAAATGGATTAATAATCTTTTACTTTTCCTTTTGAAACTGGAGGGTCAGGTTTACTAGTATTAACTCGTTAGAAGTTAATTAACCCACGTTACCTGTCCCCCTGGTCAGAGTATTGCATTTTCTTTTTCGAGCAGGAATATACTTTATTATTTAAAAAGGAGGGAATTCATTGCCAAACGATTTGTTTATGAAAAAAGCAATTGATATGGCTTATGAAAATGTAAGAAACAATACAGGAGGCCCGTTTGGTGCTTTAGTAGTCAAAGATGGGGAAATTATTGGTGAAGGGAAAAATCAAGTAACAGAAACTAATGACCCCACAGCACATGCTGAAATCCAAGCCATTAGAGCTGCATGTGAGTATTTAAAGGATTTCCAATTAACTGGTTGTGAAATTTATACGAGTTGCGAGCCTTGTCCAATGTGTATAGGCGCTATTTATTGGGCAAGACCTAAAGCTGTGTATTTTGCATGTACCAAAGAAGATGCTGCATCAATCGGTTTTGATGACCATTTTATTTATGAGGAAATTGCATTACCTATAATAAAACGAAAAATTAAGATGGAACAATACATGGTAAATAACTATGACTTACCCTTTAAAGAATGGAAAGAATCGAAGTTTAAGAGAGAGTATTAATAAATCTTGAATGAATCCCACTTCTTACTGAAAAAAATATCTACGAACCTCTATTTATATACTGCGTTTATACCTCTATTTGAAAGACACAAATTTGGAAACAAACAGGAAAGCTTTAATGGCCCGCTTATTAAATGTCATCGCTCAATCATGGTCGTACGAAAGAGGAAAGTTCCAATAGCACTATTGAGATAATTGTGCATTAACCATTATTATTACTCCCAACAAACTTAAATCACCAATCGTTCGTTTTCTGGACAATTGGTGATTTGTTATTTTTTTTAGAGTATCTGTAGTTTTAATTATAGTAGAAACTAGACTCACACTGAGTGTTCTCTTTTAATCATTTTACAGAGCTATTTACTTATAAACTGGTATATTTGCTTCAATCTCATTCATCTTAAGAGTATACTTCATAAATTTTTTTGTAGCAGCAGTAAGAGATTTTCCTTTTTTGGTTGTCAAGCAGATTTCCCATGTAAAGTTTTCATCTTTAAATCTTACTACATTTACATTAGGAATCTGATTAGAAACCGACTCTACACTTACCCCCACCCCACAATTAGCGATACTTAGATTATGAACTAAAATTAGTTCCATTGTTGAAAGGTCTATATTAGGCTCAAAACCAGCTTTTCTACAACGACTAATAAAATTATGATAGGTCTTAAAGTTTTCGTTTACAATAATGATCTTTTCATTCTTGATTTCACCAAAATCAACAAAAGCCTTTTCTGATAAAGGATTCTTTTTATTAACCAATAAGCATACTTTTTCACTTTTAATTACTGAATAATCCATGTCTATACTATCTATTGGCGAAATAGTAAAACCAATATCTGCTTTTTCATTACGTATCGTTTCCTCACAATCATAATCGGGATATTCTTTTATATTTAATTGGATATTCGGATATTTATCGCGAAAAGTTGTTACGAAGTTAGTTGGAAGAGCATTTAGTACACCAAACGCAAATGCCACATTAATTATACTATTATTAGAACCTTTTAATTTATCCATTTCATCCATTAGTATATTAGACTCTTTTAGTATATTTTGTGATTTACTCCTTAGGCATTCGCCATACTCAGTTAATAGTATCCCTGCTTTTGTTCTGTAAAATAAAGGAACCTCCAATTCTTCTTCAAGTACTTTGATAGCCTTACTTAACCCCTGTTGCGTAATATAGAGATGTTGGGCTGCCTTCGAAAAACTTTTGCTTTCACATATTTGAAGGAAATACTTAATTTGTTTAATATCCAATCCTCTCACCACCTAATATAAATCTTGACTTCTATATTTCTTATAGTTGTTGATCTACAACTATTCTCTGTTTTTATACAAATTAGACTCTATATATAATAGAAAGTAAGAAATATTATAAAACATTATTTAATAGACACATGACTACAATTTACTTCACTACGTATTTGAATGGAGGGAACGAAATGATAACTTCAATGAAAGATGCATTTAGTGTAAAAGGGTTAAATGTCTTAATTACTGGTGGTAACCAAGGTATTGGCTTGGGTATTGCTGATGCCTTTTGTCAATGTGGCGCAAACGTCGCCATTATGGCTAGAAATGCTGAAAAAGGTGAAAAAGTGGCCACAGAACTCAACGAAAAATATAATACTAAAGTTGGATTCTACCAAGGTGATATTGTAAAAAAAGGTGACCCAGAAAGAGTGGTAGCCGAAATAATTAATGATTTCGGCAGAATTGATGTTCTTGTAAATAATGCCGGTATTGCAAGATTTTTTGAAGCTATGAATGCAGATGAAAATGATTTTCAAGATTGGCATGATGTAATAAACGTTGA
Organism: Bacillus sp. Marseille-P3661; assembly: GCF_900240995.1. Taxonomy (NCBI): domain Bacteria; kingdom Bacillati; phylum Bacillota; class Bacilli; order Caryophanales; family Bacillaceae; genus Bacillus; species Bacillus sp. Marseille-P3661. The sequence continues at coordinate 1,697,745 of NZ_LT965953.1, forward strand.
TTTAACCGGACCTTTTATCATGTCTGTTTTAGTTAGTAAACATATGAAAGAACAAGGTTGGGGCAGCATTATTAACATAACCTCAAATGCCGCGGAAATTGTAAATCTACCTCAAAAAATGGTTTCGTACAGTGCAGCAAAAGCTGGGGCTAATAGAATGACGAAAATGTTAGCACATGAATGGGCCCCATATAAGATTCGTATGAACGCTATTGCACCAGGATATACAGAAAGTGACCTTACTCCACCTATCGATGGCGATGAGTTACAAAATCTTATCAATTACTGGACAGAGCGTACACCAACAGGACGTTGGGGAAAACCAATTGAAATTGGCGCAATGGCTGTATATCTTGCATCCGAAGCTAGTGAACAAATAACCGGTGCAGTATTTACTATTGATGGCGGTTATTCCTTAGCAAACTAAGGATAAGTTGCCAGATCAATTAACTATGACGGTGTATTTGGAAAAGCAATGTCTGTGGTTAAAATTATTCCTCAACATCACAGACATTTTCTTTCCATTTACACCATACTTTCCAAACTGCAGAAAACCCATCGACTATCACTTTATTAGAAATACCGTTAAATCCCCATCAGTTTATCTACCACGATTTGCTTTGTTAATACCGTTACTTAAGCCTAAAACTGTCGGAATCAAAGACTGATTCTGACTGGAAACTCAAAATTTAGCCTATTCCTGTCAGAATCAAACTCTGATTCTGACTCAAACCCAAACTTAAACCAAATCCTGTCAGAATCTACCTCTGACTCTGACTCAAATCTCATACTCTAGCTTATTCCTGTCAGAATCCAACCATGATTCTGACTCAAAACCCAAACTTAAACCAAATCCTGTCAGAATCTACCCCTGACTCTGACTCAAATCTCATACTCTAGCTTATTCCTGTCAGAATCCATACATGATTCTGACTCAAAATCTCATACTCCAGCCTATTCCTGTCAGAATTTACCCATAATTCTGACTCAAATCTCAAACTTAAACCAAATCCTGTCAGAATCAACCCCTGATTCTGACTCAAATCTCAAACTTAAACCCAAACCTGTCAGAATCAACCTCTGATTCTGACTCAAACCCAAACTTAAACCAAATCCTGTCAGAATTCACCCCTGATTCTGACTCAAAACTGAAACTCTAGCCTATTCCTGTCAGATTTTACCCATAATTCTGACTCAAATCTCAAACTTAAACCAAATCCTGTCAGAATCAACCCCTGATTCTGACTCAAATCTCAAACTTAAACCCAAACCTGTCAGAATCAACCTCTGATTCTGACTCAAACCCAAACTTAAACCAAATCCTGTCAGAATCAACCCCTGATTCTGACTCAAATCTCAAACTTAAACCCAAACCTGTCAGAATCAACCTCTGATTCTGACTCAAACCCAAACTTAAACCAAATCCTGTCAGAATCAACCCCTGATTCTGACTCAAATCTCAAACTTAAACCCAAACCTGTCAGAATCAACCTCTGATTCTGACTCAAACCCAAACTTAAACCAAATCCTGTCAGAATCAACCCCTGATTCTGACTCAAATCTCAAACTTAAACCAAAACCTGTCAGAATCAACCTCTGATTCTGACTCAAACCCAAACTTAAACCAAATCCTGTCAGAATCAACCCCTGATTCTGACTCAAATCTCAAACTTAAACCCAAACCTGTCAGAATCAACCTCTGATTCTGACTCAAACCCAAACTTAAACCAAATCCTGTCAGAATTCACCCCTGATTCTGACTCAAAACTGAAACTCTAGCCTATTCCTGTCAGAATCCAACCATGATTCTGACTCAAATCTCAAACTTAAACCAAATCCTGTCAGAATCCAACCATGATTCTGACTCAAATCTCAAACTTAAACCAAATCCTGTCAGAATCCAACCATGATTCTGACTCAAATCTCAAACTTCAGCCCAATTCTGTCAGAATCCATTCCCGATTCTGACTCAAAACCCAAACTTAAACCAAATCCTGTCAGAATCAACCCCTGATTCTGACTCAAAACCCAAACTTAAACCAAATCCTGTCAGAATCAACCCCTTATTCTGACTCAAAACCCAAACTTAAACCAAATCCTGTCAGAATCAACCCCTTATTCTGACTCAAAACCCAAACTTAAACCAAATCCTGTCAGAATCAACCCCTGATTCTGACTCAAAACTGAAACTCAAGCCTATTCCTGTCAGAATCCAACCATGATTCTGACTCAAAACCCAAACTCAAAATTCAAACTTCAGCCCATTTCTGTCCTAGCAAAGTCCACAATCCCTGTTGTAAAGTGCCGATCTAGATCATTTTTATAAAGGTGCCCATATTTATGGAACACCATCATTTTGACCGAATGCTATCATTAATGTGCGGCTGCTAATACTTGTTTTTTACTACGAGAATAAAAATCCCAGCCAATTACAAATACTAATAGCGCGCCTAGAATGAACGTTTGATAGAATGAATGAACATTTAATAAGCCAAGTAGATTATCAAGTATTCCTAAAATAAACAGACCCATTAATGTTTTCGGAATACTACCTTCTCCCCCTGCTAAACTAGTACCTCCAATAACAACAGCCGAGATAACGGTTAATGCTGCATCACTTCCAACAAATGGAGACGCTGAATTTAACATGCCCGTTAATAAAATTCCTGCAAGTGTTGCAGCCACACTGGAAATTACAAATACACTAATTTTATAAAATCTTACTGAAATTCCGGTAAGTCTTGCTACCTGTTCATCTCCACCAACTGCGTATATATTGCGACCATATTTCGTTTTTCGTAAGATATAATCTGCTATTACTGAAAGAACAATTAGCATGACAATCAAATTCGGGATACTTAAGAATGTGCCTGCACTAATATAATTTAATATTGGATCTTGTGCACTTGCCGGACGTCCATCTGAAACCGATAAAGCAAGACCGTTATAAAAAAACATCGCACACAAGGTAACAACAAATGAATTTAATCCTAGGAAAGCTATTAAAAATCCTGTAATTAACCCAATAACTACACCTAATAGAAGTGTTAATATGATGGCTAGGATGGTCCCAGTATGAGGAATCAATTTAACCATGAAAATACCTGAAAACGCCATTACAGCACCAATTGAAAGGTCAAATTCTTTATTTAATACTACATAAGTCATAGCTAAAGCCATGATTCCAAAGATACTAAGCTGTGTAACTAAGTAAGTTAAATTTTGTACCTTCAAAAAATAAGGAGAACTTACTGAAGCGAAAATGACCATTCCTATTAAAATTACTAACACCTTTTGGCTATAAATAGTTTTTAAGATGGACATTTTCTCACCCCTTCCTCATTAGATTTGTCTCATTACGTCTATCAAGTAAAAGTGCAGCAACGATAATTAAGCCCTTTGCCATCATTTGGTCATAGTTGCTTAAGCCAATAAGGACAAACACATTATTAAGTACACCAATGATAAGTACTCCAACTAATGTACGAGTAATATTTCCTGCTCCGCCTGCCAAACTCGTACCGCCAATAGCAACAGCAGCGATAACATCTAACTCGAATCCCACACCTACTACCGGTGAACCATTCAAGGTTTGGGAGCTTTTAATTAAACCACCGATCGAAACTAGTACTGCTGCAATCATAAAAGTAATCGTTCGTATGCGATGAATAGGAATGCCCGACAAACGTGCGGCCTCGTGATTTGCACCTGTTAAGTAGATCGATCTTCCAAACGTTGTATACTTCAACACCACATGCAAAATAATAGAAAAGAAGATTAATATTACGATTGGTGCAGGTATACCTAAAAATGAACCATTACCAAACCATGCAAAGACAGCGTCTTGTTGAGGTTTTAGTGTAAAACCTCCGGTATACAATAGGGCAAGTGAAGCAAGGATCGTTCCAGTTCCAAATGTGATCATGATGGAAGCACCAAAATCACCCTTAATAAATTGAAGAATCGTACCATTTATGAGACCAACTACTAATGCAACAAGAATAACAGCAAAAAGTGCTCCAATTGTACCTAAATAAGGCTGCAATCCAACAATTAATACAGCACCTAACGACAACATCCCTGCTACAGATAGGTCAAAAAACCTTCCGATAACGACATATGTCATTCCTATGGCACCTAAACCAAGGACAGAAACTTGCGTAAGTATATTAAAAAGATTTCCTTTTGTAAAAAATACTGGTGATAAAATTGAACCAATAATCATTAGAATAAGTAGTGCCAAAATTGGACCTACATCCGCTAAATCCACTTTATTCCTCATTCGTTGGATCAACTTTTCATTCCTTTTTTCAGTAACCGCTCCTACTGTTTCCACTGTTTCAACCCCTTTCTTAAACTAGCGCTTGTTGAAGGATCTTTTCAGGACTTGCTTCAGATCCTGCCAATTCCCCTTTTACCTTGCCTTCATGAAGAACAACAATTCGATCACTTAAAGCAATAAGTTCAGGCCAATCAGATGAAATTAACAAAACGGATTTTCCATTCTTAATTAAATCTTGAATGACAGAGTAAATTTCTCTTCTTGCCCCAACATCCACACCTCTTGTTGGTTCATCGAGTATTAAAATATCAGCATCCGAAAATAAATACTTGGCTACCACTACCTTTTGCTGATTACCTCCACTTAAATTTAAAGCTAATTGATAAATGGATGGTGTCTTAATACTAAGCTTTTCTACTAACGCTTTAGAGGCCTCATTCTCCTTAAACCACCGTATGAATCCAAACTTATTTATCTTTTTCAATGCTGCCATTGTAAAATTCATATTTAATGGAAATTTTGTAATAAGCCCATGTTCTTTTCTATCTTCTGGAACAAGAGCTATTCCCAGTTCAATTGCCTTTTTTGGATTGGAAATTTTTATAGTATTACCTTTATAAACGATTTCTCCTTCATCAAACTTATCAGCGCCGAATATGCAACGAGCTATTTCTGTTCTACCCGCACCTACTAAACCAGCAATACCTAGAATTTCACCTTTCTTTAACTGAAAGCTTACATCTCGCAGTTTACCTTTTAGGCTTAGATTTTTGACAGACAATATTTCTTCACCAGGCTCCAGCGTTTCCATTGTTGGATATTCTTCATCTAGATCTCGGCCTACAATACCTTTAATAATCTCTTCTCTAGTTGTTTCTTTTACAATTCTAGTGTCCACAACTTTACCATCCCGCATAATCGTTAAGCGATTGCAAATGCGATCAATCTCTTCTAGGCGATGAGAGATGTAAATGACAGTTACCCCTTTTTCGGTTAATGTTTCAATCGTTTCAAATAATTGTTTTAATTCGGCTCCACTTAAAACAGCAGAAGGTTCATCCATAATAATTAAATCGGCATTAAAGGAAAGCGCTTTGGCAATCTCAACCTGCTGCATTTGAGCTACACTAAGGTCTCTTACAATCGTAGATGGATTGATATCTGTTCCGACCTGTTTTAAATAATACGTCGCTTTCTCATGGACTTCTTTCCAATCTACATTATATTTACTGCCGAAAAGCCTTCCCAAAAATATATTTTCAGCGACTGATAGCATTGGTACAAGGCTAAGTTCCTGGTGAATGATAACAATTCCTTTCTGTTGGGCATCTAGTGGAGAAGAAAACTTTACTTTTTCATCCTTAAAGTAAATCTCACCCTCATCTGGTTGAATAACCCCTGAAAGCACCTTCATTAATGTCGATTTCCCGGCGCCGTTCGCACCAAGTAAACCATGAACTTCCCCTTTACGAACCTCTAGTTCTATATTTTGCAGTGCCTTTACTCCTGGAAATGATTTACTGATCCCCTTCATTTGCAAAATACTCATTACGATCACCCACTCTTCTTTTTACTTGTAAAAGTATATAAAACAGAAGGGCTCCTTTAATAAAAGCCCTTCCTACAAAGTTTGCGGTTTCACCAAAACTAGGTTTTTATTAATAAGTTGGAGTAAAACTATCTAAGTTGTCTTTTGTAAGTTTTCCTACAGGAACATCGATAACTTTTTCTACCTGTTCTCCATTAATCGCTTTTTGAGCAACCTCCATTTGCATTTCCGCAGTCCAAACTAAGTCTTCTGTTACCGTGCCATACATTTCTCCTGCTTTGATTGCATCAACTGCCTCAAAAGTACCACCCAGCCCAATTACTGTAACTTGATCTAGCTTACCTTCTTGTTTTAAAGCTTGAATAGCACCCATTGCCATGTCATCATTGTGTACGAAAATACCATTAAGATCAGGATACTTCGTTAAGTAGTTTTGCATAATCGCTAAAGCATTCGAACGATCCCATTGTTGCGATACTTGTTTTTCTAAAATTTCCACATTTGTTCCTTCTAAAGCTTGTTCAAATCCTGCTGTGCGTTCTGTAACCGTAATTCCTGGATCACCTTCAATAATGGCTACCTTTCCACCCGCTTCTCCTAACGCCTCTTGCATTAATTCTGCAGCAAGATTACCAGCTTTAATATTATTTGGACCTACAAACGACGTAATATACTCGTCTGCAGAAGGTGAAACAGGCAGCGTTCCTATAATAACGTGAATGCCGGCATCTTTTAATTCTTTAACGCTTGGTACAATACCTTCTGGGTCGATTACGTTAACAAATACAGCGTCAACACCTTGAGTAATTAAGTTTCTAGCTTGTGTAGCTTGTGTTTGCGGATCGAATTGAGCATCCATATTAACAATTGTCCCATTTGATTCAGCGGCAACTTCTTCAATTCTATTTTTAATGACTTGTACTGGTGGTACAGAAGTTGCAGACCACAATGCACCAATTACAAAATCAGAGTCACTAGCTTCCCCTTTTTCAGCTGGAGCTGTATTGGCCGGGGCTGTATTCGGTGAACTTTCTTGTGGTCCAGCACACGCTGATAAAACGAAAGCTGTCAAAATTGCAATCATTAACAAATAAGTTTTTTTCACATTATTTCCCCCAATAATAGTAGTATCAAGATTTTTAGAATTTTAGAGACTTTATAACCTTTCCACACGATCCTACGTAAACGTTTTCAGTTTCTACTAGAGAACTATTTTTGTTCAGAACTTGTTCAATTTTTGTAAGTCACTCAACTAGCAACTTTAAATTACTAGCTGAGTGATCAAACTGTTTATCTCAAGAAAGCTCTTACTGTTTCAGCGATTCCTTCTGGTGCCATACCATAATAACGATAGACTTCATCTGGCTCACCAAGGACACAGAACTCGTCTGGAAGAGCAATTCTTTTAAATCTACAAGGTATATCAGACTCGGCAATTAGTTCAGCAACGGCTCCACCAAGACCACCATGAATGCTATGGTCTTCTACTGTAACAATACATCCTGTTTCAGCTGCAGCTTGAAGAACAGCTTCTTTGTCAAACGGTTTAATGGTATGCATATCAAGCACTCTCGCCTTGATCCCTTGCTTTTCTAGCTCTTCAGCAGCCTTTAATGACCAGTAGACACTACTACCTGTACCAATCAATGTTAAATCAGAGCCTTCTTTAATTTTGATTGCCTTGCCAATTTTAAATTCATAATTGTTATCAGCATATACATCCGGCTCTGCTCCACGAGCAATACGAATTATCATTGGGCCCGGATATGTCATGGATTCTCTCACAACCCTAGCACACTGATTGGCATCGGCAGGAGAAACAATCGTTAAGTTTGGTACTGCCCGGTAAAAGGCAAGGTCAGCGATAACATTATGTGTAGGACCTCCACCTGATGTAACACCAGCATGTGTCCCTATTAATCTAACAGGTACATCGTTATACGCAATATCAGCATGGATTTGATCTGCTGCTCTTAATGGTAGAAATGGTCCAAATACTTGTGCAAAAACAACTTTTCCTGACAAAGCTAATCCTGCAGATATTCCTACTTGATTCGCTTCAGCAATCCCTACATTAAAGCAACGATCAGGATAATCAGCCATAAACTTACCTACTGTAGAAGAAGGTGCTACGTTATCAGAGCAAGTAAATGCAAACTCTAATCCTTCTTCTGCCATTTTCCTTAATTCGGTACCATACACTTCTCGAGCAGATGATAAAATTTGGTCAAAATTTAATGTTACTCTTGTCGTCATTATTGTCTCACCTTCCTTGTGTTTTCAATTGACTCAATTGCTTCCTCTAACTTCTCTTTACTTAAAGATCCTGCATGCCAGCCAATCACATTTTCCATGAATGCTACACCAGCACCTTTGACTGTATTTGAAATAATAGCTATAGGCTTTCTTCTTATATAAGGATCAGATTCAGGAAGAGACTCTAATGCCTCGCAAACCTCTGCCATGTCATTACCATTTATTTCAACAACATCCCATCCAAAAGCTTTTAATTTCTCATCAAGCGGATCCACTGATACAGTATTTGCAGTAGTGCCCGACATTTGTAAATCGTTTTTATCCACGATCGCAACTAAATTCCCTAATTGGTATTGGCCTGCTGCCATAAATGCTTCCCAGTTTGTTCCTTCCTGAAGCTCACCATCGCCTAGAATACAGAAGGTTCTCCATTTTTCTCCAGACATTCTTGCACCTAGAGCAAGCCCTGTCGCAATTGGTAAGCCGTGACCTAAGGACCCAGTAGATGCTTCGATTGCTTCAATGTATTTACGGTTTGGATGCATACTAAATTTCCCAGTGGCAAGTGTGTTGAAATGCTCAACCATATAATCCATTGTGTACATACCTAAATCTGAATAGATTGTATATAATGTTTCACCACAATGTCCTTTACTTAAAATAAGTCTATCGCGATCAGGCATTTCGGGATTTGATGGATCATACTTCATATATTTATAGTATAGTGCGACAGCAACATCAACCATCGACAACTCACCACCTAAGTGACCGGCTGTTGCTATACGATAAATATAGGTACATAAATCCTTTCTAATATCAATCGCTTTGTCTTCAAGCTGTTTTACTAATTCGATATCAACATTTCCCATATATCATTAACCCCTTTTCATAGAATCTATTAGCTTTATTCATCACATTTAATTAATACTTTTGGATATTTCCCACTCATATGGATTTCAAATGCTTCAACGCCTTGTGAAAGCGGAAATACTTTTTGTGTAAAAGGCTTTAAATCTAGTTTTGGGAGCATTTGTACTGCTCTTGGAAAGGCGTAAGGTGCAACGAATATCCCCGAAATCGTCAACTCGTTAAAATAACATTTATCATACAAATTGAGTGGCATTTCGTAATTTTTCGGGAACATTGCAATATAAAGAACTGTACCTCCCCTAGAGGCAATATCACATGCAACAGTTGCAGCTCTTGGAGAGCCCGATGCTTCAATAACTACATCAAATCCGCGGCCGTCATTGATTTTTGCAGATTCTTCTTGAACATCCTGGTTAATCGGATCAATAACATAATCTGCTCCGAATTGCTTTGCTAGATTTCTTCTTTCTTCAATAGGTTCAATGAGCGTTAATGAGGTAGCACCAAAATGTTTAAACATTTGTAAGGTTAATAGTCCAATTGGTCCACCACCTGAAATAGCTACACGCTGTCCAACCTTCATATTTGCTTTATCCACAATTCGCACAGCAATCGAAACCGGCTCTAATAAACAAGCTTCTTCTAAAGAGACATCATCTGGTAGTTTCCAAACCTGTGACTCATGCCAAACAATTGTTTCGGCCATTCCTGGTCGATTATAATCATGGATATTTTCACAAAATTGTTCATTTCCATCTAAGCAGTAATAACATGTTCCACAAAACTTCAGGAAATTACCTGCAACGCGATCGCCAACTTTTAATCCTTTTTTCGTAGCTTTTGAGCCAAGTTCCACAATTGTTCCTGATACTTCATGACCCAGGCCAAATGGCGGCTCGAGATCAAAGATTCCTTCAACTAAATGTGGGTCTGAACCACAAATGGAGCAATAAGCTATCTTAATTCTTACATCTTCTTCTCCAAGTTCCTGTTCCGGGAAGTCTAAAACCTCTACTCGCCCCCTAGTTTCTTCATTTGAATCTTTTAAACTACCAATTTTAGTAACTGCAATCGTTTTCAATAGTAACACCCCATTTATTTATTAAATTGTTGATGCAAAACCTCCATCAACACTAATCGTAAATCCGTTAATATAATCCGATGCACTACTTGCTAGAAACAATGCTGTTCCCATCAAATCATACGGATCGCCCCATCGCCCTACTGGAATACGGTCATTTATCTTGTTGTAGTACTCTTTATTTTGACTAATTTCTTTATTAACCTCTGTCACGAGAAAACCTGGCGCAATTGCATTTGTCTGAATGTTGTATTGACCTGTTTCAGCTGCAAACACTCTAGTTAAACCAACTATGCCATGCTTACTTGTTGTATATGGCGGACATTTTTTATCGGCTGTGAAAGCTAAGGCTGAGGCAATATTAATAATCTTACCTGACCTTTTTTGAATCATTTCCTTTGCCACTCTATGGCTTAAGTAGTAGACCGCATTTAAGTTAATATCCATGATCTTTTCCCAAGCTGTATCTGGATATTCTCTAAATTCACCAAACTTACTTGCTCCTGCATTATTTACAAGAATGTCAATTCTTCCGTATTCCCTCATACATGTATCAACTATGTCTTGAATATAATCTTTATCTGTCAAATCACCTTGTAGAAACTTTACTTGCTGTCCAGTTTCTTCAATTAATTTTGTAATTTCTGAAACATCATCTGTTAGATGAGGTATAAATAAATCCGCTCCAGCCTTTGCAAATGCTACTGCGTATGCCATTCCTAGTCCCTGATTAGCACCCGTTACAATTGCAACTTTACCTTTTAATGAAAATAGATCTAATGAAAAATCACGTATGTTATTTTCCATACTTAACCTCCCCGTTTTCTTGGTTTTTTTCTACAAAGAAATAATGGTTGCTGCTGCTATTTTTCGCTACAAATGAATGCGTTTACATTGTATTGATAAACATTAACTTTTTGCATTCTTGACAACACTTCTTAATTACTTTTTGCATTACTGTAACTTGTTGTTAAATTTATTGTACTGAATTTTTATTTAATTCTGGTGTGCATTTTTTAGGAATAAGTGTCATTTTTTAAATTTTGGGATAATTTAAACTTTTATCACTATAGAAAAAATAATAAATCTATTGTAAAATAAATTTATTATTTGGAGGTGGTCCATATCAGTCTATCAATCATACTGTGCGCCGATGAGGAAATTTCATCAACCATTAATGAGTACGCTGCTATAAATAGTAAAGAATTTTCTATTTCTTACACCACTAGTTGCTATGAGAATTGCATTGATAAAGCAATTGAATTAAAAGCTGATATAATTATTTTTCAACTCACCCATCCCATTTGCAAAGTTCAAAATCTTTTTGTTGATTTAATGCACGCCAATATATCTCCAACCCTACTTGCATTTCATTTAAATCCTGAAAATGAAATCGCTTTCTCGGTTACTAGCATCCCAAATCAACATCTACTTAACCGTTTAAAACATTTCTTTCAGCTGTCTTTAATTGAAAAATATAATTGTAAGTTTAATACCATTGGCGGAGCAAAAGATTCAAATCTGATTATGAATACTAGGATTAAAACATTAGAAAAAGCAGAGTATCTTAAGGACATTTTGCGAGGAGCTACATATGATGAATTCCTATATTATAAGAAAAAAGCAAATCTTAATCTAAAATGCTCAGGATATTATTTGTATATTTGTAATTTAATGGATATTGAATATTCAGATCATGATCTTAATAAAAACATTTATTATTTTGTAGGAGAAGAATTTGTAAAGGAATGTCAGAATGTTTTGGATTCGTATCATGGAGGAGAAGCGTTTTATATTAATCCGCTTTTAATAGGGATTATCATTAACGCTGATCGTTCAAAGAGCGAAGCCACTCGACAGCAAGTTCTTTCAGAAATTACGAATAAACTTAATAAAGTATTGGACATGAAAACAGCTTTAAAGTTTAGAAGTAACTATATTAAAAATATTGAAGATATTAGAGATGGATATGAAGCGTTTTATCGACTACAAATTTATTATTTCTTTTGCCAAGATGCACCTTTAATTACTCAAGAGTACATCCACTCTGTAAAAAAGGAAATTGACTATAAGGTCATTGATGAAATTCTTAGAGAAATAAAAGAATTAATTCATCTTAATATCGCTGATCCTGCACTAATTGAATTAACGAGAAAACTATTTTTAGAATATGTAAAACCAAGTCTAAGCTATAATTTATTTTATTACTGTCAAACCTCCCTTTTAAGTGCACTGACAAGCAAATTTAATAGCTTATATAACAAAAATCTTGGCGATAGCTATTCCCCCCGAGAATTATTTTATATGTCGATCGAACAAATGTGTAATGATACTATCGAAAATATACTATTACTCAAAGGTAAACTTTCTAATAGCTCGATGGTCAAAAACTCCTTTGTTCTCCAAGCAATTGAATTTATTCATAATCATTATGCGGATGATATAACGGTTAACTTAATTGCTGAACGTTTAAATATTAGCAACTCCTATTTAAGTCAAATGTTTACAAAGGAAATGGGGATTAGTCCGATCAAATACCTTGTTGCCTATAGAATTCAAAAAGCAAAAGAGTTAATTTCATCTTCTGACGATTTGTTAGTAGCTGAGGTCGCTGCTAAGGTTGGCTTTTTTGAAGTTAAACATTTTTCTAAAACTTTTAAAAAGGTAACAGGCCTAACTCCTATGCAGTATAAAAAAATACATGGAAAAACAGAATTCGTCACAATAAAAGGAACGATTTAGTAATCGTTCCTTTTACTGTATATTAAAAATTAAAATTTGTACTAATTGGGCCAATTTAGCTCTTGCGCATTTCAATTACTTAGAAAGGAAATTGGCGATATTTTGTTTGAACTGATACCCATTTGGTTACAGTAAATTCTTCTACTACCCATGGATTACCAAAACGGCCTAAGCCACTAGCTTTGTTTCCTCCAAATGGAATGAATGGCGCATCATTTACTGTTTGATCATTAATATGCGTCATACCTGCATCAACTTGTAATGCAATCTCTTCTCCGCGTTCTAAATTACTTGTAAAGATGGCTGAGCTTAAACCATGCTCTGTATCATTGGCAATTTCAATCGCTTGCTCATCTGTTTCTGCTTTGATAATAGTTGCAATTGGTGCAAACAATTCACTTTGTGCAAGCTTGCTAGAATTATTAACATTCGTGAAGACATAAGGCGTCAATACATTTCCAATGCGTTGTCCCTCTAGTGCAACTGTTGCTCCCTCTGCTTTCGCTTCCTCAATAAAGTTTAGCGCTTTAACCATTTGTGTTTTGTTAACTAGTGGACCAATTACAGTTTTCGGATCGCTCGTATCTCCGTAAGGAAGTGCTTTTGCTCTTTCTACGAACTTCGCAACAAACTCATCATGTAAATCTTGATGAACAATGATACGATTAATGATCATACAAATTTGGCCTTGGTGGATGAACTTTCCAAAAATTGCTGCATCAACAGCGCGCTCAACATCCGCATCTGATAATACGATAAGTGGACTATTACCACCTAGCTCTAGAGCAACACGTTTTAAGTTACGTCCAGCAATTTCACCAATTTTACGTCCTACAGCTGTAGAACCAGTAAAACTGATTAATTTAGAGTTAGCATTCGTTAACATTTCATCGCCAATTTCTTCAATGTCTGTCATTATTACGTTAAGAACACCTTTTGGTAGCCCTGCATGTTCAAACGCTTTTGCAAGGATAATTCCGCCACTTAGACCAACTTGAATATCTGGTTTATGAACCACACTATTACCTAAAGCAAGGGCGGGTGCAATCGTACGCATTGATAGATTCATAGGAAAATTAAATGGTGAAATAGAAGCAACAACACCTAACGGAATACGATGAATATGATTTAGCTTTCCTTCTACATGACCTGGTACTTCTTTAAATGTATGGATTTCATCTGCATATTTAATAGATTCTTCAAGGAATTCAAGCGTTAAATGCAACTCAACATTCGCTTTTAAAATGGTGCCACCTGTTTCACGACTTATTATACTAACAATTTCATCACGATTTTCTTTTAAATAGTCAGCAGCTTTATGCAAAACATCACGACGTTCTTCTACTGTGCTCTTTCCCCATGCTTTTTGAGCTTCCTTTGCAACCTCAAAAGCTTGTGATAATTGCTCTTTCGTCGCTAAAGGGACTGTCATTATTAATGAGTCATCAAAAGGATTAGTAATATCATATGTTCGATTGCTCTCCCCTGCAGTCCATTCTCCATTAATAAAACTTTTGTTGATACTTTCAAAGTTTTGCCATTCATTCTTACTTTTGTTCATACTTTCTGTGTTTTGCAATTCAACCACCCTTTCAAAATAATATTGTATACGCTTACATACGTTATAGAACTAAACATACTTTTACGTAAGTATATGGATATTTCTATACGTTTTTTGTATATTTTGATTATACTGAAAATTAATTCAGGCTAGGTGTGTTTTTTTTAGGAATAGGTGTCTGTTTTTATATTAGATGGATAACTGACGGACTAAATTATACAGATCTGCTGTCTGTTTATGAACTTTTGTGAGAATAGCATCAAACGAATAATATACCAATTCATTTTTTTCTATTCCCACTGCTAAACCGGATTTATCTTCCTTTAATAATTCTACTGCATAAGCTCCAAGTCTACTGGCTAGAACTCTATCAAATGCAGTGGGATTTCCCCCTCTTTGAATATGACCGAGTGTGGTGACACGGGTATCTAAATCTGCTAGGCTATTAATTCGTTCACCTATTTCTGCAGCGCTGCCCACTCCTTCTGCAACAATAATAATACTATGATGTTTCCCTCGTTTCATCCCATAATCAAGTCTTTCAATAATTTCTTCTATACGAATTGGACTCTCTGGAATTAATATGGACTCTGCTCCACCTGCTAATCCACTCCACAATGCTAAATCCCCTGCCTCACGTCCCATCACTTCAATAAGAAAGGTCTTTTCGTGTGACATCGCAGTATCTCGAATTTTATCAATGGCATCAATAATTGTATTTAGTGCAGTATCAAACCCAATCGTAAAATCAGTACCACCAATATCATTATCAATTGTTCCAGGTACGCCTATTGTAGCAATTCCATATTCATTCAGCGCTTTAGCTCCTCGATAAGATCCGTCGCCACCAATTACAACTACACCTTCAATCCCGTGCTTATATAAATTTTCAACTGCTCGCTTTTGCCCCTCCACTGTTTTAAACATTTCACTTCTTGAGCTATGCAAAATCGTCCCACCACGATGGATGATATCCCCCACTGATCCTAAATTGAATAACTCAATTTCACCATCAATCAGACCAGAATAACCGCGATAAATTCCACAAACTTCAATACTATGAAATAAAGCTTTTCTGACTACTGCTCTTATCGCAGCATTCATTCCTGGAGCATCACCGCCACTTGTTAACACAGCAATTTTTTTCATACATCCTTCACCTCACAACATAAAAAGATTTAAATATTGTGATTATATTTTAAATGATTAACTTGAACAATGAGCTAACTTGCTAAATAGGTGTGTTTTTTTTATAAAACTCTAGATCATTTAACGGCATCCTTTTCTCTTCACCTCTTTAAAAGTCATTTAATTTTCATTGATATCTAAATCATTATTGGACACAATAAGGTGAAAGATTATAGTAGGACTTATGTAACGGATATTTTTATGGTTTCTCATTAAATTCTAATCTTTTTTTCATGTTCTTTTTAAGTTTTTTTCTTATGATGATTAAAAAGAAGGAGAAACCTATGAAGTTTTTTGAACATTATTTTGTGCAATCATTCTCACACTTGCTTAATTTTTTTGCTGCCTTTTTCCACGATAATTACGGAATGAGTATTATAGTTCTAACGATCCTGATACGTTGTGTATTGTTGCCTATTACAATTAATCAACAAAAAACACAACTTCAAATGAAAAAGATGCAGCCACAATTACAGGAAATTAAAACAAAACATTCTTCCAAAGATCCACAAGAGCAATTGCTACTTCAACAAGAGCTTATGCAACTATATAAACAAAATAATTTTAACCCTTTAAACTCAGGCTGCTTACCATTATTGGTTCAAATGCCTATCCTAATGGGCTTTTTTTATGCAATTAGAGGAACTGAAGAAATAGCAACACATAGCTTTTTGTGGTTTCAATTAGGCACACCCGATCCACTTTTTATTCTGCCA
Organism: Bacillus sp. Marseille-P3661; assembly: GCF_900240995.1. Classification (NCBI taxonomy): domain Bacteria; kingdom Bacillati; phylum Bacillota; class Bacilli; order Caryophanales; family Bacillaceae; genus Bacillus; species Bacillus sp. Marseille-P3661. Next base: position 1,713,990 of record NZ_LT965953.1, read on the forward strand.
TTCTTAGCAGCATTTACAACATTCATTCAAACTAAAGCATTGAGACGTGGAGAAGATTCAAATCCTACAAATATTAAAACCTTGATGTATGTGATGCCAATTATGATTCTATTCTTTGCATTAAAAGCACCTGCTGCACTAGTGTTATATTGGATAACCGGAAATCTATTTTACTTCCTTCAATTATATATATTTTCTATAGGTCCTTTTCGAAAAGCATTATCACTTAAAAATGAGGAGAACGCATGAACATACTAATCATAGAAGATGAAAAAAATATGGCTCGGTTTATTGAGCTAGAATTAAATTACGAAGGCTATACAAGCCAAACTGCTTATGATGGTAGAGTTGGCCTAGATCTGGCTTTAAATGAAGACTTTGATGTCATTTTATTAGACCTCATGTTGCCTTCACTAAATGGAATGGAAGTTTGTAGAAGAATACGCGCCTCAAAGACAACACCCATAATTATGCTTACTGCGCGTGATAGTGTATTAGATCGTGTTTCGGGTCTTGATGCTGGAGCTGACGATTACATTTCTAAACCTTTTGCAATTGAGGAATTATTAGCTAGAATTCGTGCTGTTATAAGACGGAAACAACAAGATTCGCATCAACACAAAGTCCTATCTTTTAAAGATATCGAAATTGATATAGATGCACGTATTGTTAAACGCGGAAAGCAAATCATCGAATTGACAAAACGTGAGTATGATTTACTGCTTGTTTTCATGCAAAATATTAACCGAGTTCTAACAAGAGAAATCTTGTTAGAAACAGTTTGGGGCTATGATGCTGCGGCTGAAACAAATGTTGTCGATGTTTATATTCGCTATTTACGAAGTAAAATCGACTATAAAGATGAAGAAAGTATCATCCAAACGGTTAGAGGCACTGGCTATGTGATGCGGTCATGAAAACATACCTTTCTCGCTTTCCAATTAAGTGGAAAATCACGATTTGGACGTCAGTAGTATTATTTTTACTATTTTCATTTTTTGCAATCTTTCAGTACTTTTTCTTGAAAAATTGGATGTTAAATCATGAAAAGACATTAATTATTGAAAAAATGCGTGAGGTACAAGCTTACGTATTAGCTCATGACGAATTAAGTAAAGAAACCATTATCCAAAGTAAACAGCTATTAGAAAATGTTAATGAAAAAAATGAACTTATAAAAATTGTAGACCAAAACGATAACACCATTCTCACTATTACAGATGATCCATTTTTAGAACGATTGTCATATATACCTAAATTGAATGAAGTAACATTTATAAAAAACAAGACCGATCATTATATTATCTATACCGAAGATATTAACCACCATGATTTTCACGGGTCTGTTGAAATTATTAGGAATTTAGAAAGCTATACTCGTTTATTCCATCATCTATCGATCATGATGGTGCTTGCAGTTCTTGGTGCCATCTTGCTAAGTAGTATCGGTGGAATAATCATAGCCAATCAAATTTTGAAGCCCATTAAAGTTTTAAGTGCAATCATGCAAAAAATTAAAGCTAAAGGATTAAAACAACGAGTTCCAGAATTTCATACAAAAGATGAAATAACTGAATTAACTAGAATTTTTAATCAGATGATGGATGATTTAGAAAACTCTTTTAATAAACAGAAACAATTTGTTGAAGATGCTTCACATGAACTGCGTACTCCCATTTCAATTTTAGAAGGTCACTTGTCAATGCTTCAAAGATGGGGAAAGAAAGATGCCCAAATTTTAGATGAATCGTTAAAATCATCCCTCTATGAAGTAAAACGTCTAAAAGACTTAGTTTTAAATTTATTGGATTTGACAAGAGTTGAATCCACTCAAATAAAAAAAGAAACCTTTAACCCAAACTTTATTATTGACCATGTTATTCATAGCTTTATAACGCTTTATCCTGATTTTAAATTTATTATGGATTATAAAAAAACAAATGTAGAGTTTCACGGAGTACAACAACATTTTGAACAATTATTGATCATCATCTTGGACAACGCTATAAAGTACTCGCAAAGTAATAAAAGGATACTCGTAGATTCTGAAGTTAAAAATCAAAAATTATTTCTATATGTGCGTGATCATGGTGAGGGTATTCCAAAGGAAGAGTTGCCATTTGTTTTTGACCGGTTTTATCGAGTGGATAAAGCGAGAAGTCGTGCCAAAGGTGGGAATGGTCTAGGTCTATCAATAGCTAAAAAAATCGTTGAAAACTTTGACGGAACAATCACGATTGAGAGTGAGTTAAACAAAGGAACAACAGTCATTCTTGGTTTTCCAATTCATATGAAATAAGTAACAAAGATTGAAAGGAAGTTTATATTGAACAAAGAAATTATTAAATTTATTAGAAATAAATACAACATGACCCAACGAGAATTTGCAAAAACAGTGCAATGCAGCTTTGCACTAATTGCTTTAATTGAGGTGGGAAAACGAAGAGTAAAGATAATTTAGAAACGAAAATTAAAGATGCGTTTAATCTCAATGATGAACAGCTAACTTCGATAGCCATAATGGTAGATCAATTACGCCAAGGGATGCCCCCATTAAATTAAGTACAGAATAGAGGTATGACTATTCATACCTCTGATATTTTCTGAAAATAACAGATTCACTTTCCAATGACTTCCCCCTTACCATTAATTCCAAAATTAAATTTTCAATATTAATTTCTAATCTAATTCTAATCTTCTTTTAAATAGTTTTTCATATTAATAATGTTTAATAAATATATAAGATTTTTATCTTAACTCATTTTAATGCTTGTCTATAATTATTATTTCTGAATACAGTTCCGAACTTATAATTGTAGGCCTTATAATGCCAAGGAGGGAATGGAATTGATGCTTTTTCGTTTTATTGCCATAGGCTTTTTCTCATTAACTGCATTATCACTATTCAGTTTTCAATCAATAGAAATCTTCCAATCTTTAATGGACAGTTATTTTAGTCATAAATCTTAACTTATTATCTATGTAAGTCACCGGATTTACATCTAAATATCCTTAGATCATTACTCTAGGCACGTATTCAGAGTTTTATAAAACTCTGAATACGTGCCTACTATTTTCTATTTCGTTCCTCTTCCTAATTTCGACCGATAAAATGATTTGCTCTAAATTTTTGTATATTACTTTTCCCTTTGATACAATAAGTTCAATTATTACTACTATTTGGAGGATCTACTATGAATAAAGTATTATTATTTACCTGTGTGTTTTTCCTTGCATTTGTACATAATTCTTTTGCACACACTGGATTAGAAAGCTCTTCACCTCAAAATGGTGAAGTCATTAAAGAGAAATTGAATCAGATTGCTTTAACTTTTGAAACAAAGATTGAACAAGGCAGTACATTTGAACTTATTAATTCAGTTGGAAATACTTTTGATGTAGAAGAGATCGTGATCAATGAGAATACAATGGTAGGACAACTAGCCAACCCGTTAGAGAATGGACAATACCATGTAAATTGGGACATTATTGGTGCTGACGGTCACCCGATTGAAGGAGAATTTTCTTTTGCTGTTCAGTTACCTATTACTGAAACAAATGCAGATGAGCAGGTTAATCCTGAAGAAGAAACACAGACCCCTGCAAATGATGAAGAAACTCAAAAAGATATAGTAAAAGACCCTGAGAAGGAAACTCAAGAAGATACAGTAAATGAGGAAACAGAGTCAGAAACGGAGAGTACTGAAAAGCCATCAAATATCATTCCAATTTTAATCGGTTTATTAATTATTCTTGTTGTAGGCAGCTTTATCATTATTTTAAAAAGGAAGAAATAGCAGATGCTTTTCATTGGATTCATTAGTCAGGCTTTGTTATACCTTTGCTTTTCAATAACTTTGGGTAGTTTTATTTTATACCTTGTACCGAACACACATCGACCAGATTTTAATATACCAAAGGGTACTATATTGGCATCTATAGTTGGGATAGCTATTTTTTCATTTTTTCCCGTTTTACAATTAGTTTTATACTTATCTCCAAACATTGGATTTATACAAACATTGACATCTATCCTTCTAACATTTGAAGTCGGAAAAGCATGGCTATTTACTTTTATACCATCGATCATTTTATTCCTGTTTGTCATTTGGTTTGATTATCGCAATAAACCTTTAAATGCTTGGATTGGAATTTTTCTTACATTCATATTAATTCTTGCATTGGGTTGGTCAAGTCATGCCACCGCCTATAAACAGCTATGGGGTTTCTTCAATCACACTACACATTTTACTGCTGTTAGTGTTTGGATCGGGATACTATTTGTCATTAGTTGGTTTTCATTTAATCACACGAATTGGTTGAATTTTTTAAAATGGTACACCCCTGTTGCAGTAATTTGCCTTGTCTGCACTATTGTAACAGGGCTTATTATCATGACTTTCGTAGTTGATTTGAAAGAGTACCCTACTTCTTGGATGATTCCGTATGGACAAGCATTATTAATTAAACATATCTTGATTATCCCTTTACTTACCTATGCAATGATAAACGGTTTTCTTATTAAAAAGAAATTAATGAATGATGTACAATATAATCCAATACCTTGGGCAAGAACCGAAAGTATGATCATCTTGCTTATTTTTTCAGTAACATCGGTATTAGGACAACAATCACCGCCCCACGAAATGAACGTATCAAGCGAAGAGGTTTCTAGAATATTTTTGTTGTTATATCAAGGTCAGTTTCAGCCAGAAACGACTGTTCAACTTGAACCCAACCCAACTAGCCTTTCTCTATGCGTTTTAGCAGCTCTTTCCTGCGCTATGATTGTGATGTCTTATATCAAAAAAATGCCAGCCATAGTCTCATTCTTGACGAGTATTCTACTAGTGGTTTGTGTTTACCTATCATTAATCCTCAGCATTCATTTAATCTAGTACCAGGGGGACAGGTCCACTGACCCTACCCCCCTGGAGTAAAAATTCTGTAAAGCGGTGCCTAAAGGGAAGCGCCATGCCCGTTACGTTAATGTTTTTCTCATACTATCTCCCACTACAACTCCATTCAGTATTTCACTTTTATAACTGAGCTTTTTTAAATTTGTTCTTTACTATCGGCCCTTTTCAAGAGTTTTACAGTTGATAAAAAATGTAAACCTCATAAGGGATAAGTAATCTGGAGCGTTTATATAATTCTTAACTGACTACGGGACCTGTCCCTGTGGTCTCTTTAGGAGATTGTAATCTTTCAACATAAAAATTGTGTTTTGAAAGATACTAAAAATGTAGGATTGGATTAACTTCAGGATGTGAAGAATATTGTTTTCATTTAGAAAGAGTCAAGAATCGATGAACGAAAATTTAGAATCACCCTTGGACAAAAACATGGAAACCAATGTTGACCAGGTGAAAGATATATTCTCCTACGGTATGAATACAGACTTTTCAATGCGGGAGTTTACAAGTAATCAGAAACATGTTTTGTTTTTTTACTCATCCACAGTGGATACTGTAAAAATAGAAAACAACATCATAAAACCACTCTTGTTTGCACAATACAAAAACGATGTACACTCCATCGTAACGATTGAAAAGATAGAAGAGGCATATGATTTCGAGGATATTGCAGAGGGCTTGATTAATGGTAAAGCCATTTTGTTTAGAGAAGGAGATGAAAAAAAGGCATATGTCCTTGATGTTTCCAACTTTAAACATCGTAATATTGAGCAATCCCAAAATGAGAATCTTGTTAAAGGCCCAAAAGAGGCATTCACAGAATCTCTAAATACTAACCTATCTCTAATAAGAAAGAGGATCCATGACAACGATTTAATAGCGGAAAAAGTAAGTGTTGGTAAGCGTTCTAAATCAAATGTTACAGTTATGTATATAAAAGACCTTGCGAATGGTGAAGTGTTGGGCCAAGTAAAAAGTCGAATAAAACGGATTAACACAGATAGTGTACGAAATATAGAAATACTTGAACAATACATAGAAGATAAACCTTTTTCTATCTTACCTACCTTGCTTTATACAGAAAGACCTGATAGAGCTGCTTCCTATTTAGAAGATGGCTATATTGTTCTACTCATGGAAAATTCGTCAGCTTGCTTAATATTGCCTGTTACGTTCTGGTCCTTTTTTCATTCACCAGAGGACCGCTATTTACGTTTTATGTTTGGAAACTTTGCCAGGTTGATTCGATTTACAGCGATGTTCATTACAATGTTTATTTCATCCATCTATATAACTTTAACGAATTTTCATAGCGAGATGATACCACCAGATCTATTGTTGGCAATTGCTAGTTCCAGAGAAAAGGTTCCCTTCCCTGTCGCCTTTGAAGTGTTAATTATGGAGTTTGCTTTTGAATTAATAAGAGAAGCTGGGCTCCGAATACCTTCTCCATTAGGTCCTACAATTGGAATAGTCGGTGCATTAATTTTAGGGCAGGCAGCAGTTGAGGCAAATATAATTAGTCCAATTATTGTGATTGTTGCAGCTTTATCCGGTCTTTCATCGTTTGCCATTCCAGATATTAGCTTTAACTATTCAGTTCGTATCACACGCTTCCTGTTCATCTTTTCTTCTATGCTTTTTGGCATTTTTAGTTTGACAGGTTGTTTTTTATTATGGGTTATGTATTTAATTTCTGTTAAGTCGTTTGGTGTACCCTATCTATCACCCTTAACTCCACATTTTAAATCATCAAACGATACCTTACTTCGAAAGTTAATTGGCAATGAACTTTGGAGACCTGGGAATATCAGACCAAAGGACATGAGGAAGCAATAAAGGGAAGGATAATTCCATGAAAGCACAAGGAACTCTAAAAGCACGTGAGATGTTTGCCATCATATCAATATTAATCGGCATTAAGCTTTCTGACATGACACCAACTATATATGCGCAAACAGGGAAAAATAGTTTTTGGTTGATGCCTATTATTTCTTTCGTCATCATATTCCCTTCTGTTTTATTACTATTAAAATTGCTAGAAAGGTATAAAACCAAAAATCTTGTTGAATTAACCCGACATATTTTAGGTTCAAAGATCGGAAGTTTCGTTTCGTTTATTTTTTTTCTTACAACTTTTTCCGCCCTTTCCATTGACAGTAGAAATTATGTTGAAACACTAAGTATCTTGTATTTTGAGGAGTCTCCTGAGATAGCATTATATTTAACTTTTATGCTTATATGCGCATTTGGAGCTAAGAAAGGATTTGAAACTATAGGTAGTACCGCTTGGGCTGTATTGCCTTATATCAAAATATCCCTCCTTCTCCTTATTGTTATTGTTATGAAAGATGTGGTTTGGTTAAGAATATTCCCTATTTTTGGAGGTGGATTTAAGGACATTGTAATGGATGGTGTAAAAAAAGGAGCTATCTTCGGTGATTTGTTTATCATTACAATAGCCTATCCTCTTGTAAAAGATACAAAAAGTTTCCACAAAGGATACTTATTTGGAACATTTTTTGCTTTGTTTGAGTTAACGTTATTTTATTTAATTTATTGTACATTTTTTGATTATAAATCCATCGCAAAAATTGCGTTTCCCTATCATGAGATTACACAGTATGTTAACGTGGGGACATTTTTCACGAATTTGGAAACATTTTTTATGACCTTTTGGATTCTGGCTGCATTTATTCGTTTCATTTTATACCTTTATGTAGCTGCATGGATCTTTGGCGCGATTTTTAAAATTAAAGAATTCGAACCTTTGGTTTTTATCTTAGGATTCATCTCACTAACTGTTGGTATGCTACCTAATGGTCCGATTATAAATACGCTAACCCTAAGAGAGAACTTTTTGAATATTATTACCCCTTTTTTTGTTTTATTCCCGGTAATGTTATGGGTAGTTGCTAAATTCAAAGGGGAGTTGACTAGAACATGAAAAGTACATCAATTCTATTTATACTTCTATCCATATCACTCCTGTTGTCCGGCTGTTACGATAAAATTGAACTTGAACAACAATCCTATGTTGTCGCTTTAGGATTGGATCAAGCAGCAGGAAAAAAAGGGCTATTCGACATTACATTTCAGTTAGCAAACCCGGAAGTAGGGACATCTGCTCAAGGCGGAGGGGCTGATGAACCGTCCAGAGAAACCGTAACCTTGCCCGCAAATGATTTCGTAACAGCCAAAAATACTGCAAACTCATTTGTAAGCAGAAAAATTACTCTGGACTTTGCGAAAGTACTAGTAGTTTCGGAAGAGTTAGCTCGCTCAGAGGAGTTTTTAAAAATAATGGAAACAGCAGCTCGAACAAAACAATTAAGAGAAAACGTAAGTATAATTGTATCAAAAGAAAAGGCTAGTGCATTTTTGAAAAATAATAAACCTAAAACGGAAACGAGACCGCATAAGTATTTCCAGTTCATGATCGAACGGGCAAGAGAAACAGGAATAATCCCTGAATCCACCGTCCACCGTTTTTTTCAAATTACAGAAGGAGACGCAGACCTATTCCTGGCCATATATGCCACAACAGAAAAAAATTATAAAAAAGATAGATATGAGGACGATTACAAAGCAGGTGAAATTCCACACAAAGGTGGAAATAATACTGAGTTTATGGGATCTGCAGTATTTAAAGAAGGTAAAATGATCGATAGTATAACTGGTGAAGAGACACGTATTGCAAACATTTTAGATAATACAGTAGAAATGCAGGATGTATTAGCCACTTACCCAGACCCGAAAAATGAAAAATATCAGATAGCAGCAAGGTTCACCAAAAAGGAAGATACTGACATTAAAGTTTTTTATCATAAAGATAAACCTTCAGAAATAAAGGTAAAGGTTCCAATTCAAATCGAAATATTGGCAGTTCCTAGCTTAATCGATTATTCATCTAATAAAGAAAATAGAGAATTGCTGAAACAAACAATAGAAAAGACTCTAAAGAAAAAATATGAAGAGTTTATTGAAAAAACACAAGAAGAATATAAAACAGAACCATTTTATTGGTCTCTCTATATAAGAAAATATTTCACATCCATAGAAGAGTATGAACAAGCTGATTGGAATAAGAAGATCTACCCTAATGCAAACATTATAATTGAGGTCGAATTAGAAAAATTAAAGTTCGGAAAGTTATTAAGAAGCACTAATTTTTCGGAGGTACAAGACTAATGATGTTAGCATTTTTAACGTATGTTATAGGTATAGTTGTTGTTATATATACAAGCATACATTGCATAAAAGTGTTCAAGGAAAAAAATAAAGTTGGCGGGATTACAATCATCGTTCTAATCCTCGTTGCGCTCTTTTGTCCATACATAATCTTGACAGTATGAAAAGATATTAGGGGGGATTCCCCCCAATGCACAGTTCATCCAATTAAAGTGACTAGGCACTCGGAAAAGGAATAGCATTATGTGGTGCTATTTAAATAAATAATTCGACTACGGAAGAAACAATCTGGTTTAAACCAATTACCTTCACCTCTAAAATGTGTAATTCACTCATGATAAAGGCAAAACTTAAGAAGCATGTATAAATAACCAATGCCTTCACCTTTCTTGCCTTCATCATACGGCGATAATCCATAAAGGAGATGGAGATAAAGAGGATGAATAATAAAAAAGTGTCCATTACTCAGGCACATCCTTAAGTTTTACTTGTGTTGGCTCAATGATTAACCCAGTTCTCCTTACATTAGACTTCACTTTTATATCAAACTCCACACGATCTAAGTATGCATACGAATCACGGATTTCGCTCCAATAATCAGGATAGAATCGTCTTAACTCTCTCCCAATCCCGTATATATCAGAATCCATATCTTTAGCAATTTGAAATTCGTTAACTACATTCTCTTCTAGGTTTTTAGCAATTTCTTTCTCCACTGATCTTAATTGCTCTTTCCTTAACAAGTCGATGTTACATGTCTGGTCAAGCAAATTCCCCTCCAAAGTTACATCTACCTTAAAAATAATTTTTTCGCTTTTCACTTGTGGTAGAACATTGCTTTGAAAATCAGTAATTTGAAATGCAAAGAACTCATCTTCCTTTTGACTCTCAGGGCATATACCTTCAATTATAGAGAAATTCAACTTGTTATTTATGATTTCTATCCCTAATGTTTCAGGTCCAGTAACATAACCTTTTAACTTATCATGGTTAAAGATCGCAACACCATCTAACTCAAACGTTTCTACTTCTCCCCGAATTTTCTTTGGATTAATTACATCTAGTACCGGCTCTATACCGGGGGTCGCGAGAATTGTCATCAAGTCTCTTAGCTTAACCTCCATTACGTTTATTTGTCTCAACGTCGATCCTTCGATCAGATCAGCCATCGATTTTGCTGGAACATCGCCTAGCTCTATTTTGTTGTTTAATAAGTCCTCTGCAGTACCTTGGGTCACAATAACCAGTGCTCCTGCCCGACTATCACTATCTCTTTCAAACCATGTAATTACTGGCCCTATTCCCTCTTTTGCTAGTTCTTCACCGAAAATAATTATTTGTAAGTGCGCCCAATAAAAACGACGTGGAGACAACTCATTTAAGTTTCTAATCGCACCCATAACTGTATTTCCTGTTGCAGAAACACTCCAGGTAGGCAACTCGGAGCCACTACCACCTTTCTCTCCAGAAGGTGGTTTAATAACTTGAGCTGTTATTTTATATTCTTCTTCCACCTTATCAACACCTACCCCCATCACCACAGCTACTTCATTTAATTCCTTTTTATCCCAACAACCACTTAAAAAGAATAAACAGAAAACAACTAACCAACAATTCTTATACTTCATACTATCTATTTCTCCCGTTAAAATGATGGTCTTCGCTTGGGTTTGGCATCCTATTTTGATTATCATCTGTAATCTCATCTGGTCTTTGATTCATATCCCACCAAGGAACTCTAATAAATAAATCTTTCCAATCTTCCTTATGAAAAGGAACTGCAGGTGATAAGTAAGGTACGCTAAATGATCGTAAAGAATTTAAATGAATGAATAAGAGGAGTAATCCGAAAATCAGACCAAATGCCCCTAAAACAGCAGATAAAATTAATAAGATAAATCTTATTAATCTTGCAGTGATTGCGATATTGTAAGAAGGTGTTGTGAAGGAACATATAGCCGTTAGCGAAACTGCAATAACGGTTGCTTGACCAACCAGACCCGCTTCAACTGCCGCTTGGCCAAGTACTAAACCACCTACAATCGAAACCGCTGCACCAACGGTTTTCGGCAATCTTAGCCCCGCTTCCCTTAAAACTTCAAAGGTAAACTCCATTATTGCAATTTCTATTGCAATACCAAAGGGTACCCCTTCTCGCTGTCCAGTGATCGCTATTAATAATGGAGACGGTATCATTTCTTGGTGGTAAGTGAGTAAAGCTACATATAATCCTGGTAAAATAAATGATAGTATAAAAGTAAATCCCCTCAACATTTTCATAAAGCTTGCAAAATCATAACGTTGATAATAATCTTCGTTAGATGTTAAGAAAAGACCAATTGTTGCAGGAACCAATAGTACAACAGGAGTTCCATCAACGATTATGGCAATTCTACCCTCCAATAAACCAGCTGCGATTCGATCGGGTCTTTCTGAGTTAAAAACCGTTGGAAATGGTGTATAACCGTTAGGATCTTCAATCATCTCCTCTATATAAAGTGATTCAAGGATGCCATCTATATCTAACTTGTCTATACGTGAAATAACTTCTTTGACAATTTTATCTTTGGCTATTCCATCTATTGAAAGGACAGCTATGGAAGTTTTAGTTTCCTTACCAATGGATTTCTTATATACCTTTAACTTAGGTGTTTTTAACCTTTTTCTAATTAATCCAATACTGGATATCATCGATTCATTAAAAGATTCACGGGGTCCGCGGACAACCGTCTCTACGGTAGATTCTGAAACAGGTCTTCTTTCCCCACCTGTCGTTTCTGCAGCATAAGCTCTTGTTTGTCCATCCATCAAAATAATTGTATAGCCTAGTAATAGATGTTCAACTAGTTCTTTATGTTTGGTCAATTCCTTCAATTTAGTTATAGACAAAATAAGATTGTCAAAAGTAAATACTTCACTAGTAAGTTGACGATTTAAGGGATGGATTACATAGTGGTCGATTGTATCTTTTTCCACCAGGCTATCTATAAACATAATTGCAATTGTCCGATTATCACCTTGCAGATACCTAATGGAAAAATCAGAATCATCACCAAATAATTCTTTATATCTTTTAATATTTTTATCAAGCTCAGACAGGAGTAATGGATTTTCTTGATCGCTTTTAGAGTTTTTATAATTCGTTTGTTTAGCTTTTTCCCAATTCCTAAACATCATCATTCCGCCCCTCTAACCTTTCTTTTTGCCTTTTTAAACTGGCTTATAACTAGTAAGACAAGAGGTAAAATAAATCCAACAAATGTAACATAATAAGGATAGTAATCTTTTAAAAAGCGGAAAACTCCTATCAAATCCTCACTATTTACTATAGAAACGATGGCAAGCAGTGCTCCAATAGGAACGACCAAAATTTTATAGTTTTCCATCTTAAATAACTGGGCTATACCAAGAACAATGGCATACAGAAATAAAGACACTTTTGTGAAAGATCCTAATGACCAAAGAAGGATCCCTAAGATGTCCAATCTTTGTAATGCGCCTATTTCTATATCTCTTAATAGTAGGAAGGTAGGAAAGTAAAGGCCCTGTGCTCTTTCTTCCCCATAAATTGCAACAACGCCCGTAACTGGACCAATAAACATAATAATCAGGAGTAACATTGTAATGATGGAGTACCTTTTTAGTTGTTTTGTGTCATTCACAAAAGGAAAAACCATACCTAAAACAAAAATCGAGGTAAATAATGAAATAATTGAAAGAGTGCCATTCCATGCAGGACCCATTCCGTCTTCTAGAATTGGCAGGAAATTACGATAATCCTTATCCTTATGTGTAAGGATAGAGGCCAAAATCCCTATGGGTATTAAAAAGACAAGGATCGCCTGATTCGTTCTCGCAATTACTTCAAGACCACAGCGCACCGCATATCCAGCAAGTATTAGTATAGCGATTAAATAAACTAAAATAGGTGTTCGCGGTGTAACCGCAGTAGTATAAAAATCTCCAAATCCTCTAATAGATAAACTAGCTTCATGAAGAAAATATATCAAAAAAGTGATTACGACCAATTTACCCAACCATTTTCCAAGTATCAATTGACAATACTCAACCATAGTACAACCTTGATAACGTTGTGATAAAAGAGCGACAATAAAACCAGTTAGGATGGCCGGAATTATAGCAAGTATTAAAGAAATCCAACTATCTCGACCAGCATGGCCAATTATTACAGGAATAAACAAAAGATGGCCAGTTACTGTAATACTTGAAATTCCTAGCATTAAGGCTTGTATCTTAGTAATTTTGATCTTTTCCATGAAGGCACCTCAATACTTAGTTAAGTTAGTACTACTAGTTATAGTCATTAAATACTTAGATTAATCCCAACAAAATAAAAACCAGAGGGACAGGTCCATTGGCTCGTTTGTTGAGCCAATGGACCTGTCCCTCTGATCTAGAAACTTAGATATTCTTTACTCTTGATAAGATAACCGCAAACTCTGCTCTTGTGATTAATTTATGTGGTCTAAAGGTATTATCGGAATAGCCACCAATATATCCACTTGAGATTGCCTTTTGAACATCACTATAATACTTATCTGATTCATTTATATCATTAAATTCAACATCATTTTCATTATTTGAATTTGATTCCAATTCATATGCCGTATTAATTATAGCCGATACTTCTTCCCTAGTTAATTGATCAGTAGAATCTTTCTCTTCTAACTCAATATCACTTGGGAATTCTTTCTCACCTAATGATCTAGTGATCATTGTCTTTACTTGTTCATACGTAATGGGGTCTTCAGGATTAAACCCATTCCCATCACCGCTAACAATTCCATCTTCTTTTAAGTCCTTAATTTCATCAAAAGCCCAATATTGCGATGATACGTCATTAAAAATTTTCTCAACATCTATGATCTGTTGTGAAGTTAATACTCTTCGGGCCCCTATGTACCGTGAATTCCAATAACTTTCATTCAGTGAAGATATTGTTATCCCCTTAGAAGTTGATGCATGAATAAACTTATTGTTTTCTATGTAAATCCCTAAATGAGATGGACCAGTTCTATATGTTTGAAAAAACACCAAATCCCCTTTTATTAAATCTTTTTTATTTATTGCCTTACCTGCCTTAAATTGCTGGCTTGTAGTTCTTGGCAATTGAATGCCTTTTTCCTCAAACACATATTGAGCAAACCCTGAACAATCAAACCCAGCTGATGGTGACTTTGCACCAAATACATAAGGTGTGCCTATATATTTTTTTGAATTTTTAATGAGGCTGTCAGCTGTACTTTCTGCGTTAACGATTGTAGTAGAAAAACAAATTGTAATAGCCATTACGACAAGTGAAAATATCTTCTTCATCTTCGGTGATCACCTCCAAATTTCTTGTTGTTGAATTATCTATTATTCTATCAGAAAAATGTGAAGAAATTTTGTAAGAAACGAGAATTTCTTATATTTGTAACATTCTTGTAAATTTTTTAAAATCGCCTCATATTTTTTTCCAATCATGATTCTTTCTATCTTCCGCTCTCATTCAAATATTTACTAGAAAATATTATACAAAAAAGAAACCATCACACCGCAAACAAAAGTTAGAGTTATGATGGTTAAAATATAGAATCCGTAATATAGTATTTAATTTACTAATCTTTTATCTATTTTTATGATATGGGCTTTAGTTTTTGTAAGTTCTACTTTAATACCTTTTAATTTTAGTTTATTCACAATATCAACCATTGAAATTGTTCGATTACTGTTAGTAAACACACGATCACCTCAGAAAATTAATTGTTTTCTTCCATTTTCACAGGGAAAGTAAACGTAAAACAACTTCCTTTGCTTAATTCACTTTTCACTTCAATCTGTCCATGCATTAACGAGGTTAAATTTTTTACAATTGCTAAGCCGAGTCCTGTTCCCCCATATTCCTTCGAACGTGATTTTTCTACTCGATAAAATCTATCAAATATGAATGGTAAATCTTTTTCTGGTATTCCTTTTCCCGTATCCTGCACTGTAATTTTTACAGATTTCTTACTCTGCCAAATATTAATATCAATTTGTCCTTGATTCGTGTAGCGGATAGCATTTTCAATTAAATTTATAAAAATCTGCTCTAATCTAAATCCATCCACATGTAAAAGTGCTACATTCGGCTCAAAGTTAAACTTTAGTTTAAGATTCTTCTCACTTACTTTTTGTTTTGTTTTCCAAATGGCACGTTCCATGACCTCGATCACATCTATCCATTCAACTTGAATATCGAGTTTATTTAATTCCATTTTTGATAATTCAAATAAATCTTCAATTAACCGAGACATTTTTTCCGATTCTTGTTCAATGGTTAGTAAATATCGCTCTTTCTCATCCTCTGTTTCATATAATTGATTTCGAATGACTTGGGCATACCCCTTTATATAAGTCATAGGGGTTCTAAGTTCATGTGAAATAGATGCTAAAAATTCCTTTCGGTTTTCCCGATAATCATATAATTCTACTGCTAAATCATTGATCGCGTCCGCTAATAAACCGATTTCATCCTTTGATTGACTTACTACTCTCGTATGTAACTTTCCTTTAGCGAGATTTCTTGTTGCCTTCTCCATCTCAAGCAACGGACGCGATAACCTATTTGAAACGATGTAAGTGAAACCCAATGCTATTATAATTGCACCCGTAACAGATAACATCAATGACTGACGAAACAAAGCAATAGATTGATAAATATCTTCCAACGAAGTAAATACAAGAATTACACCATGCACTACATTATCATTTTTTATTTGTTTTCCTGAATACAAATAATGATTATCTGTGACTCTGTCCTTGTACTGTCCTGGTTCGTCAACTCTTAAATCATTCATAAATGGATGACTTTCTGGTAATGCTTGTCCTTGTGTAAATTCGGAGAAACCTGAGCTAGAAATGATTTTACGATCGGAAGATATAATTAAAATTTCCGTATCTGTCAACTCAGCAATTGCATTAAAAAAGCTAGAAAAGGTAGGATCATAGATATCATCAATAGACCTAGCATATTTTGCTGATAAGTCATCAATACGTTCGTACATTTTTCCATAAAAGAAGTTTGAAAAAACCTGATCAATAACGATCCCTAATGGCAGGATGATAGTTAGAATTAGTATTGCAATCGTACCGCCTATTTTCGCAACAATTCCCAAACGTTTCATGTTAAATCATCAGGGGATTGAAATGAATAACCAACTCCCCATACCGTTCGTATCGGATTAAAGGATAAACCAGCTTCGCGAACCTTAATTCTTATATTTTTAATGTGGGTATCAACAGTGCGTGCATCTTTTGGATCATCAATTCCCCATATTTTATCTAAGAGTGTTTCACGATTAAATATTCGTTTTGGGTTCATAGCTATTAATGCGAATAAATCAAACTCTTTTGGTGTTAATTCAATAATTTTACTATGAACGGAAACTTTTCTTAAATCGGTATTGATGCTCATTTCATCAGCTATATTTATAGTTGAATCATTATATTGTTCCTCTTTATAATAGGATCTTCTTAGAAGAGCGTTCACTCTTGCTATAAGCTCTTCAGGTGCAAATGGCTTTACCAGGTAATCATCTGCACCTATTTCTAAGCCGCGAACTTTATCCTTGATATCCGTTCTAGCTGTCAACATCATAATAGGCAGTTGTCTTTTTTTTCTAATTTTTTCACAAACATCCCAGCCAGACATGTCAGGCATCATGATATCCAAGATAATTATGTCAATAGGAGTTTGATCGACTATTGCGATCGCCTCTTTACCTTCCTTAGCCTCAATCACTTTAAAGTCACGTTGTAAATGAATCTTCAATAAATTTCTCATATCCCATTCATCGTCAACTATTAATATAGTAGGTTTTTCCAAATTACAGCACCTCCAACTTCACGGATAATATGGACCTATCAACGTAGTAGTTGACTCGCAATTTTTCACCTACTACAATTATTAGTATCTTCAAAGCTAAAATATATTGTACCAATAATATGTGTAGATTTTATGAACCTAAGTTTAATACTGGGATTCCTTTTAAAGTTAATGAGAAAAAATAGAAAAGCAGGCCTCATTTAAAAGCCTACTACCTATTTTTTAGGATTTACTTTTCGTTTTGCTTTTTCATCATGATCACCTTCATCTACACGATCATTTTCTAAATTTTTTCTGACGCTTACTTTATATGCTCCTTCTTGATAGGAATTTACACGCCATGATTGATCAGTCATTGATATCCCCCTTTCCTATTACTATTTTTGTATTGTTTCCTCATTTTTATAAAAGATTCAAACCGTTCAATAGTGCATCGTAATTTTACAAATAATTTTGACAATTCAGTTAAATTGACAGATAATATATTGTAGATAAAGGAGGCACGACATGAAATCGAAGATATTAAATGCAGTAAAATATATAAGTGGTACTATACTGACAATTGGAATTATAACAATCTTATTTGGTTGTTTTAAAAGCAGTTACAGCATTTTAACACCGATTGGAATTGGAACGGTTATCGGTGCTATTTTTATTTTCTTGATTGGCGTGTTTTTTGTAGCGACGGAAGAAATGCTGGAAAAAACGCCAAAAGGAATAAAGGTTACTCCAATTAAAAAGTTAAAAGGATTACCATCAAGGCACTCCTTTTAACACATCCAATTACATATCCCAGACTAACGCTAGCAATGTTCCGAAAACCGTAACGAGAGCGATGATTAATCCGTAATAAACGTTTGTAAAGATGGCTCCCTTATCCTCGGTTTCACCAGCATGCATAAACACTACAAGCTGAAGACCTGCTTGTACGAATGCTGTTACAAGCAGCACGGTTAAGCCAACCGCGAACGACATATTAAAGAAGTATACAGCAAGAGCAACGGCAGTAAGGATCAATGAACATATAAATCCCATTACTTGTTTGCGCGGGAATAATTCGCTCATATCTACATCATTCCTTTCAAATAGATGAAACTGAAAATGAAAATCCAAACTACATCTAGAAAATGCCAATACAGAGAGAAGATAAATGCCTTATTGGTTGTTTGTGGTGTTAAGCCGCTTTTATTCACTTGCAAGATAATAAATAATCCCCAAAATAAACCAAGTGTTACGTGTGCTCCGTGTGTTCCTAATGTTGTTAACAGGATGGATGTAAATGCGCTTGTTTGTAAGGCTGCCCCTTCGTGAACATACGTAATGAATTCAAAGATCTCAACTCCTAAAAATCCTAGACCTAAAAAAAGTGTGATTGAAAAGAATGTCAACATTGCTTTTACATGAGCTATACGCATCGCATGTATAGCAAGCCCAATCGTAAAACTACTTGTTAAAAGCAAGATCGTTTCAACTAGCACCGGAGTGATTTGAAAAATCTCTGCTCCAGCTGGGCCGTTACCTGTGCGATTCACTAATGTGAAGTAGGATGCAAATAGCGTTGCAAACAGCATTATTTCGGCACCCAGAAAAATCCAGAAACCTAAGATTTTTAAGCGATTTTCATCCGTACTATATTCAAGAGGCAGCGAGTGATCAATTTTCATATTTAGGCACCTCGCAATTTTGTTTCTGTCTCTTCAATTTCTTGAACTGTGATGTAATGGCCGTGATCTTGTTCAAATGAACGGAGAGCCATACATGCAAAAATCCCTATTGTTGTTACAATGACAGGAATCCACAAACTGAATATAAATGAGAATCCCCATACGAAGAAAATACAACTCATGATAAACGGTATCCCGCTGTTATTTGGCATATGAATTTTCTCATAATCACCATTAAATAAAACAATACCTTTTTTCTTAGCATCCCAAAATGCTTCATTTGATTCAACATGTGGCAGTACTGCAAAGTTATATTCCGGTACTGGGGTATGGGTTGCCCACTCTAGCGTTCGTGCATCCCAAGGATCGTCTCCAATATCTCTTGAAGCATAACGAGTGCTGTAGTAAATGTTATATACAATTAGTACAAACCCGATCGCCATAATCATAGCTCCAATAAACGAGACCATATTTAGTGGACCAAATCCAGTTGATTCAGAGTACGTATACATTCTGCGGACTTGACCATCTAAACCTGTAATATACATCGGCATAAACGCTAAGGTAAAGCCAATGGAAAGCAGCCATGCCGTCCATTTGCCTATCTTCTCATTCAACATGAAACCAAATATTTTCGGCCAATAGTAAGTAAGACCTGCAAGCATAGCGAATACTACACCCGGAATGATTACGTTATGAAAGTGAGCGACTAAAAACATCGTATTATGGTATTGGTAATCAGCCGCCGACATCGCAAGCATGACCCCGGTCACACCGCCTAATGTAAAAAGCGGAATAAAAAGCATCGAATATAGCATTGGCGTCGTAAAAACAATCTTCCCTTTCCTAAGCGTCAGTATCCAGTTAAAGAGCTTCACTCCAGTTGGTACTGAAATCGCCATTGTTGTAATCGAGAATATACTGTTTGTTAACGCCCCTTGCCCCATTGTAAAGAAATGGTGCGCCCATACTAAAAAGGATAAAAGTGAAATAATCACCATCGAGGCAACCATCGATTTATAGCCGTACAGATTACGACGTGCAAAGGTTGAAATAATTTCACTAAATAAACCAAATGCCGGTAAAATTAAAATATACACTTCAGGATGGCCCCACACCCAGAAGATATTTGCCCAAAGCATATCCATCCCGCCATTATCCAATGTAAAAAAGTTTGTTCCAAATTGGCGGTCCATGGTTCCCATTGCAAGGCATACGGCTAATACTGGGAATGCAAATACAATAATTACACTTGCGATAAAAGCAGACCATGTGAACATTGGCATTTTCATTAATGTCATACCAGGTGCTCGCATTTTAAGAATAGTTGTAATAAAATTAATCCCCGTCATTAACGTCCCAATTCCAGCAATCTGAATGGCGATCATATAATAATTGGTCCCTACAGATTCACTAAACTCATTACCTGCAAGTGGGAAATAAGAAGTCCAGCCCGCATCTGGCGAACCACCAACGACGAACGAGATATTGAATAACATCGCTCCCATGAAGAATAACCAGAAACTAAGTGCATTCAAACGCGGGAACGCTACATCACGTGCCCCAATTTGCAATGGAACTACGAAGTTCATAAAGAACATAATAAATGGCATCGCCATAAATAGGATCATTACAATCCCATGCGTTGTGAAAATTTCATTATAGTGCTGTGCATCTAAAAGTGTGTTCTCTGGTACGGCAAGCTGTGCGCGCATCATAATCGCATCGACACCACCGCGGAATAGCATTAGCAATGCCGAAATTAAATACATAATACCGATACGCTTGTGGTCTACGGTTGTTAACCATTCTCGCCATAGGTAACCCCATTTTTTAAAATATGTTAAACCAGCAATTATGACAATTACGGTTAAGCTAATGGCCACCATCGATACATAAATCGCTGCACTTGGATGAGGTACCGCAAATCGATCAAAGAAATCCATATGCTTGTGACTCCTTTCAAGAATTATTACTTGTCATGTTTTTAATGGAACAGCTTGGTAAAATCTTAATGTTTCATGTTGTTATGATCAGAATTTTCTCTGTGTAACTTTATGTCAGATATAGTGGATTTCCCAGATTTAGCATCTTTGTCTGAATCAGATGAGTCAGCGTGATTGTGGCTATGTGGAGCCGGTGAGAAATCTAAGTGAGTCCCTGTATACGTTAACTGTCCTAGATGACCAGGTTCTAATAACTCATTGAATTTATCTTCGGTTAGAGATTCAGCTGTTTCCTTAACCTCTTCTACCCAATCATTAAATTCATCTTCAGGCATAGCTTTAACATTAAATGTATTTTCAGCGAATCCTTTCCCACTGAAGTTTGCATTTCGTCCCATATATTCCCCTGGAACATCCGCTGCTAAATGTAATGTGGTCACCATGTCACCCATTGCATATTTTTGTCCACCAAGCTGCGGAATCCAGAAACTCGTAATCGGACCGAATGAATATAGTCTAAATTCAAGCGCCCGGTCTGTTGGAACATACAAATAATTAACAGTTTCAATGTCTTCATCTGGATAACTAAAATGCCACTTCCAGTTAGAAGATGAAGCATAAACGATTAATGGTTCTTTATCCTCGTATCCTTTTGGCGTAGCCTCAACAATAAAGTTACTTTGAACAGAAACGAAAGAAAGATAAGCAACAATTAATACAGGAATGCCCACACAAATCGCCTCAACCCATGGATTTCCTTCAATGTGTGGTGGCTCATAATCTTCACTTTGTTTAGAGGCTCGATATTTTACGAGCATAATAACTAAAAGTGTGAAAACGACAACAACAATAAAGGACATAATCCCAATGGATAACATAATGTCATTGGATAGTCTTTCAGCTTGTGGCCCTTTAGGATCTAATACCATCAATGGTTCACATCCTGTTAGCACTGTGGCAATAGTAAAAATAAATACTAAGAAACCCCATTTGAATTTCATACAAGTACTCCTTTCTTTAACCAGGAACCCAAATCTTTACAACTAGAGTTGTTACAATATACTACTAATTACAATTAGTTATATTAACAAGTAAGTTTGTAGATATTGTGAAGAACTAAAACAAGTCACAAAATCGTCACAAATGCATCACTAAAAACCATCTGCCCTTAACATTGTTTGAGCGAAAACAAAAAACGAGCACTAGGTAGCTTTAGTACCAATGCTCGTTATGAACGAAAATCTGCTTAATTTTAATTAAACCTTTCAAAATGAATCAAATCCTGGCCTGTATCAAAAACTATATAGCGGAGGTGACACAAATGGAAAAACATTTAAATGATGAAAAAAATTCAATGCCTAAGGCTGGGGTTGTCTCCGAAATGAGTCCAGTCCATAACTCAAAACCGCCCATTGTAGAAATTAATGAGCCTATTAAAGAAGGGAATTTTAAAGAAATAAGAATATAAGCCAGAGGTGAGTGAGGTGAGTCAGAGGGACAGCGTATAATGGTAAATAAGTCAAGGGACATTTTTATTTAAAAAAGGCCGACCTTAAGTAAAACCTACAAATTCCATTTTTTGTAAAGTTCAACTATCACAGAAAAGTATATATAGAGCTCCTCTAGAACGTGAAAGGATCTTGCTTTTTTCATCCTACAGAGATACTGCCTAGCGATATAAACTTTGATTTTCACGTATTATTCGTACTTATAGGACAAGATCCATAACGCTGTCCCACGAGGTCATTAGCCTCAGGTTCGATGACAATGTGATCTAACGTCCTAGAGGAGCTCCATTTTTCTAGTAAAACAAGTGTTAGTAAAGTAATTTTTTTATGACAACTAATCTTTTAACTATGCTGATAGGCCACTTGATAACGAGACGTGCTTTTCATAAAACTTTTTTACATTTTTAGTTCGTAGCTTTTTGCTTAATTCTTTTAATAACACATAGTTCTCTTGTCTTGTTTGGTATAAAGTTTGATTACGAATCATTGAAAAGGCTAGACGAATCATTCGATTTCCAATGGCAATATAGGCTTGACCGGTTAATTTACCTCTATCTTTTAAAGCTAGATATTTCTCCTTCATTTCAGGATTGTTGGTAGACAAGGATTTTCCCACTTGATATACAATATTCCTAAAAGGTCTCCTCCCTTGTTTAGAAATACCATAATACGTCGGTTTTCTACCGCCGGATTGTTTGACAATCGGATTCGTCCCTGCCATCTTTATAAGTTGCCCCGCGTGAGTGAAATCGGAGATTTCCCCCATTTCTGCAAACAATTCAGCCCCGGTCACAACCCCAATACCTGGTACACTAAGAATCATTGCACCTTCTGTTTCTACGAACAAATCTTCAATCTTTTCCTCTAAGACCTTGATCTGTTCCTTTAATAAATCCAATCGATCAAGTTTTTGGGTCAGAAGAAATAGTTCCACTTCCACATGGTCTTTTGATTGAGAAATGGATTCTTTCGCAAACTCTACTAAGGTCTTTATACAATCGTCTCTTAATTTAAGGTTTTCACGAATAGATAGTTTGCGTAAGCCTGCCTCTCCAAGGGCTAGTATATCGCTTGGATGCGGGTAGTTTCTCATCATGAAGAGGGAGGCTTTACCAAATAGATCAGAAAAGGGTTTTATATGTTCACGCTTTCCCTTAATCCATATACTTTTTCCTTGGTACTCCCTAAAAATATGGTCCATGTGCATTCTTATAAGATTCTGCGTCATGGTTTGTTCGTTTACCAATTCACGACGAGCACGTGTTAACTTTTGTAAAGTGTAAACTTTACCAGAAGATAGTTCACTAGACGTCCCTCGACCATGAAGGATAGATTGTACAATAGCCATAAGATCTAAATTATCTGTTTTCGCCCAATTTAAGAGCGCTTGTCGTTCTTGTGCGGTTGTGGCTGCATTTATGATGCGTACATGATAACCTACAGTATGACATCTCCGTACCAGGTCCTCGTAATAGTGCCCCGTTGTTTCAATACCGACAATCACTTTTTCTTTCCCATGTTTCTCTTTTTCAATTTCAATGATTCTTTTAATAGCGTCAAATCCCGTCATGGATGCATCAAACTCAAAAGGTTTAACAAGTATATCCCCATAAAAGTTACAAACCATTGCCTTATGAGTAAATTTAGCTGCATCTATTGCCACGACTAATAAGTTCTCAGTTCCAATGTCTCGCAAAAATTGTGCCCATCGACTTCCTTTTTTTCCTTGAATATGATTCAATGATGTATATACCATCGTTTTCATCTCCTTTGGTCGGGATAGTAATTGGAAGTTCTGTGATAGGTACTTCTATTTTACAATGAAAACGGTGGTCTTTTTATTGTTTTTGAACTATTTACTATACTAGGTACACTGGTCGTTCTATGATTAAATTAAGCCACGGGACCTGTCCCTCCGACCCATGCACCATTACTCGTGATGCCAAAATAATGCTATAGTTCCTTCTCCGGCATGAACAGCTAATGAGGAGCTGATTTCTCCAATGAATATATCAAGATCAGGTATTGTTTCTTTTATTTTCTCCTTAAGCTCTATAGCCTTATCTAATACATTACCGTGCATGATTCCAACCTGTTTTACATGCCCTTCTTCGCAAGATTGTTTTAATAAATGTATAATTCTGGCAGTCGCCTTTTTCTCTGAACGAACGCGTTCCAGCAATCCTAACTCACCTTCATTATTAATAGATAAAATAGGCTTAACTTGAAGGAGATTGCCTAATAAAAATTGAGCACCATTCATTCTTCCACCTTTATATAGCTGCTCTAAATTGCCTAACAATACTAAATTTTTACTCCTACTAATCTGATCTCTAAGTTCATTCGTTATTTGATTTATATTTTTACCCTCTTCTGCCAACACTATCGCCCTATCAATAAGCTCAGTAATCGAATACGAAAGAGAATAGGAATCTATCACTTCCACTTCAAACTCAGCTTGCTCTTTACCAGCATTAGAGCTTGAAATCGTCCCACTTAATTTACTAGAAACATGAAGAGCAATTGCATGATCGTATTCCTCTTTCAACTTTTGATACAGTTCTATAAAATTACCAACGGAAGGTTGAGATGTTTTTGGAACATCTTTATTGTTTTTAATCATATTGTATAATTCTGCCGAAGATAAATTCACTCCATCTTCGTACTCGTGATTATTAGCAATAATTACGATTGGTACCACATATACATCAGGATGGTTTTGTAATTCTTCTGATAAATAAGCAGTACTATCTGTTACAAAAGCAATTTTTTTCTTCTCCATAGCAACTCCCCTCTCCCTCTACCTACCCTTTCATTATACAAGGTGTTTCCCCATTATATTTTATAGTTCTAACTTTCATGAATGTTTTCCTCTAGAACTTTTGTCGTCCTACAATAACACATACTTTTGTCTCTACTCCCCTAACTTAAATCGAAAAAATTAAGGCAACTACTACTCCTTTTTCTTATTAGTTGTATACTAGTCCATACATTTATTTTATATCATCCATAAACTTACAATAAGGAAAGGATGTGACAGCAAATGAAGGATCGGGAGGATAGAAAAATAGAAATTACTTTTAATGAGGGAATTAAAGTAAATTTAAAAGGGTCAGCTTCCTTCACTATAGGAAAATCGTGCACAAGAGGAACAGTTAGTAAGACAAAGAGTAACACGCTCGTTCAAGTCTCAGGTGACGATAACAAAATTAACGTAAAGTCGTTAGACTCTCCTATTAATAATTCAAAGAATCCAGACTATTATCGTTCAAATTAGAGTTTTAAAACTTATCTATACAGTGTTTTAAAACATTTATTTCAAGATATGACTCCTGCTTTAACAAATTTTTTTTATCAGAATATAATATTAATAATGGAGGGAGGATTCTTATGCCTTTTGATTCAGAACCTATTGGAATAAATATTTTTGGTCCTTTTAGCTGTAATAATGTAGACGGAAACGGAAGTGTTACAGTCGGGGAGGCTTTTGTTCAAACACCATATAGTCAAGTAAAGCTAAATATGACTGGGCAAGTATATGGTTATTATAATTATAATTTGATCCAGCCAATTGGATCACCAATTTATGATCCGGATGTCCAGGATTCCGTGATGCCAATCAGCTCTATGCCTTTTGGTTTAGAGGATTAAGCTAAATAAAAACCTTATATTGCAATCCCGCTTAAGAAAATATAGGTAATAAACCATCTGAAGATCAATACCTAAAGAGAGAAGATTATCTTCAGATGGTTACTTTATCGACTTATTGACCTTCACATAAAGAAAGAACCAAATATTCAAGTAAGATATACTTTTGATACTTCTCAAGGTATTCGATTAATTTTGTATATAAAAAGCTTTGCTGCTCTGGGGTTAATCCGTTTATTGATGTATCCCCTGATATTTCTGAAACGTATTGAATAAACAACTGTTTTAATCTCTTGAAGTATTGATCATCTTGTTGTGATACAACCACTGGGTGAATTCTGTTTAAAAAAAGATGTTCCAATATTTCGGGTGATTCTTCTAATTCTTTAATAGAGGTTGGCAAGTCATTTAAATGCAATCCACTTTTAATAACTTCTAGAATTTTGGTTGGATCATTAACGTTCACACCTGGCTTTTGTACATGTACTGTTAACTTATCTGGAGACGTTTGAATCGATTGTTTTTCAAGTAAACCAGACAAAAAAGCATCAATTAGAAAAATAATAATGAATAGTGACTTTGCTTCAACTTCAATGCTGTCAGCATGCTTTTTACATAGCTTTCTATCAATCGTTGGATATACTAGTTGATTTTCCTCAAATTGAATTTCGTTTAATTGTTTTAGCGTTTTCATAAAATAAATTAATTTGGATGCTGGTATCAAAATGGTTTTTCGTTGTATCCCAAACTTTACTTAATACTTCTTTGTTTACTGCTAATTCTTGAATAAAAACTGGTACATCTTCAATATCTAGAAGTTGTTTTATTTCTACATATATTTCTTTTATTTCTCCGGTAGCTTGTTCAGGGGGAATTTGTGACTTCTTCTTCTTTTTTTTCTTATCTTTTTCTGCGACACCAATTCCAACTGTACCACTATCCTCCACTTCACTAATCTTTATTTCATTAATGAAAAAACGGTGGATCCCATTGGCTTCTTGTATGTTTTTTTCAATCAAATGTCCAAATTGAAGGGTCCCCTTAACCTTATCAATATTTATACGCTGGATATGATATTCATAGATATTTAAATGATCCAGATAAGCTTTTAATTGCTGATTCCACTTTTCTAGGTCATAAATTTGATTACGAAGTCTTTTCATTTCATGGTAGTACCATTGATCTGAACTCAATGCATTTCACTCCTTGATTAAAACACTCCTAGTAAGACCCTAGATTACTTATAATTATGGTGACCTAATAGAACAACTGTTGGTCTCCTCTTTATTAATCATAATGGGACGATTAATTCATTGAATGTTCAGTAGAAATAAAAAAAATATTACATGTAATACCCTAAAAATTTACATCATCATCTTTTCTCTTTTAAAAGAATAGACTAATTATATCTATTCGACTGGGGGTATTATTATGAAGAACAACTATCCATTTCGACAAACCTATGGTGACGGGTTTCCCCAACATAAAATCAACCAAAAAGGGGACGTTCGTACACCAAGAGTTGACCTTTTTGAAATGGAGCACCAATTTTATCTACGATTAAGTCTTCCAGGTGTAAAAAAACGAAATCTTAAAGTCTATCTTACTAAACAAGATCTCTTAGAAATTAAGGGCGAAGTCACTACAACTCCTCCAGAACATGTAAAAAAAGTAATTATACAGGAAATTTATCAGGGTCCCTTTTACCGAACGGTTCATATTCCAGGAAAAGTTGACAAGGATACAATTGCATTTTCCTATAATGGCGGTATTTTAGAGGTAATTCTAAACAAGATTTAACTGCTTGAAATTATTGAGCCTATAAAAAAACAATCACCTGCTTTTTCAAGTCAGGTGATTGTTTTCTATACCATTCCAGGGTATCCGGAACTATAACAATTCAGATGGTTATAGGGATGGTAATATAAATAACCAGGGAACATGTTGTATAGAAATGGTAGATATTTTGGGTTAGATTTTTGGTTCATAACTCCATTAGCAGGATCATGAAGAGAAGATTGATAGGGACTCATTTGTATATTAGATCCATCACCATATGCATTCCCAACACCATTGGTTGTACTTGATGTGCTTACAGAACCGGAAAAATTACCTTTACCTACAACTAAGGACGAGGTTCCTGACATACTGTATACCTTGAAACTTCCAATGTTAATTTCAATCTGTGGAATAACGATCCCTTCTTTCTAAAAATCTGCTGGAATGTCTAATTGAGCCTCCACTTTCTTAAACGTGTAAACTAATACACCATCTTCATAACTTGCTGAAAAATCTGTTGTTTGGATCGGGGTTTTAAGATGTATTTCCCTTTCATATTCCTTCTGTGGTAATTCACTTTTTAATAAATTCTTTGCACCACCCGGTTTCATTGAGCGTTGTTTTACTTTAAAAGAGACGATTTGGTGACTATGAAAATTAAGTTTAACATCATCTATTTTAGATAATCCCGGTACAACAAGACATAAGTAAAGGAATTCATCACATTCCCATAGCTCAAACGGAAAAATTCGCAGATTTCTTCCTTTCAACGTATTTAACCCATGAACTGTTCCCCAAAATTCACTGTTAAACACAGAGTTATATTGCTTTACCATATTTCTAATTTCTTGTAAATATTCTGGAGAAAAATGCGATTTCGGCAAATGATTAAACGGAAAGCCGTCCTTTTGATTGAAGAATTCCATGACCTCACTTCCCTCCTAATATGAGTACCCTTATAGGTTATTCAGGCTACAGCTCAATGGTTCATGAACTTTACCTAACACGTTAGAAAGTTAGAATGTGTGGAAAGCCCCCGGTACAAAGAAGGTTTATCGATTAATAAGCTATTGATCTATTAATCATAAAGATATACAAAAAACCTTAGGATTACCCCTCAACCATTGGCAGGGTAGCTTTCTCAAACAAATAACTCCTTTCAAATCAAGTCGCAGTTATGACATTAATCTAAAAGGAGTTGTTTTAGGAAATCTATTCAAAAAATATTGTAATTATAGTTTGGCGGTTACAAACACAACCTTAAGGAATCTAATGCAGCATATTGTCATCTTTTCGATCTATGTAAAGTGTTCCATCCTGTTGCACTTCAGCATAGAAAACTTCAGAAACTTGAGATATGCCTTCCTTTTGTAACTGTTGATTGACCCAATTTTCATCTAAATTTAATCTTGAAAGATTTGTTGTATTGATAACTCCATCTGAAATTACTTGGGTAGCCGTAGGATATGCTTTTACCTTATTCGGTATATTTAAATCTCCTTTGGTTGCAGGCTGTTTATTTTCATACTTCATGACTGAAAGTTGTCCACTTGTTTCAAAAATTGCATAATTAACATCTTTAATAGAAAAAACATCCTTTTGCCTTAGCAATGTATTTAGGGAGTCCATATCCAATTGAGTTTTTCGAAGGGCATCTTCCATTATTTTCCCTTCTTTTATGACGATAATCGGCTCACCTGTCGTAATTTTCCGCGCTTCTTTAAATTTAATATCAATAAAAGCCATCACAAGTGTAAAAACAGTCCAACCAACTAACGCTATAATCCCGTTTCGTATACTTAAAGTCGAACTAACCACAAGATTGGCTGCAATCGAACCAATTGCAATAGCAGATACAAAATTAAAAAACGTCATTTGACTTATTTCTTTTCTGCCCATTATTCTTGTCAAAATAAACAATGTTGTAAAAGAAAGGAATATTCTTATTAAAAGTTCTGATATAACCATAAAGACCTCACCTTTCAAATTTTATATTTATCACTCTAACCATTTTATGGAAACCTTATTCGATTATTAAAGATTTAGCGTTATTAATTGACCCTTTTATAGAGTAAGGAACTGAAAGTAAAAAAGAGATAGCTCGCGCTAGCTCCTTTTACTTTCATCTCCTCAATAAACCGTAGTTAGGTCTTCTCCTCACCTGTCAAAATGTTCTTTCTTCTTCAACTAACGGTTCGTTAGCTTAAGTTTAGCTATTGTTAAGAATGTACCTATAAATTTTCAGCTAATTCTTTGATTACTTTTTTTGCTTCAGATGCAAATTCGACCGAGGCATTATAATAGTCTTGACCATCTTTTATAAGTGAAAAATCACCAATTTCAATTTTTATTAAAGTACTACCATTTAGGTTCTCTAAATGAAAGAGATAGGGTTTTCAGCTAATTCTTCTGTATATCTCACCTTATACTTAAATGGTTTAGTTAAATATATATAAGCCATTCCAGCAACATCTTCGTAGGTTATTTGTTCTTTTAATTTTTAAACACTTCGATTCACCCTTTCCATATCTTTTAATTCTTCCACTAGAGGAGATTAAATATTTTTTATATATGCTATATTTCTAGTAATAAAAAATAATTTTGAGGTTTCTCTGAAAATAAGCAACCCTTTGTCACTTCTTCAACCGCCCATTTCGAGGCCAAAAACGCATCGAATGTCCGCAAAAAAACACCCAACACGCTCTTCCATTAACTAAAACCACTTTCGTCCTCTACTCGGTCTTCGCTTAAGTACATACAGTTCGTTATTTCTCTAAAAACCTCATATTCTACTAGTTTACCGGACAGTTAATTCCTTATTTCCATTATGTTGCAAATTTAGCTATTTTTATAGCAAATAATAAACCCGTTAGCCGCTTTTATTCGCAACCGGCCTTTTTTGGGGTCAATAAGGCACCGAATGTCCGCTAAAGATTCACCTATCATGTCTTCGATCATAGAGATATTAGGTTGCATCTCACCTTATAATTAGTCACTAAAGAATTTAACAACTTTTACCGTGTGCTAAAGAAGTATGAATATTATGAGTAATCGGACCTTTTCCCTACTAACGAGTCACAAGTCAATGAGCCTGTCCCCACGAACCACAATAATGATTGACGATATTTTCAATTTACCATATATTATATATGAATACATGATCATATGTTTAATAAAAGAGGTGTTCAATGTGGTTTATGACGTTATCGTGGTCGGTGGAGGCCAAGCGGGGCTGTCAATGGGATATTATTTAAAAAAGTCTACTTTATCGTTTCTTATACTTGATAACCATGAGCGAATTGGAGATGTTTGGCGAAAAAGATATGATTCTTTAGTATTATTTACTCCCCGTTTATATAGTTCTTTACATGGATTAGCACTGTATGGCGATCCGGTTGGGTTTCCAACCAAGAATGAAATTGCAGATTACCTAGAGCGTTACGTCCAGACATTTGATTTACCCATCCAGCTGAATACTGAAGTCAGCAAGATAACGAAACAAGGGTCTATATTCTTGCTCGAAACACAGTCTTCGGTACTTGAAGCAAAAAACGTTGTAATTACATCAGGACCTTTTCACAATCCCAATATCCCCTCCTTTTCAAATCAACTTTCAAAGGATGTGGTCCAACTACATTCTTCACAATATAAAAATCCCTCTCAATTAAAAGAGGGGAATGTATTAGTCGTTGGCGGGGGAAATTCTGGCTCTCAAATAGCAGTCGAACTTTCTGAATACCACGATACGTACCTCTCAAGTAGTCAGCCATTTCGATTCTTACCATTAACTTTATTAAAAAGGAGTATATTTGAGTGGTTCGATAAATTAGGAATTTTACAAGCAAATACCTCTTCCTTTATTGGAAAACGAATTCAGAGTCAAGGAGATCCTATATTTGGGTATGAGTTAAAAGAAAGATTAAAAAGTAAACAAATAACATTAAAGTGCAGAACGGTGGAAGCAGATGATCAATTTATTTATTTTAATGATCATTCCTCATTAAAAGTTGATAATTTGATTTGGTCAACTGGATTTTTACCTAATTACTCTTGGATTGATCTTCCTAACCTTCTTTATTCGAATGGGAAAGTACATCATAAGCGCGGAATTACATCCATTGATGGCCTTTATTTTCTCGGGTTACCATGGCAACACCGTAGAGGCTCTGCTTTAGTACTAGGTGTTGGAGATGATGCAAAGTTTCTATATGAACACATTAAACAAAGGGCTTGATCCACAGTACAAAAAAAGCACCAATCATCACTTTATGGACAATTGGTGCTTGATCTTTTACAATTTGTTATTATGTTTTAAACAGAAACTGCCTAATTGTTCTTATGGTATTAAAACAATAGGATCACTTACAAAACCTCACAGATCTTTCCTTGCAGAAACACTATTCCACCATTATAGGTATTTTAACAACGAAGGTACTACCCTTGCCCACTTCACTGGAAACCTGAATAGTACCCTTATGGTTCTCTACAATCCATTTCGCGATCGAAAGTCCAAGTCCATGCCCTCCAGCATAGCGGGTCCTTGCTTGATCCACCCGATAAAAGCGTTCGAAGATTCGACCATAATCCTCTGGATTAATGCCAATCCCTGTATCTCTCATAGTTAAATACAATTCTTTTCCCCGAATCGAAAGAAAGAGAAACGCCTTGCCGCCATTTGGAGTATATTTGATTGAATTGTCCAATAAAATATAAAGTAATTGCGTTAACCTTTGGGAATCTCCATTTACTATTACTGTTTTAGGGGCATCGAAATGAAGTTTAATTTGTTTGGTTTCGGCCAACGCTCGTACAGATTCAACTGCCTCCTCTGCAATCGGACGAAAATCAAACCTTTCATTCACGAGCTCGACGGTTCCCGAATCCGACCGTGCCAATGTCAATAAATCACCCACCAGCCCCGACATTCTTTTCACTTCATTTTTCATATTAAAAAGGAGTTTATGTGCATATTCCTCTTTTTGCAACTCCAACGTCATTTCCAATGCATTGATTGATGAAAGTAATACACTTAAGGGCGTTCGTAATTCATGCGAAGCATCAGCGACAAATTCACGTTGTCTAGAAAAAGCACGGGTAATTGGAACCATCGCCTTTTTGGACATAAAGTAACTGATTACAAGAGCCACACCTAAAAAAAGAACGGCTAAGCCTGTTAGAATTACGGGCAGCATTTTAAAAAATGAATAAGCAAACGAAACCTCCTTACCAATATAAAGTATACCAACCGCTTTTCTATTATAGTAAATAGGCTCCCCAGCGATCATTAACCGAATAGTATCCGTTCTTTGAGTGGGGTGAAACTCATCCCTTCTCGATTTATTAGTTGGTTTCCTTTCAAAAAAATTAACTTCAAACGTTTCTTGAAGAATTTCATTTCTCCCTGGATTCCAACCCGAAATTGCGGTTAAAATTGGCGTTCGGAGCTCTGGAATAAGCTCATCTCCTAGCACCAACTCTTCCGAAAGATTTACAACATAAAAGAAAAATTGATCAACATCTTTTACAAGTGACTCTTGGTTACGAAACTCTAAATCACCTCTATGATTTTGATATCGTAAATATTCCTCAATGTTTCTCGCTTCCTGTTGCACACTAGATATCAATTCACGTTCTTGGTCCTTGAAGATCGTTAGGTACAGAATTGAATAAACAACAATGATAAAAAGGACGAGGAAAAGCATAAGTAAACCACTGTATAATAAGGTTAATCGAAATTGTGTTCTTTCAAAAATGTCTCTTTTACGAAAAAAATGGATGGAGGAGCGACTTTTAGCTCTCAACTTTATAGCCCACCCCCCTAATACTTTGGAGTAAATCCTGTTTTCCAACTATATTTAATTTTTTTCGAAGTAATTTAATCGTTGCATCAATAGTTTTTGTCGATACATCGGCATCAAAGCCCCAGATTCGATCAAGAATTACCTCTCGCGGAAGAACTTGTCCTTTATTTTGAACTAACAAATCTAGTAATTGGAATTCACGTGGACTTAACTGAATTTCCTCTTTGCCCTGAATAACTTTTTGACTCGTTCGATTAATGACCAAGCCATGAATAGCAATCTGATCCTCTATTATTGGGGCATAGTTACGACGTGTAAGTGCACGTAAGCGAGCAAGGAGCTCCTCGATTTCAAATGGCTTGATGAGATAATCATCGGCTCCCGCATCTAAACCGTTAATGCGATCTTCCACTGCATCCTTTGCAGTTAACATTAAGATTGCCCTGGAGTAGCCCTCGCTTCTAAGTTTTCGGCAAACGGAGGTACCATCTCCGTTCGGCATCATCCAGTCCAATATTAAAACATCATAATAGGATACTTTGACATATTCATATGCATCTTCTCCATCCATCACCCAATCAACCTTGTAGCCAGCCTTCTTCATTAACATAAAGCGAATTAATTCACCAAGCTGCAGATCGTCCTCTGCTAATAGAATATTCAAGTTACACACCTCTTTTTTTACCAGTCAATATTATTTCTATTAATACTACTCTTATAAACACTTTAAGGAAAGATAAATGGCATGAAAAACAATAAACAATACCCACCGCAACGCAGGTTACGGTGGATATTAAATAGAGAGGAAATTTCGTGCAGATTTATTTTAATTCGAAACGATGAAAATTTGATGAAAAATAGAAAAATACACCCAAGGTACCTGAGTGAATTCGAAATAAACTTGTGGAATCCCTACGTTAAACACGAAATTACTGACGATATAATAACCTGCTAAGAGGGATTGACCAACTAGTAAAAATCCTAAAATTATCGATGGAATCCATTTGACTCTGGCCACAAACCCCTTTATTTTTCGATGAGCAAAGCTTTCTTTGCATATAGTAAGGGAAGTCAATAAAGATTGAACCAAAATATATGATGCCAACACACTAGCTGTAACCATAATTGCCCGTTCATTACCAAGATAGATCGGTAATGCTAGGGCAGCAATAAAAGACAGAGCCCATAAAAGTTCAAGAGCGCGGCGGATCCACAACAACATTGAAACAGCAATTAGACCTATAACAATATATAACATCAACCTATAGTTGTAAGTAGAAACAAAGTAAAAAGCTCCAATTGCCGCTATTAACGTTACTGTATCACACACATATGAAATAAACGTATGTTTGAATGTTTGCGAGTAAGCAGTCTCCAGGCATCGCCTTTTTTTAACAACTTGATTTGATTGCTTTTCCCTCCAGACAAAAGGACCCTACTCACTTCATGAAGCAGCGAATAAAAGTTCAAAAGATACGTTCGAACATAAGGTAGTTTAGTTACAACAAACGCTGCCGCCATGTAAACAATAATTGTCAATGAATGCATCTTCATTATTCTCCTTTCTTTTTAATAAGAAAAGGAAGCACCAAAGAATGAAATGGTACTTCCTCCTAGGTCATACATAAACTTGCTTTACGATAGTGCCTCTTTTTCACTTTTTAATTTCACTAATTCTCTATTTAATTCTTCCTCGTTTACATAAGATGTTTCGTATTTAACTAATGGATTGGAAAATGAATTGCCTGCTTGTACCTCTGCTTCCATTAATAAAATACGGTCTTCTGAACGAGCCAATCCTCTTAAAATATTGTCAGTTTGGAATGAACCAGCAACTTTTTGAATGTCCTTAATTGACTGTGCAACGTTTACACGTGAAGCTAAAAGGATTTTCTTATGTTGCAGTTCATTATATGTTTGGTGCAGTTCATCCACTTTTTCTGTTAGCATTTCAGTCTGCTCTTTAATCACTTCATATTGCTGCTCATAAAGACTTAACTGCTTTTCATACGTAAGTTTTTCTTGTACAGCCAATTTAGCAATGGTCTCCTCATCTTGGTCAAGAGCCAGTTTCGCCTGACGTGTTCTTTTTTCCACTACTGCTTTTGTTTCCAAAATAAGTGCTGCTTGTTTATTTTCTGCAAAAATCTGACGTGATAAAGCTCTTTGTGCTTTTATAATTTCTTGCTCCATTTCTCTAGAGTATTCGTTTAGCATCGCAATTGGATCTTCAAGGTTATCAAGCCATCCATTCATATCAGCTTTTGCTATCGTTTTGATTCTTTTAAATAAACCCATTTTAATCATTCTCCTTTTTTGTTCATTACATTATTTTCCCATTGATCTAATACACTTGCTTTTTGTGTCGATATAGGTCTTTGTGAACTCATTAAAGATGTATCTATAAACGTTTGCATTGAGGAAACTTTCGATTTTCTTCTTAGCCATTTCACTACCAAAAACAAAACGACAAGCCCTACAATTAAGAAAAGTAGGAATCCAAACCAAGAAAATCCATTATAATGTTGGTGCCCCATGTGTTGCGGTCCCCAACCATGGTGTGGGGTCATACCTTTTGGGCCATGTCCATGGAAACCATCAGCAAGAGCGCGTAAGCCTCCAAATAGAAAATGGAATACATTCATAACTAGGATCATTGTCGCAATGTTAACCGTCCAGAATATGCCTTTTTTCACTTTTGCATTCATCGCATTCGTACCTCCTTTCGTACTTGATGTTTGTAGTTTAGTAGACTTTGGTGAAAACTTAGTGAAAAAGAAAAAATGTAAAATTGATAGATCTATTTTTATCCCGACACAGATGCTCATTAGTACAATAAATATGGAAATAGGTTAAAGGGTAAATAGGTGGTAGTCATGAACTTTTGAAGCATGCACTTCAGACCAGTAATCTACTTTATGAAAGTAGCGGAATATTTAAGTTTTACGGAGGCCAAATTGAAAAAACCTGGTGTATTTAGCTAGTAGCATAACAATACAACAGGTTGTACCTAATAATATTTGAAACTATATTTAATTCTAAAATTCATAACTGTTACTTACCTTTCTTATTCAACAACCTACATTTGCTGAACAAGAAATGGCACATTAGATTATTCAATTAATATCAATTTCTCCAATAACAGGTCTACCGGTCGAATGATATTCTATATTGTAATGACTTGTTTCGTCGAGGGGAAAACAATTTCTTCCATCGAAGATAATGGGGGTTTTCATTAGTTCTGCAAATATTGTTAAAGGCAGTTCCTTAAACTCAGACCACTCTGTAACGATCACTGCTAAGTCGGCACCTAGTAGGGTTTCATCTATGTTTGAAGTTAAGACTACTTTATTTGATAATATGCTTTTTGCTTTTTCCATGGCAATTGGATCATATGCAAATACTTGTGCACCTTCTGATAGAAATTGTTCAGAGATTGCCAAAGAAGGTGCATTGCGAATATCATCGGTATTTGGTTTAAATGCCAGTCCTAATAAAGCTATTTTTTTATCTTTTAAAGTACTAAAACGATTTTTAGCCTTTTCGACTATACGAACAGGTTGTTTATGATTGACGTTTATTACTGTTTCTAACATTTCAAAATGGTATCCCGCTTGATCAGCGATTTGCAACAGCGCTGCAGTATCCTTAGGGAAACAAGAACCTCCATATCCAACACCCGCTTGAAGAAATTGCTTTCCAATTCGAGAATCTAACCCAATTCCTCTCGCAATTTCATCTACATTTCCCCCAAGTTTTTCACATACATTCGCAATTTCGTTCATAAAACTTATTTTCATTGCTAAAAATGAATTTGCAGCATACTTAATCATTTCAGCACTGTAAAGATTCGTCTTCATAATTGGAATATGAAATCTCTTATTAATATCTTCGATAACCGCTGCGGCCTGCTCATTTTCATAACCTATAATAATACGATCTCCTTTAAAAGTATCTTCAATCGCTGATCCTTCTCTTAAAAATTCAGGATTAGAAATCACTTCAATCCGAATGGTAGGATCCTTTACTTTCGTTTGAATGAATTCCTTAATAAACTTATTCGTTCCAACTGGGACAGTACTTTTTATAACAACGATTACGTCTTTTGTCACATGAACAGCAATTTCATTTGCAACATGATTTACATACGTTAAATCTGCTGATCCATCTTCTTTTATCGGCGTATCTACAGTAATATAAATGACTTCAGCATGCGCAAGGCCGACTTTATAATCTGTAGTAAATTGCAATGTACCTTTTTTTATATTTCGTTTTAGTAAATCTTCTAAACCTGGTTCATAGAAAGGGGAATGGCCTTTTTTCAACATATCAACCCTAGTGGAATCCACATCTATGCATGTCACATGATGACCTATTTCAGAGAGACAAGCACCTGTTACAAGACCAACATATCCGATTCCTATAATTGTTAAGTTTCTCATGGTTGCTTTACATACCCTTCTTCAAAATTCAAAGTCAGATTGCTTATAATAAGCATTACTTCTATCGTTACATTCAATTTTTCCATTCATATAAAACAAGATGATGATATACTGGATCAAATAATTCTTGAGAAGTAAACTCAGCTCTTTTTATTACTGATTTTTCCACATTAATTCCTTGGCTCTTAAACCCTTCTATAACATGGCCAGTGACAAAAACTTTTTGATGGCCATACTCCTTTACGAGCTGTTGAAATAATTCGTACGTCCAAACTCTTTCATAATTAAATTGCACTTCAAGATATTCCATTATTCTCGTTTCTTCCCAAGCAAATACAAGGACTGGGCCTTTTTGTTTTTCTAAGTATTGACTAAGCTGATAGGTTGCAGGAAGTTCATGTTCCTGTATGTGCATGTACTGGTTTCCTATGAAAAACTGATAAATTATTAATGAAAGCAAGACAATAGTAGTACCCTTTAAATGTTTTACAACATTCATTTTTAATAGTAACCAAAATCCAATGAAAATTAGTAATGGGGCAATGTGTCTCGGTTTATCAATATTTTGGGCGAAAAGAGCCCAAAGAAAATAAGCGAATGTACCTGCTGCTAACAAGCAATAAAACGCTTTTTGAGCTCCGTTCATACTTACCTTTTTGTAACCTAACAATAATGCTATAATAGAAAATCCAACCAATACCACTATTGATTTCCCCGTTAGTCCAACCCAAATTAGGTTATGACCGATTAAAGTAAGTAAGCGGCTAAAAAGCGGGGTTTTATCCTCAGTCACAGCTCCTCCCCACTCATTAAAATGGCCATTAGTAAAAGAAAAAGCTAGACTAAAAAATCCTTCCAAGTTTCCTTCTGATACCAATAAAGCACTTACCCATCCTAATTGAAAAAGTACCGCCAATATGAAAAGGGTTACCATTTTTATCCATTTATTTTTATGTACACTACGCTTCCAATAAATGAACCATAGCCCAATGATCATAAGCCCGAATGCTAGATACGATAACCTTGTTCCCAACAATAAACCAAAGAATAATAAAGGGAATATTTGATATAAAAAATGATTTTTATCTAAGGCAAGTAAAACACTCCACAAAAACCACCATAGCATACTAATAGCTGCAGCTTCAGACATGGGCATTGAGGAAAGCA
The DNA here is from genome assembly GCF_900240995.1 of Bacillus sp. Marseille-P3661. NCBI lineage: Bacteria > Bacillati > Bacillota > Bacilli > Caryophanales > Bacillaceae > Bacillus > Bacillus sp. Marseille-P3661. The sequence goes on from NZ_LT965953.1 coordinate 1,752,922, forward strand.
CGTTCATATAAGGAAACGTTTGCCACATTAAAACAGCCAGTAAACTATATTGAATTTTAAAATACCGTTTGGCAATGAAAAACATAGGTACTGCAGATAGTCCCATCATAATTTTATTAAAGATCACTAACGCTGCAACTGGATCAGCAAACCATTTATTGACAACCATTCCACCCCAAACAAAAATAGGATAACCAGGAAAATGCGGCTGCATCATTCGGATATCAAAACGTTCCAACGCTAAAGCAAAGTCAACCTGATCCCAAGTAGCAGCATATGTACCTATGTAATAGAAACGATTAATCACTACAAATAATATACCTAGAAAGAGCAGCAAACTGATAATCTTCTCTCTTTTAATCCTATTAAGCTTTTTATTTATCATAGCTACTCCTCATTTCCAACTCACTAATCTGTTATTAGCTTACAAATCATTTACTTTTTTGTAGCCCATTGACTTTGTAAGAAGATGTGCAGTTTGATCAATGTTCACTTTTTGAACTGGACGTCTCATCTCTTTATTAATGGCTGGAAAAACAGATGTGATATAAGCCTTGAATTTAATAAAAGACTGTCCTTTTGTACGTACATGATATTGAATGGGTACTTCTTGAACACGAAAACCTTTTCGCACTAAATTCAGAGTAATAACTTGAGCGTAATTATAATTATGTATAATCTCAGCATTCTCCATCGCTTGTCGACTAAATGCCCGCATGCCCGATTGACCATCGTAGATCCACGTTCTTAGCAATAGCGATTGCAGCATCGTAAAGAAGTAATTACCTAACCGCCGATGAATTTTCATCCCTTGAATGGATCCAAGAAATCTTGAACCCATTGTATAATCTGCTTTCCCCTCAAAGATCGGTGCTAATAGATCCGGAATTTGTTTGGCTGGATATTCGTTATCCGCATCAATCATAACCGCTATATCTGCACCAAGTTCATAAGCCTTTTTCAAACCAGTTCGAACCGCTGCACCTAAGCCTTCATTTTTTTGTTTCTGAACTACAAAATCTACACCGGCTTTTTTGGCAATATGGACTGTTCGATCCGTCGAACCGTCATCTATTAACAAGACGTCAACCTTTACATTCGGGTGAAATGACCGCGGAATAGTTTTAATGACGTCTTGAATCGAATCTTCTTCATTATAAGCTGGTAAAAATACGATTATATATTGTTGACTTCCCATCTTGATTCCCCTTTATCGCTTCTGTAAGTACTGGACCTCTTGAATGGCTTGGATATGGCGCACCTAACAGATAAGCCAATGTTGGTGCCATAGATACTAGACTATGTTTGTCTTCAATTTTTTGTCCTGATTGAATGTGCGGTCCATTCATAAAGAAAGGAACAAATCGTTCACCTTCATCTAAATGACCGTGTCCGCCAATTCCATCAGCCTGTCCATGATCTGCACAGATGATTAATGTCGTATTTTCCATTTTTCCATTGACTGCAAGCCAATCGACAAAGTTGTTGATCAACTTGTCAGCTTCCTCGATTTTTTCAATATATTCATCATATAGGACACCGCGACTATGACCTGTTTGATCCGTTCCGATCAGCTGCACGATAAAAAGGTCAGGATCCTGTACCGCCATAATTCTTTTAGCACCTTCGATAATGTTTTTATCAGCCACATCATTTTTCATCACTGCTGTAACCGTATCCACATCATCTCCGAATGAATCTACGAGGTGGGCAATTCCTAGTAATCTACCTTTTTTCCCTATTTTTCTTAAAGAATCAAAAATACTTTCTACTTTGATCCCTAATTTCCAAACCATATTAGAGGTAATGCCATGTTCAAACGGATAGGTACCGGTAAACATTGATGAAAAACAGACCACCGTCCGAGCAGGATAGACCGTTTCCATATTGGTATACTCTGTTCCTGTGTTCTTTAGGTGATCCATAAACGGAGTATGCGCTTCAGCAAACCGTTCTTTTCTCATTCCATCGACAACAATTACAATCACTTTCTCATTTAAAGCTTGAGTTGTAGCAGGGATATTATTGGTATAGTCCGTATATGGTTTGGGTTTCCAATCAAATAAGTTATAATGCAAAATCCATGCGAATAGCAGTATTCCTAAACTCGCTACCAAACTGAAATAAATCAATGAAAGATCCATACCGATCATTGTATTCTGTCTATAAAAATAATCCCATAAACCTAAAAGTAATAGAAACTTAGGCAGTTGCTCTTGTGCATTGCCACTTGTTGAATCACTATTCTTTAAAACTAGTTTCCAAAAACGCGTAAAGTTTAGCCAAGATGTTCCTATGCGTAAGTGATAGTAAAATGTTCCCCAAAAGAAAACTGTAAAAAAGAAATATAGTCCGATTGCAAACAAAAGTAATGGAATGTTTACTTCATTCCATATAATTAGAAATATAACAATAGGAATCCAAAGATAATTTCTGAGAAATAATGGAAAGTCATAGATAAAATAAATTGTAAAAAAAGGGATGACTAACAGTAAACTAACCAGTAACGCAGTCCAGTCAAGACTTTCTAACTGACTAAACTGAAATATACACATCGTACCAAGCACAAAAATAGGAGTGAATGGTTTTCCCTCATTTAATAGATTCCAACACCGTGCGGCAACTTTTTCAAATTTGGATGCATGTTTCATTTTGCTGCTCCTTTCTTCTTAAACCAACTCTTGATGACTGACCATTTAATAGGAAATAATAAAACTGCAACTAATCCTGATACATAGGAAAATAAATATTTATATCCATGTGTGATGATTGCAAGATTAAAAGCTTGCTCCCAATCTACTTTAAATTGCACAAGGGCAAAACTCATTACGCTTTCATAGGAGGCAAATCCACCTGGTGCGAACTGAAAAATTGAAGATGCAACAGTAAGACTATTTACCCAAGTAGCTTGTAAAAGATCCATTTGATGTCCTGAAGTTTGGACAACACCATAAATAACAACGGACTCAAGTACCCAACTTAGCATGACAAGCATAAAAATGACTAGACCACGTGATGACTGAAAGATTTCCTTAATCAACATAAAATGTTTTTGTAAAAACGAATATTTTAAACAATATAAAACGATGAGAATGACACAACCTATCACAAAAGTGATGACACTATAGATCGCATATGAAAAATCAAGGTACACACCTAACCAGAAAGCTCCAACCGCTGAAAAGAATCCTAATATACACAAATCTAGCAATCTCATAACAAATACAGAATGAATAGACTGGTCTAGAGTGATCTCCTTATGGTGTGTCATCACCCCTACTCTAACAACTTCGCCAGCTTTAAATGGAAAAAGATGATTAAAAAAAAGGCTATAAAAAAGAGCACTTACATACACTCTTACAGATATAGTATTGTTCAAGTATAGCTTCCATCCGATTGCACGCAGGATAAATGCAAGCAAATAACAAAGTGTGATGACAAGAAGGAGAAAAGGGCTTTTTAACAGTTTTCCAGATTGTTCTACCAACAATTGATAATTCAAATGTCGCACTAATAGGAGGATAAAACTAACAAACAATACGAAACTACTTGTAAAGATTAGAACTCGAAATATTGTTTTGCCCATGATATCGTTCGATCTAATCCTTCTTCAATACTGACCATTGGTTTATATCCCAATTCTTGTTGTGCTTTTGTTATATCACTCCAGGTTATCGTCACATCGCCTTTTCTCATTGGCTTTCTCATTTGTTTCATTTTTGGAAATCTTACCTTTAAATGATCAAGCAAGCGTTCCATGGATACAGGTTTTCCATTTCCTAAATTATATATTTCAATTCCTCTAGAGTGATTGAGAGCTAGCCTTATTCCATTTGCAATATCTTCTATATATGTAAAATCTCTAGCCAATCCCTCCCCGAACACCTCAATCGTTTCATTCCTTATTAACTTCCGTATAAACTTAGGAATAGCCATATCCGGTCGACCCCATGGGCCATACACAGTAAAAAAACGTAGTATCGTCAATTGAAAACCATATAACGATTGATAAGCATGACAAAATGATTCTGCGCCATACTTTGCTGCCGCATACGGAGAAACTACATTCCCATTAGCAGCAATCTCAGCTAATGGACCCGCACCTTGGTTACCATATACAGAGGAAGATGAAGCAAATAGAACATGTTTTACATTTGCTTCACCGCTATACTTTAATACGTTTACGGTTGCTTTAATGTCCATATCAATATATTTATGCGGATCAACGATAGAATACGTTACCCCAGGAATGGCAGCTAAATGAATCACTGCATCAAACTTGGAGTCGGAAAAAACACTTTTGCAAAAATCCTCCTCAAGAAGATCCCCTTTAATAAACTCGAAAGTAGAACCTTTTTTACTTACTTGTTGAAGATGATCTACTTTTTGCTGAATATCGTAATACGGATCTAAATTATCAACAATAGTCACTTGATGATTTTGGGAGCACAGCATCTCGATCACGTGACCACCGATAAACCCTCCACCACCAGTAATCAACACATGCATTTTATATACCTCATTTCCAATCCTCTAAGTTGAACACACATAAAAAGAGATACACTTGAAACTTCCATTTCTACACAATTTTTTGTTCTTTGTTAACCGTTGTAGATTGTTGAACTTTCTTTCTTTTTCTTGCCAATAAAATGTACACGGATAAAAAGTATAACCAATACGCTCCAAATTCTTCGAGAGATGGATTATGCGTATATCCAAGAAACGCCTTAAAGAAAATCCCAATACCACCACCGATTAGTGGGTGATTACTCGTATCACGGATATATTGTTCTTCATCAATCGGATGTTCCGGCATAAACGATATAATATTGTAAATTTCACCGATTTCCCCGCCAGGTGTTTTATATAAGCTTCCCATTAACTTCAAATCTTGCATAACACCAATCCCTTGGACGATTAATCCTGCAGCAATAAGTGCAAGCAGAAATGAAGTTGCTTTAAAGAAAAGACCTAATGGAACCTTTTTCGTTCCTTTAAAAAAGTAATACGCTACTGCAGCTGCAGATAGTAAACCTAATAACGCTCCCCAGCTCGATAGGGCTTTTTGAATATCGCCACCACTTATAGCTGCAAAGAAAAAGACAGTCTCTATTCCTTCACGGAGAACGACAAGATACGAATGTATAAGCATATTAATAATACTGCCGGTTGTAATAATATGATTTACCTTTGATTGAATAGTAGATTGAAAGTTAATATTTTGTTGGCCAATAAACAAGATCATATGTGTCAGTAAGCCCGCTGAAATAAACATAATTGTAAATCGAAGATAGTTTTGGCTGGCCATTGACCCATACCCTATCAAGACTACTTGGAAGATGAGGGCTACACCGAAACTTGAAACAAGCGCAAGAACAACACCAACCCATACCCATTTATTCCAATGCGAATACTGCATTTTAGATAAATAAATAATAATAATACCGACAATTAATAATGCCTCTAGCGCTTCACGAAAAGTTATAATAAACGCCTGAAGGTCCACAAAATCCTCTCCTCTTAAAATTTTACGCAGAATTTAATTTAGATAAAATTTTTCTTTTTTATTATCCAAACAATTCCAACAATCAGTCCTAAAGTACCTATTATGATAAGGAAGGAAAAAATCGGATTTGTTTTATTAACTGTTTCCATTGGTGCATGGGCTGTACTAACCGCAGCAACTTGCTCATCTGTTCCCTCTACTGATTTAGTTTCTTGTCCAACTTCTGATTGAGATTTTGTTTCTATTTCTTCCTTTTTAGTCTCAGTTGTTGCTTCTTTTTTGAATGTGGCTTCATTCTCAGCCGCTACATTCTCTTCCTTGCTTTCAGATTTTACATTGTCTGAATTCTGCTTTTCCTCATTTAAAACTTTATTTATTTCTCCATCTTGCTTACCTACGTCTTTAGTGACTGCCTTACTTTCATCTTCAACTTTAGCTGGTGCCTTTTGATCTTCTTTTTCCACAGTTTCACTGATTTGTGATTCCTTTTGTGTAGGTTGAGTCGGTTTTACTTGCTCCTGCTGTTTTTGTTCAGTCTTTGTTTGATCATTTGTTTTCTGTTCTGTTCCGCTAGCGGTTTGGTTTACCGGACTTGCTTTTTCAGTAGTATCTGTTTTGATTGCTTTCGAAGTTTCAGGTTCCGGTTGTTTAACAGTAGACTCCTTATAAGGAAAATGTGGCTTTAATGTAGTTAATATGTAAGCTGTTTGTTTTTTGAATTCTTCAATTTGGACAGTTTTCTCGCCCATACCAAATAATCCAGGATTTCCAATAGCGTCCAACGCTGCAACAAATGCTTCATCTAACTTACTTACTTCACCTGGGATTTTGGATTGAACATAGGGTTTGATGACATCAAATGTACCTTTTGCTTTACCTAGCAAAATTTTAACCTTGCCATAATCGTTAATATCTTTCTCTGCATAAGTAAATCGACGTTTTAAGTTTAAATATAAAACGTGACGATAGTTTTGAATCACTAACTCTTTTTGTTTCATCTCAAAGTTCACATCAAGTGTTACGGCGACAGATTTCCCAAAGTGTGAGCTAATTTCTGCTCTTCTAACTTTATATGCCTCATATGCTGCATTCCAATCCGGTGGCGAGCTTGATAGTTTAACATTAATTAATTTAAACGTTTCAGCAACGTCTTCTTGCGTCGGATCTCCATAAGAATAGGCTTGCACCGTTCCTGGTAACAAGAAGGTAATAAGAGTTAATAGCAGAAACATCTGCTTGAAATATTTTTTCATACATTGCGCTTCCCTTCTTTAAAATAAAATCAGTAGTTTGATAACATAAAAGATGTGTATATACATGTAGTAAGGGATAAGGCCGTATCTTATCCCTTACTCTATTAAGTTATTATTTTGAAGGAATTAAAATCTGTTGGCCGATCAAAATAAGACTAGGGTTTTCTAATTTATTATATTCTGCAAGCTCTTTCCAGTGGATGCCATACTCGACACCAATCTCTGAAAGTGTATCTCCTTTTTTCACAGTGTAGACGATATCATTAGTTGTTGAAGTAGTCTTCTTATCTGTTGGAATTACTTCTTGCTGTTTAATTGACTTTACATTTTCTTTTTCAGATACTTTAGAAGATGTGCCATGATCTAGTTGTGTAATAATTTTGATAATTTCTTCACCATGTTTTGTAGCCGCTGCTACATCGTTTGCTTGAACAGCTTTATAGAATTTTTCACCATGTGTTTGTAAGGATACATATGTTTCCTTACCTAAGTTTTCATTGATAAACACTTCAAGCATGCTAGCAAATGCATTTCCTTCTGCAGCATGGATTAACGCTTTACTTTGATCTCCTGTTGCTAAATCTTTATTTATAGCAGAATCAATATACTCGTTTACTTTTGCTGTAATCGCATTTGTCAACCATTTTTCGATTTGATCGCCATTTACATTTGCTCCATCACCGCTGCCAAATGACGCTCTGATACTATCAGACGCTTCCTTATCTCCGCCTGCTAAGTAATTATGAATTGGCATAAAGAAGAAATATCCTTCTGCTAAATGCGCTTTTTCAGTTGCAACGTCACCTTTAGCATGATCCTCAGGTACTTTATGTGCATATCTCGTTGTTGCAAGAACAAATACCTTCATCATTGTTTTTTGGAAATACTGGCGATATACATTAAAAGTAGTCACATCTCCTGTGTCAATCGCTTGTTTAAGTCCAGTTACTGCCACATTTCCTAAAAAGTCTTGCGTTAGTGTTCCGAAATCGTTATCTCGTTTTCCAGCCGTTATATAAACAGAACCTTCAAATAAAGTTAAGGCACGGTCTAATGCAATTAGAGCTTGCTGTTTATTGCCTTCTTCTAAGGCCTTTCCTGCTCCATTGCGAACTAAATCGTTGATCTCCTCATAAAAATACCATTGCAGACCTTTATCAACCGCTTGTTTCACTTGCCCTGAAGTTGCTTCTCCGTCCACACCTGCTTTTAACATTAACGTAATTTCATCGTTAATTTGTGAATTTCTCGCCTTCACTAATTCTGCGAAATTTTCTTCGTAGAACGCTTGCACTTCACTTAAATCAACCTCTTCAGTTGAGAAAAAGCTTTTCATAGTTTCAAAGTTTGCAAGTTGATTACCGCTAAGCTGATCTAGCAAGCTCTTCATTTCTTTACCATATTGTTCCGCTTTGTCCGCATCATTCGCTTTTACAGCATTAAAGAAATTTTCACCATAAGTTTGTAATGTTGAATAAGCATTCTTTCCTAGTTCGTCGTTAATAAAAACTTCAAGCTGGCTAGCAAATGCGTTGCCTTCTGCTGCATGTATTAATGCTTTTGCTTTGTCACCTGCTGCTAAATCCTTATGTATAGCACTATCGATATAGCCGTTCACTTTAGTTGTAATCGCTTGCATTAACCACTTTTCAATTTCAATTGCCTTAACAGCTGCACCATCACCGCTTCCGAAAGCGTTTTTAATGCTATCCGCAGCTTCTTTATTCCCTGATACTAAGTAATCATGGATCGGCATAAAGAAGAAATATCCTTCTGCTAAATGAGCTTTTAATGTCTCCGTATCACCTTTAGCATAATCTTCAGGAATTACATTCGCATATCGAGTTGTGGCAAGAACGAATACTTTCATCATTGTCTTTTCAAAGTATTGGCGCCAAACGTGGAAGTTGGTTACATCCTTGTTTTCAATTGCTGTTCTCATACCTGGAATTGCAATATTCTCGAAAAAGTCCTGCGTTAACGTGCCAAAATTGTTATCTCGTTTTCCAGCAGTAACTAGTACAGATCCTTCAAACAAAGTGATCGCTTTATCTAAATTCTCATTTGCTAATTGGATATTTCCATCAGCAAGAGCTGTTCCTGCTTCACGATCAAAATGTCTTACTTCGTTATAAAAAAACCATTGCAGCCCTTTATCAACAGCCTGTTTTACTTGCCCAACAGTTGCTTCCCCTTGAACACCTAATTCTAATAAAGCTGTAATATTTTCAGCTGCAACCACATCTCTTTCTTGGACAGCCATTTTAAAATGTTCATCATAGTATGCCTTTACTTTTGCTAAATCCACTTGATCCTCAGCAAAAAGCGCCTTAATTTCTTCAAAACTAGCAAGCTGATTTTTTTGAACAGAAACATCTGTTTTAACTTTAAATGCCTGCTCTACAGCAGCCTCAGCAGCTTTGGTTTCATTTGCAAATGGTGCAATCGCGTATGTACCACTTAAGCCGATTGAAAGTGCAAGAGTAGCAGAAATTAACTTCTTCTTATTCATTTTCGTCTCTCCTCTGTTGATAATGATTATCATTATTTATTACAACGACAATGATAATCATTATCATATGTAATGTCAACCTTATTTGAAAAATTTCTAATAAAAAATGTAAAAATATTATGAAAATGTGCTTATCTACATTACTTATTATTCGCGATATTGTTATTCTAAGAATGTTTTATAGAAAGACTTCTACGATTAGAACTACAAAAAAGACTTACCTAAACGATAAGTCTTTACCTACTAACTGCTTTTAAATTAATGCTATCAAGTACTCACAGGGACAGGTTTACTAACCAAGTACTATCCATCGCATTTTAGTTTACATAACAATTTTATAATTACCTATGTGTTAGTGCATAAAAGAAGTGCTGTTAACCATTCCTCTTTACCGTGGTCGAGTACCTGTCCGTACCTCGTTTCTGACTCGATCTTGTTTTTATTAAAATTTCTTTTTATAGCAGGATAATAAAATCAATCTAGACTGTACTTTTTCTTACTTTTTTCCATTGGGTTGATCTGCTGGTAGATGGTATTAGTTTTTTGTTTAATTAAATGCCAGAATGCAATCATGAATGTTCCTCCCCAAACGAATAATAGAACACTTGCTAGTATAGGGAGTGTTGATAATTTAAAAACAGAATGACCTAGACCAGTTTGGGTGCCGATTAGTATTATCATAAGCATCCATGCAATGCTCCCTAGATGAATCAGACGTTTTTTAAATGAATCCTTTACTTGAGCACTTTCCAAAAACAAGGCTGGTAGGACTAATGTTTGTAAAGCATGGAACCCAATTCCATGCAAGATAATGATATTACCGGCATCCCCCGTGAATCGGTCTTGTAGCAAAATCATCCAAATTCCAGCCATATTGGCTGCAATCACAGAGAGAAAAGCATAACGTATCCCCAATAGTATGAGAGGGCGTTCATAGGGGTACTTCATTCGAAGAAAATGGCTCGCTAGTATAACTGTTAAAGTTACAAGGACTAATGAAACAATTCCAAAAACCATTCCAGCAACCATATCAATAACATCACCTTCACGCGTAAAGCGAGGACTTAATCCTCTAAAGTTTTGGATCGTTTCAATCGTATAAGAATAGAAACTGGAAGAAATAAACAACCATCGGATTACTTTCTTTTGGCGGTTCCCAAATCTTGCTAGAGGTAAAATCGCTGCAATCGATAGTATAAACATTCCAATAGCAGCATTAAATGAAAAAGCATCCTTCATATTACCTTCAGGTAGTATAATCGAACCTTGAATCAAAATATAGACCCCAATACCTGCAGCAAGCATAAATCCAAATAACCCCGTAATTACAAGCCCAATTTCACCTTCAAACATTCTTGGTGATAGTTCAAGCTTTCGATTAGCATTCAAGAACTTTAACATGAATAATCCTCTCTTCCTTATGTTTTGACTTTTATTTATTCTTTAATTTATTTATTGATCAATAAATGAAAAGGCGAGATAAATCACATGCTTTATCTAAAAAGATTAAATAAAGCTAATTTAATTTTTTTCTGCCCTATAGTTTCAGTACAAGCTTTATTACAATTATTTATCAATCAATAAATAAGATGGTATAAAAAAAGAAAGGTTCCCCCCATCTTTTTTAACAATTATTATTAATTAATTGTGGCAGTTCCAATACCTCTGCTACGGTAATCAACAAACCCGTACCTATAAAGTGTGCGGCCGTTTCTTTTGCATTTGGTATTCCTACTTTTTCAAACTTCGAGCTTAAAGAGTCATACATAGTTAAAAATAGGTTTTGAACATGTTGGCGAATTCCTGGTTCTGCAATTGCATGTGCTTGCATAACCATCAAAACCTCGTCGCGATGTGTTCGCATGATTTGTTCAAATCCACGTCCCATTGTTTCAATTAATTGATCGGCTGGTGCCTGTATTTCTGCAAAAGTATCATAAATTCTTCCGAACGCACGGTCAATCACTGTCTTGAATAATTCTTCCTTATTCTCAAAAAAGTGAAACACATAGGGCTGTGTCACCCCTGCTGCTTTGGCAACCATTTTGGTCGTTGCCTTGTAATATCCATTTTCAGCGAATACGGCTACAGCATTTTCAATAATGACTTCCTTTTTATCTTCTGCAATTGCCATTAAGATCATCCTTGCACACTTATTTATTTATTGATCGATAAATAAATAATAGTCGAACTATTTTACGTTGTCAATATTTTACTAAAAAACTTTTGGGGTAAACATGGGGACATGTTAAGATGGTTCGCGCTTAAAAGTGGGAACCACAAGGACAGGCTTACTGGCCCTGTGGTTTAGTTTGCATAATAATTCTATAGTAATCTGATATATCTAACAAAAGTTCAATTAACCATGCCACTATAACGTGGTCGATGTACCTGTCCCCTTGGACCATTGATTTAAGGGAATACCAACAAGCCTTTTCCCAATTATTTCTCTCGCCAAATTATTTGAAGGTCCCATAACTATACCAGCTCGTGCATCACGATATAATCTTTCAAGTGTACCTTTTTTATATGCATAACCACCGGCGACATCCATTGCAATTTGTGCTACTAGGTTAGCAACCTCTGAGGCATGTACCTTAAACTCCAATAACTGATTGGATAATTCCTCAGATACTATTTGATGATTTTCAAACTGTTTTTGATCCAGTTGACTTGCAAGCTCCCTTCGCCAAGCCTGCAAGCTATCTACTGCAATTTTTGCTTGAGCAAGCTGGGCTCGAATCACTTGATAATCAGTTAGGCTCTTATTGACGTCTTGGTGAAATTTCCTTGTTGCATATGCAACCACTTCATCTAGAATTCCTTTTGCTGTACCGGCCCAAGCTGACCCTAAGCCAATAAGGTAGCCGGTGCCATTTTGAACGATATATTTACCTTCCCCCTCCTCTCCTATCCGGTCTTTCTCATGAACAAACACATTGTTGAATTTTAGAGGCGAACTATGATTTCCCTTTACACCAAGTGCATCCCATTCCCCTGGCTCTATTCCTTCCTGATGACCATTAATAATAAAATAACTTAAGTCTTCCGGTTTTTGAGCATTAGGTGATTTTGTCTGTACAACGTAGAAATCAGCGTGCCCACTACTCGTCGTAAAAGACTTCTCGGCATTGAGTAGATAACCGTCACCACTACGCTCTGCTTCGCTAAAATTATACCAATAATGACCACCTGTTGCACTTTCACTTGTAGACGTTGTGCCAATCCTTCCTGTCCTTCCTGGCTTTAGCCATCTATTCCATTGGTCCTCATTTCCGTGGTTGAAGATAATTCGTGTAGCTTCTACATGCATCGTATAAACAAGTGCAGTAGATGGACAACCACGCCCTATTTCTTCAACAATCGTTGAAAAAGCCGTATACACATCTCTTACTCCGGGTCCGCCTAAGCTTTTAGGTAAAAGAATATTATTAAAACCTGCAGCAGCTAAAGCTGCTAAATTTTCTTTCGGAAATTCATGATGACGGTCCAATTTGTCTGCATTAGGACGAATGATTTGATCTACGAGTTGCTGAATTTGTTCCTGGATTATTTCAATTGAAGTAGAATGATTGATTTCATTACTTACATATAACTTCGACATATTACTCCCCTCCCACTATAGATAGTCCTTTTGAATAGGATTTAGCTGGATGGGTTTCTGGTAACTGATTACAACCTGTCAAATTCCCACGCAAAGTAGTGCTTGTATACTCTCTTTGGACTACCCCTCTATCTTGTAAAACCGGAATGACATATTCAACAAATTCCTTGAATGTACCAGGTGTTATCGCATAAGCAATGTTAAAGCCATCAACGCCTGCCTCCGAGACCCATTCTTCCATGATGTCAGCGATACGGTCAGGCGTACCAACTGCAACTGGCCCAATCCCGCCAATACCTACAAATTCAGCAACTTCCTTCACCGTCCATTTTTTATTCGGGTCGATCTTCGTAAATGTTTCAATCGCTGATTTGACCGCGTCATTTTCCACATATTGAAGTTCGTGGTCTGGATCATATCCAGAAAGATCAATTCCAGTCCAGCCACCAAATAAAGCTAATGCACCTTCATAACTAGATAACTGTTTGTATTCCGCATATTTTTGCTCTGCTTCCTCCTGCGTTTTCCCAACAATAGGTGTAAATAAGCTAAACACTTTAATTTCCTCTGGATTTCTTCCAACTTCAATGACTTTAGCTCGAAGCTTATCTACATAGTTTTTCGCTATGAATTTAGTTGGTGTACTAATAAAGACACATTCTGCATTCTTTGCCGCATATTCCTGACCGCGTGAGGAAGAGCCTGCTTGGAAAATGACAGGTGTCCGTTGAGGTGATGGTTCACACAAATGCGCCCCCGGAACTTTGAAATATTTCCCTTCGTGATTAATATCATGCACCTTGCCCGGGTCTGCGAATACCTTACTCTCTACATCTCTCACAACCGCATCATCTTCCCAACTGCCTTCCCAAAGCTTATAGCACACCTCAAGATATTCTTCTGCGATTTCATATCGCTCATTATGGCTAGTTTGACGATCTAATCCAAGATTGACTGCGGCACTATTTAAATATGAAGTTACTATATTCCACCCGATCCGGCCCTTTGTTAAATGATCTAATGTTGACATGCGTCGTGCGAAAATATACGGATGTTCATAGCTCGTTGAGGCCGTTACCCCAAAGCCTAAATGTTTCGTAACCTGTGCCATTAATGGGACAACAAACATCGGATCGTTAAGCGGAACTTGTGCTGCCTGTCTTACTGCAGCATCCCTAGAGCCTTGATAAACATCGTACGTGCCCAATACGTCTGCAATAAAAACCGCATCAAAGCGTCCCTTTTCTAAAATTTTCGCAAGCTCAACCCAGTACTCACTATCTTTATATCGATGGGATTGATCCTCAGGATGTTTCCATAATCCAGGCGATTGGTGTCCTGCACAATTCATATCAAAAGCATTTAAATAAATACGTTTTTTCGTCATGTTAATGACCTCCTAAATTTTTTCTTATGAATAAGCACCAGGTGCTGGATATTCATCATTTAAGTACCAATTCCCGATATTTTTTCGCTTGTATTCTAATGGGTTGTGTAAGGTGTGTGTGCGGATATTCCTCCAATAACGATCAAACCCATACTCACCCGCTGCGGACCTTGCGCCCATCACCTCAAAGATTCCACTTGTAATCTCTAAACCTACCGTGCTTGCAAACGCATTGGCAGAACCAGTATGGAGTACAACCTCTCCACGCTCTTCCTTAGTTAAATCGTGCCCTCTTTCCCAAGCGCCATCGACTTTATTCCCCGCCTTATCTACTAAACTAATCGCAGCTTGTAGTTGAATCCAAAAATCGCCATATCTTCTTAATATATAAGGGTCTGCTGTTGCTTTAGAAACTCCAGACGCTTTCCAAGCTCTAGTCTTCTCTTTTGTGTAGGATTTTGCATCCGCAAGAGCTCCTTCGGCAATTCCAACAAATACATTAGCTAAAATAATTTGCGATAGCACCGCATCCAACGTTGCAAAGACTGAGGAATCAGAATATGTTCGATCTAGGATTTCGTCTGGATAAACAATAGCATTTTCGAATGTAACTGTTCCGCTATCTGTTTGTCTTTGACCGATTCCATCCCAGTCATCATGAACATTGACGCCTGCTCGGGTGATTGGAATCGCTGCCGCTCCTATTTCTTGACCGTCAGCCTCCCAAACCCAGGATAGTAAGAGTCGATCCGCGTCCTGTGAACCTGTACTAAACGTCTTCGTTCCGTTTAAAATTATGCTGTCTCCATCCTTTTTTCCGATTAAACGCTTATCCAGTGGATTAAAACAATTTCCCCAAAACCAATTTCCACGTGCGGATTCACGATAAAAAAATTCTTTTTGTTCTAATGAGCAGCATAAGTGTGGCGTCACCAGCTGTAGGAAATGATAGCCATATAAATGCGCGACAGAGGCGTCCGTTTTAGCAATTTCACGAACAACTTGCAGGACCGTGGACCAGGTTTGCCCCTCTCCTCCATATTTTTTTGGAATCAAAATGTTCAGTAGGCCACTTTCCCTTATGGCATCCTTTTGTATTTTAGCCGTGCCACCAGCCTTGTCGCGCTCTGCTGCATCAACAGAAAACTGTTTCGCCAAGGCCACTGCCTTTTTTAAAAAATCTGTACTCGTTAGCGTTGACATGGTCATCGTTTATTCCTCCTTTGTCATACTTTGTCCCTTTTTAAAAAACATAGGTTGTTTCTCGACTTTAGTTGTTTTTTGTTTCTGCAATGATGAATCAAGTATTAAAATAGATAAAATGGCGATTCCTCTTGCTACACTTTGCCAATAAAAATTAAGCCCCGCTAAATTCAGTCCATTCGCTAATACCCCGAACAAAAGCACGCCAATTAATGTCCCTGGAATATTGGCAAACCCTTGTTTTTGAAGGGTACTACCAATAAAAACAGCCCCGATTGCATCAAGTAAATAATAGCGACCGCTCACTGGTGTGAAAGAATTTAAAACAGAAGACCCAATAATCCCAGCAAAGGCGCATATTACAGCACTTATCACGAATGCATAAATAATATAGCGATTAACAGGCACACCAGATAACAAGGCCGCTTCCTTCTGCGCCCCAATCGAATAAAGCCTACGTCCAAATACCGATTTTTTTAATAAAAAATGGGTAACAATCGCAACAATGATCACTAGAATAAGTGAAAATTTAAAATCAATTCGGCTGCCATCTGCAGTTGTTATAACTAAAAAACTGCCTTGGCCTAAATAACGAAAGGTTTCACTTACTCCTGACAGGTAGATGGACTCACCGCCTCTGGTTACTATTTTTTCTACACTTTCGATAATAAAGAGTGTTCCAAGCGTAACTAAGAAGGGGGTTACCTTTGTTTTTACAACAAATAATCCGTTAAAAAGACCAATTAAGACACCTGCGCTCAGGCCTAATAAAATAGCCGGAACTAGACTGAAACCAGATTGCAGTGCCAAAATGGTCATAAGGGCACCAGCATCATAGGATACTGCAATCGATAAATCCATTCCCCCGATTGCTATGACAAACGATAAGCCAATTGCTACTAATGCTAAAATAGCTGATTGACTCAAAATATTAGCAATGTTTGGGGCCGTAAAAAATGTGGGGGTAATAATTGAAAATAAGACGACCACCCCGACAAAAGCGAGTAAGGTTGCATATCTAGTAAGTGAGAAATCTTTTTGTGACCGAGTAATCGCTAGACGTTTGTAAACTACTGATTTAGCCATTGGACGTTAACCTCCTTTGTTGCTTAGTCGTAATCGTAACGGCAAACAGAATAAGTGCACCTTTAATAGCATAGATCCAATAGGTTGGAACCTGGATTAATGTAAAACCGTTCGTTAACATCCCAACAAATATTGCACTTAAGATTGCACCGTGAATATTCGGCATAGATAACCTTGAAAAAATAGCACTCATTAAACCAGCCAATAAAACGTCTAGTAGCATTAAATTCCCAATACCTGGTACACTACCAGCTAACCGCGATGAAACTAGCAGACTGGCAATACTTGCTAGTACAGCAGCAAGTATATACGTAAACGCAACAACGGCATTTACATTAATTCCTGCATTGGTTGCAGCACCTGAATTTCCACCTGATGCATAAACCCACTGACCGAGGACAGTTTTATTGAAAACAATATACATACTGATTGCGATAACGCCGAAAACAATAATCGGAATCGGAATATTCAAAAGCGTTTCATTTGCAATAAACTTTAACGTTGGATTATCAATACTTACCACCGTGTTTTTTGTGAGTAATAACTCAACCCCTTGTAATAAATACATCATGGCTAATGTAGCTAATAATGGGATTACTTTAAAATGGACGACAACAATTGCATTGACGATTCCAACAGCCACACTACATAAGAGACTTAATCCAACTGCTGTCCAAAAACTAAAACCTGATTGAAGGAGAACAGCAATGACAGCCGTGTTTAATGCTAAATTGTTGGCAATGGATAAATCCATTCCACCTCGAATAACATGGTTGCCACCTCCAATAAGAATGGCAGTAATTCCACATGCTGCAACACCTAGAGCACTAGACTGTACAAGAATATTGATAATATTTCCATAGGTTAAAAACGTACTTGTACTCAAGGAAAAGAATAATGCTACCAGTATAAAAACAATATACCCACTATATTTCCATAGATTTGGAAGTGACAGCGTGGACTGTTTAACCGTGGTTGACTGTGCCAACTGTATTCCCTCCCATCATCGATAACATGAGCTGATCTGACGTTAATTTCTCTCCCGGGATTTCGTCGATAATTTTACCGCGGTACATGACGTATACGGTGTCACTTAATCGTTCGAGCTCTTTAAGATCTTGAGAGATTAGAAGAATACCAGCCCCTTGCTTTGCAAGTTCGATAATTAACTGGTAAATCTCAGCTTTTGCTCCCACATCAACGGCCGCCGTTGGTTGATTAAGGATAAAAAGTTTAGAGCCACTATGTAGCCATTTGGCTAACACTACTTTTTGTTGGTTTCCACCACTTAAAAACTCTATTTCTTCCTCCAGGTTTGGTGTACGGACATCTAATTTCTCAATTAACTCCTGTACTTTTGTGCTTTCTTTTTTGGATTGGATGAGACCACTTTTACTAACACTCTTCAAGCTTGCTAGTGTAGTATTTTGTTTGACAGTCATTTTCTTTATAATCCCGTGATTTCTTCTATCTTCTGGGACATAGCCAATGCCTAATGCTACAGAACGTTCTGGACTTAGACGACTTAGCTCATTCCCCTCAAACGTTATCGTTCCTCCAATTACATCTTTACTATCAAATATGGCAGTTCCTACCTCAGCGTAACCAGAGCCCATTAACCCTGTAATCCCAACAATTTCACCTTTTTTCAATTTGAAACTTACGTCTTGAAAACTATGTTTTTTTGTTAGATTCTTTACCTCTAGTAGGGTTGCACCTGCTTGCCAATCCTTTTCAAACTTCTTCTCCTCAAGTTGTTTCCCAGTAATGGTGTACACCATATCTTCAATCGTCATATTCGTAGTTGAGGCGGTTTTAACTTTTTTTCCATCTCTAAGTACAGTGATCCGATCGCATATCTCTAGAATCTCTCCAAAGTAATGTGAAATATATACAATTGAAATGGAACGTTTTTGTAGCTGACGTATAATCTCAAATAGTTTTTCTTTTTCTTGTTTTGCTAGTACTGCTGTCGGTTCATCAAAAACTAACACCTTTGGTTGCTGAATGATTGCTCTACATATCTGAATCAATTGTTGTTCACCCACAGTTAATTCGGAGATGAGACGATTACACGCAATCGAGACATCCACTGTTTCTTTAATAAACTTTTCTGCTTGTTTTTCCATTATTTTACGTTTCATTATGCCAAAGGAAGTATACAACTTTTCCTTTCCTAGGAATAATGTTTCCGCTACAGTTAATGTTGGAACAACATACCTTTCCTGATGGATAAAATAGATACCTAGTTTCTCCACCTGCTTGGGATTAAGTTTCTTTTGTTTCTGCCCATGAACGAGAATATCTCCAGCATCATGGCTATAAATCCCTGCAAGCACCTTCATTAACGTCGATTTCCCGGCACCGTTTTCACCTAACAAACCATGAATTTCTCCTTCTATTAATTGAAAACTCACTTGTTCCAATGCCTTAACCCCCGGAAAAACTTTATCAATTCCGACCATTTCTAGAACAATTGAATCCGACATTCCTCTCACCGCCTCTTCTATTCCTTAATCTCAGCTAAGTATTCTTCAGCATTGTCTTTTGTAATTAATTCGGTTTCGATATAAACGGACTTTGGTACATCCAAACCTGCTAAATAGCGTGCTACAGTATCAACTGCCGCTTGCCCTATTTTGTATGGCTTTTGTGCCACATCAGCTGTCAGTGAGCTATTTGGATCGGCAACAAGCTCTATTGCTGCAGGTTCAGCATCGACACCATATACATTAATTTCAGATCGACCAGCTGCATCAATCGCTTGTGCAGCACCAATACTTGGTAAATCCCATGCAGCCCAAACAGCGTCAATATCGCCTTTGTTTGGATATTTTACTAATAAGTCTTGAATTTTCTTTCTTGCATCCTCGACTGTTCCTGGTATGATATCCTGTAACTCAGGTTCAATAAATTTAATGCCTGGATAATCTTGGGCAACGTACTTCATCATGTCATAGCGAATTTCACATACACGCACCCCACTAAAACCATTAAAGACAACAATGGTTCCTTCCCCACCAATATCTTCAAACATTTTTCTAGCTAGTGACTCTCCAATGTAATAGTTGTCAGATAAGTGGTTCGTAATACTGTATGGACTAGGATGATCAATCGTAAAAATTGGGATCCCGGCATCATGTACTTTTTTCATCACTGGCTCATACACTGCGGTATCACCCAGCTCCTTAATAATCGCATCCGGTTTTTGAGTGAGTAAGTTTTCAATGTCAGCTATATGTTTTTGGTCATTTCTCTCTCCATCAACTGGGATTGGATTTCCACCCAATTCTTTAATGCGGTCAATTTGCCCTTGATATGCTTGACGATCAAAGTTATGTGTTGTTCCAATGACAGCCACTCCGATATTCTTTCCTTCTAATGACGGTACTGGCTGCCCATCTGCCACACCTGTAAACTCGGTTGAAATAGTTTCCACATCTATGTGTTCATCATTTGTTTTTGGTGGTGCATCTGTGTCTGCTGTACCATCACCACCACCAAGTTGGACATTACATGCTGAAACTAGTAGTAAAAGTAAAGTAAAAATAATACCCTTAAGCCAATTGTTTATTCTCATAAAAAACCCTCCAAATTTAGTATGTTATTTGCTGAACCACTGAGTGAATAAGAAATGTATGTGTTTCAAAATCAGTTTTATAGTTTCCTCATTCCGGCCACCCCCTTCAAATTTTTTTGCATTTCATATCTATCAAAAATAACTATAAAAAGTGAGAATCCTTTGGAAATATACTAACTGGTCTATGATGGACATTAATTAGAAAAGCGCAACGCCTTGATCAGCTATGTCAGGCAAGCCCCCGGCTAAAACCTCACTTTCTTTGGCAACAGCGTGATATGCACATCCATGCGTCTTTGACTCCGAGGGCTAGACACTGAAGCTGGAAAAGTACGCTTAAAATTTAATATTTTTCAAATTTTCGGACAAAAAAAGCATCTTTACCAATTCGTCTAATACATAAGACGAATTGGATAAAGATGCCTTTAGTGGTCTAATCGGCAGATATCTTCTATCCATTATTTTTATTCTCGGTTTTTTTTAGCGTAAATCGTTTTTTTTCAGTTACATCAATTTGTGTAATTTCTCCATTATGGACCGTAATAACTAAAGAACCGTATTCGATTCCCTTTAGGGTTGATAGTATATGATTTACTTTTGTCTCATCTAAGCTATTCACTTTTAATTCCCCCTTTATGACCATTTACTTTTTTTGCTCTTAGTTGACTAGTAGCAAAATGAGTTCAACAACAATAAAACCCTCTTCCATAAGAAGAGGGTTGTTTACGACATATATAAACAGTGCGCTCTTCTTATCTTTCAAGCATGTAAGCCTGCTGGAATTGGCACAGTACTTATTTAAAGTCTGTTGCCGAGGTATCATAGGGCCAGTCCCTCCACCTCTCTGGATAAGAAATTATTTGTATTTAATTTTTCAAAAAATATAAATCTAGTTTATAACCAAAAATTGGAAGTGTCAACAGAATTTATTATTGAATTGCAGTTTGTGTGTTACTCACATTTCCAACTTAGAAACAATAATAAATGTAAAATTTGCAAAAGTCAACCATCTTTTTTTTGCTTTTACTTTCTACAAATTAATTTTAAACAATTATTAATGAACGGATAGTAATTAGAGCTATTTTTCAAATAAGAAGGTGAGACACCCCTGATGTTACTCAGAATATCTATTTTTCCTTAATTTGATTTTTAATCTCTATATGTTTCTTTAATTGCTAAAAATCCATTTACATTCTTAAGAAAAATATCCACTAAAATTGAATCAAAGTGTTTTCCTTTTTCATCATGATAATAATTAAGGATCTACACCAATTTCCAAGCTTTTTTATAAACCTGAACGGTACTTAACGCATCAAAAACATCTGCAATCGCAGTGATCCTTCCGAATAAAGGGATATCCGTTCCTTTCAAACCCCTTGGATCTTTGGAACGTCCGATGTGACATGTTCATATTCAGTTTTGGCAACTTTCCCACTTTCAAGTATCAAATCTTTTATTGATCCAAAGAGTCCTGTCTCCCCGTATATAATTACCTATTAATAAATAAAATAAGCCCCCATGACGGAGGCCTAGAATGGCTTAAGTGACATTAAGATAATTAGGATAAGAACTGAAACTCGAGCAATATTATCCAGCTTTCCGATTTGCATCGCAATTGGCATAAAATCACTTGGTAATTCGTTGCTATCTTGGTTTTGTAACATCAAATATAACTTTTCTGCTCTTTTCGGGATCATATAAGCAACGATTGGCTGTACAGCTAGATATATAACTAAAGCAGTAATGTACCAGGCTTGAGTAAATAAAGACGGATTAATTGCACCCAATATTAATCCCGTTACGAGGAGTGTAATACTTCCTATTTTCGCATACTTTTCTACGTCTTTAGCTGTTTCTAATGCTTGTTTTGCCTTCTCCACGTTCGTACCTCTCTTCATGATTGAAGGGTTGGCAAACACAGCACCTAAACCACAAACCGCTGCAAGGATATGAATTACTAAGATTATGCCATACAAACTCATGTCTAAAACCTCACTTTCTTATTACCAATGTGATGTTACCCATTATATATATGTAGCTTAGCCATGAGTTTTTACTTTTTTTGTTACAAAATTCCTGAGTATTTGAATAAAAAAGTAGACATAAAGTTCTATAAATCCTTAGGATGCAGGAACAGTTTGTGTCCAATTTAATATTACTAAAGCTCTACACGTCAAACTGAAGGAGGGCACTACTTTTATAGAAAAGTCTGGATCAAGAGAATAACATTTCTCCATCATTTTCAAAATTCACATACAGGCTCATTGGACGATTACTCTTTGAAAAATTCAATTTATATAAGAGCATGAATTTCTGTTTCACGACAATCCTAATTTCCTAAAGATCACAATAAATATTACTAATAAAAATATTATTAAAGCACTCTTATATCTGCACACTTTTTCATTGCAACATACAAGCAAGAAGATAATAAAACTAGTACACTTCTTATTTACCAAAAAGGAGGGTTTTCCTTGAAAGAACAGAACATCGATTCCATAAAAATAGCACAAATCAGTCTATTATCTCTTTCCTTAAGTTTCTTTAGGATAGGAGTGACAACTTTCGGAGGAATGTGGGCAAATGCTCACAAAATTGAGGGTATTCTTGTCCATCAGAACCGTTGGATTTCCTTACAAGAATTACAATCCATGATGGTTGCAGCCGCACTAATTCCCGCACCTCAATTCATGTCATTTGGCGCTTTAATTGGATTTAAACTGAAAGGATGGATAGGAAGCTTTATCGCGGTCTTCTCGTTAATTTTACCAGGCGCATTAGTTGTTTTAATCGGTGTTCTCATCATAAGTCCCTCTTTACTTTCAGGGCCATTAGAGCCAGTGCGCCGATTTGTTGGAATCGCAGTCATTGGATTATTGCTTGGTAATGCTTATCTGCAATTAAATAGTCCGAATATTACTGGCATAGAACGAATAATTGGCATAAGTCTTACCTTATTAGTTGCGATCTCCTCCATTATTGGAGTCCCTATACTTATCTCATCAATTTGTGGCTTTATACTAGGTGCGTTCTTCATTCGTAATAAAGCGTCGGAAAGTGACAGTTAAATGAGTACATCGGTAGGCGTGATAGAAATAATGATGGTCATTATGTTTAGTACATTATTTTCAATTGGAGGCGGGAACGGTCCACTAGCAGTGATACAAAACCAATGGGTGAAAACAGGAGTATTAGACGCTGGATTATTTACATGGGCGATTGCATTAAGCTATCTGGCACCAGGACCTAGAGCAGGCTTTTTGTCTGGTATAGGCTATTATATGTACGGCTTTCCTGGAGCGATTGCGGCAGTTATTGGGATCGTTATTCCCACATGTATAGGCTCTTCTTTAATTTCATTCGGTTTAAAGAAAATCGAACCAATCATAAAAAAAGTTACTCTTTCAGCCGGTTTTGTTATATCTGGCTTAATCACTGTTGCGGCATGGGAAACAGCAGTACCAATGGAATTAGTAGGAATGGAAATCTTTGCCGTTATAGTCATATCATTTGTAATCTCCAAATGGAAAATTGAACCTATATGGATTATTCTTGGAGCCGCGTTTTTAGGGTTGATAACTTATTTACTGTAATTAATGTATCACTAACCATCCTGCCCTCTGTTAGGGCTCTGCGTTTGAGAAATATGCGCTTGAGGACAAAGAGACGGTTTACTGCTTGCACAAAACAAACAGTAGAACCGTCCCTATGAATGCGTTTCATTTGGAACGATATATTCAAACGGGCCGCCGTCTGTCAATACATTCAATGCCTAACCGCTTTGGAGTTTTGTTGCCTTACGAAGTAACCGCCATTAAATCATTTCTTCTGTATACGTTATAAAAAAGAAATACAAGCATTTATATTTTTCTATTTAAAAAACAAGCAATTTACCATTTTAGTTGTTTGTGAGTATGTCATTGCTCTAATAGAAGATCTATCCGGACATAAGGTACGTTATTCCGTTCAAAAAAGCCGTTTTATGAATTTGGAGGACATATGTTCCTCTATTAAATGCAAATGAGCATATTTTGGAGTGATTTTAATCAAATAAGGCACTCAATGTCCGGTAAGATCTTCAAATGCAGCTTTTTTATGAGATTAAGGGCTTAAATGTCCGGAAAAAATAGACTTTTTTCTAAAGCATGTAGTATGACACTTACATTTAATAGTCCTCTCTATCAAGAGCCTTTACAAAATGTACCCCGGTTAAGATTCTCTAACTATTTAACTGGTCGGCAACAGCTTTGAGTCCTTTATTATTTATTTTTGGGTGCTCAATATTCTCCACAATCAAAGCAGTGACATCGGGTTTAATAATGTATCCGCAAAAGTAATGGCTTCCCTCTGGAAAATTATAAAAAGGACAAGTGAGTGCCACAACGGACTAAATACCTAGCTCCCTCCCCAGAGGAAAGCATGCCTATGATTCATTGATTGCAGTGTGGCAACCTGTTAATATCTTACTTCCCTGAAAAACCTGGGCCCCCTCCATCCAAAGATGTGTACGATGAAGAATTAACAGAAGTCTTCTAAAGGTAGATATTTTATAACATTATTCTAATCTGCCAATTTACGTAATAGTTTAATATAGTGATAACAATTATTTATTGTCATCCAGTTTGTAAGTTTCCAAATTTCTGCTCAATTTTACGGAAGGAGAGGTAAGAACTATATGGACGCGAAAGACAATGCAAACATTGGTGGATGCCCGTTTCATCACGGAGGCGCAACTAGCAACAAATCTGGTGGTACAACAAACAGAGACTGGTGGCCAAACCAGCTGAACTTAAATATTCTCCGCCAGCATGACAGAAAATCTAACCCTATGGGTGAAGACTTTGATTATGCAGATGAATTTAAGAAATTAGACTATTATGCTCTTAAGAAAGATCTTCAGGAGCTAATGACAATTAGTCAAGAATGGTGGCCTGCTGACTACGGACATTATGGTCCATTATTTATCCGTATGTCTTGGCATGCCGCAGGTACTTATCGTACGGGTGATGGCCGAGGTGGTGGTGGAACTGGCAACCAACGTTTTGCCCCACTTAACAGCTGGCCTGACAACACTAGCCTTGACAAAGCACGACGACTTCTATGGCCGATTAAACAAAAGTATGGTAATAAGATTTCTTGGGCCGACTTGCTTCTCCTAGCTGGTAACGTTGCTATTGAGTCCATGGGCGGCAAGACAGCAGGTTTTGGAGCAGGACGCCCAGACATTTGGCATCCAGAAGAGGACATCTACTGGGGTACTGAAACGGAATGGTTAGGTGATAATCGTTATACAGGCGATCGTGACCTTGAGAATCCACTTGCTGCTGTTCAAATGGGGCTAATCTATGTGAATCCTGAAGGGCCAAATGGTAAACCGGATCCACTTGCAAGTGCTCGGGACATCCGCGAAACCTTTGCACGTATGGGAATGAACGATGAAGAAACAGTTGCATTAATAGCCGGTGGCCATACTTTCGGTAAGGCACATGGTGCAGGAGATGCTGCCCATGTTGGTCCAGAACCAGAAGCTGCTCCTATTGAAGCACAAGGCTTAGGTTGGCAAAACTCATACGGCAAGGGTTTTGGTCGTGATACCATTACGAGCGGTATTGAAGGTGCTTGGACTGCTAACCCGACACAGTGGGATAATGGTTACTTTGATTTATTATTTGGATATGAATGGTGGCTTACAAAGAGTCCTGCAGGTGCATGGCAATGGCTTATTGTAGATCCCGATGAAAAGGACCTTGCACCAGATGCAGAAGACCCATCCATTAAAGTTCCGACAATGATGACAACCGCGGATATGGCATTGCGCCATGATCCAGAGTATGAAAAGATTGGTCGTCGTTTCCATGAGAATCCAGACGAGTTTGCAGATACATTTGCACGCGCATGGTTCAAACTGTTACACCGAGATATGGGTCCTAAAACCAGATATCTAGGTCCTGAAGTGCCTGAAGAAGATTTTACTTGGCAAGATCCTGTGCCAGCTGTTGATTATGAATTAACTGATGCAGAAATAGTAGCGTTGAAAACTAAAATCCTAAACTCAGGACTTACAATCAGCGAGCTAGTAACAACAGCATGGGCATCAGCTAGTACCTACCGTGGATCGGATCATCGTGGTGGCGCAAATGGTGCCCGCATCCGTCTTGCTCCACAAAAGGATTGGGAAGTGAATCAGCCGGAACAACTTGCACAAGTGCTTCAGGTACTCGAAGGTATTCAAAAGGAACTTGATAAGAAAGTCAGCATGGCCGATTTAATTGTCCTAGGTGGAAGTGCTGCAGTAGAAAAAGCTGCAAGAGATGCAGGCTTTGATGTAACGGTTCCTTTTACTCCTGGACGTGGTGATGCAACACAAGAGCAAACAGATGTAGAAAACTTTGAAGTACTAGAACCTATCGCAGATGGTTTCCGCAATTACCAAAAGAAACAGTATAGTGTAAGTCCCGAAGAGCTCCTAGTAGATAAGGCTCAGCTCTTAAACCTTACTGCACCAGAAATGACAGTCCTTATTGGTGGCTTGCGTGTTCTAGGTACAAACTATGGTGGCACTGGGCACGGTGTATTCACTGATCGAATAGGCCAACTCACCAATGACTTCTTTGTTAACTTGCTTGACATGGGAGTAGAGTGGAAGCCTGTAGAAGAAAATGTCTATGCAGGACGTGATCGCAAGACAGGTGAAGTGGTGAGAACAGCAACTAGAGTTGACCTAGTGTTCGGTTCAAACTCAGTTCTACGCGCCCTTTCAGAAGTATATGCACAAGACGATAATAAAGAAAAGTTTGTATATGACTTTATTGCTGCTTGGGTCAAGGTAATGAATGCGGATCGTTATGACCTTAAATAACGGCAATTACGGTAATTACCAGTAAAAAAACCTGCGCATTTCGCAATGGCGATGCAGGATACATGAAATTCCATAGCACCTTCGAGGATGCCTAATCTCAACTCAGCCTTATGAGGTGGAAAGTGAGTTTTGATACAGGAGCACTTGTAAGGTGCTTTTTTCGTATACATAGAAACAAGTTTCAAGGTCATGGTATTGCTCATGTTAATTCTCCGCTTTCAAACCTAACTTTACGTTTACATATCTCTAAATACTCTTTGAATGGATCTGTATATATATTTAGATAAACTTTACGTTGAATATAGTTGTCTGTTTTTCTCCAACTCCACTAAATCATTCTTTGTTTCAATGTCACTAGAATACCAGTTAGTAAGAATGGCCTTGTATAATTCCAGTTTCGTATATCCCGCTCAATTGTCATTTTCATTGCTCGTACAACCAACTCACTAAAAAGCTTTCTGCTCCATTCTTTTATTTCGCTTTGATAACTAAGTGCAAATAAATTGCTCTAAAGGCAGGTCTAATTACCATAATTGATATCCTATTTAAATACTGTCCCCTCTCTTGCAATTTCACTTCCCCTTCTGAATCATCCTCTGCCTTGAATATGGACTATAATTAACCTAAAATTGGATGTAATACTATTAGAGGTTTAAGGAGTGTGATTCTCTTGAAGAATAGATCTGAAGACCACGACTTTTGTCAAAAGCTTTTAGATACATGGAATACTCGCAGTTTACGTCAAATGAACTATGTTCACGGAAGACCTGAGCTAGTAGAAAAGATGAAAAATGAAGTAAGTGAGCTCTTGCAGAAATGGGGATATTTATAGTGAATGATAAAATTATGGTGACGATTCTGGTGCACCGATTTTAGGAGCTAGAGAACCGTCACCATGAATAATGAAAACGATGTATTACTGTATTTTTTCAACCGCAACACGACCAGAGAAAAACGTTGCGCCGCCCCCCATATCCGCAATTCGATCAGGGGTTAGAACGTTAACTCGGTCCTTATAATCCGCAGAATTAGACCATAGCCCTTGAGTTACAACTACACCACGTAAAACATTTTCCCCAACTGCAGCAGTCAACTCGCACTCCCCACGCTGATTCCATACACGGACTTTTTGTCCCTCTTCAATACCTAGAGAATTGGCATCTTCAACATTGATAAATAAGCGAGGTTGCTTTTCTAGGGTAATATGCTTTTGTATATTTGAAAAAGTAGAATTCAAGAAATTATGATTGGCCGTTGGCACAAATAGAAATGGAAAATCGCCATCATTTACAATAGGTATATAGGTAGGCAATGGTGGATATCCATCTGCTTTCATCTGCTCCGAATATAACTCTATTTTTCCACTAGGAGTTTCTAATTTTCCTGGCAATAGTGGTTTTACTTTTGCCTTAATATACTGCTGTTCTACTAAGTCTTTAACTGTAATGCCTTCTAAATAAGGATTATCCGTTTGCTCTAAAGCTTCGGCAATTAATTCTTTATCTGTTACTTTGAATTCAGTTTCATGAAAGCCCATACCTTCAGCTAATAGTCGAAACACATCTGTGTTGGAGACAGATTCACCGAAAGGCTCTATGATCGGTTGTTGAATTTGAATGTAATGGTGCCAGTAAGATGTATAAAAGTCATTATTTTCATAAGAAGAGGTTGCCGGCAACACTATATCAGCAAATTTTGCTGTTTCAGTCATAAACATGTCATGGACAACAAGAAATAAATCCTCTCTTTCAAGTCCCGCATTTACCTTATTTCCATCCGGAGCAACAACAGCTGGGTTACTGTTATATACATACATAGCCTTAATTGGCGGATCTAAAGAAAGCAATGTTTCACCAATTGCATTCATATTGATTACGCGAGTATTCTTGTTTTGTAATAAATCAGGTCGCTGTAATTTACTCTTATTAAAAGCTAAAAAATCAGAATTAGATTTGTTAGCGCCTCCTCCTTTATGGAGCCACTGCCCTGTTAAAGCTGGAAGACAAGTAATAGTTCGACTGCACATTCCCCCATTATCATGATGCTGAATACCGTTACCTATTCTTATAAAAGATGGTGTTGTACCTCCATACAAATGGGCAAGCTTAATAATATCATTCACCGAAACCCCGGTTATTTGAGAAACAGTAGTAGGATCGTACTGAACAACATGATCACGCAGTTCTTCGTAACCAACGGTATATTGTTGTAAAAACAATTTATCAACTAGCCCTTCGGCATATAAGATATGCATGATACCTAGAGCAAGTGCTGTATCTGTTCCTGGTAAAATAGGAATAAACCAATCTGCCATTTTAGCAGTTTGATTTTTATGGACATCGATAACAACAAGTTTCGCTCCCTTTTTTCGTGCTTTTTGGGCAAGTACTAATTGATGCATATTTGTGCTGGCTGCATTTACTCCCCAAAAAATGATTAATTTAGAATCAATCGTATCCTCTGGATCCGTACCTAATTTTCCACCCATTGTATATTTATAACCTGTTGTACCAGCTGACTGGCAAATGGTACGATCGAGTTGTGAAGCACCTAGTCGGTTAAAGAAACGACGATCCATTCCTTCTGCACTCAATTTTCCCATATTTCCATAAAAGCTATAGGGTAAAATACTCTCTGGTCCATTAGTTTGCACAAGCTCCTTGAATCTAGAAATTATTGAATCAACGGCTTCCTTCCAGCTAATCTGCTCAAACAAACCCTCACCTTTCCGGCCTATACGTTTCATTGGGTATTTTAACCGTTTTTCATCATAAAGTCGTTCTGTAATATGTCTTACTTTATTACAAATCTTCCCTTTTGTTATGGGGTGGTCTGGATCACCTTCCACTTTGACAATAACCCCGTCTTTTTTATGCAAAAGTAATCCACATTGATCTGGACAATCAAGCGAGCAAACAGAAGGAAAAACACCATTTTTCTGATCTATGGACAAAGACATAAACCTACTCCTTTATTAAAATGATTCATCAAAATGCTATCCTACTAAACAAATGATCACCTAGCCTATAAAACCTCATCAAAATCTATTAGATAAAATGAAAAAAGCTGGCAGTAAAATATAACCAGCTCTCTTTATAAAATTTTTTCATATTCCTATATATTTCGTCTTGTTACTTCCAGAATGTTCTGAATTCCTAAATCATCCACTCACGTAAGTTTTAAATCCTTCTAATGCATCATCTAGATTCTCAGTAGTCAATGGTTTTACACTTTTTAGTGTGAAACTCCCGTAAGCTAGTATTGCAACTTCCTCAATTACTTCTGCTCTTCGATAAGCATCCTTTAAAGTAGATCCAACAGCTACTACTCCATGATTAGCTAATAAAACACCATTGCTATCCCCTAGCGTATTTACAGCGTTAATTGCTAATTGTTCAGATCCATATGTTGCATACGGAGCTACAGACACCTCTCTACCAATATCAGCGATTGTATAGTGTACTGGCGGAATAGCAATATTGGCACAAGCAAACATTGTAGCATATGTTGAATGAGTATGAACGATTGCTTCTATTGAAATATTATTCTTATAAATAAAACTATGCATCGGTGTTTCAGATGAAGGCTTTCGATGTCCTGAAATGACATTCCCTGTATTAAGATCCACTTCTAAAACATCTTCTTCTGTCATTTCATCATATGGTAGTGCAGATGGAGTAATATACATTCTATCACCGATTCTAGCACTAATATTCCCTGCAGTCCCTACAACTAAACCGCTCTTATCCATCAATTTTGCATAATGTACGATATCTTTTTTAATTTGCATATACCTTTTCACTCCTCAGATTATCATTTATATTATTTATCTTATTTCTATATTCACACCATTTTTGATATAAACTTTGGAGATGGTCATTGGACGATGGTTGGAATACTTTTAAGGTTTCTTTTTCTACATTTCTAATTCCTAATGCATCGTTACAAATAATGACTCCGCCTTGAATGGATGCTTGGCTATATCCTTCTTTTATAATAATTTTCCTCTGCAATAGGTCTGCTAATAGCTGTGGTAAAACACTGCCTTGAAATCCACCACCGCACCCCAACACATAATCTTTATTACTATTTGAAATGGCTAACATGACATCAAAGTTATATTTAATTGAACTTGCGATATCAAATAGAATTCCAAACACAAAATCAGCTGCTGTTAAATCTTGATTAAAAGGGGCATCTAATAAAAAACCTCCTGATGCTAGGGGTAAATTTTTATCAAACACTAAAGTTCCAAACGATGCTATACTAGTAGGTTTTTCTAATTTAAGGACTTCTTTTTCGATCTCAGCGTAATCCTTATCTGGAAAAAACACTTTTTTAAGCCTTTGATAATTTAAACCCGTCACGCCTGCGTTTGTTTCAATAATAAACTCACCCTCATTTACATGCCGGTTTACCCAACATCGTGCCAAGTGGTCGACACTATAACTATCCACTTTTTTTGCAATTGGTGTAGTAGTTCCTGAAACAATAACAATATCATCGAGCTGTGGTGATCCACCTTTAACCGCTAACTGAGTATCCGCTCCGCCAACTATAAATATAGTTTCAGGAGATAAGTTTAATTCGCTCGCTAGTTCGGGATTTATTTTTCCGAGAACGGATCCGCATTTTTGAATTCTTGGTAACCAGGAATAGTTGATACTAAAGATGTCACAGAGCTCTTGAGACCAACATCCTTCTTTGACATCAAATAATAAAGTTTCTGACGCTTGTGAAGGTTCATATACTAGTTCTCCGGTAAATTCATAACCAATCCAATCACTTACACTAGTAAATGCATGAATCCTTTTCCATATTTGCGGCAATCTTTCTTTTACCCCTCTTAACTTTAAGGCTGAAAACACCGTAGTCGGCCAACGCCCTGTTAACCCGTAAACCTTCTTAAAGTCCTTGATTTCACTTTCCCATTCAAGTCCGCGGTTATCTATGTTTGGTAGCCCCAAAATGGATTGTCCCTCTTCATCTATTAAAACGATTCCTTCTCTCTGACTGGTTGATAGTATGGACATGATCCTTACATCAGGCGTTTTTGCTAATACATGTTTGATTAAATTTTTTATTTTATCAAACATCTCTTCAGGTTTAAAGGATTGACTATCCGGGTAGGCCGATTCCCTATAATATTTTGTTTCAATACTTTCTACAGCTAGGACCGTACCTGTAGTAGAAGCAATTCCGACACGAGTGTTTCCAGTTCCTACATCAATTATGAGATAACCTTCTACCATATCGACACACACCACCTTTAGTTACTAGAAACATATAACTCTCTGTTAAAAAGATTTTTAGGCTCTTTATACTTAAACCATTTCTCAAGGTTATCAAGCATAATAGTCGAATGATGACTTTCCACTTCTTCCGTTGCACCAGCAATGTGTGGTGTTGCTAAAACATTCGATAAATGAATGATTTGATAGTCTACTTCTGTAGGAGGTTCATGATCAAATACATCAATAATTGCACCTCTTATCTTATTCGTCTTTAAAACATTCAGTAACTCATTTGTGTCAACTACAGCTGAGCGTGCAGTGTTTACAAATATAGCATCCTGTTTCATACTATTAAGTAAATCACCTGAAATTAATCCCTTCGTTTTTTCATTTACGGGAAGGTGGATAGAAACTATATCACTCGTTTTAAACAACTCTTCCAATGAAACGCTGCTATATTCATTACAAGTTACAAAAGGATCATAGAATTGGATTTCACAAGGAAAATGCTTAATCATATTTGCAATTCTTTGACCTACTGCCCCAAAACCTACAAATCCAACTTTTTTTCCTGCTAGTTCATTCCCTTTAAATTTAATGTAAGCTCCTAATGTTTCTCCCGACCATTTTTCACCTTCTAACCATTCAACACTTGGTACGATATTTCTCATAAAAGAAATAACATTTCCTATAAATAACTCAGCAACAGCTTGCGCATTTCGTGCTGGAGTAGTTAATACTGGAATTCCTTTAGAAGTTGCTGCCTTTACATCTACGTTTACTGGATTTGCCCTACAAACACCAATAAACTTTAACTGCGGACACTCATTTATTACTTTTTGGCTAACCTCATCAACCTCAGTTATTAGTCCGTCTGCAATATGTTCTTTAATTAATGAAATTAACTCATCTTCGTTAAATGCACTACCATGTTCTTTCCAAGAGCAGTATTGAATATCCCCAAACTCAGATTTAAGTTGACTTAAACACTTAGAGTCAAAAGGTGCAGTAACTAATATTTTCATAGTTTCCTCCTTAAAATATTTAGTTGGTTTATTATTTAATCCACAACTTCACTTTGGACATATGTCCAAATTATAATAAATTGTTCATGTATCTATAATTATACATTTATTGGTATTTAATGCAATAAATTATCTACTTTTTTCTGAAAATTCCAACCATTATAGTATTAATGGTTTTGAAACTATCTTTATAGCAACAATATTCATATTTTTAAACTTCGAAAAACACCCTAACATAGAGCAAAAGACCAAGATATAAACATATGTTCAAAATAAAGAGAGTTCTATTACTTAATCTTTTTTTCGATTAGCAGCAAAAGCTAATATTATAAAGATTAATGCACCTCTTGCAACACTTTGCCAATAGAAATCAATGCCTGCCATATTTAATCCGTTCGATACAACCCCAAAAAACAAAACACCTATTAAAGTACCTGGAATATTGGCAAACCCCTGCCGATGTAACGTACTCCCTATGAATACTGCACCAATTGCATCTAATAAATAATAGCGACCGCTTAACGGAACATAAGAAGTCAATACCGAAGATCCTACCATGCCTGCAAGGGCACAAATCACACCGCATAAGACAAAAGCATAAACGGTATAACGATGGACGGGGACACCGGATAATAAAGATGCTTCCTTTTGTGCACCGAGTGCATATAAATGTCTTCCAAATATTGTACGATTTAATAGGAAGTGGGCGATTACAGCCAAGATAAGTGCTAAAACAATAGAAAATTTAAAGTCAATTCTGCCAGCATCAGTAAGAATTAACAATGCACTGCCACGACCTAAATATTTAAAGACTTCATCCATTCCCGGAAAATAGATCGCTTCCCCACCTCTAGTCACAATCTTTTCAACACTTTCCCCAATAAAAAGAGTACCAAGTGTAGCCAAGAATGGTGTGATTTTCACCTTTACAACCAGAAATGCATTAATTAATCCAATAATGGCCCCAGCAATAAGTGCAATAGGTATTGCTAAAAACCATCCCACACCCGCCTTCAAAAGAATAACTGCTACCATTGAACCAATCCCAAATGAAACTGCAATAGATAAATCCATGCCACCGCTGGCAACCACAAAACATAAGCCTATCGCTACAATCGCTAATATTGAGGATTGACTTAAAATATTAGCCCAGTTACTTGCTGTTAAAAAGGCAGGAGATATCGCTGTAAATATACAAATGACTAGTATCAACGCAATCAGTGTGCTGTATCTAGTTAAAACGCTTGCATAATTTATCGAACTATTATTCAATGAAACCTTTCTTACTGCTAACTTGGCCATATTAACTCACTCTCCTTTGCTGTGTCGTTGTAATTGCCACTGCAACGAGTATTAAACTTCCTTTAATCGCATATACCCAATAAGTCGGAACGTTGATTAATGTAAATCCATTTGATAACATGCCAACGAAGATTGCACTCAAAATAGCTCCAGGTATGTTGGGAACTGCAAGTCGGCTAAAGATTGCACTCATAAATCCGACTAACAATATATCTAACAACATAATATCTCCAAGCCCTGGTACACTCCCATTTATTCGCGCAATAACAAGTAAACTTGCTATTGCAGCTGTAAAGGCAGCAATAATATAAGTGGATGAAAGTACAAAACGTACATTAATACCGGCATTTTGTGCTGCTTGCGGATTACCTCCAACAGCATACACCCAATTACCAAATACGGATTTATTAAAAAGGACATAAAATATAATACTTACAACCGCAAAAAACCAAACTTGAATAGGTAAACCTAAAAAACTACTTTTTATAAAATCTAGTACAGGATGTGAAACACCTACAACCTTATTGTCAGTGATTAACAACTCAATTCCTTTTAATAAATACATAATAGCTAAAGTACCTAATAATGGAATAACCTTTAGATTTACTATTGTAAAGGCATTAATGACTCCAATAATAATGCTACATAGAAATGCGATACCAAAAGCTATTAGAAATGAATGTCCTTTTGTAAGTAATACAGATATAATGGCTACGTTAATCGCTAAGTTGTTAGCAAGTGACAGATCCATTCCCCCGCGAATAACATGCGTTCCACCACCTATTAACACAACCGTTATACCTAAAGCGACAATTCCTAAAACACTTGATTGAACTAGAATATTAACTATATTTTGACCTGTTAAAAAAACGGGGGAACTAATGCTAAAGACTAAAATGACAAATATGAATAATATTATCCCTATATATTTAAGTAACGTATTATAATTAAAGGACTTAAGCGTACTCGCTAACTGCGTCATTAATATTCCCCCCCATTATACTTACCATTACTTCATCTGTTGTTGTATTCTTCCCATCAATCTCTTCAATTACTTTCCCACGATACATCACTAGAATCCGATCGCATAAGCCAACTAACTCTTGTATATCTTGAGATATGATTAAAATTCCTGCACCTTGTTCAGCTAGTTGACCTATTAATTTATAAATCTCTGCTTTTGCACTTACATCTACTGCAGCTGTCGGCTGATTTAATATATATAGCTCCGCTTCGCTATTGAGCCATTTGGCCATTACAACTTTTTGCTGATTTCCACCACTTAAATTTCCTAATTCAGTTTCACGGTCAGGAGTTTTAATATTCAAGCTTTCAATTAAACGATCTACTTTCTCTATCTCATTCGAGCGTTTTATCACAACACCTTTGCTTACAGTTTTTAAACTGGCTAATGTTATGTTTTCTCGAACAGACATACTTTGAATAATCCCAAGATGTCTACGATCATCAGGAACATACCCCATTCCGATACCTACTGCATGTTCAGGGTTAATATGATCTAAGACCTTTTCTTTAAAGGTGATCGAACCTTTTATAATGTCAGCATTATCATAGATAGATACCCCTATATCCGAATGACCAGACCCCATTAATCCTGTTATTCCAACAATTTCGTTTTTATGGACATTAAAGGTAACATCCTGAAAATGCTTTTTATGTGTTAATCCCTTTACTTCTAATAATTTTTCTCCACGTTTCCAATTCTTTTCAGGAAACTGTTCACCAATATGTTTTCCAGACATCATAAATACAATATCTTCAATAGTTAACCCATTTGTTTTCGTTGTAGTTACATTTGTACCATTTCTTAAAACTGTTATTCTATCGCAAATATCTAAAATTTCACCAAAGTAATGAGATATATAAATAATTCCGATATTTTTGTTTCGTAATTCTCTAATAATTTTAAATAGTTGATCGGCTTCTCGTTGTGCTAATACTGCAGTTGGCTCATCAAATACAATAACTCTTGGCTCATGTAGCAACGCGCGACAAACCTGCAGCAACTGCTGCTCCCCCACAGTTAACTCCCCTACTAATTTGTTACCTGGTATATTTACCCCTACTTTTTCTCTAAGCATTTGATTTGCTTCCTTTTCTAGTGACTTTCTTCTGAGTAATTTCAAAGGGGTATGCGTTGGTTCAATTCCTAAAAATAAAGTTTCCGCTACTGTTAGATAAGGTACAATATACCTTTCTTGATGAATAAAATGAATTCCTAATCGCTCAACCGATTTAGGAGTTAAACTTTTTTGCACCTTCCCATTAAAAATAACCTCACCAGAATCATGCTGATATATTCCAGCGAGTACTTTCATTAAAGTAGATTTTCCAGCACCATTTTCTCCAACAAGCCCATGAACCTCACCATCACTTAGTTGGAAATTAACATCTTGTAACGCTTTAACTCCCGGGAACTCTTTTCCAACATTCAACATCTCTAAAACATAATCCCTATCCATCCTTCCCTCTCCCTTCTTATATGATGTGACAAAAATTATTCAAATTGAAAATTCGAGAGATAGATCTGTCTCTGTCTCTCGAATTCTTTCATTCTATTACTCTTTAAATAATACTTTCTTTGCTTCTTCAGCATTATTTTTTGTTACAAGAATAGGTTCTACATATACTGAACTTGGTACCTTTTGACCTGCTAAGTGTCTTGCAGCAGCATCAACAACTGCTTGGCCAATATCATATGGATTTTGTGCCATATCGGCAACAAAGGAACTATCTGGACTTGCAACCATTTCAATCGCTGCTGGGTCTCCATCTACACCGTAAACTTTAACATCTGTACGACCTGCTGCATCAACGGCTTGAGCAGCTCCAATACTTGGAATGTCCCACGCTGCCCATATCGCTTTTAGTTCACCTGGGTTTGGATATTTTACTAATAGGTCTTGTACTTTCTTTCTAGCATCCTCAATTGTTCCAGGAATAACATCTTGTAACTCAGGCTCAATGAATTCAATATTCGGATAATCTTTAGCAACATACTTCAACATATCATAACGAATTGCGCAAGCTCTAACTCCATAAAATCCGTTAAATACAGCAATTTTACCTTCGCCACCCATGTCTTCAAATATCTTTCTAGCTAAAGCTTCACCTACAAGATAGTTATCTGAAGTCGAATTCGTAATACTGTATTCACTTACATGGTCAACAGTAAATAAAGGAATACCAGAATCATGGACTTTTTTAAGTACAGGTTTATATACTTCTGTATCACCTAACATTTTAATGATGGCATCTGGCTTTTGTGTTATAAGGTTTTCAATATCCGAAATATGTTTTTGATCATTTCGTTCACCATCCACGGCGATCGCTTTTCCTCCAAGTTCTTCTATACGGTCAAGTTGACCTTGATATGCCTGACGATCGAAATTATGATCAGTCCCAATAACCGCAACCCCAATTGTTTTTCCAGCTAAAGAAGGAACCGGCTCACCATCAACTACACCTTTCAGTCCGGAATCGCTTACATTTTCAGAGGCGGCTGTATTTGTTGCTGTTTCTTGAGTATTAGTTTCAGTCGTTGCAGTATTTTCAGCTGCAGTGTCTTCAACAGCGCTATCCGTTGTTGAAATAGTACAAGCTGTTGTAAACACTAAACTTAATAATAATGAAAGCAAAAGTAACATCCTTAACGCGTTGTTTTTTAACATTTCTTTTCCTCCTTTTATTAATGAACTATTAAACTCATGAAATATTCTAAAAATAGCCCCTCCTCTAAATATGCTTTATATTTGTAAAAATAGTGAACCAACAAAAAATGATTTTAAACATTTGTTCAATACATGATATTTTGCTCACTATGGTAATATTACCAAAATTGATATATTATGGCAATAATAATTTAGAAAATTTAAAATATTTTTAAGGTTGACTTTGATTAATTGGTTTATTTTTACCGGAAATATGGTATTCTTTTATTAGTACATTCTTTTACACTATTAAAATTAAAAGCATTTACTTGTTATTTGAGATCCGAAAAATATTAAACGGGGGAAAAAACACGATGAGCAAAAATAATAATCATGAACAAATGTCTAAAAGAGTTTTTCTTGAAAGAATAGCTAGAATGTACTACATACTTGGATTAACTCAAAAAGAAGTTGCTGAACAAATGAATATAGGAAGATCATCCGTCGCTCGATTTCTAAACGAAGCAAGAGAAGAGGGAATTATACAATTTCACATCCAGTCAAAATCTGAAAAATCTAGAAGAAGTGATTTGGAGAATCTTTTAATTAATAAATTTAAATTAAAAGATGCATTGGTTGTAAAAAAGGATCAAGGATATTCTTTTGAAACAACCGTCGTCAATTATTTAAATAGTATCCTACCTTTTCAAGGATCTTTAGGTTTAGGATTAGGTCATACCATGAATAGCGTTGGACAATTTCTTCATCTGTGCGAATCGCGTCCAAATCTTAATATCATTCAAATGTCTGGAAGCGTGGGAATGAGAGAAAATAACATCCCCTCTACATCTGTCATACAATCATGGGCGCAGTCGATCGATGCAAGGCCTTTCTTTTTGCCTGCACCAGCCATTCTAGATAATAAGGAAACAAGAGATCTCTTTTTAAAAGATGAAAATATTAGAAAAGTAAAACAAGAAATTCTTAACATTGATATTGCAATAATAGGAATTGGCCATGTAGGAGAAGACTCCGCGATTATAAGCTCTGAATTAGTAAGTGGACTTACTGTAGAAGAACTTCAAAAAAACAGTGTTGGAGATGTTAACTTGCACTTTTTTGATCGAAACGGGGAGCTATCCATGCAATGGATTTCAGAGAGAGTCACAGGTGCCTCGCCATTAGATTTAATGAGGATTCCAACTCGTGTAGGTATTGCATACGGAGAAAAAAAAATAAATGCAATTTTAGGAGCACTTCGTGGTAGATTTATAAATGTCTTACTTACAAACGATGAAACTGCTAACTTATTACTTTCAGATGCAGAATAATAACCTCCAGTAACCGCTACATAGGATGATACATTTTTGCTAAATCTGTTGAAACACTTCCTTCCATTTAGAGACGCAGACATGTTTGGTTTAGTGTTTTTGATGGAATCGTGTCCGTTGAGCATTGTAAAATCAAAACATGCTGTTTATGTCAATATGTTTTATGATAGCAAAAGAGCCAAAATATACAGGAATGCATATTTTTGGCTCTTTAAAGTTAAATTAATTCTTGTTGCCCTAAAGCCGAAAATTAACAAGACAATAAAATAACATTTTATAGTAAAATATTAGTATTTTCAAAAGGAGACTCATTCTTATGAATATTTTAATTTTAGGTGCAACAGGACGAGTTGGAAGTCAAATAGTTACTTATGCCCTTCATAACAGGCATCATGTTACTGTATTAGTTCGCACTCCTGGGAAGATGCAAATAAATAATGAAAATTTAGCCATTATTCAAGGGAATGTTTTAAATAAAGCTGATATAGAACGTGCAATGCATGGGATTGATGTAGTTATTAGTGCACTAAATACTGATGGAACAACCACTCTATCAGACAGTATGCCAATAATTATCGAAGCAATGGAAAACGAAGGTATAAAACGAATCATAACTATAGGAACTGCGGGTATTCTTCAAAGTAGAACTACGCCAAATTCTCTGCGTTATCAATCAAGTGAATCAAAGCAGAAGTCTACACG
This sequence comes from Bacillus sp. Marseille-P3661, assembly GCF_900240995.1. NCBI lineage: Bacteria > Bacillati > Bacillota > Bacilli > Caryophanales > Bacillaceae > Bacillus > Bacillus sp. Marseille-P3661. Next base: position 1,793,177 of record NZ_LT965953.1, read on the forward strand.
TGCAGCGAAAGAACATCATAAAGTTTACGATATGCTCAAACAATCAACTCTTGAATGGACGATTGTCTGTCCTACGTATTTACCGGATGGAGAAAGAGTAGGCAAATATCGTATTGACCGGAATTTTTTGCCCGCGGGTGGAGTCGAAATATCCGTACCGGATACAGCAGAATTTACATTTAAACAGATAGTAGCAAAAGATTATATAAAATTTCGTGTAGGTATCGCCTACTAAAATATTTTTATACTATTTTCATATTGGATTAACCGTTTGATGAAAAAGAAGGCTTACCACATATTAGAAAAAAACAAACTATGCGGGAACCCCTCTTTCAATTAAATTCCCGACCCTCCACAGTATAAAATATGCCTTTTCACCACTGGAAAGAGAGGACATTACAGGTTACTAATATTACTCACCCAATACTTCTCGCCAGACCTCAGCCAACTCTTCAATAGCTTTCTTTCCATTGCCAGAGTAGGAGGAACCATGCATTGTTGCAAGAGTTTTTGGACATAATTGAGCAAGGTCACGTAAGATTCTATCTGTCTTAGAATTATATGGAATATATCCAGCAAGTGGTCCTTGTTCAAAACCTTTTAGGGTTTCACGGCAACGGTCTATTAAACTTTCTTTAGCCAAAGGTTGAACATCACCATTATGATGGAAGAGATCAGACGTTAATAAAGTCTGGTCACTTTCCTCATAGAACAAACCCGCATCCCATCCATGTGGAACGTGCGGTGTACTTATATAACGCAATCGTTTTTTACCGATGCTGAAAGATTCATTATTTTGGAGCATACGAGCAGGACGAAGTGCAAAATCATTGATATTGACCATCCCTCCCACAAACCCCGTGACAGCTTCTGATTTGGGTGCTAATTCCAACCACTGATTAAGAGAACCGCATTCGTCAGATTCGAAATGACTAAAGCCAATCCATCTTAGTTGGGTTGGGTCAATTAAACGTGAAACAGCATCTCGCATTTCAGGAAAAAAGCCTTTTAATCCAGTTGTAAACAAAAGAGGTTCATCATCTTTTATTAAAAACTGATTAAATTGCATATCAATCTGAGGTACAAAAATAGAAATTCTGTAAATATCAGGAGCAATTTCATCTATTCGTGCCATTCAATATCGTCCCCTTCCATTATTAATCACCAAGCAAAACTTGATGTTTATACAATATATGGGGTGATTTAATATTAAGAATATTAGGACAAATAATTAATCCGTTAAAAGCACGGTTTATTTCTACTTTTCAACAAAACTGCCCGTTGATACAATAGGCAGATTAACCAAGGATAAATATAGTTTATATCCTTTTTTTGATTTATTTACATTGGATTATGAACATACTTCAAAGATCTCTCATGATTTTCTCGCCTACATGAAGAATTTAAAGAATATCATGATTACACACTATAATGATGACCACATTGGTTCTTTATACGATTTCAAGGAAAAGTACCCTTCAGTTACGATCATATCGAATGAAATGGAAGCGAAGTTTATTAGTGGTGAAGTGAAATCAGAGAAATTAGTTCAAGCTGTGGAATGCAAGATCAACTACCAGAGGAAAAAAAGAGTTTGGAAAATGGTTTATACAACAATTGAAAAGTTTAAAAACATGTTTCCGTTGATATAAAAGTCAAGGATGGTCAATGTATACTACATGATAGTTGTAAAATAATTGCAACACCAGGGCCTACTTCAGGCAATATCTCTTTATATTCTCCTGAGTTAAGCAGTGTCATTACTTGTGATGCAGCAGTTCGAGATGGTAATGAATTAGTGGTCGTAAATCCTCATTTTTGTTTAGATATTGCGAAAGCAAATCAGTCTTTGAAAAAAATAAAACGTCTTAAAGCTAAAAATTATCATGGTGGAAAATCAACATTATAATGGGAAACTTTCATTCATTGATCAGCTTTCAAATCTTCCTCTTCATTGAGGTCTGGAACTGGAATTCCCATAAGAATACGCCGCTAACTTAAAAGTGTTGAACTTCGTTTTGTTAGCATGTATTCCAACGAAAGGGCCTACCTACACTTGCCTTCCAATTCTAAACTCAATCCTATCTAAAATCAGAAAACGGTTCTGCTGTTTGCTAAAAAAACAAACAGGAGAACCGTCCCTTTGAATGCTTAATCTCTGTCTCTTGCTTTCTGTGTATCCCTAATATTTTTTTGAACCGTTATAGCTGCAAATAAACTAAGAACAAAGGCCATGCCATAAAATCCTTTTTCACTTAACACAATACTCCCTGCATTGTACAAACCGATTGCCATTAATGATATGGATACAATAAGTGCTAACCAACTAATCCCATAATAAATGCCTGTAACTGGTATTCCCTCTTCTTTGTCCCTTACAGCTTTTTGTAAAGATACCGCCGAATACAGTCCAAATACTAAAATAGCAAAGTAATATCCTTTTTCGTTCAGTTGCATCGTCGCATTAAACAAACCGATCAGGTAACCCGCAACACCTACTAACAGCGCTGCCCAAGAAGCGCCTTTGAAAGCAGAAGTCGGTTCTCCATCTTTTCTTTCTACCTTCATCTTTGTATCATTTGGCTTTCCTTTATCTAATAAAACCTCATTATCATTCGACATTGAATGTTTCACCTCCATCATTTTATCTAAATTGGATGACCGCAGATATATTGCAATACTCTTACCTATCTATTATATAGAAATTCATTACAAAGAATAGATGACTATATTCTTAATTTCAAATTAATATTTCAGAACCACACCATTCCTTGGTAAAAAGGACTTTCATCCTTTACAATCGCAGATAAATCCTCCCCACAAAAATGGGAAACACCTATTTAACTTGCATCATAACATAAGAAAATGGATTTGAGAATATAATGTAGAACTATCATACTAAAGGGGATGACAACATTGTGGAATCCATCAACAACTAGACAGTTTCCCGATGATTATGAAACCAATATGCTTATTGCACCTGAGTCAAAAGCTGCAAAACCTGAGTCTTTAACTGAACAAAAATTTATTGAACGGTCACTAACAGAAAACAAGTTCTGGTTAAGAATAATGAAGGAGCATGCTTTGTTTCTAGGTGAAGGATTTAATCGTAAAGATAAGAATTTAATTCAACAATCAGATAGCTTTTTTTATCATTTTGAACAGCTAGAAAAAAGATCCCATCAAACACCCAAAACAGTTCATGATGTCCGAAGATTAAATGAAGACAGCATTCAATTAGTATATGGATTTAGAAACTTTAAGAGAAATCTTTTAATTCTTATTATCAACTGCAAAGTGACTGGTTTTAATTTCCCATTACTTGTGGACCACATAGCTCGTGAAGCTGAATATTTTATAAGAAGTTTACAAAAGTTCAACCAAGGAATCTTGGACCCCATTCAAGATGCCATAATTAGTGAGAATGTTTTTTGGCTACGAATCATGATGGAACATTCGCGCTTTATTTCTCAACTCATTGACAGTTCTGAACGAAATCTCGTTATTACCGCGAGACAATTTGGCGATGATTTTGAAGTCTTGCTAAATCAAGCTAGAGATGTTGAATCCATGCTTTATAATAAGGAACCAGTATATCCAATTATCGGTAAAATGAATAAAGATAGTGAAAATGCTGCTTCAGAATTAAGAGATTTTAAAAAGGCTGGGTTAGAATTAATTAAATCATGCCAAATAAAAAGCGTTGTTAATCCATTATTGGCAGACCATGTTGTTAGAGAAGCGGAACATTTCTTGTATATGATTCATGTTTTAGAGAATCGGTTAGAGAAGAAACAAAAAGAAAATCCATTGTAAATTAATAGGATAAATGTGTCCAATGCAGCATGTTCAAATTATAAGATATTGGATATGTAGTGTTTTGTATTTTTGCCAAGTTTGTTGAATAAGCCTGCTATGTCATTTTTTCAGCAATACTTTTTAGCTCTTTTGCTCGGTTCATGATAAACCTCGTCATATATTTCTCCAAAAATAACTTGTCAGCAATTAAACCAAAGGGACCAAAAGGTGATGTATACTCAAATGTATCGATCATTAAGGTCCCATCTTTTTCTTGTAAAAACCGATGTGTATGTGTAAAAGAACTAAAAGCTCCTTTTAGCATAATATCTACAAATACAGTGGGCTTTTCCATATGAATAACTTTGGCCGTTAACCTTTGTTTAATACCAAAATGAATAGCTTCCCAAGTAACAGTATCCCCCTCCTTTAATAACCCCTGCGTAACCCCATCCACTGCTCTTTCCTTAGTTTTGGCTGTAGTTTTAGTATGAATATCTACGTTTCTTGCAAGATCAAAGCATATTTCAACAGGCGCTTTAATAAATTGGCTGTGGTTAATAATAGGCATTTTGCATTCTCCTCTAGTAGAACGTATATTCAGCGCATTCTTATAGATGCTTTAACCAATAGGAGTTGCCACTTTGACAACCTTCTGTTCAGCATGTCACCCGTGAGTTCATTATGGTACTATATCTATTTAATTAATCCCTATTACTACCCCATACTTCTGACAATGATAACTGTATTCCCAACTAGGTATGCTTAGTATTATATACCGCCTGTTACTGGAATGGATTCTCCAGTGATAGCAGCTGCTCCTTCTGAAGCTAAGAAAACAGCTGTTTTACCGATTTCTGCTGGCTCGAGTAAACGTTTGATCCATTGTTTACCTAGTATATGGTGGTCTAATGCTTCTTGTATAGTTGTACCATCTTTTTCAGCTAATATTGGTAATTGTTTTTCAATTAATTCCGTACGTACAGGACCTGGTTCAATTGCGTTACAGGTGATGCCTTCAGTAGCATTTTCTAATGCGACAACTTTAGTGAAACCCGTTTGACCTGCTTTAGCTGCACAGTAAGCTGATTTATAAGCATCTGGAATACGTCCATGAGCAGATACGATATTAATAATCCGGCCATATTTTTGAGCTTTCATCGATGGTAAAGAATGCTTAGTCATTAAGAATGTACCTTTTAGGATCACATTCATTAATAAGTCCCATTTTTCTACTGGGAAATCTTCTACTTTAGAAATAAACTGTAAGCCAGCGTTATTTACTACTACGTCTACAGAACCTCGTTCAGCGATTAAAGTGTCGATCGCTGATTTGACCGAAGCTTCGTCTGCTACATTTACTTTGTAAGCCTTAGCGTTGCCTAATTGTTTAGCTGAAGCAACTGCTCCTTCGTCATTTATGTCAAAAACGGCCACGAAATCACCATTATGGATAAACTCTTGTGCAATAGCAAACCCAATTCCTTGTGCTCCTCCTGTTACAATAACTGTCCGTTCTTTCCTCATTTTAATGTTACTCCAATCTTATTTGAAATTGTGAACTATCATATAAAGATACTGTAATTGAACATTTGTTAACTCTGTCAATTCTTTAGTCTTATCCTTCTTAATTTGTTATCAGAAAATTATCCCTTATCTAAATATTTTAATTGATAAAATTAGATATATCAATAATGGTTAATTTAATGAGCAAGTTCCTTCATAAAACAACTAGCTTTTAATTTTCACGATGAACGATGATGCCTGTCTAAAGATACTCAATTTCTAACATACACGAAAAAGCATTCCCTTCTATGCTCGGGAATGCTTCTCTCATTTATATAAAATAACTAATTAATAAGCCTACTGATAATAGGAAACCAAAAATCGTATTGGTCATCGCAGTTGATTTCATAGCAACACGCATATATTGAGGTTCCTTTGCACCCTTTCGGAAACTTTGAATGGCAGCAATTGGCTTTTTCAAACCTAAGAACATCACCAATGCCCAAGGGCTTATATACCCTAGTAAAACAATGGCAACAATCCATAAATACGAAACCACGAAGGCGATTGCTAGAGCTGTCACTGCTTTTTCTCTTCCAAGGAGAATGGCCAACGTTTTTCGTCCACCTTTAATATCTTCATCGATATCACGGATATTATTTGACATGTTAATGGCCCCTACTAAAATACCAATTGGAATCGAAATTAAAATACTTTCAACTGTAATCGTATCCGTTTGGATAAAGAAAGCAATCAATACAAAACATGTTCCCATTAACAATCCTGAAAATAATTCTCCAAATGGCGTATAAGCAATTGGTAATGGACCGCCTGTATACAAATAGCCAACCGCCATTCCAATAATACCAATTACAACTAACCACCAGCTGCTAGTCATGCAAATATACACACCGATCAATGCTGCTATAATATATAATAAAATTGCGACATTCAAAACATTTTTTGGTTTCAAACCATGACGGACGATTCCGCCACCAATCCCGACAGAATCAGCAGTATCCAGTCCACGTTTAAAATCATAATATTCATTAAATAAATTCGTTGCAATTTGCAAAGCTAAACATGCAAGCATCATCGCAATGAATAATAGCCAATTAATCTCGCCCTCATGAAGTGCAGCCACTGTCCCTAAGATTACAGGAGCAAACGTCGCCGTTAATGTATGCGGGCGCGTCATTTTCCACATTAATTTCGCGGCACTTATATCCTTTTTATTCTCCATAGCTCAACTTCCCCACATTTTTAGTATTAAATCATAGGAAGAATTCTTTTTATCTAGTTCCTCCTATACAAACATATATTATATCAAATATATACATAATTTCTATTCCAATTTTTATAAAAGCCAGAGGGACAGGTCGAGACCACTGAAAAAGTGCCCCTTTTTTAGACTAAAAAATCCCCAATCAAAGCTATATTTTTGAAAGTGGGGATTTTATCCATTTTATTGAAATAAATTAAAATTATTTGTCTAGGAAAGGTATTTTTAGAGGATAGTA